>NZ_KI911557.1:4801986-5412720 GCF_000515215.1 Methylomonas sp. 11b
TGAATGCGGCGATCTGCCCTATATACCAAACTGAGTAACCGTTGTGGTCGACGCAGTCGAAGACCAAATCCCGCCAGGTGGCAATATCGCGGGCTAAATTATCGCCGGTGCGGATGAAATAACTGTTGGTGCCGATCAGATGCGCTTGTTCATAAGCTTCGTGCGCGGCTTCCAACAGAATTTCGGTGGTCAGTAGCGGATTGAAAGCAACCACGCCGATGTGGGCCAAATCGGTTTTTTGGTAACGTTCGCCCAATTCGGTTACTTCGTTGCTCAGGGTTTTTACCAACCCTTCCAATTGTTCCGAATTCCCAATCTTCAGCACCAGTGCAAATTCGGCGCCGTAGAATCGATAAGCTTTGCCGGCTTGTGCTCCAGCAAGATCGGCGATTTTTTCCAGAATGGCGGCAAACGCTTGTAAGAATTGATCGATCACGTCGCTGTCGCGCTCTTTGACCAGATCGACCAAGCTATCGATTTTTATCAAAACCACATAGGCATCCGCGCCTTCCAATGCCAAATTTTTCATGTCGGTTTCGAACACGGCTTTTTTATACAGACCCGTCAAATCGTCGCGTAACAGGCTGGCGCCCATTTGGTCAAGCTTGCCATGCAACGCCGCTATCGTGGTTTTTATTTTGTGCGACATGGTGTTCATGGATGCCGCGACATTGCGTACTTCGCGGGTCCAGGGCAATTCTTCGATGCTTTCAAAATGGCCGTCGCTGATCTGCTGAGCCAATAGATCGATTTTTCTTAGCGAGGCTAATGTGACGCGTAAAAGCAGTGCCAGCAGGGCAATGGACAATAAAAATGCTGCCAGCGAATAATAAAACCCGGATTTGGCTTGTTCATACAGTTTTAGATAGGCGTAGCCGGAGTTGACCGTGACGTAGATCACCCCGCTCATGTTCCAGCCCGAGCTGATTTCGCTTTCGGCGGTCGCCGATGTCATGGGCAGCAGTTCGGTAAACCAGTCCGGCACGCCTTCTATGCGCTTGTCGCTGCTTAGAGCCACCAGTTCTTTGTTATCCGCATCGACCAGCCTGATTTCCTTGTAATAACCCATATCAAAAATTGCGCTCATCATGGTTTTAATCACCGGATCGTGGTTATCGACCATGTAAGGACTGAGGGATAGACCCAGCGAGGTGGCGGTATCTTGGGCATGATTCTTCGATTCGCCTTCCAGGTAGTCCTTGATGTTGTTGACGCTCAACGCGAAATTGACGCTGAAAATCATCAAAAACAGCGCTGAAATCAGGATTAACAATTGTTTGGATAATGACATGAGCTTCAGCTTCCCGTGGCTTCTTGATTGATCATATGCGTCGCGAGTTGTTGCAGGGCGGTGCGGATGTTTTCGCGCAGGCGTGGGTCCGTCTCAATTTCATCCAAGGCCTTGTTCATACAGAGCATCCACTGATCGCGCTCCGATTCGCCAATCGGAAACGGAAAATGCCTGGCACGCAGCATCGGGTGGCCGAATTCTTCGATAAACAGGTTGGGGCCACCCAGCCAGCCGGAGAAGAACTTAAATAATTTGTCTTTGGCGCCTGCTAGACTGGGAGCGTGCATAGCACGTATGCCCTGGGCTTCCGGCAGTATATCCATATAAAAGTAGAATCTGTCGACCAGGCTACGCAACGCATTCTCGCCGCCGATTAACTCGTAGGGGGTGGGGCTCATGTCCTATTTAACCTCGTATGTGCAATTTCTTTAGGTATACTAGCAGACGGTACCGACAATGCCCTGAAACTCTAGGGCCGTTGCGCGGTCATAGCATTACTTGTAACTTTGAGAGGATAACTGATCATGCGTTTAAATACTGCAACTGCTCGTTCGGAAGCCGGCATACTGGCGACCAATAAGGTTTTAAAGAATACTTATTTATTGCTATCGATGACTCTGCTGTTCAGCGCGGCTATGGCTGCGGTAGCGATGACGCTGGATTTGCCGCATCCGGGTTTGATTATCACCATGGTAGGCTACTTCGGTCTGCTGTTTTTAACCACCCGTTTTAGTAATAGTGCACTGGGCTTGGTGTTCGTGTTTGCGTTGACCGGTTTCATGGGTATGACCCTGGGGCCGATTTTAAACATGTATATACACGCGTTCAGCAACGGCCATGAACTGATTTTAACCGCGCTGGGCGGTACCGGCGTGATTTTCCTGGGCTTGTCAGGCTACGCGCTGACCACCCGCAAGGATTTTAGTTTTATGGCCGGCTTCCTGATGGTGGGCGTGCTGGTAGCATTCTTCGCGGGTTTGGCGGCGATCTTATTTTCGGTACCTGCGTTGTCGTTGGCGGTTTCCGCGATGTTCGTGTTGCTGATGTCCGGTATGATTTTGTATCAAACTAGTGAAATCATCCACGGCGGCGAAACCAACTATATTTTAGCCACCGTGTCATTGTATGTGTCCATCTACAACCTGTTCACCAGCTTGCTGCAATTGTTGGGCGTATTCGGTGGTAACGACTGATAATTCGGTCAAATAAGCTATCCGCTACGAGTGTTAAACAAGGCGGATTGATAAAGTAACGCGATTAAAACAAAAATGCCCCGTCGGGAAACCGGCGGGGCATTTTTTATATGGGCATTACAGCTTGTTCAGTTCTGCAATTGGCCGGCTTTCGTCTGTCATTTAACCGGCCCGCAACAATGCTCAGGCAGTTTTAATGTTGCTCAGGGCTATACCAAGCCTCAGCCGCCATTTTGTACATTTCTTGAAAAATGACTTTCAATAATTGAAAAGCTGAAATAGCTATCAGTGCGCCGATAGTGACTCCGGCCATAGCGACAAGTGCGATTTTCATAATGCCTCCTCTTTTTATCGAATAAAGTGTGAACAGCGTCATAAAAATGCCGCTTCGGGCGCGATTTTCCTACGTTAAACGAGGATTTCAAGTGGTTTTTAAACTACATCTGTCGCGCGGTTTTTCAATGTTATTCATCTTCAGGGACTTAACATTCGACGTTAATGTTGTTTGCTAAAATTTTTTTTTCAAATGCTATGTCTCTGCCTGCCAGCTGCTGATTTTTGAAAAACGTTTAAGCGGATATTGCCGGATCGGACTTATACTCTAGTGCTGCGTTTAATAGACGCGAAAGGGACGTACTCATGCGGCATTTGACTTAAGCAAATAAGCTGGTTAACTATAAAGCGGGGGATAAAACGATGAACAATAAACTATTGCCAAAAATTGACGAGAACCTGGTGTCCAAGATTGTGGATATTTTTTACGCCAGTATGCTTGATGACTATCGAATCAACCGATATTTTTACTCTAGGCCTATCCAAGAACAAGCCAAGCCGTTAAAGCAACTTGTAAATGCGTTGCTCAGCACAGAACCTGTCGAGCCTAAAAAACTGTCCGAATTGGCTGATGATTATTTTGCTGCGGCTTTTGCCAGAGGGAACGCCAAGCCCAGTTTGGTGAATAATCGAGACTTTGCGTTTTTGGAGATGTTTGTCACCGGCGATCTTGTCGGTAGCGACGAAAAACCTCATTTGACCCTGCTCTGTCCCGGCCATTCCCATTTTTTAAGATTACAGCCTATTGACGATAACTACGATGTGGTATTGGAACTGTTGCAAAACAGCCTCAATCAATTGCAAGTTCCGCAGGAAACGGCTGACCAGATCATGGCATTCGCGGCGTCAGGCCGGGACGGTATTCTTGGCAGAGGCCAGGCCATCTATGACGACGGGGATATAGCGACCGATTTCCGAACACATGGTTAACTTTACTATCGTCTAAAGTTCGGAAATTGCTGATCGTTGCTGTTTCGTTTGGGCAGGCTTTTTGTTAGACGCGCGAGTCTTAACGAATCTACAAATCTTGGGCTTGAATACACCTGAGTTGTCAGCATTCAATCAAATTTACCGCCAAACCGCCGCGTGAGGTCTCCTTGTATTTGGTTTTCATATCGGCGCCGGTTTCGCGCATGGTTTTGATTACCTTGTCCAGGGATACGAAATGCTTGCCGTCGCCGCGCAGGGCAATGCGCGCGGCGTTGATAGCCTTTACCGATCCCATCGCGTTACGCTCGATGCAGGGTACTTGCACCAAACCGCCGACTGGGTCGCAGGTCAAACCCAAGTTATGCTCCATCCCAATTTCGGCGGCGTTCTCGACCTGCTCGGGCGTGCCGCCCAATACTTCGGCCAGTGCACCGGCCGCCATAGAGCACGCAACGCCGACTTCGCCCTGACACCCGACCTCGGCTCCGGATAGCGAGGCGTTCTCTTTGTACAAGATCGCTATCGCAGCTGCCGTCAGTAAAAAGCGAATCACACCTTCCTCATTCGCGCCGTCGCAAAAGCGCCAGTAGTAATGCAATACCGCCGGGATGATGCCGGCAGCGCCGTTGGTGGGTGCGGTCACCACGCGTCCGCCGGAAGCATTTTCCTCGCTGACGGCAAGTGCGAACAAATTCACCCACTCCATCGTTCCGACCGGCATACTTGGCGTTTGCCGGGGTATTTCGCCGCTCAGCTGCCGATAGAGATTGGCCGCTCTGCGCCTGACTTTCATTCCGCCCGGCATAACCCCTTCTTCATGTAAGCCTCGTTCGACGCAAGCCTGCATCACCTGCCAAATGTTCAATAATTTCTGGCGGATTTCCTCTTCACCCAGCCAGGCTTTTTCATTGCTCAGCATCAAGTCGCTGATTGATTTGTTATGCGTCGCGCACAGTTTTAGTATCGCTGCACCAGTTTTGAAAGGGTAGGGCAGGCAGGTATCGTCATTGCTCAGCCGATCAGCGGCCGCAGCTGCGTCGGTCACGACAAATCCGCCACCTACCGAATAGTAATCGCTTTGTAGCAGTTCGGCGCCGTTTGCATCAAATACTGTAAAGCGCATGCCGTTGGAGTGATAGGGCAGTACTTTGCGTTGAAACAGCAAATCGGCCTTCTCGTTGAACGGCACCGGGTAGCGGTGCAATAGCTTAACTGCCCCGGTCTCGCGGATAGTCGCTAGTCGTTGCGGAATGATGGCAGGGTCAATCAAGTCGGGTGCTTCGCCTTCCAGACCAAGCAATACCGCTTTATCGGTGCCATGGCCTTTGCCTGTCGCGCCAAGCGAACCGAATAATTCGATGCGCAAGCGCTGTACCTCGCCAATAAAACCTCGCTGTTCCAGATTATTGACAAACGTCATCGCCGCTCGCATGGGTCCTACAGTATGAGAGCTGGAAGGTCCGATACCGATTTTAAAAATATCGAAGACGCTGATAGCCATAATAGTTACCTAAATAGTGCTGAGGAAAGAGTGTCTGGAGTAAAGGGGCTGCATCCCCTCCTCGATAGCGAAGCAATTAATATGCCCCGTCGCGTAGGCTGTAGTACAAGGGCCTAGTAAAATCAATGCCTCGAGAGGGTGAAAAATAAAATAGGGGGCTTTGGTTCGGGTTTATTTTGGCACAAAAAAAGCCGGTATTACCCGGCTTCAATGCTTTGCTACGATAGCAATCAAATGACCACTATAAAGGGGTGACGTTTTCCGCTTGTGGGCCTTTAGCTCCGCTGGTTACTTCCATGGTGACGCTTTGGCCTTCACTCAAGGTTTTGCGACCGCTACCTTGAATAACGCTAAAGTGTACAAACACATCTTTGCCACCATCTTGTTCAATGAAGCCGAAGCCTTTGTCATCGTTGAACCACTTAACTTTGCCTTGTACTAATGCTGCCATAAATTACTCTTAACTTTTAAAAAACCATTTCTGGTGTGTTTCCGGTTGTTTTCTATATCAACCGAATTCTGATTATGCACCAATTAGGGCGGGAATGCCCCAAAATAAAAGCCGATGACCCGCGAATACCACCAGCTCGTTGTTGCTAGCGGTTTGATATGTCGACACTTTTCCGGACATACAGCTAAGCAGCTTTAAGCTGTAATTCTTAGTCAACGGGCGACAGGTAGCCATTGGCGCAATGAAGTCGCTCGCGGTTAGCATCGGCATCACCCCTAGCCTATTTCGGAATAGTGGGCAAAAACTTGGGCTTCAACGGGTTTCGTTGGGAATGTTTGGGGCAAAAAAACCCCGCTAAGCCAAGCGGCTTGCGGGGTTTTGGGTTGGCTTGGGACTGCCTGAGACAGTCTTAAAACCTATAGGCTGTAGTACATATCCAGTTCAACTGGGTGAGTGCTCATGCGCAGACGAGTCACATCTTCTTGTTTCAGTGCAATGTAGCCATCGATTACGTCGTCGGTGAATACGCCGCCACGAGTCAAGAACTCACGGTCTGCATCCAGAGCGGCTAATGCTTCGTCCAGAGAGAAAGCAACTTGTGGAATCGCTTTTTCTTCTTCTGGCGGCAAGTCGTACAAGTCTTTATCCATTGCTTCACCTGGGTGAATTTTGTTTTGGATACCGTCAAGACCGGCCATCAACATGGCAGAGAATGCCAAGTATGGGTTAGCAGTTGAGTCCGGGAAACGTACTTCGATACGGCGACCTTTAGGGTTGGTGACGTAAGGAATACGGATAGAGGCAGAGCGGTTACGCGCTGAGTAAGCCAGCATCACAGGCGCTTCAAAACCAGGAACCAGACGTTTGTAGCTGTTGGTTGATGGGTTGGTGATAGCGTTTAATGCTTTAGCATGTTTGATAATGCCGCCGATGTAATACAACGCGGTTTCTGACAGGCCGCCGTACAGGTTGCCGGTGAACAGGTTTACGCCGCCTTTAGCCAGGGATTGGTGAACGTGCATGCCGCTGCCGTTGTCGCCAACCAGTGGTTTAGGCATGAAGGTTGCGGTTTTGCCGTAAGCGTGAGCGATGTTGGCAATCACATATTTCAAGCCCAATACTTCGTCGGCTTTTTTAACCAGCGTGTTGAATTTAACGCCGATTTCGCACTGACCGGCAGTTGCCACTTCGTGGTGATGTACTTCAACGGTTTGGCCGATTTCTTCCAGAACTAGACACATTGCAGAGCGCATGTCTTGGAAAGAATCGACTGGTGGAACGGGAAAATAACCGCCTTTAACGCCCGGACGGTGACCGATGTTACCGTTTTCGTACACTTTTTCAGAGTTCCAGCCGGCTTCTTCTGAGTCGATTTGGTAGGAGCAACCGCCCATGCTGGTGTTCCAGCGGACGTCGTCGAAAATGAAGAATTCGTTTTCAGGACCGAAGAACGCGGTGTCGGCGATGCCGGTAGATTGCAAATAGGCTTCAGCACGTTTGGCGATAGAGCGTGGGTCGCGAGCGTAACCTTGCATATCTTTCGGTTCGATAATATCGCAACGCAAGATCAGAGTTTTGTCGTCGAAAAATGGATCGATAACCGCTGTGCTGGGGTCGGGCATCAGAATCATGTCCGATTCGTTGATGTGTTTCCAGCCGGCGATGGATGAACCGTCGAACATGTTACCTTCTTCAAAGGTGTCTTCGTCGATAGTGTGCGCTGGGAAAGTAACGTGTTGTTCTTTGCCGCGCGTGTCACAGAAACGGAAGTCGACAAATTTTACGTCGTTTTCTTGGATTAATTTCAGAACGTGATCAACAGACATTAGTGAGGGTCTCCGTGGGTTGTAGTTGTTTTGGTTGAGAAGCTAAACGTTTTAACAATATCATCAAACGTAGTAAAGAGCTATAACAAACCAAGCCTCCAACAAAGCGTCGGAGGCGCGTTAATATCAATTTTCGTGGCTATAACTTCAAGATTAGAAAGTGATTACAGCGTCTGCAGTGAACAGTACTTGGTCATGACTGTTGCCGCCGGCGAATGCCTTGGTTTGATCACTATGATCCCAACGAACATTAGGCCGCAGGTTAATCCATTTGGCAGGTTTGTATGTCAAACCTGCTGTAAGAGCATAGTAGCCGCTACCTTGTGACAAGAAAGCGGCGTTGTCACCATAGTAGCCGCCCCAGGCAGCACCACATGCCGAGTTGCTACCGTCGGGTTGTGCGCCGGCAACGCAACGGCCTGGACCGTTCACGCGGAAACCGTTGTTGTCCCTGAACCATTCAGCGCGTAGGCCGGCTGAAAGTTTGTCTGTTACATCGTAAATCAAGTATTGGTTGATGCCGTACCATTCAGCATTTTGTGTTCCAACCGTGGCTGTTCCTGCTGCCAAAGTGGCGGCTGCGGAAGCATTGCCGGTTGCTACGTTGTCTGCATAGCCGTGGTCATGTTGAATAATGTAATGCAATTTGTCGGTGAAGTTGTGTTTACCAACCAAGCTGTACATCGCCCATTTCGAACTATTGACTTCTGACTGTTCGCCGGCGGTTGAGGTCAGTGCCAGCGAGGTTCCAGCGTCATCGCTAGTCCAGGTTACACCGCCCAAGAATGACCAATTGCCAACATTTTTATTAAAGTTGCCATCCCAGCCACCTGTGCCGCTACCCGTGACGGCGCCAGCGGAGATTGCCCAGTTTGGGTTAACTGTGTAGCTAGCCAGCATACCTGTATGGGTAAACGGTTCGCCATACTGCATGGTGTAGGGTTTTGTGACAAAAAAGTTGTCCGGTGAAGTAACTACTTCGTAGCCGATAGGCGTGTAAAAGTGGCCTAATTTGACATCAATACCATTACCGACCGGCAAGTTAAGTTCGGCATAGACTTGCGGTAAAGCAAGGTTGTAGAAGCGGTCGTCCGAAAGATAGAGGTCCCAATCGCCGCGGCCGCCTGTTGCTAAGGTTGTCGTAGGGTCAAATGAAGGATTGCCGTAAGCTTGAGTAAAAATAGCGTCGGTACCATACATAAAGTCGGCTCGGCCGCCAAGGTCGAATGCATCACCACCAACCGTAATTGCTTTTTGCAAGTAAAAGTACAGCTGGTTCATTTGTACTTCAGCTGTTCTATCGTTAAAGGTTACTGGGCCATTGTAAGCGTCATGTGTGGCGTTGAGATTCGCGCCGACACTTCCTTCCAGCCAGCCACCAATTTTAAGATTGTGATCCTTCATGAACTTGGCTTCGTTCGGATCAATGCCTGCTGCACCCAGTAGTCCGGATGCTTCTGTCCAGCTGTCCGCCATTGCGGAGGCACTGCAAATCACCATTAACCCGGCTAAGCAAGCGCGGCTGTGTGATTTTGTTAACGTTGTGTTGTTTCTCATGGTGGTTATCCCCTTGGTTCAGTGACTACTGAAGATTGTATAGCAGTTTTTAGGCCATATTCGATTTATTAAAAATCAACAAGATAGGCGGCATATGTAGACTAGTTCATGATTCGCAATGGTGCAAATTCTTTTTGTTGCACCAAAGTAATGCGGTGTTGCTATGTTGCGACAACGCCCCATTTATTCTTAAAGCAAACCACTGAAACTGGCAGATCAAGGCCTGTAGGGTGGTATTGAGTTGCAATGGTGCAATCCAAAAAGCGTTGCACTTCTTTGGTGCGATTCTGTTGTCCTTTTAATTGATGTGTTTAATAAATCTTTAAAAATCATGGGAATAAATAGTGGCATGCATCATGCTTTGCTTGTTTCGGGAATTTATTAACTCAAGCAAAGAGGTGTTGAACTATGAAACTGATAACAGCGGTGGTTAAGCCGTTTAAGCTAGACGACGTGCGTGAGGCGTTGTCGGATATCGGTGTATCTGGCGTGACGGTTACTGAAGTAAAAGGCTTTGGTCGGCAAAAGGGCCATACGGAACTGTATCGTGGTGCCGAATATGTGGTGGATTTTTTACCCAAAGCAAAAATCGAGGTAGCGGTTGCGGATGCTTTGCTTGAGCAAGCCGTCGAAGCGATTGTGAAAGTAGCCAATACCGGGAAGATCGGCGATGGCAAAATTTTTGTAACCGATCTGGAGCAGGTGGTTCGGATCAGAACCGGCGAATCCGGCGAAGAAGCTCTTTAATATCAAGATGGGGAAACCAACAATGAAATATTTAACAGGCATGGCGCTGTTCGCGCTGTTTGGACTCTCGGGCATGGCGTTTGCGGAAGAAGTGGCGGCACCGGCCGTACAAGCCACCGTTAACAAAGGCGATACCGCCTGGATGATAGTTGCCACCGTACTGGTTGCGTTAATGGTAATACCTGGCTTGGCCTTGTTCTACGGCGGTATGGTGCGAGCCAAAAACATGCTGTCTATCTTGATGCAGGTCTTTGTTATCTTTTCGTTGACGGCGATTATGTGGGCGACGTTCGGCTACAGCGTCGCGTTTACCGAGGGTAACGCCTTCTTCGGCGGTTTCAGCAAGGCATTTTTGAAGGGTATTACCCCGGATTCGATGGCGGCCACTTTCAGCAAGGGGGCTTATGTACCGGAGTTCATTTATGTAGCGTTCCAGCTGACATTCTCGGCTATCACGCCGGCCTTGATCATCGGCGCATTTGCCGAGCGGGTTAAATTTTCAGCGGTGCTGTTGTTTACCGTGATCTGGTTTAGCTTCTGCTACTTACCGATGGCGCATATGGTTTGGTACTGGGCAGGCCCTGATGCGTATACCGATGCTGCCGCAGCGGAAACAGCCGGTGCGACGGCGGGCTTTTTATTCCAAAAAGGCGCGTTGGATTTTGCCGGCGGCACCGTGGTACATATCAATGCCGGTATCGCTGGTTTGGTCGGTTGCTTAATGATAGGTAAGCGCATTGGTTATGGTAAAGAGTTTATCGCGCCGCACAGCGTGACGATGAACATGATAGGCGCGTCCTTGTTGTGGATAGGTTGGTTCGGTTTTAATGCAGGCTCCAACCTGGAAGCCAACGGTCTGGCGGCATTGGTTTTCCTCAACACATTGTTGGCGGCAGCGGCGGCAACCTTGGCCTGGATGGGCGCAGAATGGGCTGTGCGTGGTAAACCCAGCATGTTGGGCGCCACGTCAGGCGCGGTTGCCGGTTTAGTCGCGATAACTCCTGCTTGCGGCTGGTCAGGCCCGATGGGCGCTATCGGTTTAGGCTTGGTGGTCGGCGCAGTATGCTTCTGGTCAGTAACCTTTTTGAAACACGCGATGAACTATGACGATTCGCTGGATGCGTTTGGTGTGCACGGGGTAGGCGGTATCATCGGCGCCTTGGGTACTGCTGTGGTTGCCAGCCCTGCCTTGGGCGGTACCGGAGTATGGGATTACGTCACCAACGCGACCTTGCCTGACTACAGCGTGCTTACCCAGCTTGCCAGCCAAGCTTGGGGTGTAGGTATCGCCATCGTTTGGTCGGGTGTGGTGTCCTTCATTGCCTTCAAAATTGCCGATGTGGCTCTGGGTCTGCGGGTTAGCGAAGCGACTGAGCGTGAAGGTCTGGATGTCACCGAACACGGCGAAACCGCTTATCATGTTTAGGGTTGAAAGCTGCGGTTAACGCGAAAAGAAACGGGTGGTCGGCGATGGCTGCCCGTTTTTGTTATCATGAGGCACTACTTTGGTGCTTGTGCTCGGGTAAATTGTAGGTTCTACCGGAATTATTTATTATGGTGGCAACAGTGACGAAACAGCTTTTTAATCATTCGAATTTGGGGATAGCATGAAATTAATTACAGCGATTATCAAACCATTCAAGCTGGACGACGTCAGGGAAGCCTTGTCCGAGATCGGGGTGGCTGGTGTAACGGCAACCGAAGTTAAAGGTTTTGGCAGGCAAAAGGGCCACACCGAGTTGTATCGCGGCGCCGAGTACGTGGTGGATTTTCTGCCTAAGGTCAAGCTGGAAATCGCAGTGGCCGAACACGTTGTCGACCAAGCCGTGGAAACTATCGTCAAGGCCGCCAACACCGGCAAAATTGGCGACGGTAAAATTTTTGTGACCAACCTGGAACAGATCATTCGTATTAGAACCGGCGAGACCGGAGAAGATGCTATTTAAGTCTTCAAGACAAATATAAAAAACAGCGAAACATCAAAAATCGCCCTGGTCTGCGCGTTATCCGCAGACCAGGGCGATTTTGTTGTTTATAGACTGCTTAAAAATAACAACACACCATCATCTAGTGAAAGACAATGACAACAATAAAAAGAACGCTGATGCTGATGGCATACAGCTTGATGTTGCCCGAGCAGGCTTGGGCTGAAGGCATTAACCAAGCCAATACCGCTTGGGTTTTAACCTCCACCGCACTGGTTTTATTCATGACCATTCCGGGCCTATCGCTGTTTTACGGCGGTTTGGTCAGAAGCAAGAATGTGCTGTCGGTGCTTATGCAATGTTTTGCGATTACCTGTCTGGTATCGATATTGTGGCTGGCCGGCGTTTACAGCTTTGTGTTTACCGATGGCGGCAACTGGCAGCAGTTTTTGGGTGGCGGCAGCAAGATTTTTTTGCCGGAAATGAACACGCAAAACTTGATCGGCGATATTCCGGAAACCGTGTTTTTCATGTTTCAAATGACTTTCGCGATTATTACTCCGGCGTTGATCGTTGGCGCTTTTGCCGAGCGGATGAAGTTTTCGGCGATGCTTTGGTTTAGCGGGCTGTGGTTAATCGTGGTGTACATGCCGATTTGTCACTGGATTTGGGGCAACGGCTGGCTGGCGGCCTTGGGTGCCAAGGATTTTGCCGGTGGGATTGTGATTCACGTCAATGCCGGAGTGGCTTCTCTGGTGGCGGCCTTAGTCTTGGGGCGTCGTAAAGGCTTTCCCACCGTGGCGATGCCTCCGCACAATATGACCATGGTGGTCACGGGCGCCGGTATGCTCTGGTTCGGCTGGTTCGGCTTCAACGGTGGTAGCGCGTTAAAAGCCGACGGCAGTGCCGGGATGGCGATTGCCGTCACGCATATCGCCGCCGCCGCTGGCGCGTTGACCTGGATGACGATTGAATGGTTGCGTTTCAGCAAGCCGAGTGTGCTGGGTATCGTCACCGGTATGGTAGCCGGCTTGGGTACCATCACCCCGGCCTCTGGATTTGTCGGGCCGATTGGCGGGCTGATTATTGGTATAGTGGCAGGCATAGTGTGTTTTTATGCCACGCAATTCGTCAAACGCCGGTTAAAAATCGACGATTCCTTGGATGTATTTCCGGTACATGGGGTTGGCGGTTGCGTCGGCTCGATTTTAACCGGCGTATTCGCTGCTGAAAGTTTCGGCGGCTTGGGATTAAACGGTGTGACAATCGCCGAGCAAGTCGGCGTACAAGCGCTAGCGGTTTTGGTGACGGCGGCCTGGAGTGCTTTATTCAGCTATGTTTTGTTGAAATTCATCGACGTGTTCATCGGTTTGCGCGTCAGCGAAGATGAGGAGCAGCAAGGTTTGGACATCGTGCTGCACGAAGAAACCGGCTACCACAATCTGTAACCATTAGCGGTTAAAATCCAGGCTTTTCATAGCGGGCAGGGCGGGTAGCCGTATTGCCCGCATCCCTAACAAAATCAGGAAAATCATGCCCATCACTCTGGAAGTTTTAGAAACCATCGTACGCGCGGCCGGCGAAGTGGCGATGCGCTATTTCAACGATTTAGATTCTCTGGCGATTAACAAAAAAAGCGCTCGCGATTTGGTGACCGATGCCGATGTCGCGGTGGAAAATTACCTGAAACAAGCGCTCGGCGCGCAGTGTCCCGAGTACGGTTTTTGGGGCGAGGAAAGCGGCCAAACCGCTAATCAAACCAGTCGTTGGATCGTCGATCCGATTGACGGCACCCATTCTTTCTCGAAAGGCCAATATTTTTGGGGTATCAGCGTTGCGTTGGAAATCGACGGTGAATTGATGATGGGGGCTGTTTACGGCCCGGCGTTGGACGATTATTACTGCGCGGAAAAAGGCAAGGGCGCCTGGAAAAACGGCAAGCCTATCAGGGTTTCTGATGAAACCAATCTGGCCAGCAGCATGGTGTCCACCGGGTTTGCCTGCCTGCGCCAGTATTTGGAAGACAACAACCTGCCGCGATTCGCTCGTATCGCTCAGGCCACAACCGGTCAACGCCGTTTGGGTTCGGCTGCGCTGGATTTATGTACGGTTGCGGATGGCCAGGTCGATGCTTTTTGGGAACAGGAACTGAATCTTTATGACATTGCCGCGGGTGTGTTGATAGCCAAAGAAGCCGGCGCAACGATCACCGACTTTAAAGGCAATCCCGGTGTATTTCCAAAGCAGGTCTTTGCCACAAACGGCAAGATTCTCGATCAGTTATTGCCTTTGATGTAAGCGTTTTTCATCAACATCTCACAACGTTTGGCAATATCGATAGCTTGTTGTGAGGAAGAAAAGCTGGCGTATTTTTCCGCAAACTGTCGGGCGGCCTGTGTGTGTTTCGAATTACGCAATAGCTCAGTCAACGTTGCCTTGTAGTTGGGGTTTTTGCTTTCTGCGGTGATGTAATTGCCCGCGCCGAGAGCAGCGAGGTTTTGAGCGCTGATCAGTTGTTCGAGCTGAAATGGCAATGCCAGCAAGGGTTTGCCAGACAGTAAAAATGCCGACAATGTCGCCACACCGCCATGGCAAATAGCCAAATCGCATTGTTTGGCAGCCGCCGAGATTATTACCGGCTGCGGAGTGATGTGTAGATTGGCGCTGCTGTTTTTCTCTATAAATGCGGGCGTTGTGCCGGGGATATGCACCAATATTGACCAAGGCGACGCGCGTAATTGTTTTAGCAATATCTCCAGGCCGGGATATTCGGGGCGCAAATAGGCGAATATTTTTTCGGTTCCGACGCTCGGCCAGATCGGCTCAATACCGGTGGTTTGCAAAAGGGTTGGTCCCCAATAGTTTGCGCTGCGGTATTGCCGATAATGGTCCAGCTCTGGAAACGTGCAGATAAAGTCTTCAGCAAACTCGAATAAGTCCGCCAAAATCCTTAATGGTGGCGTATTCAGACGCGCTAAAACCGAGTTTGTCGTGCTTAACACCTGGCTTTCGATAGTGCTTAAGACCTTATCGCCAACTCGCAACCAGGGACGGATATTGGGCATGGGACTTAAGCGCGGCGGCGAGAAAAAGCCGGTGCCGAACCCAGCTCTTGGGATGTTTAATTCGCGCGCCGCGAGCAATGCAGTCGGCGCATGGTCGAATATGATCAGGTTGGGGGCTAGATGCCGATATAAGGATTGCCAAGCTTTTGCTCGGGTAAACAGGCCGGTTTCATCGGTAAATCCGACATTCTGTAAAACTCCCGGGTAACTGGAGGCGGGTGGTTGCACTCGACCGTCGGGCCAGCGTATCGGGGCCTGTAGATAACAAAAGTGATCTTCAGCTAACAAAGTTTCGGCGTATTCCAAATCTTTCAGCACGAATATTACTTCGTGTCCGAGTGATTTAAGTTGTCGGGCTACCGGAAGGAATGCGGCGGTATGACCGTAGCCGGCACCCAATTCCCAGCAATAAAGTACTCTACTCATGGTTACGGATTTTGAGGTGATTGAGTGGGTAATATATAAAGTATTTGCTACCTGAATTATTTTTACCGGCCTAAATCATCCTCCGGCATTTGCTAATCAAGCGAAATTACGCTATATCGTCATTAACCATTGCGCGCAAACCTAATTACCGAAATTGGATTTCATTTTAATTTACGCAGTATTAACTCACTGAATTTCTCATGAGCTTACCAATACAAAATCCCGAAAAATTACCTAGTTTAAGCGAAATGCCGCCTGTGCGTTTATGCCGCCGACTGCGCGGCACTATTCGTCCACATGTTCATAGCTCTAAACAGGTGTTATTGGCGGCTGCCGCTGCTTTATCGATGACACCGTTTACGCTGCAAGCGTCGACTTTGTCCTTCTCCACCAGTTCTTATAGCGCGACTGAAGCGGGCGGCAGCGTGCCTGTCACTGTCAACATGAATACGGCGGCGTATGGCGGTTGCACTATCAGTGGCGAAGTGGTTGCCACTGGCGGCAGTGCGACTTCAGGTAGCGACTACAACATATCCGGCGGCACCTTTTCTTTCAACGTGCCATTTACCGGCGGGCCGCATACCGATAGCGCAACAGTGTTTATCAGTATTGTGGACGACACCGTTGTAGAAAGCACTGAAACCGTGAATTTGGCTATTCAAAACGCAATCGAAGATTGTTCGGGCCCGCCCAACACCAGCAGTACTGCCGTGCTCAGTATTGCTGATAACGATACGGCGCCGCCTACGCCTACGCCCCCGACGACGCCGACAACACCAACAACTCCAACCCCTAATTTAAGCCCCGATCCCGGCTTTACCCCCAACCAACAATCAATTTACGAAGGTTTAACCAGTGCTTGCTCTGGAGCGAGCGGCGATTTATTGAACCGCTGCAATGAAATAAGCAACGCCGACCTGAATGCGGTGATTCCCGACGCGGTTGCCGCGCAAGGTGCGGCGGCTGTAGATTTTGGTTACAAGCAATTTTCCGTGGTGCATGGCCGCATCGTTAATCTGCGTAATTCCCAGCAGCAAGGCTCTTCCTTGCTGGGTTATTCCACCATCAATATCAACGGCGAAACCATACCGGTGGGCAAAGCTTTGATGACAGCTCTGGGCCCGGCGCGCGGCGGTGCGGCAGGCGACGATCCAAACGACCAACCGTTTCGCGATAGCCCCTTGGGTTTCTTTTTAAAAGGTCAATTCAATGTCGGCGAGAAGGCCAACACCACTAGCGAACGAGGATTCAAAGCCGACAGAAAAGCCGTTACTTTTGGTTTGGATTACAGCCTCACGGATGAATTGGTGTTGGGTGCGGCTTTCGGCTACGGCTCTACCGACACCAATTACAATTTAAACAGCGGCAGCATGTCGGCGGATGCTTTCGAGTTTTCGTCTTACGGCAGTTATTTCCTGCCGCAGTCATTTTATATCGACTGGATTATGAGTTATGCGCTGCATTCGTTTGATATCAATCGGCGCATCCAATATACCGGATTCGACAACACGGCCACCAGTGCCGCCAATGGCGACCAATACGGCTTTAGTTTGGGGTTTGGTAAAGATTTTGCGCTGCAAAGTTTTGTGATTAATCCCTATGTAAGGCTGGATTACAGCAAAACCGAAGTGGATAGTTATCAGGAAAGCGGCGGTGGCGGTTTGGCAATGGAGTTTGCCGGCCAATCTATCGATTCGGCGACATCGACTATCGGCGGCCAAGCCAGTAACGCGATCAGTACTTCTTGGGGTGTGTTGTCACCCGGCGTGCGCTTCGAATGGGTGCATCAATATCTGGACGAAAGCCGTTTGATCCAGGCGCGCTTTAGTCAGGCGGCTGCCGGCGCCGGCACATTCAGCGTCAAAACCGATACACCGGATCGCGATTATTTCAATATCGGTACGTCCTTGGCGTTGAGTTTGCCGGAAGGTCGGGCGGGCTTTTTACGCTACGAATACCGCTTGGGGCAGGCGTATATTACCGATCACACTATCGAGTTGGGGGCGAGAATCCCGTTTTAAGGAACTAGCAGCGATTGCTTTGGGGAAGGGGCCGCTGCGGGATATCCCGCAGCGGCTGTCTTTCATTCAGACTTATTTGGCGGCGGCTAATTCCGCGCGCATGTCGTCGATGACTTTTTTGTAATCCGGCTTGCCGAAAATTGCCGAGCCCGCAACGAAAGTGTCCGCACCTGCTTCTTTAATTTCCCGAATATTGCCGACGTTTACGCCGCCGTCGATTTCCAGGCGGATATCAAAACCGCTGTCGTCGATAATTTTTCTGGCTTGGCGCAATTTATCCAACGCGGATGGAATGAAAGATTGGCCACCGAATCCGGGGTTAACCGACATCAGCAAAATCATATCGACTTTGTCCAGCACGTGTTCCAGATAATGTAGCGGGGTGCCTGGGTTGAATACCAGACCGGATTTGCAACCCAAGTCTCTGATCATTTGCAGTGAGCGATCAATATGTCTGGAGGCTTCTGGGTGGAAGGTAATGTAGCTAGCACCGGCTTTAGCGAAATCGGGAATGATGCGGTCTACCGGTTCCACCATCAAATGTACGTCGATTGGGGCGGTTACGCCATGCTTACGCAGCGCTTCGCAAACCAGCGGACCGATAGTCAGATTGGGCACAAAATGGTTGTCCATCACATCGAAATGCACAATGTCTGCGCCCGCATTTAAGACATTAACAACTTCTTCGCCCAAGCGTGCGAAGTCTGCGGAGAGTATGGAAGGTGCAATCAGATTGTCAGCCATCTTTTGATCCTTTTGGTGAGGTTAAAAACCGGCATTATAACTTTTTTCCGGCGTTTGGCTAAAACAGTGGATTGATTGCACATTTCAGGGCGACCGAGGCGTGTTCCAAGCCGTAACTGTCAGCCGAGTGCCGGCATATGATTGTTGTTAGGGAAGTGGTCGGTCAGAAATTTTTCGAATTCCGCTATCGGTAGCGGCTTGCTGACCAAATAACCTTGGTAAAGATCACACTGCCGGCTTTTCAGAAAAGCCAGTTGCTCGGCGGTTTCCACGCCTTCCGCAACCACTCGCATACGTAGCGTCTTTGCCATGGCGATGATCGTAGCGGTGATTTCCATATCGTCGGTGTGTTTAGGGATGTCTTCAATAAAGCTTTTATCGATTTTTAAGACATCCAGCGGAAATAGTTTCAAATAAGCCAGCGATGAATAGCCGGTGCCAAAATCATCGATAGCCAGATGCACACCTAACCCGTGCAGTTTATGCAAAATTTCGATGGCTTCTTTTTCCCGCTTCATCAAGGCGCTTTCAGTGAGTTCGAGTTCCAGGCACTTGGCTGGAAAACCGGTTTCTGCCAAGACCTTGGAGACGACGTCGCTAATGTCGCTATGCAAAAACTGTTGCGGCGACAGGTTAACTGCCAGACGCAAGGGCGGAAAACCGGCTTTTCGCCAGCGTTGGCCGGTGCGGCAGGTTTCTCTCAACACCCAATTGCCGATACTGGTAATCAGACCGGTTTCCTCGGCAATCGGTATGAAGCGTAGCGGCGGTATCAGTTCGCCGCTGGCAGTCTGCCAGCGGACCAGGGCTTCGGCACCGATAATCGCGCCAGTCTCGATGCAAATTTGCGGTTGGAAAAATACCCGCAATTCGCCTTGCTCTATAGCTTGCCGCAGGCGGATTTCTATATCGATACGTTCGCGCGCGGCGCGCGTCAAATCTTCCGAGAAATATTTGAAACGATTACGGCCCTCGTTTTTGGCCTGATACAAGGCCGTATCGGCTTGTTGGATCAACTCGTCCGGCGAAGCGCCGTGTTCGGGAAACATCGCGATGCCGACGCTGACGCCGATGCGTACCTCATGACCGCTGGGTAGCTGCCAGGTTTGGTTCAAGGCATTGATGATTTGCGTGGCTACGTGAGCGACGGTTTCGGGTTGGTTGACTTCTTCCAGCAACACCACGAACTCGTCGCCGCCGAGGCGGCAAATGGTGTCGCTGGTACGCAGCCGGGTAGTCAGGCGCTCGGCCACCATTTGCAGTAAATCGTCGCCGGCCAAATGGCCGAAGCTATCGTTGACGTCCTTGAAGCGGTCCAGGTCCAGCATCAACACCGCCATCTTATTGGCTTGGCGGCGGGCTTTCTCGATATTATGTTGCAGGCGCGACAGGAACAGCATGCGATTAGGCAGTTTCGTCAGCGGGTCGTGATGGGCCAGGAATTCCAGTTCCATTTCCGAAGCCTTTAATTTGGATATGTCGGCAAATACGCCCACATAGTGGCTAATCTCGCCGTTCCCGTCGCGCACCGTGCTGATGCTTAATAATTCCGGATACACTTCTCCGCATTTACGGCGATTCCAAATTTCGCCTTGCCAATGATCCGTCGTGGCAATATTGGCCCACATTTCCCGGTAAAAATCGGTGTTATGGCGGCCGGAACTCATGATGCCGGGACTATTGCCGATCACATCCTGATTGGTGTAGCCGGTAATATCGGTAAACGCCTTGTTGACCATCGTAATGCGGCGCCGGGCATCGGTGATCATCACGCCTTCACGCGTGCTTTCGAATACGGCGGCGGCTTGTCCCAAGCGCTCCTCGTTGGCTTTGATGTCGGAAATATCGGTGATGGTGCCGACGTAACCGCGCAATCCGCCGGTTTCATCCAGTTCCGGCTCGGCGCGTCCCACCACCCAACGCACACTGCCGTCCGCCAATTGAAAACGGTATTGCATATTGAAGGGTTGCAAGGCGGATATGCAACGCTGCCATTCGGCAATCACTGATTCGCGGTCGTCGGCGAGCAGCCCGGCTATCCAGCCGTCACCGTGCGAATCGATAAAATGCAAGCCGGTGATTTCGCACCAGCGGTGATTGACGTAGTCGCATTCGCCTTTTTCGTTGGTGCGAAAAATGCCGACCGGGGCAATTTTGGACAGCGTATGGAAGAGTAGTTCGCTTTCCTGCAAAGCGATTTCCGCTTGCTTACGAGCCGTGATGTCACGCAGTCCGATGACATAGGCCGGCGCGCCTTCCCATTCCAGCGGCGTGGAACGCAGTTCCGCCCAGGCTATGCCGCTGGGACGAATCAGATTGATGTCTTGAAATTGAATTTTGTCGGCCGAAATCGGAATTGCCAATGAATGACCGATCAGGCTGCCGCGTTCTAGTAATTGTTCTGCTGCTTGATTGGCATAAAGAACGACGCCTTGCGGGTCGACCACCATGACACCGTCGGTAATGGTGTCAAGGATCAGATTGAGTTGTTTGAGTGTTTGTGGCATTTAGGGGTTACGACCGGGCATCAAACGATTACTGTCTGCACACCTGTACCAACATTTTGAGTAGTGATGGCCGCCATCACCGACGACATTCGGGAAAGATCGCCTAGCAGTTTTAGCACTGGTTCCGGTAGATCGCGCACCAGCATCGGCGTGGCAAAGATTTCTTTTTCCAGGGCTTTTTCCGGCATGCCCAATACTTCCACCACATCGAATACCCAATGGCCCGGCTCGTAAATGCCGGCCAGCACCGCGCTGATTTGCTCGACCAGCCTGCGGGTTTCAGGATTCAGCGACACCACGTACAAGGTCAAAACCAGCTTATGGTGGTTGGCTCTGCGTTCTTCATGAACTTTGGCGATGTGTACCACTTGGGCGATATTGCGGATTTGCGACGCCGACAAGGGTTTGCTGGCCAGCTCGAATTGCAAGCCTTCTTCATGGGCGTCTTTCAGCTGATCCATGAATTCGGCGGCAAAGGCCGTGACGATATAGACATTCAGGCTGGTGTCCAACGCCTTTAGGCGGCGTAAGGTCTCCACACCATCTATGCCGGGCATGCGTAAGTCCAGAAATATCAAGTCGGGACGATCAGCTTCCACCATGGCGATACCTTGCAGACCGTTCTCGGCTTCGCGCACATGGTAGCCTTCTTCTTCCAGGATAAGCTTGAAGGCACCACGTACCGCCGGGTCGTCGTCAATCACCAGAATGTTGTTTACCATCGCCTCTGTCTCTATTCGTTAAAAATACTAAAAGTGGGGAAATTTTAACCGTATGCGGCAACCTTCGCCAATGCGGCTTTCCACTGCTATCGAGCCATTGGCATCCTGAATCAAGCGGCGGGTGACCGATAAACCCAGCCCGGTGCCCTGGCCGGGCGGTTTGGTGGTAAAGAAAGGATCGAACATGCGGCTTTGTACCTCGTCGGGGATGCCGGGGCCGTTGTCTTTTACAATCAACTCTAGCATTTTTTCCGCACAGCGGACGCTGATTTCAATTTCGGGTTGCGCAATCCCGCGCAGCGCATCGCGGGCGTTGATTAATAGATTGATCAGTATCTGTTGCATGCTTTCCGCTGTGCAGGCGAGTTTGGGCAAGTTTTCCGGTATCTCGGTGCGGACTTGGATAGCGGTTTTGCGCAATTCGCCTTCCAGTAACAACAGGGTTTGGCCTAAAACCTCCTCTAGCGAGCAACTGCCGGTTTGCGTGGTTTTCTGATGCATGAACACCAGCATATTCGAAACAATGTTTTTGATACGTTGAATTTGCTGCAACGCTTGCGCAAGGACTTGTTTAGATTTGGCGTCTTCGGTGCGGTCCGAGACAAATTCGACGAAGTTCATCACGCCCATCAGCGGGTTATTGATTTCGTGGGCCACGCCGCCGACCAGCGTACCCAGCGCCGACAGCTTTTCCATTTGCAGCATATGATCCTGATTTTCCTGTAATTGTTTATAAGCTTGGCGGGTTTGTTCCAGCAAGCGGGCATTTTCCAGCGAGATAGCGGCCTGCGCGGTCAACAGCTCGGTCATGCTGATTTTTTCCGGGGTGAATACGCCTTCGGATAGCCGGTTTTCCAGATACAGCAAACCGATTAATTCGCTTTGCTTGATGACCGGCAAACACAATACCGAGCGTAAGCCAAACGCCAACACCTCGGGGGCGTTTTGAAATTCGCCTTCGCTACAGGCGTCGCTCAGCACGACTTTTTCGTGGGTGCGTTGCACGTAATTGACGATGGCGTGGCAGATGCCGCGTACCTTGTTCAGGCGGTAATAGTGTTTGTGTATCGTGCGTTTTTTGCCGACGTGCTGCTCGGCAGCCACCAATAATTCGTCATTTTGTTTGATCAGCAAATAACCGTGTTGGGCGGCGGAGCTTTCCAACACCACGGCCATGATTTTTTGCATGAGTTGAGTCAGATCGATTTCCGCCGATAACGCTAGCGCCGATTTCATCAAATAGCTGATATCCAGACTAGGTAAGGTAGTGGGAGCGGGCTGAGGTTTGGTTATTCTGGCACCGGTTTCCGGGCTGACGTATTGATGGCGCTCCTGCAGCTGGTTGTTTTTTGCATCGGCACGGCATAAGCGGTAATGGCGGCGGGCTTCGCCGTAATAAAGTTCTGCGTCGCCCAAGCCGTGCTTCAGCAATAGATCAGCCAGCGCTTCGTATAGATGGCCGGTCAGCAGGCCATAGTTCTGTGCCAGCGCTAGGGCGATAGCATCCATATACAGATTGCGCGCGTCACGGTATTGGCCTTGCCGATTGGCTAATTCCGCATGGATAAACATCAGGTAGGGCTTTAGCAAGGGACCGAGTTGCCCCCACACTTCCAGTTGCGCAAGCAAGGACGTCATTTCGGCATCGATAAGAGCAGCATCCGTTTCCGACCGCAGCAGGTTCAAGATCCGAAATACATACCAAAGACGTTTCAAAACATTGTCGGTTAAACCATGCAAATAGTTTTCCACGGTTTGCAACGATAGTGCCGCCGCACTATAGTCACCCAGGTAATATTGGGCAAAACCCAGCAATGCGAAGTAACTGCCGGTAGCGGCAACATAATTATTGGCTTGCCAGTCAGCCAGGGTTGCTTGCATATCGACCTGCCCATAGTCGGGCTTCATCGGCAATACCCAACCGGCCATTACCGCTTGAGCCAGACCTATCGAAAACGACAGCTGGTTTTTGCGGGAAAATTGCAAACATTCTTCGGCAGCTTCTTCGACCCAGCGCAGGTTCTTACCCTGCGCTATTAGATTCCACATCAGTGGGCCATAAGACAAGCCGGCGTTGTATAAATCGCCGCAGTTTTTCCCGGATTGAATGGCTTTGTGCGCGTAATCGACAATATCGGCCGGGTGGCTACGCGAGTGCATATTGCACCAGACAATGCCGTTCATGCCTCTGGTCGCGCCAAAGGTGTTGGGATACTTTGCGCATAAATCGTGAGCCAAATCCTGATAGCGAAACGCCTGCGCGAATTTGCCCTGTTCGCCCAGATTGAGGCCCATGATGGAAAACGAATAAATCACCGATTCGTCCATACCGCCTTCCAGACAATGCAAGGTGGATTGGGCGGCGGACAAATACAGCTGCGGCACCAAGCCGCACATGTATAAATCCGGAATCAACTCGCTATAAAAAGCCAGTTCGATTTTGCTCTGCCGCTGCTCGGTAAACGGCATATTCAGGATTTTTTGCCAGACATCGTCTTGCTGGTCGATGATCAGCATCAGATTTTCCATGCGTTGCCGGGCTTGCTCGGGATCGTCGGGAATGGACTTGTTGAAATAGGCTAAACCGCGATTGGCGGTGGCGATAGCTTGCTTGAAGTTGCCGAAGGAGGATAGCGAAGTCGTTTGATCGGCCAGTGCCTCGGCTTTGTCCAGATCGCTGACCGCATGCTCGATCAGCCGGTTCAATAAGGCTTCAGAGCTATCGTAGCGGCCGCACATCAGATCGGTCTTCGCCAGGCGTTGATAAATCCGAAACGTTAGCGCATAGGCCGTTTCCCAACAATCGGTCGGTAGATAATCGTGGGCTTTCAGAAAAAATTCGTTGGCGGCATCGCCGGCCAGGGCGTCCAGGGCTTTATTGCCGGCGTTGAAGTTGATATTCACCAGCCAATAGGCCGTTTCCTCGTCGACTATAGCCGGGCAACCCTGGTTGAGATGGGCGGCGATGGTGAATAAATTGTCAAGGCTGATAAGCTCGGCTCCGGGCGGGACCACCGACAGCAAGCGATTGCCTATGCGCCAATGGATGCCGGGGCGGGTCGCGGCGTCCACTTGCTGTAATACCGCTTCCTGCACCCGGTCGTGGACAAACTGCAAGTCGGCTTTATTTTCCAGCAATAGCCCCATGCTTAATACCGGCTTTAAATCTTCGAACAGTTGCTCGATACGCGTATCCAGCACCAGCGCGACATCCTCGGCGGTGAAGCGGTTGCCCATGCAGGCGCAATGGTAAAGGATGTGTAAAGTCCGGGTTGGCAGTTTACGCACTTTGGCACTGAACAGCTCCACCACGCTGGCCGGCATTTGCGTGTCGCGGATGCGGTTCATATCCCATTGCCAGTGTTGTTTGGCGTCGATACCGAGTAAACCTTCGTTGTACAACCAGGCCAGACTTTCGCTGACAAACAAGGGATTGCCTTCGGTCAGATGCGCGATAAAGTCGGCTAAATTTGCCGTGGCGGTTAACGACGAATCCAGAATGTAGGCGACCATTTCGTGGCTATCGGCGTCGCTGAGTTCGGTCAAATGAATCTCGGTCAGCGGACCGGTGTTTTCTCGCACGCTACGGATCAGTTTGGTCAATGGATGACCACTATCGACTTCGTTGTGACGATAAGCGCCCATAAAAAACAGGTAGGGGTGTTCGCGATGATTGGCGAACAGATTTTGCAAGAAATCGAAAGTGGCGCTGTCGCACCATTGCAGATCGTCGATGAATAACACCAAGGGATTTTCTTCGCTGGCTAGACAGGCTAGGAAACGGCCGAACAGATTATTGAAACGGTTACGGGCCTCTACCGGCGGCAAGGGCTGGGCCTCAGGTTGTGGGCCGATGATGAATTCCAGCTCCGGCACCACGTCTACAATCACGCCGCCGGCATGGTCCAGCGCTTCGAGGATTTTGGCGGACCAATCATGTACTTGTGCATCGCTTTCGGTCAGAAAGGTGCGTATCAGATTGCGCAAAGCCTGGATCAGCGAACTGTAGGGAATATTTTTTTGATACTGATCGAATTTGCCGGAGCTGAAATAGCCGCGATTTTTTACCAGCGGCTTTTGCAGTTCTTGAATCAGCCGAGTTTTGCCGATGCCGGATAGGCCGGATATAAACACCGAACGAAACCGGCCTTGGGTTACCTGGCTATATTCTTGGCGGATTAGCTCGGTTTCGCTTTGCCGGCCGACCATTTTCGAAATGAAAATCACCCGGCGGCTGCGGTCATGCTGGCCTATGCCAAAGTCCGATACGGTTCCGGTGATTTCGTGTTCTTTCTGGCAGCGCAGCAAATCCGCGAGCAGGCCGGAGGCACTTTGGTAGCGCTTTTCCGGTTGTTTCAAAATCAGTTTGGCGATGATTTCGCTCAGCGTGTTGGGAATGCCGGGACTGATGTCATGGACTTTGACCGCTTCCTCGGCCAGATGCGAGTGAATCAGTTCCAAGGGATCTGCGGAAAAAAACGGCAAGCGGCCGGTCAGCAGTTCGTAAAACACGATACCCAGAGAATATAAGTCGGTGGAAAAATCGACCCGGTAATTGATGCGTCCGGTTTGTTCCGGCGAGGTATAGGCCAGGGTGTTCCGAACAAATTCCGGGTCGTAAATGAAATGACTGACATCACGGATGTCCAGCGGTGTGATGAAGTCGGTTAAACGCAGATTCAAACTGCCGGATTGCACCAAAATATTGTGCGGTTTAATGCCGCCATGAGTGATGCCGGCATCATGCACCGATTGCAAGGTGTCGGCTAACGAGCAGGCGATCGTAAAAAAATCGGCTAAATTCACCGCCTGCTGTTGGGTGATCCAAGCGTTTAATGACTGGCCGTTGAACCAAGGTTGCACGATGAATTGATCGCCGTCGTTGGATTCCAAAGCCAAAGGCGTGCAGACGCGCGGGTCGTGCAATACTTTCAGGCGTTCGATTTTTTGCCGCAGGTGCCGGGATTGGTCGTCCCAACTGGATAACAGTTTCAGGCATTTAACCACCAGCGGGTATTCGGGCACATGTTTATGATAGCCCTTGTAAACCGTAGCTTGCAGGCTCTCGCCGAGTTTGTCGGTCAGCACGTAGCTGTCCAATTGCGGAGCGTTTTCGAGCGGAACTGTTCGGGTGTTAATATCGATCATGCGCTGGCGACTGGGAATGTTAAGGCGATTTTCGCGGCAGTTCCGGGAGCGGGCTGTTTTATAATTCTAGTCTTGTTTTGACTCAGCAGGATTAGCCATGGCCGCGACAGCCTCCAATATGCTGCCTTTAGGTAGTATCGCTCCAGACTTTTGTTTGCCGGATACCGTGTCCGGCCGCGCGTATGCCTTGCAGGACTTGAAAGGCGAACGCGGCACCTTGATTTTGTTTATCTGTAACCATTGCCCGTATGTGTTGCACATCAAAGAGCAGTTGATCGCGATTGCCCGGCAATACGCCGCCTCAGGCATTGCGACGGTGGCGATCAGTGCCAATGACATCGAAAACTACCCGCAGGATGCGCCGGATAAAATGCAGCAGATGATGGCGGAATGGGGGCATCCGTTTGCCGCGTATTTGTACGACGAATCGCAGGCGGTGGCCAAGGCGTACCAAGCTGCCTGCACCCCGGATATTTATCTGTTCGATGCCGATTTGGTGTGCGTTTATCGGGGTCGCCTGGATGGTGCCACCCCGAAGAATGCGGTGCCGGTAACCGGCGAGGATTTGCGCAATGCCTTGGATAATTTGCTGGCGGGAAAGCCTATCGATGCGGCACAAATTCCCAGCATAGGCTGTAACATCAAATGGAAACTTGCGGAGTAAATGACGGTAACTTTGCTGTGTGCGTTTTTAGCGTTGTATATCGTCGAATTGCTCAACCAACATATCAAGTTCTTTGCTGAGTGCCGAGACGCCGCCGCTGGCCGCACTGGCATGAGCCGCATGCTCTGTGGTTTGTCGCGATAAGGTACCGACAGCTTCTACCGTTCTGGAAATTTCTTCGGAAACAATATGTTGCTGTTCAGCGGCGCTGGCGATTTGCACGATCATGTCGTTAATGATATTGACCGACAGTGTGGTTTGTTGCAGCGATTCGGTGGAGTTTTTTCCGTGTTCCGCGCCGGTTGCCGCCATTTCCCTGACCTTGGCCATTTCCTGTACGGCGTTATTCACGCCGGAGCGCAGGCCGTCGATCATTTTATGGATTTCCTCCGTGGATTTTTGCGTGCGCCCGGCCAAGGTTCTGACTTCGTCGGCCACGACGGCAAATCCCCGGCCTTGCTCGCCGGCGCGCGCCGCTTCGATGGCGGCATTGAGTGCCAAAAGGTTAGTTTGTTCGGCAATCCCTTGAATCACATCAAGTACGCCGCCGATTTTCTTGCTGTGATCGGCCACAATTTTGATGACTGTTTCGGCTTGGTCGACTGCGATCACTAAGCGGTCTATCATTTGGATGGTATTGTTGACCCGCGATAGCGTCTCTTGCGATTGCTGATTGACGTCATTCGCGGCTTGAGCGGCGTTGGCTGCGCTACGGGCGACTTCGCTGACTGTGGCGCTCATTTCGTGTATCGCCGATGCAATCTGTTCGATTTCCGCCAGCTGTCTATCCATTGCCACGCTAACTTGGTTGACTGCCTGGTAGCTCGTATCTGCTTTGCCTGCCAGCGGTTCGGTCGCTTGGGTGAGACGGCGAATGATGGTTCTGGACTTGGCTTTTAACAGTTTCACTGCCAACAGTAATTGTCCAGCCTCGCCACCGTCAGCGGTGTAAATTTGCTGCATTACCGGATTGTCGATGACCCTGCGTGCTTCTTCCGCTGCGTCTTTTAAAGGTCGTAATATAAGCCAAATCCAGGCACAACCAGCCGCTAAGGGGGCGGCGAAGATTGCTGACGCTACGCCAAAACTGCACGTTTCGGTCAGGTATAGGCTGATGGCGGTCGTCAATTGAATCAGCGCCAACCCGGCGGTCAGTTTGCCGGACAAACCGATGCGGCTCAAAGGTGAATCGATATTTTTGCCATTGTTCAGCTTTTCGTAGACAGCATTGGCGCGGGCTACGCTAGTGCTGTCCGGTTTAACCCGCACCGATTCGTAGCCGACGATCTTGCTATTTTCGAAGCGGGGTGTGACAAAAGCATCCACCCAGTAATGGTCGCCATTTTTGCAGCGATTTTTCACAATTCCCATCCACGGCCGGCCGCTCTTCACGGTTTGCCACAAATCGGCGAATGCGGCGGAAGGCATGTCGGGATGGCGAACGATGTTATGGCTCTGGTTTAACAGCTCTGCTCCGCTAAAGCCGCTAATCTCCAAAAAATCTTGGTTGACATAATTGATCTTACCGGCCGGATCTGTCCCGGACGTGATGGTGGCCGAAGACGCGTAAATCACTTCACGTTGGGTAACGGGTAGGTTTTTTCTCATTTTTATACTGGGTCGGCAGAGATAGAAAGGTAAGTTCCCACTCAAGCGCTTGCTGACTTGTCTGCACCGCTATTGTTGACGAAGTATAAAGGGCTTTACCGCGTTTGCAAAAGCCGGCCAATGACTAGCGTGTGTTATCCGCACTCGTTTTTGTTGTTAGATACCGGCGATGCACTATGCTTGCAACGGAAAAACCTAAAATGAGGATGGAAATGACAGAATATCAATCACGGCAGTTGCAATTCAGCGGTCGCGGTGGCGAGTATTTCCGGATTTGGATCGTCAACGTCTGCTTGAGTATCGTCACCCTGGGCATTTATTCGGCCTGGGCCAAAGTCAAACGTAATCAATATTTTTACCGGCACACCACGCTGGCCGGTGCGAGTTTTGATTACCACGGCGATCCTAAGGCGATCTTGAAAGGACGCATCGTCGCTTTTCTATTGTTTGCTTGTTATACCTTGGTCGGTAAATTCGATCAGGTTGCAGGCTTGGCCATTTTGCTGGTGATCGTATCGGTGATGCCCTGGCTGTTGATGCGTTCGCTCCGTTTTAGAATGCATAACACCAGTTATCGGGGCTTACGTTTTGCCTTTCATGGTAGCACCGGCGCGGCGTATTTCAATTTTCTGCTATTGCCGGTGTTATCGGCGTTGACCTTAGGCTTGCTGTGGCCGCTGGCGCAGCAGCGCATGGCCCGTTATATCCGTGAAAACAGCACGTATGGCAGCGAATTTTTTAAATTCTTCGCTACTACCAGCGCTTACTACCGCATCTATCTGATGACGATATTCATAGGCGTGCTGGTGTTTGCCGGCCTGATGGCCAGCGTCATGTTGCTTGGCAGCAAGGAGTTGATCCCGGTAGAGGCAGAACAATTGGTGGCGATGAGTGTATTGGTAGCCTCGATAGGCACCTATTTGGCCTTGTTTTTACTGGCTTATCCCTACGTCGCGGCGCGTTTGCAGAATTTGGTCTGGAATAACACACAATTGGGGCCGCATGGTTTTCAGGCCCAGTTGCGCGCGCGGGAGATGCTAGGCATCATGTTTGGTAATGTACTGTTGACTTTGTTGACCTTGGGGCTTTACAAGCCGTTTGCCGACATACGTTTGGCGCGTTATCGCATCGAACACGTGGCCTTGTTGCCACAGGGCAGCATTGACGATTTTGTGGCCGGTTTGCAGATCAATAGCTCGGCGGCGGGCGACGAGATGGCTGAGATGTTTGATTTCGATATTGCCTTGTAAATGTGGCTCACGGCTGTGTACTACGACGGGCGGCAAGCCCGGCCACATCCTGTCACGCTCTGCGTGGAGGGCGACAAACTGTTGTTGCAGGGCCGGGACATTGTCCGTCGTGAAGATTTAACCAGTCTGAAAATTCCGCCGCCGCTCGGCAGCACGCCGCGCCTGATTTTGTTCGCCGACGGCGGCCGTTGCGAAGTTGCCGATCGGCAAGGTTTTGCCGAGATGTTGCCGGATAGAGCACTGGCCGGTATGGAAAATAGCTGGTGGTATGCGTTGGCAGTGTTGTTGTTAACTTTGAGTCTGCTTGTCGCGTTGTATTTGTTTGCTCTGCAGCATGTGACTCTGCACATCATGTGGATGCGATGAGTGTTTTGGGGTACTTATCTGGCCTTGTTTTTACTGGCCTATCCCTGCGTCGCGGCGCGTTCGCAGAACTTAGTCAGAAATAACATGCAATTTGGACCGCTTGGTTTTTAGGCCCGGTTTGGGGCGCGGGAGATGGTGGGTATTATGTTTGGTAATGTACTGTGGACTTTGGGCTTGTACAAGCAGTTTGCCGCTATTCGCTTGGCGCTGTATCGCATCGAGTGCGTCGCACTATTAACGCGCGGGAGCATCGACGAGTGTGTAGCCGGTGTGCAAACCAATACTTCCGCCGCCGGCGAGGAAATGGCTGAGATGTTTGATTTCGATATTGCCTTGTAAATGTGGCTCACGGCTGTGTACTACGACGGGCGGCAAGCCCGGCCGCATCCGGTTACCCTCTGTGTGGAGGGCGACAAACTGTTGTTGCAGGGCCGGGACATTGTCCGTCGTGAAGATTTAGCCAGTCTGAAAATTCCGCCGCCGCTCGGCAGCACGCCGCGCCTGATTTTGTTCGCAGACGGCGGCCGTTGCGAAGTGGCCGATCGGCAAGGCTTTGCCGAGATGTTGCAGGATGCAGGTAATAGTGCGGTGGCCGGTATGGAGAATAGCTGGTGGTATGCGTTGGCGGCGCTGCTGCTAACTTTGAGCCTGCTTGCGGTTGTGTATTTGTTTGGACTGCCTTATGCGGCGCGGGTCGTGGCTGACCGGGTGCCGGTTTATCTGCTGGAGCGGATGGATAATCAGTTTTTCGCCAGCCTCGATCAAACCTTGTTGATGCCCAGTAAACTAGCCGAGGAACGTCGGCACACCGTTCAGGATGGCATGCAGCGCCTGGTCTTGCCTCCGGGTCAGGACCGTCCGGCGCACATTGAATTTCGCGCTAGCCCGACATTGGGCGCCAACGCCTTCGCTTTGCCCGGCGGCAGCGTACTTGTACTTGATGACTTGGTGAATTTGGCAAGTAACGACCAAGAAATTTTGGCGGTTCTGGCCCATGAAATGGGTCATGTTCATGAAAAACATGCCTTGCGACAAATGTTACAGGCTTCCGTGGTCGGTTTGGCGATGGCTTGGTACATTGGCGATGTCAGTAGTCTGCTGGCCGTCGCGCCGACCGTATTATTACAAACCCGCTATTCGCGCGATTTCGAACGCCGGGCCGATGCTTTTTCCGCCGAATTGTTGCGCGCTAACGGTATTCCGGTTAGCCGGCTGGCCGATATATTGGAAAAACTGGAGGCGGCTCACCAAACCGCGGCGCCGAAACAGCCGGTAGAGTCGGTTGAAGCGCTGGATTATTTATCCAGCCATCCCAACACCGAGGAACGGATCAAGCGCTTGCGCGGCTTGTAACATGCTCGGCAGCCGGATTAATTGATATGTATCAGGAGAACAAAAAACCATGAAACGTCTTTATGTCCTAGCGCTGGTGGGGCTACTGGCAGCCGGCGGAACCGGCTGTGCCTATACTGCCAAGCCAGACCAGCAGGCGCAAAATCGCAAAGTGCATCACGTGGTCATAGTCTGGTTGAAACAGGCTGGTGATGAAAAACTGCGGCAACAATATATTCAAGACAGTGCAGGCTTGGCTAAATTGCCGGGCGTGCTGGCTTACGATGTCGGTACACCGGCGGCGATTAATCGTGGACGAACGAATGCTGCGTTAGATGAAAGCTATGATGTGGCGATATCCAGCGTTTACGAAAGTCAGCAGGCTTACGAGGCGTTTTTAAAAAATCCGGACTATCTGCGCGTGGCGCAACAGGTGCTGCGGCCCTTAGTGGATAAGTATAGGGTTTACGATTTTATTGAATGATACCGAGCAAGTTTGAGTCGGGTTGGGCGCTGGCCGCAACCCGACTCTGTAGTCTATTTTTTCAAAGCGGAGGCTTCCGCGGCGCGGCGGGTAATTTCCGCCCAATCGCCGGCATCGACCAGTTCGGATGGTGCCATCCACGAGCCGCCCACGCAGGCGACATTGCTTAGCGCCAGATATTCCACCGCGTTTTTCGGATTGACGCCGCCGGTCGGGCAGAAGGTCACTTGCGGCAAGGGGCCGCCGATGGATTTCAGCATCGGGATGCCGCCCGCCGCTTCGGCCGGGAAAAACTTCATCGCGGTAATGCCTCTGTCCATCAAACGCATTACTTCGCTGGGGGTGATGACGCCGGGCAAAATCGGTACGCCGGAAGCCAGAGCCGCATCCAGCAAACTGTCCGTGACGCCTGGGCTGACGATGAATTCTGCGCCGGCATCAATGGCGTTTTTCAGCGTTTGGGTATTGATAATGGTGCCGGCACCGACAATTGCGCCCGGTACTTCGGCTTTGATGCGGCGGATGGCATCCAGTGCTACCGGCGTGCGCAAGGTGATTTCCAATACTTTTAATCCGCCTTCCACCAATGCGCGGGCCAAAGGCACGGCTTGATCGAGTTGATTGATTACCATCACCGGCATTACCGGCGAGGTGGTCATGACTTCTTTTATTGATACGGTCATTTCTTATTTTCCTAATGTGATGGTGCTTGGAAAACCCACGCCGTTAAGCGTGCGTGTTTGACAAAACAGTAACGGTCTAATGCCTTAGCCTTAAACCGTATAGGTTGTCGATGCGGTTTTGCCGCCGTGTCCGGTCCAGTCGGTATGAAAAAACTCGCCTCTGGGTCGGTCGGTACGTTCATACGAGTGCGCGCCGAAATAGTCTCTTTGTGCTTGCAGCAGATTGGCTGGCAGTCTTTCGGTGCGGTAGCCGTCAAAATAGGCCAAGGCAGACGAGAAGGCCGGCGTTGGAATGCCCAATTGTATGCCCAGTATCACGGCTTGGCGCCAGCCCGCTTCGGCTTGTTTCATGGCATCGACGAAGAAATCGGCCAGCAGCAAGTTTTCCAGATCGGGGTTTTGCTGGTAAGCCTGTTTGATGTCGTTCAGAAATTGGCTACGAATGATACAGCCGCCGCGCCACATCAAGGCAATCTCGCCGTAATTCAGCGCCAGTTTGTATTCCTTGGCGGCTTCGCGCATCAGCCGAAAACCTTGTGCGTAGGAAATGATTTTCGAAGCGTATAAGGCTTGGCGGATAGCCTGAATCATCGCCGCTTTGTCGCCGCTAAAGCTGGCGCTGGTTTTCGGCAAGGCTTTGGCTGCGCGGATGCGCTCGTCTTTTTGCGCGGACAAACAGCGGGCAAAGACAGATTCGCCGATCAGTGTCAGCGGGATACCTAGGTCCAGCGCATTGATGCCGGTCCATTTGCCGGTGCCTTTTTGGCCGGCGGTATCCAGAATGCTGTTCAGCAAGGGTTGGCCGTTGTCTTCTTTGTAAGCCAGGATGTTGGCGGTGATTTCGATCAAATAAGAGCTTAATTCGCCTTGATTCCACTCGGCGAAAATTGCCTGCATTTCATCGGTGCTTAAGTTCAGCCCTTCGGCCAACAATTGATACGCTTCGCATATCAGCTGCATGTCGCCGTACTCGATGCCGTTATGCACCATTTTTACGTAGTGGCCGGCGCCGTTATCGCCTACCCATTCGCAGCAGGGGTCGCCGTCGACATGGGCGCTGATCGCCTGAAAAATCGGCTTAACCGCCGGCCAGGCTGCTTGGTTACCGCCGGGCATGATAGACGGACCGTGCCGGGCGCCTTCTTCCCCGCCGGATACGCCGGTGCCTACGTAGAGTAAGCCTTTTTCCTGCAAATATTGAGTGCGGCGGTTGGTGTCGGTAAACAGCGAATTGCCGCCGTCGATGATGATGTCGCCGGCTGACAGCAAGGGCAGCAAGTCGTCGATGTATTGATCGACGACAGTACCGGCCTTGACCATTAACATCACCTTGCGCGGCGATTCCAGGCTATTGACCAACTGTTCCAGGGAATGCGTGCCAATGACTTGGGTGTTTTTAGCCGGGCCGTCGAGAAACTCATCGACTTTGCTGGTCGTGCGGTTATACACCGCCACTTTGAATCCGTGGTCGTTCATGTTCAGGACCAAATTTTGTCCCATGACGGCCAGGCCGATTAAACCGATATTTGCTTTCATGTGCTTGCCTACTGTAAACGTTGTCGTTGTGGGGTTATGACACAATGTTGCTTAATTCTGGTTTCAAGAAAGACGTCCTTCCGTGGAAGGACGGATTTGGCAAAGTGAAACTAAGACGGCATTGCTTAAAACGTATGAATATCAGTCCACGAAAAACAGATTAGTCGCCCCGGTTTCCGAGGTGGATGCGTTTGCTCGCATTGCGCCAAACAGTTCGCGGCCCATGCCGAAATGGTGGCCGGTAGCGCTGTTCGGAGTCGGCACCCGGGCATCGAATTCGGCTTGATCCACTTGGACGTTGACTTCGCCGGTTTGGGTGTTTAAGGCAATGATGTCGCCGTCGCGGACTTTAGCCAGCGGACCGCCGTCTATGCATTCCGGCCACATGTGGATCGCCGACGGCACCTTGCCGGACGCGCCGGACATTCTGCCGTCCGTGACCAAGGCGACATGAAAGCCGCGGTCTTGCAATACGCCCAGCACCGGGGTCAGTTTATGCAATTCCGGCATGCCGTTGGCTTTCGGGCCCTGGAAGCGCAGCACTACGATCACGTCTTTTTCCAGTTCGCCGCGTTTAAAGGCCGCTACCACGTCCAATTGGTCATCGAAGACCATCGCTGGCGCAGTCACTACCTGATGTTTTTCCGCAACAGCGGAAATTTTCGATACGCCGCGGCCCAGGTTGCCGTGCATCACATGCAGACCGCCACCCGTAGCGAAGGGTTGTTCTACGCTGCTAATCACTTCCGGGTCCAGTGAGCTGGCAGGCCCTCGCTCCCAAACCAGTTTGTCGCCGTTCAAAGTGGGCACTTGGCTGTATTGAGCCATGCCGCGCTGGTCGCCGATGGTCAGAATGTCACCGTGCAATAAACCATGCTCGAGCAATTCCTGGATCAATAAACCCATGCCGCCGGCGGCCTGGAACTGATTGACGTCGGCCGGGCCGTTCGGATAAATCTTGGTCAATAACGGGATGGCTTTTGACAGATTATCGAAATCGTCCCAGTTGATGATAATGCCCGCCGCGCGGGCGATGGCGATCAAATGGATGGTGTGATTGGTCGAGCCGCCGGTGGCCAGCAAGCCGATAATCGCGTTGATGATGGCTTTTTCGTTGACGACGTGAGCAATCGGCCGGAAGTCGTCACCCAGCGCGGTGAATTTCAACACTTGTTTGGCGGCAGCCTTGGTCAGTTCGTCGCGCAACGGGGTATATGGGTTGACGAAGGAACTGCCGGGCAAGTGCAAGCCCATGATTTCCACCATCATCTGGTTACTGTTGGCGGTGCCGTAGAACGTGCAGGTACCGGGGCTATGGTAAGCCTTGGATTCCGATTCCAGCAGTTCTTTTTCGCCGACTTTGCCTTCGGCGAACTTTTGCCGAGTGCGGGATTTTTCCTTGTTGGAGATGCCGGTGGTCATCGGGCCGGCGGGTACAAAAACGGCCGGCAGATGGCCGAAGCTCAAGGCGCCGATCAGCAAGCCGGGCACGATTTTGTCGCACACGCCCAAATACAGGGCGGCGTCGAACATGTTGTGGCTCAAGCCGATAGCGGTGGAGAGCGCGATGACGTCGCGGCTGAACAGTGATAACTCCATGCCCGGCATGCCTTGCGTCACGCCGTCGCACATCGCTGGTACGCCGCCGGCAAATTGGGCGACACCGCCGGCTTCGCGTACGGCCTGCTTAATCAATTCCGGATAGTGTTGATACGGTTCGTGCGCCGACAGCATGTCGTTGTAGGCGGAGATAATGCCGACGTTGGCTTTCACGGCATGCGACAGGGCGTCTTTTTCAGCCGCTGAACACACGGCAAAACCGTGGGCCAGATTCGCGCAAGGCAGGTTGGTGCGTTGAGGGCCGTTGGCAATAGCGGCATCAATGCGGGCCAGATAGGCAGCGCGGCTTTCTCGGCTACGTTCCACCACGTCGGCGGTCACTTTTTCTAAAACAGGATGCATAAGCTCTCCAGGGCAGCAGATGGGGTGGTGTCGACGCGCCGAACGGCGTTTTGGAATCGAGAGTAAGTGGTTATGCGCGTCTAACCCACCCTAAAATTAAGCGACTAAGGTGCCCAATACAATTCCACCGGCACGTCTTCCTGATTCAATAAGGCCCGGATCGGCATGTCCTCTAACGGACCCGGTTTCTGGGCGCTGTTGAATACCGCCAACTTATCTTCGCCGGTGAACAAAATAACGATGCGTTCTGACTTTAATAAGGCGCTGCGGGTCAAGGTCAGGCGTTCCGTATTGGGGCCGGTCACTTCGCTCTGAATGGCGGTGATGGCTGCGGTCAGATTTTGATTGTCCTCGCTTAACGCATCGGCCAGACCTTCGGCGTGCGGAAACAGCGAGGCGGTATGACCGTCCGGTCCCATGCCGACGATGCTCAGCGTGAAAGGCTGCGGCAGTTTGGCGTAGCGGTCTTCGGTTTCGGCTTGGCCTTGTTTGGCTGTGCTAGCCAGGGTTTTCATACCGATAAACTCGACGTTTTTGGCGTTGTTGATCAGCAGACTGCGGCGGATTAATGCCTCGTTGCTGGCGCTGTGTTGATTATCCACCCAGCGTTCGTCCACCAATGCCACCTTGATTTTTTTCCAATTCAAATCGGATTTGGACAAAGCTTCGTAAAGCGGGGCAGGGGTAGTGCCGCCAGATACTAATAAAGTCGCTTGACCGTGTTTGCTGACGGCTTCGGATAAAACATCCTGGCATTCGGCGACCAAGGCGGTAAACAGGTGACTACGTTGTTCGAAAAAAAATTCTCTAACCATGTTCGTTGTTCTCGTGATGGATACAGATTGATTACTCTTCCCAGGAGCGGCCGTCGCGGGCCAATAATGCCACTGAGGCAATCGGCCCCCAGCTGCCCGCCGGGTAAGATTTTGGAGCGCTGTGGCTTTGTTCCCAGGCATCTTGGATCGAATCGACCCAGGCCCAGGCTTGTTCGATTTCCTCGCGGCTTAAAAACAGCGTCGGGTTGCCGCGCAGGGCTTCCAGAATCAGTTTTTCATAGCCGCCGAAGATGCTGTTCTTCTTGAAGGTTTCCGAGAAACTCAAGTCCAGCTTGGTTTGTTGCAATTTGATGTTGCCGTCTATGCCAGGCACCTTATTCAGCATCACCACGTCCACGCCTTCGTTGGGCTGTAAATGGATCACCAGTTTGTTGGCCGGCAAATCGCGGAAGCTGTCCTTGAAGATGTTATGCGGCAACTGCTTGAAGTTGACGACGATTTCGGTACGCTTATTGGGCATCCGCTTGCCGGTACGCATATAAAACGGCACGCCGGCCCAGCGCCAGTTGTCGATGTCCACCCGAATCGCCACGAAGCTTTCGGTGGTGCTTTCTTTGTTGGCACCTTCCTCTTCCAGGTAACCCGGCACCGCCGAGCCTTTGATGAAACCGGCGGTATATTGGCCGCGTACGGTTTTCTCTTCGACGTTGCGCGCAGTAATCGGCCGTAAGGCTTTTAATACCTTGATTTTTTCCATATGGATGCTTTCCGCTTCCAGATCGGCCGGCGGCTCCATCGCCACGAAGGTCAGAATCTGCAGCAAATGGTTTTGCAGCATGTCGCGCAGCTGGCCGGTTTTATCAAAATATTCCCAGCGGCCTTCGATGCCAATATCCTCGCCCACTGTGATCTGAATATGGTCGATGGTGTTGTGGTTCCAGTTGGTGGTAAAAATGGAATTGGCGAAACGCAGGGCCAGCAGGTTCAATACCGTTTCTTTGCCCAGGTAATGGTCGATACGGTAGACCTGATCTTCCTGGAATACTTCTTCGACGACATCGTTAATTTCCTTGGACGATTTCAGGTCATGGCCGATGGGTTTTTCCATGACCATCCGCGATTCGGCGGTCAATACGCCGCAACTTTGCAGGCCCTGGCAAATGCTTTTGAATAGAAACGGCGCCACGGCGAAATAGTTGACCATCACCCGCTTTTCCGGATCAACTGCGGCATTCAACTGTAGATATTGTTCCGGTTGAGTCAGGTCGATTTTCAGATACGATAATCTTTGCGACAGCCGGCCCCAGATTTCGGGGTTTATCTCTTTGTGTAAGAACGATTTCAGGCTGTTATGAGCAATTTGGACGAAGCCTTCGCTGGTTTCCTCCAGTCGATCAACGCCGATAATGCGGGTATCGGCTTCCAGCAAATTGGATTTTTCCAGACGATACAACGAAATCAGTAACTTTCGTTTCGATAGATCACCCAATGCGCCGTAAATCACCAGGTCGCAAGGTTTGTAATTTTGATTTTTCATCAGTGATACCAGGAATGAAGAAGAGGGTTGATCGGCTTTGGCATGTCGATTTCAGCGCGCAAAATAAACGCACGTTGCAGGAAACTCTGGGCCCGGATCAGTCGAAAATGCCGCTATTATAATGTTCGTTGCCGGTTCGGAACAAGATCAAAGGCCGCCAGGGCCGGATTTACTTGGGTTGGTGGCGCACGAAACGGTTGCTTATTAGCCGAACATCTCGGTGGTATAACGATAGGCTTGCATCGTGTCCGACCAATAGGCGGCGGGTAAGCCGGCCTTTTGTTTTAGGTGTTGTAAAAACTGGGCGGGATCGGGTAAATCGTCCCATACCGAGGGCAGGAAAGTGCCGCGCCGGCCGCCTTCCTGCAAGATGATGCCGTCGATGCCGGGGCGAAGTTGCACGATTAGATCCGCTTCCGAAGCGAATTTCATCGCGACGGCGGGGCTAAGTACGGAAATATGCAGATCAAGATCGGCCAGTTCCTCGGCAGCCAGCGGCGGAAAACGCCGATCCCGGAAAGCGGCCGCAAAGGCGTTTTCCGCTACATCTTCCACCAAAGGCCTTACTGCTTCCAGCATGCCGATACAACCGCGCAATTGGCCGCGGCGTTCCAGCGTGACGAAAGTCGCGCAGATTTCGCGTAATTCCGCTGGATAGCTCTCCAAATCGACCGGTAACGGCCGACCGGTTTGCAGGCCGTGGGCTATGGATTGCCGGGCTAGTTCCAGCAACCGACTTTGCAAGGTTTTAGTCAACGACATAGGCACCGTACCCCACGACTTGCTGTTTGTCGCCGGCCGTGTCGCCGGAATTGCGCAGATCTATGGTTTTAATAGACAGGCCTTTTTGTTTCAGTAGTTTCAACAAGCCGTTGACCGGTACCTTGCCGCAGGCGGCCTCGCCGCAGATTTCGGTGTATTGCAAATGCTCTATCATTCGGCTGGTCGCTTGGTCCAGGCGTTTGGCGGTGTCGTAGTCGTGATAATGGCTTAGGTCCGAGCTGATGACCAGTAAGGTTTCATCGCCGCCCCACAACAGCTCCAGCGCCTGACTGACTTGCTCGGGACTGGCGTCGCCGGCCACGATGGGGACCAAAGTGAATTGCTGTAACACGGCCTGTAAAAACGGCAGATGTACTTCCAGGCTATGTTCCAGGGTGTGGGCTTGTTCAATGTATTCGACAAACGGCAAATTCAATAAGGCTTCGATGGCGGCTTTATCTACCTCGACATCGCCGAGCGGTGTGGTGTAAGCGTGGGTTCTACTGACAGCCAGACCGCGAAACGCCACGCGATGCGAGGGGCCAATCAATACCACGCGGGTAATGCTGGCAGCGGCCGGCTTTAAACGGGCATAAGCGGTAGCGGCTATCGGTCCGGAATACATATAGCCGGCATGCGGTACGATCATGGCTTTGGGTACTTTGCCGATTGGGCTGACGTCCTGTAAATAGCCGGACACCGCGTCATGGAGCTGTTGGGGGTGGGCAGGATAAAACCGTCCTGCCACGGCGGGTTTTCTGTTCATGCGCTGATCCTTTTTTAAAGTTTTAATACGATCAGAGGCCGGGCGGACCGTGGCCTATCAAAAAATTGAATACCACGCTCGCCCAGGGTTTATTCTACTGCTAACTCTTGCAGATAACGACCCGATTTTATGCTTGGGGTTCAAGGAGCATCGCCATGACTACTTTACTCAGCGCGGATACCGCAGCCACCCGTTATTGGCATGTCTTGGCGGACGGCAAGGTGCAGTGCGACTTGTGTCCGCGCTTTTGCAAATTGCATGAAGGCCAACGTGGCTTGTGTTTTGTGCGCCAGAATTTGGACGGGCAAATCGTGATGACCAGCTACGGTCGTTCCAGCGGTTTTGCTATCGATCCTATCGAGAAAAAGCCGCTAAACCATTTTTTACCCGGCACGCCGATTTTTTCCTTCGGTACCGCCGGCTGCAATTTGGCCTGCAAGTTTTGCCAGAATTGGGACATCAGCAAGTCGCGGGAAATGGACACCTTGATGAGCCGGGCAGCGCCGGAAGCAATAGCCAGGGCCGCTTTGGAACATGGTTGCAGCAGCGTCGCCTATACCTACAACGATCCGGTGATTTTCCACGAATACGCTATCGACACGGCTCAAGCCTGCCGGGAGCTGGGATTGAAGTCTGTGACGGTTACGGCCGGCTATGTCTGTGCAGAGCCGCGCGCCGAGTTTTATCGCTACATGGATGCCGCCAATGTCGATCTAAAAGCATTTTCCGAAGATTTTTATCACAAGATCACCGGTGGCCATTTGCAAGCGGTACTGGAAACGCTGCAATATTTAAAACATGAAACCCCGGTCTGGTTGGAGTTGACTACGTTGCTGATTCCCGGCGCAAACGATTCCGAGACGGAATTGGAAGCCATGACGCAATGGGTGGTGGAACATTTGGGATCGGATGTACCCATGCATTTCACTGCGTTCCATCCGGATTGGAAAATGACGGATACACCGCCCACGCCGCGATCCACATTATTGCTGGCGCGCAGCATTGCCTTGAAAAACGGCGTGCGTTACGCCTATGTCGGCAATGTTCACGACAAGTCGGCAGAGAGCACTTATTGCCATAGTTGCGGCAAAATTTTGATCGGTCGCGATTGGTATGAGTTGTCGGATTGGAATTTGGATGCCGCCGGCAATTGCCGGTTTTGCGGTAGTTCCTGCGCGGGCGTATTCAATCCCTTACCGGGCGATTGGGGCGCTAAACGCCAGGCGGTAAGGCTTTAATTGGCTGATTTACTGCTAAGACCAGGCATCCGCATTGATTTGGCCGATAGCCTGAAATGTCGGTTTGCAGAATAAGTAACCTTGAAATAACGTGACGCCGCAGGCCAACAGAAAATCGCGCTCGGCCTTGGTTTCAATGCCTTCCGCCAGCACTTCAATGCCGAGTTCGCGGCAGATTTGCACAACCCCGGCGACAATCGCCTGCTTGGGCTTACTGAGATTGATGTCGCGTACTAAATCCATGTCCAGTTTCAGTACATCCGGCTGGAATTCGGCGAGCAGGTTCAGGCCGGCGTAGCCCGCGCCGAAATCGTCGATTGCGGTTTTAAACCCGAAGCGCCGGTATTCGGTGAATATATCGATTAAATGCGGACGGTCGGACACATCCTCGCCCTCGACCACTTCGAAGATGATGCGGTCTTTGGAAAAATTGTAGCGTTGCGCAGCCTCAAAAGTTGAACGGATGCAGGCTTCGGGTTGGTAAACGGCATTCGGCATGAAATTAATCGACACAAATTCTTGGATACCCAATCTCGCTGCGCCTTCCACAGCTTTAATCCGGCAGTTTTGGTCGAAGCGATAGCGGTTGGCATCGGTCACTTTGCCTAATATCGATGCGGCCGATTCGCCGTTAACGCCGCGCACCAGGGCTTCGTGAGCAAAAATGGTTCGGGCAAAAAAATTGACGATGGGTTGATAGGCAAAACTAAAGTCGAAATCCAGTTCCTCCAAGTCTCGGCAACGGTTGCAACCGGGTAGGTCGTTACTGGTGTGGGCTTGCGGGGAATTTGGCGCGGTTTTTTCTGGCATAGCGTATTCTCGAAATCGATATCAGGATGTTAGCCATCCTTGCTTAAGCGGGGGCGTTCTTTGCGGTCATAATTATCAAGTGTAGCGAAGTTCATTGGAATAAATGTTTAATTCGCAAGCTTTTGAGGCTACTGGATCAGCTTGATTTCAGGATTCACTTAAGTAGTTAAGTGTCAAATCCTAAGATTTAATTATTTGAACCAGCATGAACTTTGATTATGCGTGGAAACTTGCATATGATAGTCCAACAAATTTAAGTCGGTGCCTGCTCACACTGTCCCTGCAAATATTCAGCAGGCTTGGCAAACGGAACTTAAGGGAATTCCATGAAAAAACCTCGATCACTCGATCACGACGGCCTGGATGGCATCATTCCGTCTACGGACAAAGCGCGGCTTAAATCCGGCAATCCGCAAGGCAAATCAGACAAAACCCTAAAAAAGCCTATGCACAGCAATGTGCCATGGTTGCTTGGTGTGATTGGTTCACTGGCCTTGCTTGCGGTATTTGTGCCGGATTTAACGCAAAAGCCGGAAGCCGTTACCCAGGCCGCAGCCCTAAATAATCAGGCAACGGCAGTCAAAAGCCCGGCGTCAGAGCCGCTTGTAGCCGCGGAAAATACTGATACCCCAGCGCCGCAGCCCCCAGCCGAAGCGGCTCCAACAATGGTTGCCGAGGCTAAATCGGATCACGCGCTTGCAGCAAATCAAAACGCGCAACAGGCGGCCGCCGGCGATGCTGACATTCAGACCCCTGATGCTTTGCCTGAGTTACCCACCGAACCGACAGCGGCGGGTATTCCCAAAGCGTCACCGGATACCGCTGCGCAAACCTCTGTCACGACGCCTTTTACCGTGTATTTCAAATTCGATTCCAGCAAATTGACGCCGGAATCAGCTAATAGCGGCAACGAACTATTGAGCGCGGCCAAAGGCTGCCAGAAGCGGATAAAGCTGATCGGGCATACCTGCAATTTGGGTAGCGATGCCGCCAACTTACAGTTGGGCTTGACGCGGGCCAATGCCGTTAAAAAACTGTTGATCGCCAAAGGTATCGGCTCAACAGCCATCTTCACCGCATCGGAGGGCATGAGAAAACCGGCGGCGCCGAACGATACCAAAGAGGGCCAGGCCTTAAATCGTCGGGTCGAATTGCAGTGTGTGGATAATTAACCGAATTGAAGAGGGTAGACGCCATGATACAAAACAGTAAATCAGACTATCAGATAGCCCAACAGCAAATTCTCGACGGCATTATTTCAGGCGAGTTCGATATCGAAAACCGCAAAGATTTGGGGCCCTTAATTCCAATCCGCTTGTTTCAAGCTCTGCGCATGGTGGCGCTGGGATCGAACGTGGAAGACATATTAGGGCAGGGCGCGCCGTCGCTGGTTTACCATTCCGGCCAGAGTTTGGGCTTGGCCATGGGGCAGATTGCCGCCGCCAATATCGATAAGGATTTGGAAACCTATGTCGGCAAAATCAAATTGCTGTGCCGACAGCTCAGCATTGGCTTGGTAGTGCCGGATAAAGTGGACTTGTCAGCGGGGGTGTTGGAGTTAAGGGTGGACGAATGCGTATCCTGCGCCGGCATTCATCACGTTTCCGCGCCTATCTGCCATTTCGAAGCCGGCATGGTCGGCGGCATCGTCAGAACCTTTTTCAATCGCAATGTGAAGGCGACCGAAACCAAGTGCAATGCGCTGGGCGACAAGACTTGTTTAATCCGCGTCGATTTACTGTAGGTTGATAATTATTAAAAGAATCAGGAGAGCAGCATGAGTAGTAATGTCCAATTTCTCGACCCGCGAAAATCTCAGAACAACGAAATCGATTCCATTTTGCGTAATCTGATGAACATCCAGGGCGTATCGGCGGCGGCCATTGTCGACAGCGACGGCTTTGTCACGCATATCCACCGCGATTTCGAAATCAACACCGACGCCATCGGCGCCTCCGTGCAGGTGGTATTCGGCGCGGCGGCGAAAGCGGCGCAACACGTCGGCCATCATTTGACCAATATGGTGATTTGCGAAAACAACGATGGTTATATTTTATCCACGCCGATTGACGGGGGCTTCATTTTGGCTCTGGTAACCCAGCGGGAAGCCTTGTTGGGGCGGGTGCGGTTTGAATTGAAAGAAACCATTCCGGTATTGAAAAAATTGTTCACCAGTTATCTGGCCAATTAACCGCTGCCTAGAGCCTGAATATGCATTGGTTTGAATCGCAGTTGGCGCAGCTCGATACGCTCGCCGACGACTATCTCGCCGCGCGCCGACAACCGGCGGCCGACATCGTCAATGTCAGCGAAGCCACCCGCCTAAAGCGCGCGGCATTTATCGACGCCGTGCAGTCTGTGGTGGATAAAGTGGTCAAGATCGATGGCGTAAGCGCTTGCGCAGCCTACCACGACGGCCTGATTCTGGCCCAATCTGCGGAAGCGTCCAATATGGATGCGTTCGGGGCGATTATTCAGGAAACCATTCGTGCCGCTCAGCACGGTGAAAGCTCGCTGGGTCTGGGCGAGATCGAACAGATCGTCATTGTCGGTGCCGTCAACAAGCTGGCAATGCTCAGCGTCGGGCCTATCATTTTGTGTATCTCCAGTCCTAAGGGCGTCAATTTGGCCTCTGTGTTGAGTCAGGCCAAATAGACAGCGGCAGCTGTCTACAACCGTCGTTTCTTCCTTCTCGCCGAGTGGTTGCGAGAAACGCCATTCCCCTTGTTCGTAGAAATTGCCCTCCGTTGCCAACTGAACTAAGCTGATTAGTGAACGGTGGGTGTTGTCCCGCGGTTTCAAAAAAGAATAACTAGATCTTCGTTATTTACCCGGCCCTATTGATCACGGGTCTGCCGTTCGGGCTGAGTTCGTCGAAGTCCAGGCCGGTGTGGGCAATGTTTAAGGGCCGGGTTAATAAATCACTGAGGGGGGATGCAAAATGAAAGACTGTTGGTCTCAATTTGGCGTCGGCTTGGCTATCAGACTGGTTTTTGTGTTTAGTGTGTTGCGTCAGCCCATAACGCTGGCGGCGGAATTCGGCGGCGACTTCGAAGCTGAATCCCAGGCTGGTCAGACGTTTTCGGCTGATATGAAAGCGGCTGACGATACCGTTACCGGCACCAATCTTGCCGAACAGGCCGATGACGCCAGCAGGGATGTCGCCGATATGGATTTGGTGGAGCTGGTAAATGTCAAGGTATCGCCGTTCGATGTCTCCTCTCAGCTCGATAGCGGGTACCTCGCCTCGAATTCAGTGTCCGGCTCCCGTTTCGATGCGCCGATCAGCGACTTGCCGTTTGCGCTGCAAGCCTTCACCGAGTCCTTCATCAAGGATCAAAAGCCCCGCGATATTTTCGACATAGCCCGATATTCGCCAGGAGTCACTTACCGCAGCAACGACTTCAACGAAGGCAACGCTAACTTGGCCATTCGCGGCTTCGCGGTTGGATCTTTGGCCGGCGGCAATATCCACACGCTGCGCGACGGCGTCCACGGTCCGTCCATTCTGGATTTCACCAATATCTCGCGGCTTGAAGTGGTCAAGGGGCCGGCATCGTTTTTGTACGGTCAGGTTGCGCCCGGTGGTATCGTCAACGTCATCACCAAAAATCCGCAACGTCAATTTGCCGCCAATGCGGATGCGCGTTACGGCTCCTACGGCGAGTACCGTTTCGATGTCGACGTCACTGGACCGGCTACAAAAACCTTGTCCTACCGGTTGGCGGCGTCCTACGACCAGGATATGCATTACTGGGAGCCCTACGATGCGCATTCCTGGAATATCTCGCCTTCTTTGCTTTGGCAACCCAGCGACCGCCTCAGCGTCTCGGTGAAATACGAAAACTTCGAAAAAATTGAAGAGCCGCAATTGATGCAAAAGCCCGGCTACAGCACCCAGGCCGGCGTGTTGCCTTCTGCCGCGGACCCCAACCTCTCCGGCGTCGATGTTCCAGGCTTGCCCAATAATTGGAACAGCATGGCCTACAGCGACTATCGGCATAGCAACACCCATAATCTCAGCACCTGGATAGATTTCAAGGCCGACGAACACTGGAATCTGCGTACCGGCTATTCGCATCTGGAATACGATGTCGATGCGTTGTTTACCGGTAACTTGGGCATGAGTAATAACACCACGTTGATGCAGGGTCGCCGGGTCAGGCAGCAAGCCTATAGCAACCGTGACGACACGATAGAACTGCAAGGCGTCGGCAAGTATGACCTAGGCTTCGCCAGTTTGCGCTTGCTGCTGGGCGGTCAATACATCGATCGCAACTTCCATCGCACTGCCGGCCAGGCGCCTAACGATCCGGCCTTGGGCAGCATTCCCACCGCTTCGCCCTTGCCTTTGTGGGATCTTGGCAATCCCAGCACCTGGAACCGCAATACGGCGATACCCTTATCCCGGCTGACGACCAGCGGCTCCGACGAGAATTTGAATGCGGTGGACAAATCGGTCTACGGCAGCTCTACCTTCGGTTTTTTCGATGACCGATTGTTGTTGTTGACCGGTTGGCGCTGGACTTCGACAGAAAGCCAATACACAAACCGCCAGACCGGCCAGACCCAAGCTTCCACCGCGAGCACGGTCACACCCCAATATGGCTTACTCTACAAACTGACACCCGAATGGTCGTTGTTCGCCAGCTACGCCGAATCCTTTGTGCCTGGCACTTTTCCGGTCAACAATCTCGATGGCACCTCGTCGATTCCTAAGCCGACCGAGGGCTGGGGCTACGATGTCGGCATTAAGGCCGACTGGTTGGGCGGTCGGTTGTCCAGCACGCTGACTTACTTCGAGATCTTAAATAAAAACATCGTCAACGATATGGCGTTGACCAACTCCGCCGGCGGCATCACCATCTACGGTCTGCAAAGCGGCGAACAGCGTTCCAGGGGTATTGAATGGGACGCCACCGCTAAACTGACAGACGACTGGCAACTCTATCTATCCTACAGCTACATGGACGCCAGGATCACCGAATTCAGCGGTCGGGACCATGCCATCCTCGCCCAAGATCCCAGCACGCTCGACGCGGCTGGGCGGGCTAACTACAAGAACGTCAATCGTTTCCACAACGCTCCGCTGCAAATGAGCGCACCGCATCTGGCCAACCTGTGGACGCGTTATGACTTTAGTGTGGAGGCGCTGCGCGGCCTGCATCTGGGCGGCGGTGTCAATCTGGTCTTCGATCAGACTTTGTTACCCGATAGCCCGGCTAGCTCGCGGCAAACTTATGCCTTGTTGAACGCCTTGATTGGTTATACCTGGGAAGTGGGCGGGCATAGTATGAGCGTGGATCTGATGGGCAAAAATCTGCTTGACGAACAATACCGGCCTTCGCAAAGCAGCCGTAGCAGGCCCCGCGAGTTGATGATCAACTTTTTGGTGAAGTTCTGACCAGGGGCTAAGACTATGAAACTAGCCGACTATTGGTATCGGTTCGCTGCGGTAAGCCGGTGCGCCTTGGACGTTGCCGATATTGGGATTTATGCTGGATGTGTTACGCAAGGAGTAGGGGTTTGAGCGCGAATGGGGAGCTGTGTTGCGAACACTGCGCCGGCAATAGGGTATGTTCGAGGCGCAATGCCAAGGCAGTTCTTTGGCTGGTTGCGCTACTGCTGTTGCCCGGGTTGGCAGTCGGCCAGGAGGTGGTAGTAGATAACCCCTACAAAGTAAAAGCGGCTTTTCTGCGCAATTTTGCCCATTACGTCGTTTGGCCGGAACAGGCGCTTCCAGCCGGCAATGCGCCTTGGTGTATCGGTATTCTCGGACCCGATCCGTTTGGCGATATTTTGGAAACGACCTTGCGGGGACGGATGGAGCAGGGTCGTACTTTTGTCATTGTTCGCGCCGCTACCCTGGCAGAGTTGCCGCCGTGTCAGATTGTGTTCATGACTTATGCGGATCCCGCAAAACGGCGCACGGCGCTTGCTGTATTAAAACAGCAACCGGTTCTGACGGTCAGTGACGAGCCGGAATTCTTGCCGGATGGTGGAGTCATAGGGTTTCAAGTGACGGATAGGGTACGGATGAGCATCAACCTCGACCAAGCCCGAGCGGTTTCCTTGACGATTCAGACCAAAATGTTGGAAGTTTCCAGCGAGATTTTGGAAAACGGCGAGCTGCGCCGAATGAGATAAGCCATGTCCATCCATGCCACTATTTACAACAGACTTGCGGCCGTGCTTTGGGGGGCGGCGCTGTTGGCGTTTGTGTTGGCTGTGGCTGGGCTGGCACTGTTTCACCGCATGACCTTGGAACAACGCGTCCGGCAGATCATGGAACCTTACGCGCAGTTGGTCGCCGTGGGTACAGAGGCGGCGGTGGCTTTCGAAGACCCCGTGCGGGCTCAGGAAGTTCTGGATACCTTGCGCGCCAATCCGCAAATTCAAGAGGCGGATATTTTTTTGGATATAGGAAGGATGCTGGCCAGCCTCAACCACACCGCCTCCGAGCCGCCGCGGAATATGCCGGCCTTGCCCGATGGTATTTATCTAAACCACGATACCGCAGAGTTGCTGCAGGGGCTAAGCAAAGGCGGGCGTCTGCGCATTGTGATGGGTTTGGAGCAATTGAGTCAGCAAACGCACCAGTTATTCTGGTTATTCGGTGCCGGCATGCTGGTGCTGTTGGCGGCTACCTTAGGGCAACTGGCGGTGCTGCGACGCACTATCATCCGGCCGATTGCTTCCTTAACAGTCGCTACCGAGCGTGTTCGGCAATCCGCCGACTACCGGCATCGAGTGCCCGCCGTCGGTACCGATGAGGTAGCGCGTTTGGCGCAAAGTTTCAACGCGATGATGGCTGCGGTGGAGGAACGCGAAATCGAATTGTCCCGGCTTAACGTCTTTCATCGCACGATTTTGGACAATGCGGCCTACGCTATTGTCTCTACCTCCACGGACGGCACTATCACCAGCTTCAATTTAGCGGCGGAGCGCTTGTTGGGTTATACGGCGGATGAGTTGATAGGCAAACAAATGCCGGCGCTTTGGCATGATAAAGCCGAGGTCGAGCGGTATGCTCAGAAATTGACTGAAGAACTGGGTGTCTTGATTCGTCCGGGATTCGAAGTCTTTACCGCGCGTCCCCAACGCCATCTACCCGAAGAAAACGAGTGGACTTTTATCCGCAAGAACGGCATACGCGTGCCGGTGAATCTTTCCATAACGGCCTTGCAGAATGAGGGCGGCGGCATCAGCGGATTCGTCGGCTTGATCTACGATCTTACCGAGCGTAAACAGGCCCAGCACCAACTGCAATTGCTGACTTTTGCCCTGGATCAGGTGAAGGAATCCATATTTCTGATGCCGGAGAACGATCCGAAGTTTCTCTATGCCAGTCGGGGTGCCGCCACCAAGCTAGGATACAGCCGTGATGAGCTCACCAGCGGTATGGGCGTGTTTGACATTGATCCCGGCTGGTCGCCGGAAGTGTGGGAGACATTCTGGCCAGAGTTGTCTGTGCGCCGCCAAATGCAATTCGAAACCCATCACCGGACGCGTGATGGCCGCGTGTTCCCGGTAGAAGTGACCGGTAACTACTTTGAGTTCGACGGGAAGATATACAACCTGGCAATTTGCCGGGATATTAGCGAGCGCAAAAACGCCGAGAAATTGTTGTCTGAATACGCCGCGATTGTTGAATCCACTGAAGATGCCATCATCGGTAAAACCCTCGACAGCATCATCACCAGCTGGAACAAGGGTGCGGAGCGCATGTTCGGCTACAGCGCCGACGAGATTGTCGGCGATTCGATTGCTATCCTGATACCCGACGAGTGCCGGAATGAAGAGAGGGAAATCCTGGATAGAGTGCGACGCGGAGAATCGATCAGACATTATGAGACGGTCCGCCGCTGTAAGCATGGGCAATTGATTGATGTCTCGGTAACGGTGTCGCCGCTGCGAAATTCGCAAGGCCAAATTGTCGGGGCTTCCAAAATTGCCCGCGATATCACTGATCGCAAACGCGCGGAAAACGAACTGATACGCTATCGAAATGAGTTGGAAAATACGGTACAGCAACGCACGGCCGAACTGCTGCTGGCTCGCGATGCCGCCGAAGCGGCTAATAAAGCCAAGAGTGTGTTTCTGGCCAATATGAGCCACGAACTGCGCACACCGATGAACGCTATTCTCGGCTTTTCCGGCATTCTGCTGAAAAACTCCCGGCTTCAGGACAGTGATCGCGCCAACGTCGAAATTATCAATCGTAGCGGCGAACACTTGCTGAACTTGATCAATGAAGTGTTGGAAATGGCCAAGATAGAAGCTGGCCGCGTCCAACTGGAAGAGGCGCCGTTCGATTTGGGGGAAATGGTGCTGGATGTGATAAAGATGATGCAGGTACGCGCTGCCGAGAAAAACCTGCAATTAGTCGTCGATCAGTCTTCGGCATTTCCGCGCTATATCATCGGGGACCAGGCCCGCTTGCGCCAGGTATTGATCAATCTGGTGGGCAACGCGTTGAAATTTACCCAGCAAGGTGGGGTCGTAATACGCCTGTCCACCAAGAACAACGCTATTGCCCATCTGTTGATTGAAGTGGAGGATTCCGGTCCTGGTATTACGGCTGAAGATCAAAAGCACATTTTCGAACCCTTTGTGCAGATCGGGCCGCTTGCCGACAACAAAGGCACGGGGTTGGGTTTAAGCATCACCCGGCAATTTGTGCAATTGATGAAGGGCTCTATCAGTCTGGAAAGTACACCGGGAAAGGGTTCGCTGTTTCGGATCGATGTGCCGCTGAAGCAGGCGCAGGCAGCCGATATTACCGATTTGTACCGATTGGAAGAACGCATGGTTCTGGGGCTGATGCCGGGGCAGGATAATTATCGGATTCTGATAATCGAAGATCAGCTGGAGAATCAATTATTGCTGGTGAATCTGATGGAAGCGGTGGGCTTTCAGGTTAAGGTAGCCGAAAATGGCGAGTTGGGCGTGGCATTATTCCAAAGCTGGCAGCCGCACTTAATCTGGATGGATAGGCAGATGCCGGTCATGGATGGTTTGGAAGCGACTAGAATCATTCGAACCTTGCCGGGCGGCAAACAGGTGAAAATAGTGGCGGTCACGGCGTCGGCTTTCACCGAGCAACGGACGGATATCATGGCGGCCGGCATGGACGACTTAATCTGTAAGCCTTACCGAGCCAACGAAATCTACGACTGTCTGACCCGGCTATTGGGCGTGCGCTATGTTTATGCCGACCCGCCGGCAATGCTGCCCGAGGACCTGATTTTGACCCCGGAGATGTTCGCAGTAGTGCCGCAGAATTTACGCGAGGATTTGGAGTTGGCGGTGAAAAATCTGGATAGTGAGCGTATAGGTGGCATTATTCAGCAGATTGCGGCGTACGATCTGCGGGTGACCGCCGCATTGACTCGGCTTGCCGAAAGTTATGAGTATCCGACGATACTCAAGGTACTGGGGACGAACTAAAACATCATGATAAATACAGGCAAAATTCTGGTCGTTGACGACACTTCGGCGTCTTTGAAGTTGCTGTCGGACCTTCTCAAGGCCGAAGGGTATGAGGTGCGCTCGGCGATAAACGGCGAGCTGGCGGTTAATTTTGCCATCGCCAATCCGCCTGATTTGGTGTTGCTGGATATTCTGATGCCCGGTATGGGGGGCTTTGAGGTTTGCCGTTTGCTCAAAGCGCATCCCGATACCCGCAATGTGCCGATTATTTTCATCAGTGCGCTGTCCGAGCCGGATGAAAAAGTCCAAGGCTTCAAGCTAGGCGCGGTGGATTTCGTCACCAAGCCTTATCAACGTGAGGAGTTGCTGGCGCGCGTGCGCACGCATCTGGAAATCGACCGCTTGCGCAATCATTTGGAAGAACTGGTGGAACAGCGCAGCCACCAACTACTGGAAAGCGAGAAAAAGCTCAGGACCAGTCTGAACGACCTGGTGGCGGCTCATAGCCTAATGCACACCTTGCTGCACACTATTCCCGATCTGGTCTGGTTAAAGGACCCACAGGGCGTGTATATCACCTGCAATCTGCAATTCGAACGCTTATACGGCGCCAAGGAAGCCGACATTGTCGGCAAGACCGATTACGAGTTTACCTCCAGGGAACTGGCCGACTTTTTCCGGGAGAATGATCGCAAAGCCCTGGCCGCCGGCCAGGTTTGCGCCAACGAAGAATGGCTGACTTTCGCTGATAACGGTTACTACGGCTTGTTCGAAACCCTGAAGACACCGGTGTTGAATCAGGACGGCAAACCGATAGGCGTGCTCGGAATTGCCCGCGACGTGACCGAGCGTAAGGCGGCAGAAGCGAAAGTCCAACGCCACATGCAGCTGTATGCGGCCTTGAGTCAGTGCAATAAAGCCATCGTACACAGCGCCGACGAAACCGAATTGTTCCTGGAAATCTGCCGCGCCGCCGTGGAGTTTGGTGGTATGAAAATGGCATGGGTTGGTTTATTTGCCGCTGATCGGTGCTGCATACGCCCGGTCGCCAGTTTCGGCAAAGGTGCGGAAGAGTTGGCCACGATAGACATGTCCATGGCTGCCGACAGCGCTTTCGGCCACAGCCCTACCAGCATCGCGATCCGCGAACAACGCCCTTACTGGTGCCAGGATTTTATTAACGATCCGATTACCGTGCCATGGCGAAAACAAGGTTTGCGTGCCGGCTGGGCCGCGTCGGCTTCGTTGCCGTTACTCAGAAACGACAGGGTGGTCGGTGCATTCGTACTATACGCTGACGAGGTTAACGCCTTCGACGATGCTGCGCGCGACCTGTTGGTCGAAATGTCGATGGATATTAACTTTGCCTTGGAAAATTTCAGCCGCGCGTTGGCCCAAAAACAAGCGGAAGCGGAGATCGAGCGCCTAGCGTTTTACGATCCGCTAACCAATCTACCGAATCGCCGTCTGCTTTACGATCGCCTGCAACAAGCAATAGTGACTAATGCCCGGCATGATAAACACGGCGCGGCCTTGTTTATCGACCTGGATAACTTCAAAGCGCTTAACGACACCAAAGGCCATACGATTGGCGACTTGCTACTGATCGAAGTCGCCCAACGTCTCCGAGATTGTGTGCGCGAAGGCGATACTGTCGCCAGGCTGGGCGGAGACGAATTTGTGATGATCCTCAACGGTCTGAGCCCGGATGAAACGCTGGCGTCTGCTCATACCAAAAAGCTGGCCGGCAAAATCCTTTCTGCTATTGATCAACCCTATTCGTTGCAGGGATACGATCACCATTGTTCGGCCAGCATGGGGATCTGCATGTTCCGCAATCAACCTATTACGGCGGAAGAATTACTGAAATACACCGATACCGCCCTATACCAAGCCAAGCGCGGCGGCCGTAACAAGCTGTTGTTTTACGATCCGGTCATGCAGGCCGCCTTGGAAACACGCGCGGTATTGGAAAGCAATTTGCGCGTGGCACTGAGCGAGCGGCAATTGGTGCTGTATTACCAGATGCAAGTTAACCACGCCGGTCAGATTCTCGGCGCGGAGGTATTGATACGTTGGCAGCACCCGCAACGCGGTTTGGTTTCGCCTTTGGAATTTATTCCACTGGCCGAGGACACCGGTTTGATCTTGCCGATAGGCAAATGGGTTATGGACTCGGCTTGCGCCCAGCTCAAAGCTTGGGAAAGCGATCCGGTTAAGTCTAAATTACAGCTTGCGGTTAACGTCAGTGCCATGCAGTTTCATCAAGAGGATTTCGCGGAGCAAGTGCAGCGAACCTTGGCGCGCTACGATTTGAGTCCTAATCGGCTGAAACTTGAGCTCACCGAGAGTTTGGTGCTGGATGACATTGACGATGCGATTGTGAAAATGCAGCGACTGCGAGATTTTGGCGTGCGTTTCTCAATGGACGACTTTGGCACCGGTTATTCGTCCCTGTACTATCTGACCAAGTTACCGATTGATCAGTTGAAGATCGACCAGTCCTTCGTGCGCAATATTACCTTGTCCCAAAGTGATGCGGTGATTGTGCAAACCATCATCGGCATGGCCGACAACTTGGGTATCGAAAGTATCGCCGAAGGCGTTGAAACCGAAGAGCAGTTGAGATTCTTGGAACAGCAAGGGTGTCATTTATATCAGGGCTACTTGTTCGGTAGGCCGGTACCCTTGGCTGATTTTGAAGCCCAATGCGATTATTCGGTGCAGCTCGGTTTACGGGCTAAAGAAAGTTAGAGGTGGATGACTTGCCCATCTTCTGCCTGCACAAAGGCTGAGGCTTGGCGGTATAGTCTATGTGTCTATGCTGCTTACTTTGTTTTCAAGCGCCGATTCCCAAGACATCAAAAGCGTAGGCTGGCAAACTTGGAGTGGCTCAGGTGTTGTTGCCGCTTCGAAGAGATAGCCTTGAAACGCAATTTTGAACCTGTTGTCGCTGGCATGCGATTAGATTAAGTTACCCAGGTAAAACGGCAACAACCAGTGGTTGAGCTGTAAATAATCATTATAAAAATAATAAGCTAAGGGGTTGTTGGTGGGCAGCGAGGGAAAACAAAAAAAGTGCGAAGTCGTCGGTATTGGCGCTTCGGCGGGTGGGCTGCAGGCCTTAATCCCGGCTATTTCCGCATTAAAGCCGCGAGGGAAATTTGCCTATGTTTTGGCTCACCATCTATCGCCCGATAAGCCCTGTTCACTGATAGAACTGTTGCAGAATAAATGTGCGCTCAAGGTCTCCTGGGCTCAGGATGGTACTGAACTAGTGCCCGATCACCTGTATGCCTGTCCACCGGGACACAATATCGAGGTGGTGGATGACAAATTGCTAGTGTTTCATGCCGAAGAAGCGCAACCCATCGCGCCGTCGATAGATCGATTATTTCGTTCCATCGCTGACAGCCGCCAGGAAAAAGCCATTGTTGTCGTTCTATCCGGCTCGGGACATGATGGTACCTTGGGCGCTGAAGCAGTGGCCGCGGCCGAAGGCTTGGTTATCTTGCAAAACCCGGCAGACGCCGTGCATAGCGCAATGCCCGAGTCGGTCATCAAATTAGGTTTTGCGGATTTGGTGGGTAGCTCGCAACAGATTGCCGAGTGGTTGAATCACACCGATGACATCGATGGCGTCATCAACGATGAAGTGATGGGTTCCGCGAACGCATTTTCCGAACTAATCCGTTTGGTCCACCACACCACTGGGCTGGATGTAAACAGTTACAAGGAAGGCACCTTGCGTCGCCAGGCATTTCGCCGGTTTCGCAGCCTGGAAATCGACTCCTTGGAACATTATGTCGATTATGTCAGAGAACATCCGGAAGAGCTTAGCCTATTGCAACAGCGCTTTATGGTATCGGTCTCATCGTTCTTTCGGGATGAAACCGCCTTTGCGGCATTGGAGGCCGCATTGCGGATTTTAGTCGTTGGTAAAGCCGCCGGCGATTCGATCAGGGTTTGGGTGCCGGGCTGTGCAACCGGTGAAGAACCTTATTCCATCGCGATGGTTTTGGCCGAGATCTTGGGAGACAGGTTAAGCCTTTTCGAGGTGCGGGTGTTTGCGACCGACATTCGCGATGAAGCCATCGAGTTTGCCCGGGCCGGGATATACACATCCAGAGAAATGACCAATTTGGGCGCGGAGCGGCAGAAACGCTGGTTTAAAAATGAGGGGAGCGGTTGGCGGATTCAGCCGGTCATCCGTGAATTATGCATATTTTCCACGCACAACATTATCCATCACCCACCCTTCATTAATATGGATTTGGTGAGTTGCCGGAATTTGCTGATTTATTTCAAACCGGCGCAGCAATCGGATTTGATCAACGCTTTTCATTACGCCCTGAAACCTGACGGCTTGTTGTTTTTGGGAAAATCAGAATCAGTAGGGCTAAATTCGCCTTTGTTTGAGATATTGGATGGCAGTAACAAACTCTATCGCCGGCGGGCTGTGGAAACGCGGCATGTACTTCGCTATTCGCCGTTTAATACTGCCATCGAAACCAACGGAGCCAAGTTGACTATGGGCAACGCGCACTATCGGCAAGCGTTAACCGAGCTAGCTATTAATGCTTTGATGCGGGATTTCGCGCCGGCCGGCGTGCTGATCAATGATAATTTTGAACCCTTACGCTTTTTCGGCAATGGTCGCCGCTTTTTCGGTTTGCCTGAAGAAAGTACCGATTTTTCAGTGTTTTCGCTGTGTTTGCCCGAGTTGCGAAATGAGCTGAAAGCGCTCTGTTTCAGGTTGATGCAAGAAAACCTGAACGTTGCCGAGGGTGTAACGCTCGACATAAGTATTGATGGCGCAGCATGCCGGGTTAGGCCGAAAGTCACACGCGTTGAGCAGACGCCGGGCAGCCATGAGTTTGGCATCTTGATTACGTTTATCGAGGTAGCACCGGTTTTGCTAGCCGAAAATACGTTGGTAACAGCCGAACAACCCAACGCCGAAATAGAACAAATTCGCCGAGAATTGGCGGATAGTCGCGAACTGTTGCACAGCGTGATTAACCAACTCGAATCTGCCAATACCGAATTGCAAATACTGCGGGAGGAAGTGCAATGCTCCAGCGAAGAATTACAGGCCTCCAATGAGGAATTGCAAGCCTCGAATGAAGAATTAACCACGCTAAACGATGAGTTGCGGGTCAAGTCAGTGGAGTCTGCCCAACTCAATGCCACGCTGACGAGTATCCAAAATTCCCTGCGCAGCAGTCTGGTTCTTGTCGACAAAGAAGGGCATATCACGCGCTACAACGCCTTCGCTACCCGCGTGTTCGGCTTGGTCCCCGACGATATTGGGCAATTTTTGTACGGGATTCCCTGTCATATCCCCATACCCAGGTTACGAGATTACGTAAGCAACGTCGTAGCTAGTGGCGAGTCGGTGGTGGAACAGATTCACCACGGTGATTTTCATTTTTTGATGCAAATTGATCCGTTCGAAAACGAATTGGGCGATATTGCCGGCGCCGTGTTGAGCTTTTCCGATATATCTGAATTGTATTCCGCCGAAGAAGCCCAAAGAAATATCGAAGCCCGCTTCCGGCTGTTTATGGATAACAGTTCCGCTGCGGCTTGGATTAAAGACAAAGACGGTCGTTACGTGTATTTGAATAGAGTATTCGAGCAGCGCTTTCATACCAAGCTCCAAGACTGGCAGGGCAAAACCGACTTTGATATGTGGCCGAAAAGCGTTGCCGAAGAATTGCGCGCCAATGACCTGTTAGTCGTGCAGACGGGTCAGGCTTTAGAAATAGATGAAACGATCATCGAAAAAGATGGGTGCGAACAAATTTGGCACAGCAGCAAGTTTAGCTTCTGCGACGTGGAGGGCCGGTGTTATGTCGCCGGGGTGGCGACAGAAGTGACGTCTCAGAGGCAAGCAGAGAGAGCGCTACGCGACAGCGAGCAACGCGTGCGTTTGGCCATGGACGCAGCCAGGGGCGGTTCGTGGGAATGGGAATTGGCGACTAATCGGAACTATTGGTCTGACGAGATATGGGATTTATACAATATCCCCTACGGCTCGGTGGAACCCAGTTATGCGGCATGGCGCAAAACGGTGCATCCGGACGATATCGCACAGGTAGAGGCCATTAACTCAGAAGCGGTCGCGCGTGCCGTGGCATTTGAATCGGAATGGCGGGTACTGCTCCCGGCAGGCCAGGAGTCGCGCTGGCTCATGGCTCGTGGTCGGCCCATCCTGAATGAGGATGGCAGCGTGCTCAAATACATCGGTGTGGTGATCGATATTTCCGCACGGAAGAAATCCGAAGAGCAATTGCGCAAAAATATCCAGTTGGAAGAAGAACTAAACCACTTGCAGGGTCTTTTGGAGTCCACTTTTGCGGGGTATTGGGACTGGAATATTTCTAAAGGCACTGAATATTTTAGTGATACGTTTAGTCGCATGTTGGGCTACCTGAGCGACGAACTTCCTAATGTCCCTGAAACCTGGCAAAAACTCATTTTTAGCGAGGATTTACCCAGTGTCCTTGAGAAGTTCGAGCGCCATGTGGCCAGTCATGGTGCAGAACCTTATTACAACGAAGTAAGGTATCGACACAAAAACGGCTCCACGGTGTGGGTGATTTGCGCAGGCCGGGTGGTACAGTGGGCGGAAACCGGCGAGCCGCTTCGAATGGTGGGGTGTCATATCGATATTACGCAGATGCACCAGCGCTTGGACGAACTGGTTGAAGCGAATCTGCGTGCCGATACCGCCAACCAGGCAAAAACGGCATTTTTGGCCAATATGAGTCACGAAATTCGCACCCCGCTCAATGCCATTGTCGGTCTCACCCATATTTTGTCTCGCAAAGTGACGGACCCTGAGCAAACCAATTTCTTGAAGCAGATTGGCGACTCGGCCCAACATTTGCTTGGCGTGATCAGCGATATTCTCGATTTGTCCAAGATCGAGGCAGAAAAGTTGGTGTTGGAATCCGTGGAGTTTGATTTAGGTGAAGCGGCGGCCAAGGTCCGGACGATTATGCACGAACTGGCTGAAAACAAAGGCCTGAGCTTAAGCGTGGATTGCGCAACTTTAAACTATCTATTGTGTGGAGATCCGATCCGCTTTAGTCAGGCGTTAATAAACTACATCAGCAACGCGATCAAGTTTACTGACAAAGGTTTTGTGCAGGTTCGGATTTTCCCGGTCAGCGAACAGGGCGATAAAGTGCTGTTGAGGGTGGAAGTGCGTGACAGCGGTCGCGGCATCCCGTCGGATATGATTCCAAAGTTGTTCTCCGCGTTCGAGCAAATCGATACTTCCATCACCCGCAAGCACGGCGGTACCGGCTTGGGCTTGGCAATTACCAAACGGCTCGCTGAGCTAATGGGCGGTCAGGCCGACGCCACGAGCGCGGTAGGACACGGCAGTACATTTTGGTTTACCGCTTGGTTAACCAAGGGCAGCCATATTAGCGGCAGCAGGCAATTGTTGGATGGCAGCGACGATACAGCGGAGCAGATTTTGCTTAGCCAATATGCCGGTACCCGTTTGTTGCTGGTAGAAGACGAACCGATCAATCAAGCGGTTGGCGTCATTCTGCTGGAAGCGGCCGGTTTTGAGGTCACGGTAGCGGATAATGGTGCCGACGCACTGGCGCTGGCCAAACAACAGCGGTTTGCTTTAGTGATTATGGACATGCAGATGCCGGTGATGGATGGGCTTGAGGCTACCCGGCAGATCCGCTTGCTGGACGGCTGGCAAAATGTACCGATTATTGCGATGACCGCAAATGCTTTTGCTGAAGACCGTGAATTGTGTTTGCAAGCGGGTATGAATGATTTTCTCTCCAAACCGTTTGATCCCGCCAGCCTTTGTGCTCGACTGTTGTATTGGTTGGAGCACAGTGCGCGGGCTTGAATTGGAAGCTTTGCTGCTCGTTCTCAATGCGCATCATGGCGTTGTTGGTTTTTACTGTAAATTCCCTGGAGTCGTCATTCCCGCGAAGGCGGGAGCGACGATATTTAAGGACCGGGTCAATAATCTCAACTACCTGGAATGACGTTGCCGTGATTCGAATTTCCATACTTGTAGCCGCTATTGCCATCCTTAGTGCTTGTGCAGCGCCGGATGAAAATCCGAAGACGCCATTGACACTGGAAGCGGCTGTTGCCGGTAAGTGGCGTGATCCCGCTAATGTCGCTCGCGACAAGTGGCGGCATCCTTTGCAAACGCTGGCGTTTTTCGGCGTAAATCCTGGGCAGACAGTGATCGAAATTACGCCGGGTTATGGCTGGTATGCCGAGATTCTGGCGCCTCTGCTCAGAGTAAATGGCCATTACGTCGCCGCCGTGATAAACCCTGATAGCGCTGTCAAGCAAAGCGCCAGGAATTACTACGCGAAGCAACTTAACGCGCTTGAGCGTCAATTTCTAGCCTTGCCAAACCTATACGGTAGTCCGGAGATCCGGCTTTTTGATGAAGCTAAGCCAACCTTCGGCGCACCCGCGTCAGCGGATGTGGTATTGACGTTTCGCAATGTTCACAACTGGCGGGAAGCGGATAGCGTGGCATTGATGTTCAAGGGTTTTTTCGACGTGCTTAAACCCGGCGGCACGCTGGGTCTGGTGGAGCACCGGGCAAATGGCGACGTGGCGGACGACGATTTTTCAGGCTATATCGGGCAAAATCAACTGATTGCCTGGGCCAGTGCGGCCGGCTTTGTGTTACAGGCTGCCAGCGAGATCAATGCCAACCCGTTGGACAGCAAAGATCACGAGGGCGGGGTATGGAGTTTGCCGCCAGCATTCAGCAACGGCAGCAAGGATAGAGACAAATATGCCGCGATTGGCGAAAGTGATCGAATGACCTTGCGGTTTATAAAGCCTGGAGCGGCGCTCAGTGCTGTTAAATAGGCGTTGGAGTTAACCCGCAAAAAGATATTTGCTGACAGATAACGTTGACTATTTCGAATAGAAGGGATTTACTCCGTAACAAATTTTCTTTGTCAAAGGTGCTGAATCGATGAACGAAACACTGATTGCCGTAGCTGTTGAAAACGGTGGGAATATTGCGCCGCATGCCGGCAGGGCATCGCGCTGGCTGGTCTATGTTGCTGGACAAGCAGCGGAGGCGAGTCTGGCCTGGACGCTTGATCTAACCGAGATTGGCAGCCTGCACGAATGGCATGTGCGCGGCGACGGCAATCGGCACCCACTGCATTATGTGGATATAGCGATTGCCGGATCGGCGGGAGACGGGGTAAAGCGTAACCTGCTGGAGAGAAATACCGAACTGCATACCACCAGCGAGACATCGCCATTGAAAGCGGTGGCCGCCTATCTGGCCGGCGAACTTGTCGATGGCCTGCCGCACGAGGAAGCACATTGCCTAAAAACTAGCGATCAGTGATTCGAACTTAAATAGCGTCGCTCCACACAGACGGGAGCCCGGATGCCTGACTAGGTTTGCTACGCGGCCCTTGGGCTCCAAGGAATTTAAGTGGCTGTGTCAAAACCGGCTCGGCGCAGTCGTTTTACTACAAACTCAAAACTCCCAAACCACTTTGCCGTAAACGCCGCGTTGCACTTCGGTGGCTTGGGTGAAGGTTTCCTGGACATATTCCAAATGCTGGTTATCCAATAGATTTTGGCCGACCAGCGATAGCTCGACAGCTTGATTCAGCTTCCAGGCCAGGCGCAAATCCAGGGTGGTGTAGGCTCTAATATAGGCTGGCCCGCTGAGGGTAAAGGCGCTGGCATTGTCCACATACCGCAGCCAGGCATCCAGGGTAATGTCCTCGGTGGGATTGAGCATCGCGCGCAACGAGGTTTTGTGCTGCGGCGATACCGCTTCCTGGTAATACGGATTGCTGGAAAGCTCGGTTTTAAGCACGCTATAACTCAGGTCCCAGCGCCACCAATCCAGCATCTTCCAAACCACTGCGGTTTCCACGCCATAGGTTTTGCCCTTGCCGGTGTTGTCGATGATCAACGGCTGTTTGATAAAAAACGGCACATTTGCCGGGTCTGTCGCCCCTGGATGGTAAGAGCGCAGATTTTCATAATCGTTATAAAACAGCGATAAATCTATGGAAAAACTATTGCTGGGCGTGTATCGATAGCCGGTTTCATAGGCCAGCACCTCTTCGGCTTGGTAAGCGTTGGAACCGGTTACCGCGAGGGCGAGCGGTAAAGGCGTGCTGTTGGGGTTGGTCAGCGGCGGCACGACCTGACCGATCAGTTCCATGTGGGCATCCACCCGAGAAGGAATTCGCACGCCGCGGGAGACCGCCGCCCACAGCCGGTGATTGGGGTCCGGTCCCCAGAGTAGGCGGGCTGTAGGTTGCACTTCTATGCCGGTGTAGTCGTTATGCTCCAGTTTGGAACCCAGCGTGAGCCACAGTTGTTCGTCAACTAACGTCAATTGGTCCTGCAGGAACGTACTAAAATAACTCTCACCGCGTTGAGGTGGCGTAAAATTAACAATAATTTGCTTAACTTGGTTTTCTTTGGTGTAGGTATACCGGTAGCCAGCCCCCCAGACTATGTCGTTCCAGTCGTTTAAAGCAAAGCGGTGTTGAAAATCCACATCTCCGGTATAGCGTTCCTCTTCAATATAACTTTCTCTGCGGTCGTAACTGTCAAAGTACAGTTGCAGGGCGTAATTTGACGTATCGGAAATGCGATGTTGCAGACGACTAAGCAAGTTGCCGCCGGTGGCTTGGACCTGGTCGGAAATGGTTTCTCGATAGGGAGTCGTGAGCGCGGCTAAACCGATTTGTTGGTTTAAATCGCTATGATAAACATCGCCTTGCACGGTGGCGGAGTCGGCGGCGGACCAGTCTGAGTCTATGCGAAAGCCGCCTTGCATTTTGCTCCAGGCATCGCCGGCGGGCTGGCCGGCAGGTCTGCTGAGGGCGTCGCGCTCAAAACCTTTGATATACGCCCGGCCGCTGGTGGATTCGTTGAGTTTGCCGCCGTAACGGAATGAACCGAAGCCGCGTTCCTCGCTGCCGCCGCCGGCGCTGAGCAAGCCGCCTTGGGTATCTGCGGCATGTTTGGTAATGATGTTGATCAAGCCATTTACAGCGTTGGCTCCCCATAGCGCTGCCCCGGAGCCGCGAATTACCTCGATGCGCTCCACGTCTTCCAGCATCACATCTTGCATTTCCCAATACACACCCGAGAAAGCCGGCGTGTAGATATTTCTACCGTCGATCAGCACCAGTAATTTATTGGAAAACCGGCCATTAAAACCGCGTGAGCTGACGGCCCATTTGTTGGCGTCTATGCGGCCGACGTCAATGCCGGGCGCCAGACGCAGTGCGTCCGGAATGTTGGTGGCGCCGGCGCGTTTGATGTCGTCGTTGCTGATGACAAATACCGCAGCCGCCGCATCGCCCAGCGCTTGGGCTTTTTTTGAAACGGATGTGATTTTTACCGATAGCAGTTCTTCTATATTCAACTCGGTTAAATCGGTATCGGCCGAAGCAATTTCCGCATGGACAGCCAAACATAGCGCACCTATCCAAACGGTGTAAAAGGTATTTTTCATTCTGTAGCAAATGGGGCATGGCGAGAGACAGAGTGTCTCTCGGGTTAATTCTTCAGTTGCAAATGTAGCGCAGCATCGGTTTATCACAAAGTTTTTGTAACATTTATTCATTCTACTTTGTTAGATGCGCAAAGGTGCTGGCCATTCCGGCAGCGATTGGCGTAATCCAGGCCCCATGGCTGGGGCGAAGCTTGCCATCCATGGCATTGGAGGTCCGCTCTTGCGCCGTTAACTATCGTGGTTCCCGCCTTAGCGGAAATGACGAATGCAAGATATTAAACGCTGGGTAAATGGGTCAATCTAATGGCTGACAGTGTTGCTGATTGTAAAGATTCGGTGAAGCGTGGGGCGTTGAGGGCTAAGCAAATGGCGGAGGGCGAATCCCGTTGGCCGTTGGAGGGATGAGGTTAAAGTTTTCATCGGCATGCCAACTGAAGTGGCAAGAGGACTGAAGTTGACGCGGTTTGTTGTTACCAGGCCCCTACATATTGTCGCTCCCGTTTTCGCGGGAATGACGATACTGGGCCTATAAGAGCCGGGATTACCATCAGGCGTGTTTCACACCTCCGCCCACATCCTTAGCAGGTTGTGGTAACAACCGGTCAGGTTGACGGTCGGGGCGCTGTCGCCCTGCGTGTTGCGCAATTCGAGGATAGCCATATCCATTTCAAATAAAAGGCGGCGACGCTCGGTTTCCCGTACCATGCTTTCCAGCCAGAAGAACGAGGCCAGCCGCGCGCCGCGCGTCACCGGCGCCACCCGGTGCAGGCTGGAGCCGGGGTATAGCACCATATCTCCAGCCGCCAGCTTCACGGCATGCTCGCCGTAGGTGTCTTCGATGACCAGTTCGCCGCCTTCGTAACTGTCCGGGTCGGCGAGGAAAATCGTCGCCGACAAATCGGTGCGTACCCGTTCGCCGCTGATCGGGCAGTGGCGGATGGCGTTATCGATGTGGTTGCCGAAGGTGTTGTGTTCACCGGCATAGCGATTGAACAAAGGCGGGAAAATCTTTTTCGGCAGTGCCGCCGACAGAAACAGTGGGTTGCGATTCAAGGCGCCCAGCAAAATGGCGCGGGCGGCGTGACTTTGCTCGGTTTGCTCCGGCAGTTGCCAGTTGTTTTTGACCTGTGCCGACTGACTGCCGGCAGTGATGCGGCCATCCGCCCAAGGCGCGTCGGCCAGAATGTCGCCAAGCTGTTGCAGTTCGGTAGGGGAAAGAACTTCCGGAATTTGGATCAACATGGTCTAGCCCGAGATGGCTTGCATGGCAAAAAACACCGCCAAACTCATGGAGCCCAGCCCTAATCCGGCGGCGGCTAAACGGTTGCCGTGCAGCCTGGTCCACAGCAAAGTGCCGGTCAAGGCCAGCAGGATCAGGCCGCCCGCCAAGGTATCCACCAATAAGACCCAGCCGACGCCCATGCCGGTGCCCTTATGCAGATTATTCAGAGTAGTCAACAAGTTTGCCTCGCCTTGCTTGACCGTGACAAAGGCGTTGCCTTCCCAGTAGTCGGCGGACAACATCTTTTGCGGATTGCGGATATTGATTTGCCAGGATGCCGGTTGCTGAACGGCTTGATTGTTCCAGGTCACGGTTTTACCGGGTTCCTTGCGGATTTTGGCGTGAGATGTATCTACACTTAAAGTTTGGCCTAGCCAGGCGGCCAGCGCTTTCGGGTCCGTGGGATGAGGTTCCGGCAATGCCAGTTGGATTTCTTTTTGTTCCATGCGGCCGACGGGGATTTTCAGTACGTCGCGGTGGTTCATTAAAATGCCGGTAAAACCGAATAATAAGCCCAGCGCCGCGCCCCATAGCCCGAACCAGGCATGGGTGCGGCGCAGCCATTTCAGGAAGGCGCCTCGCGACAGGTTTTTCGGTAAAAACAGATAGCCGCCGTTGGTTTTCTTGGGCGGGCGGGCGGCTGGCGTCAATAATGAATCGGTTGCGGTGTTCATGGGTCGGGTTCCAAAATCTGACTATGGCAATTGCAAATAAGGGTTTTGCGGATCGGGTGGAACGGTTAAACAATCTCGCTACTGGCGGATGTTGCTTAACCGTTCGAACACGCAGCGTTTAGTATTTAAAGCTCACCGTCAATTGCCCGGACACCGGCATACCCGGCAAGGCCGAGTTGGTTTGTCCGGATTCGTAATAGACGGTATCGGTCAGGTTAAACACATTGAGTTGCACGTCGTAATGTTTTTGGTGATAGGCCACCACCGCATCCAGGCGGGCGTAACCCGGCAATACCGCTTCGTTGACGCTGTCGGCATAGCGGTGGCTGGCGTAGTACACACCGCCGCCGACTTCCCAGTTGTCGGTCAAGTGGTAGGTGCTCCAGGCTACGCCGCTGTGCTCCGGCACGTTGACGGCCGTCATCCCCTCAAACGATTTCACTAAGCCGCTGACCGAGCCGGTGGCCGTGGTCGTAGATTTGCTGATTTTCGAATCAAGATAGGCATAGGTCAGCGATACGTCCCACTTCGGCAATATTTCGCCGGCTAATCCGGCCTCGAAGCCGTCGGTACTTTGCTCTCCCGCCAGGATTTGCAGGTTGGAATCGAGCGGCGAGGTGGTGCGGGCATTGGTTTTTTCCAGTCGGAACAAGGCTGCGGTAGCGGACAGTTTGCCGTCGAATAACTCCCATTTGCCACCGATTTCGTAGTTGTGGTTTTGCTCGGGCGGCAGGTTGGCATTATTGGCCGAGAGACTGAGACTCTCGGCGGACGGATTGAAGGATTTGCCGTAACTGAAATAATAGGACTGGGCCTTGCTGGGTTGCCAAACGATACCGCCGCGCGGGCTCCATTGATCGACACTACTATTGAAGTCGGCGGTACCTATCCTGTCTGTCTGTTGCGCGTCGAACACGTCGTAACGGGTGCCGGCTAACAGTTTCCATTCCGGGTTGATCTCGAATTGATCCAACACATAGCCGGCGTAGGTTTGGGCTTGCGTCAGGCGATCCGTGGCCAGTGTACCGCTGAAGTGGTACGCCAAGCCGGTGACGCTGGCGGTAAGACGCGGATTGAATATCGAAACGCGGCTGACGCCGGTCGAGTTTTTCGATTTGAAATCGTAGTCTTCCCAGCCGAATTCGCTGCCGAACATCAAGGTATTGTTAAAGCCGAACAAGGGCTTTTTGTAGACAAAATCGGTCTGGTTGTAGACGTTTTCCTGGGTGTTCAGGCGTAAGGCTTGCGAGCGGGCGATAGTACCGGCATCGGCGCCGCTATAGGCCGCTGCGCCGGAATACAGATGCGTCAGGTATTTGCGTTCGTAGTCGCCGTAGCGGATCGAGTTTTTCACCGAAAAATCCTGGTTGAAACGGTGGGTTAATGCCACCGTGGCCACATTGACATCGGTGTCCATCATCCGGTTATCGGTAAAGCCATAAAAGGTGTTGATAGGCACGCCGGCCGGCCGGCCTCGATACATAGGCACGCCGTAATCGAATACGCCTTCTTCCTGTTGATGCAGTAGATTTAGAGTTAAATCGGTATCGGCGCTAATGTCCCATTTGAACGAAGGCGCGATACCCCAGCGATTGCTGTAGTTGTAGTCGCGATAGGAATCGGCATCCTGGTACATGACATTCAGCCGGGCCGATAAATCTTGATATTTGGTTTCGGCGTCGATGGCGGTGCGTTTGAAATCGTACAAGCCATAGGTAAAACTGCCGTTAATCCCGGTTTTACCGGTGGGTTTCTTCGCGACTTGATTGATCACGCCGCCGGTGGCGCCGCGGCCGAATAATATCGAGGAAGCGCCTTTCAACACTTCGGCTTTTTCAATGAAAAATGTGTCGCGATTGTACTGGCCGTTGTCCTTGACGCCGTCCAGGTATTGATCCGAGCTGGCGGCGAAACCGCGCAAGGTAATCGAATCGCCGGTACGGCCGCCTTCGCCGGCGGCAATCGTCAGGCCGCTGACGTTGCGTAAAGCGTCGCGCAGGTTGAAGGCGTTTTGCGACTCGATCAGTTCTTTTTTAACCACGCTGACAGACTGCGGAATGTCGCGCAGTGCCATCTCGGTTTTACTGCCGGTGGTCGAGGTTTCGGCTTTGAAACGAATGGCTTGCTTTTCGCGGTTGGCTTTGACTTTGACGTCTTCCAAAACCACTTCTTGATCATTGTTGGCCGCTACATCGGCGGTCGAGTCGGCGGCGAATGCCGCCCCGCTCAGAGCCGCGCCCAGCGGCAAGAGCGCCCCTAAGCGCCACTTGGCAGGGGTGTTTTTTTTAGTGGTCGAATGGTTTGCAGACATAGTATTCCCGTGACTAAATAAATGTTGCTGGCTGCCTGGCTGGGAATGCTGGGTGGCTAAGATTTTACGAACCGACAGTTATTGTCCATCGGTTATTGATCGCTATTCGAGCTATGCGGCTCCAAAAAGCCAAGAAATAAGATCATTCTCAAATAATAACGATTCTCATTTTATTTTTTTTGAGGCTAATGTCAACTCCGGAATTTGTGTGCAGACCGTTTCCCCATTCGAAATCAAAGTTTGGGTAGGCTTACATCTTTGAAAGCATTCGAGCCGTTTCGGGAGCTCGGTAGCCTAAAGGTTTGCGGAAAGCAGCCTTACGCCTGCAAAAAAAATGGCGAATTAACGGCTGAAATTTTCAAGGGCGAAGAAATACTTTACTTTTCAAATGAGAATAATTATCATTTGAGTCAGATTAAAAATCAGCTGCCGTGACGTGAAAAGATTATTCCCCTTATTTAGAGAACCCGAGGCTGTGCGCTTGGCAATCGCTCCGGAAGTTTTGGCGGCGTTGGTCGAAAAAGGCGAAATCCATGCCACGGATTTCCGATGTCTTGATCTAGGGTCGAAACAAATCGTTTGGAAAATGTTCTTGTCTCAGACAAAAGCCAAGCTCAGTCGTGGTTTAGCGAATCCGGAGCGGCAATAGTTTTTAATGCGCTTAAAAGTTTTTACCCAATCCCAGACGATTTTTGAAGGAGTAAACGTATGAGCAAGAAACCCTGTACCCACGAATGTTTGGCGGCGACGGAGTTAAGTAAGGTATTGATTTGCCGCGAATGCGGCGTCGTCCACCTGCATTTGCAGAACATGTCCTTGCGCCTGGAAGTTGCCGACTTCCTGAGCTTTGCCGACACCATGTCCGAAGCCGCGCACCAGGCCAGAGCCGGTCAAAAAGACAAAAGCAAACGCGCCGGATTTACTGTTGTTAAATCCAGCACCAGACTGAATTAGCGAAACGCCACTTGCCGGAAAATCCCCGGCGGTTTTCCTAAAATAGTCGCCCCTGAATAAATCAATTGGTTAGAATTTATTCAGGGTCAACTTAATAGTCGGATGGCGTAATAGCCTTCAGAAACTACCAATCCTGCTTTCGCTGTATATGCTCGCATCCAGAGAGACTGCTCTGTCCGCCATGCCTATGGTTTCCGCTCTATGGGCGATGGTTAATCGAGTGATGTTTAACGAATTGATTGCCAAATTCACCTTCCGCTCTTTTTCGACATCCAAGTGGCTGGTTGCTTCGTCCAGGACCAGTACCGACGATGGCGATGTGTTCGCCGGGTTGGATGGACCGATGCAAATTGCGAAATACCGATGGCATACTCGCGTTTCTTTAACACCGCAAAAAGGCTCATTTGCCAATGTAAAATACAGGGGGGACTGAGTTGGTCGAATTCCGCCAATTCCAGGCGTAGCGGCCTGCACGAAAACCCGAGAGCCGCTCCAATGCCGACCAAATCCATCATAGTGGATCCGCGTAGCGACACCGCATACTTTGCGCGCAATTCGCTCATGGGGTGTTCGGTGCCGTGGCAAGCGGCGACATAGCCCAAACAGGCCAAGCCGCATTCGGCCGCGGTGGTTTGCAAGTATGACGAATGATACGAGTTGCTAACGTGTTTCATTGTGCGGAATCGACAAACACTTCCAGCAACTGATCGGGATTGATGTGGCGCGCAATCGCCGCATTCACCTGAGCCAGCGTCAAGGCTTCCACATGGGTATTGAGTTCGGCGTAGTACTGCATATCGCGGCGCAAGCGCAATAGCAGATTCAGCTTAGCAAACAACTTGTCGTGATCCAGCGTGCTCAGGTCGTTGCGATGTCGCCAGTTATCTTTTGCGTTGCTGAACTCCGTATCTGTGAGGCCATTTTTCACCAGCAGGGCCAGTTCCTCGTGCACGGCTTTGGAGAGCTGTTGCCGCAGGGCCGGCGCATAGGTCGCGCTGATAGTCAGGGTGGAGCGCGGTTCAAAGGCAGACGCGCTGATCTTGCTAGCCACGCCGTACGAAATACCCTCTTGTTGACGCAGGCGGCGACCGAGGCGGGATTGCAGCGCATCCTCGCCCAGTGCGAAATTAACCAGCGTTAACGCCAGGGCGTCAGTCTCGTTCGCTTGCAATGGCTGTCTGAGCTGCGCCGTGTAAATACCGTGCGCGCCCTCGGGTAAAGCAATGACATGCTGGCCGGGAGCCAATGCGGCGTAAGGCACGGGTGGCCGTTGGTAGGCCTGCTTGCTGCGCCATGGGCCTAGCAGGCTCTCCAACTGCTGGTGTGTCGCCTTTGCATCAAACTCCCCGGACAGCACCAACTCCCCATTCGCGCCGTAATAATCGGCATGGAAGGCTTTTACATCGTTCAATTCGATACCTTCCAACGCAGCGAGCGCTTCTGCCATGCCGGGCTCGCGACGGATGTCGCCGATAGGGTATTGGCTGGTGAATGCGGTCACGGCTTGTTCCGCAACGACTTGCGGTTTTGCGCCCTGGCTTTGGTAGGCGATACGCAACTGATTGCCGACTTCCTTGAATCCCTGCTCCGGCAGCGCCGGATGATGAAGAATATCGACCAGAACGCCAAGAAACTCCGGTAACGAGTTGGCGGGCAGATCGAAGCGAATCGCCAAGCGGTCATCAACTGGCGTCATCGACAAGTGGGTATCCAAACCCACCAAGCGATCAAACAGTTGTTGCCGATCTAAATTGGCCGAACCGTGCGCCAGCAGGCTACCGGTTACGTCCGCTAAAATACGTTTGCCAAGCATACTGTCCGCCGTGCCCATACGCAGATTCCACAGACCCTGCACCCTACCGGTCGGTATAGGTTTGGGCCAGAGGGCAATCGCCAGCGACTCGTTAATGCTAAAGCGCTCGATTTGCGCATCAAGGGCTGCCGCCGTCGCATCGTTAGCCGTTGGTATCGCGGTTTCCGGCAGGTGCGCCGGCACAGACGCGGCGGATGGTTCGCCGGTTGTTGCGTGCGGTACCACGGATTCCTTTTCCGCCGCGATACTTGCCGCATGCCTTTTGCTCATCAACTGGGCAACCGGGATACTCTGCTGGAAAATCGTTTTGGCCGTTTGCTGAATCTCCGGCAAAGACACTTCTTGGGCCGCGTCGATGCTCTCGAACCACAGCCGCCAGTCGCCGATGGATGCAAATTCAGCCAATCGGTAGCCAAAGGCGGCGGCTTGAGATTGCACGTGTAACGCTTCGTTGCGTATCAAGTTTTTGGCACGTTCCAGTTCTTTTTCCGTGAACGCGTTATCGCCCAGCGACTGCACTTGGACTGCTAAGGTGTTTTGGAGTTGTTCCAACGTTTCACTGTCGGCTGTCAGCGGGAGCGCAGTGACTTCGAATGCACCCCCATTGCGTAATAGCAATGGCATTGCCGAGACAGAGGCCGCCTGTCCGGCGCTAACCAGCGACTCATGTAAACGACTGGCCGGCGAACCGGCCAGCAACCCGCTCAGTAGGCCGATTGCCGCAACATGCTTGGCATCGAACGAATGCCGTAACGGATAAAATAATGAGACGGAAGCGACATCGCCGTCGCCGCGAAAACTCGGTTGCGAATCGCTACTCTCCTGCCCGGACGCCGCTTGGAATGGCGTTACTTGCCCGATTTTGGGCGATTCAATCTCACCAAAATGAGTTTCCAATTGCTTCCAGGTTTCGGCAACGTCAAATCGACCGGTAATGACCAACAGCGCATTGTCGGGGCGATAGTGTGACCGATAAAAAGCCCGGACGTCGTCGATGGCGATACTGCGCAATTCAGCTTCGTTACCTATCGGCGGGCGTACATAGGGGGCAAAGCGAGTGACAACCGGCAGTATTTGTTGCGCTAATTTTTGCTGATGATTGCTATCGCCAAGCTCCTTTTCTCGCAATACCACTGGTAATTCTCTGGCAATATCCGCTTCCGTAATCTTCAGTTTTTGCATGCGCAAGGCCTCTTGTTCCAGCAGCCAGTTCAAAGTGGGCTGGTCGCTTGAAAAGGCCGTGTGGTAGATAGTGCGGTCGAAATTGGTATTGCCGTTATAGGCAATGTTGCGGCGCGCCATCTCGCTAACCAGCGCATGATTGCCCGGCGTCGTGGGCGCGCTAAACAGCAAATGCTCCAGCAAATGCGCGAGGCCGGCCTTTCCTTCGGGATCGGCGAGCGAACCGCTGAAGTACACCAGTGTCACCGCCGTCCGCTCGGCCTTACTATCGGGAACCAACAAGGCCCGGAAACCGTTCTCGAATTGCCGTTCGATCGCGCCGTATTTCTCGGTGGCGGCGCTGTTTGTTTTATTTTCCGTGGCGTGCCCGGTAACAACATTGACGAAAGATAGTATTAAAAACGCTATTGAGGTCGAGCGGGTACGATTCATGGGTAAGATTCCTGTCCATGGTTGGATAAGTCGAGGTTTGTTAAATGATGAAAGATGGCGTTCGTCTCTCAATGTAAAATAAGGTGTCTCCGGCATGAACCGTTTGACCTTCTTCAACATGAACGGCCGAAATAAGCCCTGGCGCCGGCGTGGCAATAATAATCGCACCGCCATTTGGGACCAACATGCCGATAGCGTTGGTTCGTTTGGTATAAGACGCAAAGCTGATAAATAAAACGGTTGCAGCGACCAGCGTCAACACAATCGCGAATACCAGCCACGACGACCAAGACCTTGCCAGCAGGATGTCGCCTTCCAAGCGTCCGGTCTGCGCTGCCATGGCTTCCGCGCGATAAAGATTCGTCGAGAACATGCGTCCTGCCTATCGGATTTCGATGTTTGACAGCGAAGCGTGTCGTTGGGCCGCTTAAGCGATAAATCCGGCCTTATTAATCCTATGTGCCCCGTCCGGGCTGAGCGCGTCGAGGCCTGAGCGGGTTGGCCCTTCAGTACCCTCAAGGGCATGGAGGCTAACGGTGTTTAAGGGCTGGGTTAATAACGTAGAGCTAAAAATCAGCTGTTCGATGGAATTTGCGGCTGTAGTGATAACGCCGCAAACAAAATGGCGGCTAGCGAAAAATGATATGGTCATAAAGTCCCCTGGATGAATTGATTAGCACCGTGAGGGCTGGCTAGTCAGGAGACATGGCTGGCAATACGCCTTCTGCGCGAAGGCTGAGTTGACTTTAAGGAAGTTCTCTCTCGCTGTCAACTCATATTATGCGGTAGGTCTTGTTTGTTTAGTTTTGCAGCAGCCAAGGCTTCGACTGAATAACCAATCTTGTATTTGCCCGTCTTGAACTGTCTATCGAAGCCGAGCAGATTTAAACAATCGTCGCCGGCACTTAATCGACAATGTCGGCTAGCAAGCCTGGGATTACGCGGCCACCCGATTAACGTTCTGCGCGGGTGGGCCGTAAATTAGTCATGGTCGATCACGCTGATCGCCTGCGGCTTCCGCTTTAACTTCGACGGTTGGCAGCGTCTTGTCGCTGTCGGTTTCGGCGGCCTATGCGCCGGGCCGGCTGAGTAAAAATAGGAGGTTCGCGGCTAGCGGTGAGGTAACGAACGCAAGGAATATATTGTACCGTTTCGCGAACGGTGCGGTTCGCAAGCTCACCGGCAGCCTAAGCCAGCGCCTGTTGCGAGCAGAGGTAGACTGGGCAAAATTGCCTACCATTCAAATCCGCGTGGGCACAAAACCCCGTGCCCACCTTACAGGACTTTGACATTCACTTCTGCCAGATCGGCTCGCCTGGACCGGCACCGCCAGGGAACTCCCATCCCATCACGGTCACGGAATCAATGACGGTGCAGATGAGAACAACGACGTGATCATGGACCCGCCTTAGCCATTCGATGTCGATTCGAGTATCGAACTTGCCATCCTTCTTGTCGAAGTAGTACAGGTCCGTAGCTCCTGATGAATCGGGAGCGTGCCATGATCCATGGCACAGCGCATTGCGAATCTTGGAGGCCTTCTTGATGTCTTCAACGAGTCCTTCGAGGTTCTTGAAGTCTGATTCCTGATGATCTCGCATGACCTTGCCATAGACCTCTGCGAGCGGCCAAAGAGTGTCTGTTAGAGCTTGGTGCAACTGCTTGTCCCACTTCGCCAAATGCTCGATTGCATCTTTTTCGTCGAATATTGTTGTGGCGGTGAATGCGAAGATGGCTTTGCCGAGCACTTCCTCAAGGAGCCCGAACGCCGCGATCGTGCGCCCAAGTTGCTCCCAAAACTCCGCCGGGAAAAGGTCCGTGGGCCACTTCCGTGGTAGTCGTGCTTGGTCTATGACTGACGGTGATCTTGGCATGATGTTGTGCGTAGTTCGGGCAGATGAAAGAAGATGCCATGAGGCCTAGTGTTCAAGGTAACCGGCCTTGCGCGGTTGTTTCTGGGAACGTGACAATATTTACGTGCATTTATGGCCTCTTTGTGGTGACGCCCAACACTGGAGTTAAGCCTTATCACGCGCAAACCGCGTCCTGAGCCGCTCAATCGCGTCAGCAGACTTCGTGGCAGCTCTCAATACGGATTCTAAGCCAGGCTTCCAATGCGTCAATCGTTCAGTCTCGTGGTGCCAGTGAAACACGTGTGGCTCAACACTCCCATCCACAACACGCGCTACTAAGTGATTTCCCGTTCCGTTTGAGGCGAGGGCAATCATCCCAAGCTCGCGAATGCGCTTTCCTCAAGCGCCACGCAAATTCTCATACGTAATCGCACCGGCCGTCTTCCTCGGGTTGGAGGGATCGAACACGGGAAAGAATCTCCATCCACCGGGCAATTCATTGCAGTTATTGATGCTCCAAATGGCTTTTAGCTCCGCAGGAAACACAACGCCAAGCTCTGCCTCGGCGCTATGTATGAGCTCTTCGGTCGCAAACTCGCGATGATGTTTAGTCATAAGGTCTAACTAGTTGTTAAGCGGTTTCCGTATATCACCAAGCAAATACGCACTTTTTCAATAACTGATTGGTTAGCATGCAATTTTCCTGTCTGTATACCACTGGGCAACCAAAACCAATGACCGTTAACGGAGCAATTTGCGTCATTGAATCACTGGATCGACCGACTGCAACAGGGCTTGTGTTCGCTGCCAGTTTATTCGATTTTTCTCCCAACAACACCATCGCCCTGCCGGAAAATCTGTGGCATCGAATCGTAAGGTGCCGCCATCCCTGGCGGCTGTTGTTAACGCATTCGTCCGAACACGCTAAAACGGATATTCCGGCTTAATCGAGCTACAGCCGTATCGCCGACTTTCTCATTGCGCCGGAATACCCGGCGCGGTTTGCCGTTGCGGAATCACCAACGGCGCGTCCGGGATTTGCGGATGACTACTGATGCTGACCGGGTAAGCGAACACTTGCCGGATCAGCTTGCTGTTCAGGGTTTGCGCGGGCGTGCCGATGGCGGCCAGCCGGCCTTGATGCAATAGCGCGATACGGTCGGCGTATAGCGCGGCCAGGTTCAGGTCGTGCAAGACCGCCAGCACGCCAGCCTGTTGTTCATCCGCGAAGCGGCGGGCGATGGCCAACACCGCGTGCTGGTGGGCCAGGTCCAGCGCCGAGGTCGGTTCGTCCAGCAACAAATAGCGGTGCAGCGGGTCTTGTGGCTCCCAGATTTGCGCCAGCACCCGCGCCAGTTGCACCCGCTGGCGTTCGCCGCCGGACAGCGTGGTGTAGATGCGTTCGGCCAGATGGCCGGTATCGGTCATCGCCAGTGCATGTTCGGCGATGGCCCGATTTTGCGCGGCGCTGTGGCTTTTGCGTTGCGGGCTGCGGCCCATTAGGGCCACTTCGCGCACCGTGAAGCGGAATGCCAGCCCGGAGCTTTGCGGCAACACGCCGCGCAGCAACGCCGCTCGCTGCGGCGGCCATGCGGCCAGCGGCCGGCCGTTCATCGTCACTTGGCCGGCGAACGGCGCCAACTCGCCGCTGATGGCCCGTAGCAGGCTGGATTTGCCGGCGCCGTTCGGGCCGGCCACGGCCAGTACTTCGCCGGGGCGCAGCTCCAGCGTCACGCCGTCCAGCAAGGTTTTCGCGCCGACGCGTAAGCTCAGGTCTATGGCTTGCAGCATGTCAATGGCCCATCAATTTTTGCCGGAACAGCAGCCACAGAAAAAACGGGCTGCCGAGCAGGCCGGTGACGATGCCAATTGGAATCTCGGCCGGCGCCGCCAACGTGCGGGCCAGATAGTCGGCGCAGATCAGCAGCAAAGCGCCGAGTAGCGCCGACGCGGGTAATAGCCCGCGGTGGTCCGGCCCCAGTGCCAGCCGCAATAGATGCGGCACCACCAGGCCTATGAATCCGATCACGCCGGACAAGGCCACCGCCGCGCCGACGCCAAGCGCGACCAAGGCCACCACGCCGGTTTTGATGCGTTCGACCGGAAATCCCAAATGGCCAGCTTCGGCCTCGCCGAGCAGCAAGGCGTTCAAGGCATCGGCCAGCCACGGCAACAGCAGCAAACTGGCCAGTAAAAACGGCGCGCCGATGGCGACGCCGTCCCAGCCGGCGCCGTTCAGGCTGCCCAGGCTCCAGAAGGTCAAGCTGCGCAATTGGTCGTCGTCGGCCAGATAGACCAGTAAGCCGGTGGCCGAGCCGGCCAGCGCGTTGATAGCAATGCCGGACAGTAACAGCGAGGCTACGTCCAGCCGCTCGCCGCTGTCGGCCAGCCGGTACACCAGCCAACTGACCGCAAAGCCGCCAACTATGGCCGCGACCGGCAATAAATAGGCGCCGAATGCGCCGGCTACAGCGCCAAACAGACTGTCGCGCAAAACGATGACAGCCGCCGCGGCCAGCGCCGCGCCGCTGGAAACGCCGATCAAGGCCGGATCGGCCAGCGGATTGCGGAATAAACCCTGCATCGCCGCGCCGGACGCGGCCAAGGCTCCCCCGACCAGCAATCCCAACACCAGGCGCGGCGCGCGAATCGCCAACAGCACCGCTTGCTGGTCGGCGCCGAACGGCCAGGGCAGGGCGATACCCAAGCGGTCGGCGACGATGGCGACGGCCTGGCCGGCCGAGATGACGACCGCGCCGCTGCCGAGTGCGGCCAAAGCGGCGATAACCAGCAGCAATGCCAGCAGCCAGCACAGGCCGGCGCGGCTCAATGCCGGCTTCAGCCGAAGACGCGGTCCGGCCGTCGCCATCACGGCATGAACGGTCATCGGCCGGCACCCGCGTCGGCGGCTACTGCCGGTTCGTCGTGCAGTCGTTTGGCCAGTTCCAGCACCGCCTGACCGCTGTGCAAGCCAAAGCCGAGCAAGGCCAGGGTATCGACCACGAAGACTTTACGCTGCCGGCCGGCTGGGGTTTGGGCGATGCCGGGTTGTCGGTAGAACGCCTCCAGACCGCCGATGGCGTTGGCGACCACGTCGGTTAACAAAATCACGTCCGGCGCGGCGGCGATCATCGCTTCCGTGCCGATGGGTTTGTTGCCTTGCAGTTCGCCGGCAGCATTGCGGGCGCCGGCCAGCGCCAACACCGCGTCGGCGGCGGTGCCGCGGCCGGATGCCAGCGGTGCGCCGTGAGCCGCCGCCATCAAAAACAGCACCTTGGGTTGTTCACGGCTTTGCGCGCGCCACTGCGCTAACCTGTCGAAGTCGGCTTGCACTTGGCCGGCCAGTTCCCGGCCTTGCTCTGGTTTATCCAGCAAGCCGGCAATCGCGCCGATTTTGGCGGCAATGCCGGCGGCGGAATAATCTTCGGCCAGCGTTTCGATACGCACGCCGGCCGCGCGCAATTGTTCCAGCACCGCCGGCGGCCCGGCGTGGGCGCTGGCCAGCAGCAGGTCGGGACGCAGCGACAGAACGCCTTCGGCCGACAGCGTGCGCATGTAGCCGACTTGCGGCAGCGCCTGGGCGGTGGCCGGCATCAGGCTGGTGCTATCGACGCCGACCAGGTGCTCGGCGCCGTCCAGGGCGTAGACGATTTCGGTCAACGCGCCGCCGACCGAGACGATGCGGCCCGGCCCGGCGGCGGCCGGCACGACGGCCGATAGCCAGAGGACGGCCGCGCATGCCGCTTGCGCAAGTTTATGGCTTAGGGATGTGGTCTGTTTCATGTTGGGGTTTTAGATGCTCTCTACAAATCAAAAGTCGGCGCGAGTCGCGACCAAGTCCTTCCTACCGAATGCCTAGCCTCCGCGCATTACGTGGTTTTGCAATTAAGCCGGGGCATCGGCTTCCGCTTCGGCTTTCCGCTGTTTATGGCCGACATCGTTGACGTGGCGGATTTGAGCCAGATCGTCGCCTTGAATCGAAAATGCCTTGGCAAAGCCTTGCACGAAACTGCCGCGTTGCGGACGGATAAAGAACAGATGAAAGTCCTGCATGTTTTGTAACTGTTTTATGAACGCGCCGAATTTTTCCTCGAATAAGCCCATGATGTAGGCGAAAGCGTCGGTATCGCGGTCGATCTCGCCGGCCAAGCAGTGATAGGTAACCCGCTGCCGGGCGAACAAATGCGCGGCTTTGTCCTCGTCCTCGACGAACAACAGACAAACCCGGCCGTTGTGCAACAGGTTTTGGGTGTGAGCCGATAGTTCGCTGACATACACGTAATATTGGCCGTCGTGCCGCACATAGGCGGCGTAACTGGCTTCGGGTTCGCCGGAGGCGCTGACCGTGGCCATTAGCGCGGAGGAAAATGTTTGCGGCAGTGCGGTATAGGCTGCTCTGACTTGTTCGAGATCGATGGTCTTGTGGTTCATGCGGGGTTCCTGGTGTGGGGGTATCAATAAAACGTATCGGTTTACGGGTTTAGGTAGCGATGCAAAATGCTAGGAACCTCCCGTAACCGCCAAGGCCAGTAGCAAGTCGCGCCAGAAAACGCTTTCGCCGTCGGTTTCGTCGTAACCGCCGAAGACGGAGGCGATGGTCTGTTGGTTTTGGCCGCGAATCAGCAGACCGGTCAAAGCCTGTTGCCCGCAAGTGAGTTGGACGATGTCCGCGCCGGCCACGGCCATTTCGTTAAGATGCAGATTGAAATCCCGGTCCAGAACATTGAACCAGGGTCCGGTAATTTTCAGGTTTTGAATCGGGCCGTCGTGCAATTGCATCGCGCCGGGATTGCCGACTAGAACTTGTATCGGCAACAGCAGTTCCGCCAGTTGGAGCATGAGCTCGCGTAGTGCCGGTACGGCAATCCGGCCGGTGACGACAGCCTCGGTCGTGTCGGCTAGCAGCAAGCGCCGCCAGTGCTCCGGTAAATCCTTGGATGGGGCGATGGCGCCAAGCGCCGGCTTGGCGCCATCGGTGGGTAGTGCCAGATTGGGCGACTGATCGTCGGCACGAAAGATGTCGATCAAGCGCCGGTAAAGGCCGGCATCGGAATGCTCGGTGAGATAAATCTTGTGCACGGCTTCGCCGCCTGAGTCGAAAAATTGCAGGCTGTGGCGCGGGCCGAGATGCGTTTCTTCCATCACTGCGAAACCCGAATGCCAAACGCCGGTCGATAGGCACAGTTCGATATGGTGTCCGGTAATCAGGATAAAGTCGCCGCATGGGCATATGTCCTCGTAGAGCCCGGTTTTTTCGTGCACCGCAAAAGCGTTGCGGGTCAAAGCCATCACCGGACCCAGCGTGCCAACCGCGCTCAGCAGCGCGGGCCAGTGTTCCCGCAAACGGGTGACCCGGTTGCCGCAGTCGGTTGCCAGCAGTTCGGCTTCGCTGACGCCCAAAGTCGCCGCGGCGTCGCGAATCCGCATATGCGGGTGATCGGCGCGCAGGTCTTGCCAAGCTTGTTTCAAAGTGTCCGCGCTGGATTCGGGATGTTTAATCATGGATTTTGCCATTACGCTGAGCTCCGTTAAGCGAATGCGCTGTATGTTTCCAAGTCAGCGCAGGTTAGGGACTTTGCAGCCGGGCCGCGCGGCCCGGCTGCAAAGCGTTTACAGGTCGACGTTTACGCCGCCAGGCCTTTTTTACGATTTAAACCCAGCAAGCCCATGAAGCCGGCGCCGAATAGCCATACTGCCGCGGGCAGCGGCACACTGGTTACGGGATCGGTGCTGGGGCCGATGTCGATAGCCACTTGACCCAAACTCAAGCTATGTCCGGCACTGTTAAACGAGAACAGATAATTGCTTGCCGGTCCGGATAAGTCCCAATAGGCCAGGTATTGCACCAGTTCGACAGGGCCGAACGAACTTTCGTAGTCGTCATCGTAGAAAGTTTGCGTCGTAAAGGTAGGCGCTACACCATTAAGTAACAGGCTGTTGTAGTCCATCTGTATGCCCCAGGTTTCGAATTGCAATGCCGCTCTTAATGGCTCGTTGTTGGTAGAGCCGCTTAGCGAAGCCGTGAAATTCTCGGTGACGCTGAAGCTGTACAAATTGCCCGATCCGGCCGCGAATGTGCCGGCGTTCCAGCCGATATTGGCGTCGGTGGTGCCGGCGCTGCCCACGTCCGCCGCTGCGGTGCGGATGCCGGGATAAGAGTTATCCACGAAGCTGTCCCATTCCGCATACAGCGTGCCGGCATCGCCACGGTTCCAGTTGCCCCAGCTGGCTTCGCTTGGGGTGTCGAAGCCGTAGCCGGCGGCGTAAGGGTCGGGACCATTGGTCAAGTCAGCCGAAGCGCTACCGGAAACGGCCAACAGGCCGGCGATTAAGGTCAGTTTTTGTGCAGTTTTCATGGTTGGTTTCCTATGTGAGTAAATTGACGCATCTCTTCACCGCGAAGACGATCCGTTGCTGTCGTCAAAAATAGCTTCCGCCGCTTCGGCCCCGTGCCGGCTATCCGCGCTGGCCAATGGCCTTTGCGGTGGCGGAAATTTAAAACTCAGTGCGGCTCTCGGCATCCGAGCAGCGGGTTGGTGTCGCGATTGCCGTTCGGCGCGTCTTGCACCTGAAAGTCCAGGACATAGCGGTACTGTTTGCCGCAATAGATGATCACTTCCTTTTGCCCGCGTTTTAACAAGCGCATCTCTATCCGCAATTCGCCAAAGCCTTCGTGCTCCAGCAATTCTTCGAACAGTGTTTCCAATTTTTTTTGGGCCTCTTTCTTGGCCCTGTATCCCTTGGTCATAAGATTTTTCTCCATCAAAAGGCCAGTTTTACCGTGACGCCAAGATTGCGGCCGGGCCGCGAATAGCGGTCGGCCCAGTGCTCCGCGCCGGCGAAATTGCCCAACGTGGTATGCGGATCGCCGGCGCGGGTGTTGATGTCTTCCCAATCGATATATTTCTTGTCGAGCAGGTTGAATACCCCGAAATTGAATGAGAGATGCTTGCTGGCGTTGTAGTAGGCATTGAAATCGATGACGCCGTAACCGCTGGGCAGAAATAGGGCGTCAGCCGGCGCGGTATTGGCTTGTTTGGCGCCGACCAAGGTCAGGTTCACTTCCGTGCCCCAGTCGCCGCTGGGTTGGTCGTAGCGTAGGCCGACGACGGCTTTCATCGGGCTAATTTGTCTGAGGGCCTCGTCGTCGTTGCGTTGGGTCTTGAGATTCATGCCTTCAGTAAAGGAACCGCTGAACAGCAGGCTGGCGCCGATTAGCGACGGATTTAGCCAGTCCAGATAAAACCGGCTTTTGATTTCGATACCCTGAATGCGGATCGAGTCAGGGCTATTGATGTTTTGATAGGTGGTAAAACCCAACGGCGGACAGGCCGCGGTCGCCGGGTTACAAATCACCGCGTTGTAGATGAAGTTGTCGTAATCGTTACGAAACAGGCTTATGTCGAAAGTCCCGGCAGCGCCCTGTCCGCGCAAACCCACTTCGGCACCGACGCTGGTCTCCGGCTGAATGTTGTAATTGGGAAGATTGGTGTATCCGCCGGTGATATTGGTAAAGCCGAGATTGCTCTCGCTGAAGTTGGGACCGCGAAAGCCATGCGTATACTGGCCGTGCACCGTGAATATCTCGTTGAGATGTAGCAAGGTGCCGAATTTGGGTAGAAAGGCGTTGGCGTCGATAATGCTCGGTACTATTGGGTCTGCACCTTCTGCTACCGCGCTCGCCGAAGCTTTTTCGAATAAATAATCGGATTTGGGCAACAAGCGGAAATATTCCCAGCGGCCGCCGGGGACCAACTCCACTCGCTTATCGAACAGACCAATATTATCCTCAAGGTAAGCGCCGGCCTTGGTCACCGTAGATAAGGGAAAATCCCGTACCGGAAACTCGTCCGGCGTTACGGTCTTGCTGATCCGGCCTTTGGGACAAATGCTATTCGGACGTCCGGTGCGCGGGTTAACCGAGCCGCTGACGCAAGTAAAGCTACCGTCGCGTTGTTGCGCTATGCTGTTTTTGCTGATTTGGCCGCCGTATTGCAGCGCATGCGTGGTCTCGCCTAAAGCAAAGTTTTTCCCCAGTTTTAGCTCGCCGCCGAAGTCGTCGTTGGCATAATCGAAAATCCGCTCGGTGAGCGTGTTGCCGTCCACGTTGGCGGTGCGATCTTGCAGAGTGACTTGCCCGGTAGCGGATTTTTGCGTGTAAAACTTCCACAGCACATCGTTGAACAGCGGCGTATCCAGATGCTTTAGGGTGTGATCCAGCGTCAGCCGCCAACGCGATTGGGTATCGGTAGTGAGCATGCTGTTGACGTTGCGCAGGCTGATGTCGGCACCGCGCAGATACAAAGCGTCGATATCGGATCGACTGTCCAGCCATTCGCCGGTCAGGCGCAACACGTTGTCGTCGTTAAATCGGTACAGCAGCTTGGCTAGCAGGTTATAGCCGAGGTTTTCTTGCGGGCTGGGCGTGGTGCGACGGCCGTCGGCAAAATCCGCCGTGCCCTTGTTATCGGTCTCGTTACTTTGATTGTGGGTGAATAGCACCATGCTTTCCCAGCCGCCCAGCGCGCCGGCCACGGTGCCGGTTTGCACGAAACCGTTGTCCGAGGTGTTGTAATTCAGCTTCACACCGGTGTAATGATCTTTACCAAATACGCTTAAATAATCGCGCGGGTCTTTGGTGACAAAGTTTACGGTGCCGCCCATGGCGTCGCCGCCGTAATAGGCCGAGCCGGAGCCGCGCACGATTTCCACGGCTTTTAAGGCGTCCATGTCCACCGCGTTGCGGTTGGCGCTGGCAAACGAGCCGATGCGGAAGGCTTCCGGCAGGCGTACGCCGTCGATCTGCATCAACACCCGGTTGCCGCCCAGGCCGCGTATGGTAAAGCCGCTGGCCCCGAAGCGCTGTGGGTCGTTGCCGACGTTGACGCCGGGTTCGTAGCGAATCAGGTCCTTGATATTACGCACCATGCGCTGTTCCATGGTTGCGGCGTCTATGGTCGATTCGGTGCCGGGAGCTAGCTTAGCCGTCGGCTTTTCGGCTTTGGCCTTTACCGTGACGGGGGCTAGTTCCGCATCCGGGGATTCATCGACATTGTCTATTGCAGCATCGTCGGCAGCCTTGGCGGTTATCGCGCTTAGCAGCAATAGGGCGCAGATTGTCTGGCCGGCAAGCGGACAGAAACGGCTGAATTTCGAAGCGTTAACAACGGGACGTCGACCGGTCTGGCTACGCCGCGCGCGAAGACAGTAGTCCGCGCGGGGCATAGTCAACCAAGGTCGAACGCTTAAAGATAAAAGCATAGCGATTCCAACAGGCAGTGCAGTCTCAAATGCTGGCTGCCTGGCGCGAATGGCTAGGTGGCTGTTGTGTCTGGTTTTGTAATCGCGGCTAACGTCGCGCTTACGGTTTTGGCCCTTGAGTTTAACGGGCTATGTGCGGCCGGTTTCGGGATGTCTGACGCTTAGACATCCTGGCTTGTTTGCCATTGCAAGTCGGCAGTCCTTGCCTTGTCTAGGTCAGACATCCCGAAACCAGCCGTAATTTTTCTTCGTGTGACCTTGGCTCCCCTTTAGCAGCGGGGAAGCCAGGGCTTGTTTTACTTTTTGTCCGGTTCGGAAACGAAACCGATTTTACTGACCCCGGCTTTGGCCGCATCCGCCAGCGTTTCGGCGACGAAGTGGTACGGCACGTTTTGATCGGCACGGATATGCAATTCCGGTTGCTGCGGCGATTGCGCGATTTCAGCCAGGCGTTGATTCAAAACGGTGCGGTCGATTGCTTCCTGATTCCAGAACAATTGGCCGTCGCCATCCACCGATAATGCAACCGGATCGTCGCTGGGTTGTTGCGGAGCGCTGCTGGCTTTGGGCAGATCGATTTTCACCGCATGCGTCATCAGTGGCGCGGTGATCATGAAAATCACCAGCAGTACCAGCATCACGTCGATTAACGGGATCATATTGATTTCGGCGACGGTGTGGCCGCCGCCCTTGTTTTGATCGAAGCCGCCGAATGCCATTAGTGTTCTCCGTTCGCAAAGGCCAGTTCGACGCCGGCAACGGCGGCGGCTGGCGCGCTGGCGATGGTGGCGCCGGTGGTTAAAAAGGCAAACAGGTCGTGGGCAAAGCCGTCCAAACGGGCTAACAACAAGCGATTGCTGCGCACGCAATCGTTATAAGCCAGTACCGCCGGAATCGCGACCGCCAGACCTAAGCCGGTCATGATCAGCGCTTCGCCGACCGGGCCGGCGATTTGATCGAGTCCACCTAAGCCACCTTGGCCGATGTTGACCAAAGCGTGATAGACACCCCAGACCGTGCCGAACAAACCAATAAAAGGCGCGGTGCTGGCGATGGAGGCCAGCGCGGTCAGGCCCCATTCCAGTTGCGCGGTTTCGTCGTCGATGACGCGGCGCATCGAGCGGGTCAGGAACTCGGCGGTCGAGCCGGACTGTTGTAAACCATGGCTGCCGTGGCGGGCATGATGTTGCGAGGCGGCCAGCGCGTGGCGGGTCAGGTTCGAAAATGGGTCTGCCTGGGCGCCGCCCGCCAGATGTCCGGCGACATCGGCAAGCGTGTCGCTGGCCCAGAATTTCTGTAAAAACAGTTCGGCGCGGCGGCGGACTTGGATGCCATTCCAGGCTTTGACCACGACGAAATACCAGCTGGCGACCGACATGATCAGCAGCAAGCTGAATAGGAAGGCGCCGACACTGTCGGTTTGCGCCAGGAAATGGTCGAGACTTTGATTGAGTGCCATGATTTATCCTTCGAGAGAGAATGAAATGGGAACCACGACCCAGGCGGAAACCACCTGTTCGCCGCGGCGGGCGGGGACGAAACGCCATTTTTGAACGGTTTCTTGGGCGGCTTGGTCGAGGCGTTCGTGGCCGCTGGATTTACGTAGCAAGACTTGTTCGACCTGACCGTCGCTATTGACCAATACGCGCAGCAATACCTTGCCTTGTTCGCCGAGTTGCCGCGATGCGCTGGGGTAGGCCGGGGCCGGGTTGTTCAAATAGTCGGCGTTGAGATTGGGCAAGGTCATCGGTGCCGATGCGGCCTCGCTGGTGCTGGCTGAACTGGGTGCCGAGGCAGAGGTAGCAGTAGTAGCCGCAGGTGCGGGTTCGGCACGCGGCGGCTCTGGTGTCGGTTCGGGTGCCGCGATTGCTGTCGGAGCATTGCTGGCAGTTGTCAGCAGGTTTGGTTTTTTAATGGGCTTCGGCGGCGTTTTGGGTTTGCTGACGGCTTTTTCAATCGGCTGCTGAGGCTGCTGCACCGGTGGTTTGGCCGGTGCTTGCTGAGTTTGCGTATCGCCTATCCACTGCACCATGATCGGTTGCGGTGGCGTGACAGGCTCTTGCTTTTCGCTGTTCGGCATGAGACCGAACCAGGCCAAATGCAAGCCGAGGGCGATGACAAATCCCAGGCCGCGTTCGTTATATTCGGCTTTTGGAGTAACGGTTATCGATTTAGAAGGCCCTTCGTTGGCTACGAAGCGCATGGGGGCCAGGCAGGCAAGCTGGCGAAAACTGGCAGTCGGTAACATACAGGCCTCTCGATTAACTGATCTGAAAACGATTGGCTGGCTACCCTAAGGTTGGCTGGCTGGTGTTGTCGGGTCTAGCGGTTTATTTGGTCAAAATTAATTTGCCGTTACTAGTAATGCGCAGGCGATATTCGTCGCCTTGATGTTCGATCACTATTTCGTTTTGGGTGCCGAACAATAAACGGCTATTCAGCCGCTGCCTGCCTTGCAGTATTTCCGGCGGCGTTTCGGCGGTTGATGGGCCAAGTCGCACTGGGTTAGACGGGTTTTTCATAGGACTAAAAATGGTGACGAATAAATGCCAAACCCGCTCAATGCGCTGCTACCGGCTGCTGGTGAGCCGATTTGCGCTCTAACAGCAGATTGGTGACTGTTTGCCAGTGTTCCAGAAGTTGCAGGTACATATCGCGGCTGGAAGCACTATGTGCCAGTTCCGGGTGGCTTAGCAGGCGCCCCAGTTGCTGCACGATCAGATGTGCAAGCTTCGGGTTGTGATGGCCGTTGATGAATTGGGTCATTAACACACAGGTCGCGGCATGAATTTGCGCCACATCGCGGCTTTTCGGCGCGCCGATAGAGTTGTCTTCGAACATGATGACCTCGGGTTGCATAAGTTAGAAAATAAACTGCCGCACACTGGATAACTTAGGAGGCTGTGCAGGTGCGGCAATGACAGCACGAGAGATGGCTGTCGGATACAAATGATAATGATTATCATCTTCTTGTCAAGCAAAAGTATTTTGCTGTTAGTGGTTTGGGGATTTTTAGGAAGCGGTTGGCAGGGCCGATGCTATTCGGAATGCGATAGAAGTGCTTTGTGTGCGGTAAACCAGCTGAAAATAGGGCTATGCCCATAGCAGCGCAAGTCGCCACCGTACGTCCGGCTGATAGCGTGGATTCCGCTTTTATTAACCCGGCCCTATTTATCACGGGTATGCCGTTCGGGCTATGCTCCTCGAAGTCCAAGCTGGTGTGCCCTTCGACAAGGCGAACGGTATTTAAGGGCCGGGTTAATATTTAGCTTTAGGGTAGTGGTTTATAAGCCAGCAGTCCCGCCAGCGTTTCCAGTAGTTCGCCACGTGGATGATTCTTGATCCAGACCAGCGCGATTTGCCGGCTGGGCCGTTGGCGGATGTTGATATAACGAATGTCCGGATCATCAGGCTGCACGGCGACCGAAGGCATCAGCGTCACGCCGACGCCGTTTTTGACCATGAAACGCAAGGTTTCCAGGCTGGATGCCCGAAAGTCGTGTTCCACGAAGCGGGACGGATGACACAATTTTAGCGCCTGATCGCGTAAACAATGTCCCTCATCCAGCAACAGCAGATTTTCTTTGGCCACTGTGTTCAGGTCAATTTCTTCCTGCTCGGCAAGTGGATGGTCGGCGCACACCGCCAGGGTGAAAGGGTCTTCGAATAGGGTTCGAGATTCCAAATTCGCCTGTTCGACGGGTAAAGCCAGCAAGGCCGCATCCAGCTTTTTGTCGAGCAGTAAGGCGACGAGAGCGTTGGTTTTTTCCTCGACCAGTTGGATTTTCAGATCAGGGTAATGCTGCTTGATGCGAAAAACGTATTCCGGCAACACGTAACTTGCCAGCGATGGAAACGCTCCCAAGGACAGCATGTTGCGATGCCGATCACTGGCGTGTGCGGCGATTTGGCGAATGGAGCGAGCATCGTCAAGTATGCGGCGGGCGATCGGTAAAATTTCCCGGCAAATTTCGGTGGTTTCCACCGCATTTTTTTCGCGCAGGAACAAATCCACGCCCAAATAATCCTCGAGTTTCTTAATCTGCGTGCTCAACGTAGGCTGACTAATCGAACAATGCTCAGCCGCTTGACTGAAATTTTTCAACTCCGCTACTGCCACTAGATAGCTTAAATCTCGCAAGTTCATCGACTATATATCCGCTGTTGAGTTAAGTGTTCCGAAAGCGCACCCGGCTGGAATCATATCAGCTCGGAAGCGCTTATTATTGACTTGGCCTATCGGTCTATCGAAGAAATCAATTTCAGTTTGCGGGTAATCTCCCGTTGAATATGTCCACCGAACCCTTTTATTGGAGGGATATGGTGCCGATGCAACTAAATGCCGCTACAGTTAATCCCAAGCGGTGTTTAAACTGAAAAAACAACGGCGGATTTTTATCTTAAATCACAACAAGGAACAGAGGTGCACCATGACAACCAAACAAATTTTCCTGGCTTCCACATTGGCGTTGGCCATATCTACGGCGTTGGCGGCCACGCCTGTCCTGGCCGTGCCGGAACCGACCATGAACAGCTTCTGGTGGCCGGAGCAACTGAATCTGCAACCGTTACGCCAGAACGCCGCCGAATCCAACCCCTTGGGCAAAGCCTTTAATTATGCGGAGCAATTCAAAACCCTGGACTTGAAAGCGGTGAAAGCAGACATCGCCAACGTGCTGCATACCTCCCAACCCTGGTGGCCGGCAGATTATGGTAACTACGGGCCGTTTTTCATTCGCATGGCTTGGCACAGTGCCGGGGTCTATCGCATCTTCGACGGTCGCGGCGGTGCGTCCGGCGGTCAGCAACGTTTTGAGCCGCTAAACAGCTGGCCGGACAACGTCAATTTGGACAAAGCCCGCCGCCTGTTGTGGCCGGTCAAACAAAATTACGGCGCCAAACTTTCCTGGGCTGACCTGATGGTGCTGGCGGGTAATGTTGCCCTGGAAGATATGGGCTTCAAAACCCTGGGTTTTGCAGGTGGCCGCGCCGATGATTGGGAGGCCGAAGTGGTCAACTGGGGCACGGAAAAGAAATTTCTGGCCGACGAACGCCACGACGGCAAAGGTGAGCTGGCGAAACCGCTGGCTGCTGTGCAAATGGGCTTGATTTACGTCAACCCGGAAGGGCCGGGAGGTAATCCCGATCCCTTGGCCGCTGCCAAGCATATCCGCGAAGCGTTCGGCCGGATGGCGATGAACGACGAGGAAACCGTGGCGCTGATCGCCGGCGGCCATACCTTCGGCAAGGCGCACGGTGCCCATAAACCTGACGATTGCGTCGGCAAAGAGCCGGCCGCTGCCGGCATTGAAGAGCAAGGCTTAGGCTGGGCGAATAAATGCGGTGCCGGCAACGGCGTCGATACCGTCAGTAGCGGTCTGGAAGGTGCTTGGTCGACCAACCCAACCCGGTGGACCCACGACTATCTGACCTGGCTATACACCTTCGACTGGCAACAAACCAAAAGTCCGGCCGGTGCCACGCAGTGGATACCTAAAGACGGCAAAGGCGACAACTTTGTACCGGATGCGCACGACCAGACCAAACGCCACCCGCCGATCATGTTTACCACCGATATTGCTTTGAAAATGGACCCGGATTACCAAAAAATTTCCAAGCGCTTTTTGGATAACCCTAAAGAATTCGAGGCGGCCTTCGCCAAGGCCTGGTTCAAGCTGACCCACCGCGACATGGGGCCCAAAGCTCGCTATGTTGGTGCCGAAGTGCCGGCCGAGGATTTCATTTGGCAGGATCCGATTCCGAAAGCTGATCATAAGCTGATCGACAGCAAGGATGTTGCCAAATTGAAGTCTACTATCTTGGCCTCGGATTTGACGATTCCCGAGTTGGTGAAAACGGCCTGGGCGTCCGCAGTGACCTTCCGCGGAACCGACATGCGCGGCGGGGCCAACGGCGCGCGGATTCGGTTAGCACCGCAGAAAGATTGGGAGGCCAATGATCCCACCGAACTGGCCAAAGTGCTGGCAAAACTGGAAGCCGTCCAAACCGAATTCAACCGCTCCTTAAAAGGCGGCAAAAAAGTGTCTCTGGCCGATGTGATTGTCTTGGGTGGTTCGGCAGCGGTGGAAGAGGCGGCCAAAAAAGCCGGTTACAAGGTGCAAGTGCCGTTCAAACCGGGGCGGATGGATGCGGCGCAAGAGCAAACCGATGTCAATTCCGTTGCGGTGCTGGAGCCTAAAGCCGACGGTTTCCGAAATTACTTTGGCAAAGACAATGCGCATTCGCCTGCCGAAATGCTGGTCGAACGCGCTAATTTTCTGACCTTGAGCGTGCCGGAGATGACGGTGCTAGTGGGAGGCATGCGGGCCTTGGATGCTAATGCCGGCCATGTTAAACACGGGGTGTTCACCAGTCGTCCGGGTACACTCAGCAACGACTTCTTCGTTAATCTGCTCGATATGTCCACGAAATGGAGCAAGTCAGCTACCGAAGGCATTTATGAAGGACGGGACCGGACCAACGATCAAGTTAAATGGACCGCCACACCCGTGGATTTGATCTTCGGTTCCCACTCCGAGTTACGGGCGGTGGCGGAAGTCTATGCCTCGGCAGATGGCAAGGAAAAGTTCGTGCAGGATTTTGCGAATGCCTGGGCTAAAGTGATGGAATTGGATCGATTTGATAAACGCTGAGCTTGGCTTGCAAGGCACCAAATTTGGCCGAGATTGGGTCAAGTCGGGTGCCTTGCGCAAAAAGACCTTTCATCGTCAACTTAACAGACTAGCTTCAACCCCTGTCGCTTGTGCCAAGTGTCACCATCGTCCGTCATAGAGAAAAAGTAAAAAAAGGGCAATCCAAAGATTGCCCTGTGAGGGAGAACTCAAGGTGAATCAAATCCAGTCGGAGTCGTCGCTTTCGTCCGGCACGCTATAGTCTGCGTCGCTAAGCGAAAAATCGTCACTATTATCCAAGTTGCTTTGCTGGATGGCGTCGTCGCCGTAATAGTTATTGACCACGGTTTGTTCCTGAACGCCGCTGTGCTCGCCAAGTGCTTGCTGGCCCAAGGCGTTGGAACCGTGATGCCCCATCAGACTTTCGATGCCCTGGAATAAAAACGAACCGGCTACGACACCGGCTGCTGTGGTCGCGACATTGCCCAGAAAACTGCCGCCAGCGCCACCACCACCGAAAAAGCCAGGCGATTGCGCGGGAGCAGCAGCTCTCGGCACTTGATAATTGCCGACACCGGGCACCGCACCGCTATTGTTAGTGGGTTGAGCCCAAGGATCGTTGCCCAGAAACCCGCTACGTTGTGAGCCTGTACCGGCTTGCAATTGATTTTGCAACTCGGCGATTTGTGCTTTAGCCGCAGTCAAAGCTTGATCCTGCAACAAGGCGCGTTGGACCAGCAGATACGCGGCATCGGGTTGTTTGGCCACCGCATCTCTAATCAACGCTTCGGCCTCGGCGTCTTTTTGCGTGAGCCTTACTTCGTTCAGTTGATTCAGAAACTGGCTGAGCTGGTTGCGTTCCTGTGAATTCATTCAATAACTCCTATCGTGAAGATATAACCCGGCTAACTGCCGGCATGGGCAAAGACTTCAAAATGGCTGCAAAGTTTCCTTCACAGTTGGGTGAAGCTACAGAAGTTTCAATAGCCGGATCGAAATAATTACCTGTGATTACAATTCTTTTAAGCTGTAGCCGGTAAGCGATTCTATCGCCGCCACTCCTGTTTGATCCGCTGGAAGGTCTATTTGCCAGAGCGAGAGGGACGATTGCAGTTATCGCTTCAAATGGGCAGCACCTTCGTAGCGACTAGCCGAAAAACAGCATTGCCTGTTAATCCGGTTAGCGTACAATCCAGAGTGCTTATCGATAGTCGTTTCAAACCCACTTCAATCGTTAGTCAGCAGCCGGCCGCTAAATCATACGTGAGCAGTAACCCGAACAAACAAGCAGCAATTCAAGCGGCACAGCTGCGGCAACTGTTTGCGGCAAGCAATGTGTCATTGATTAGCAGTACGCTATTGGCGGCGATTCTGGCCTATATGCAGCGCGACATGATTGCGGCCCCCGTGGTGCTCAGTTGGTTGACGCTGATTGTGTTGGTGGCGGTTTCCCGCACTTTGCTGGTCAAGGCATATCGATCCGCCGCGCCGGAAGTCGGGGAAAGCACTCGGTTCTGGATGAAAAGATTTCGGATTGGGGTGCTGGCTGTGGGCTTGGTGTGGGGAGCGGCCGGTTTTCTGATGTTTCCGGCCAACAATTCGCAACATCAACTCTTCTTGGTTTTTATGCTGGCGGGTTTGTCGGCCGGCGGCGTGGTGGCATTTTCCGCCGATCTGCTCAGCGCGGTGCTATTTTCTTTGAGCTCGCTGCTGCCCATCATTGTTCGCTTGTTCATGTCAGGCAATGGATTGTTTGTGGCGATGAGCGTGGCAGGGTCTTTATACCTGTGCTTCATGGTGATCAGCTTGCGTCGTATCAATCGAAGTATCACCGAGAATATTGTGCTGCATCTGGATGCCGCGGAAAGAGAGGAGGCCATGCGTATCAGTGAGCAGCGCTATCGCTTGTTGCTGAAACACTCGCCCATCGGTATTTTTCATTACGACACCGATCTGATCGTTACTTACTGTAACGAACCGTTCGCCGCTATTTTGCAGAATACCGTCGATAACATTGTCGGATTGGATATTAAGGGGTTTAAAGACGGTTCAATACTCGCCGCCTTGCATCAGGCATTGAACGGTGAAAAGGTGAGTTATGAAGGCGAATTCCGGCCGGCGCTGGATGCCGCCGGCATAGTGATAGACATGATCTGCGCGCCGTCGCGCGACGGTGCCGGCAAAATTGTTGGCGGGATTGCTATTATTCGGGACATCAGCGAGCGTAAGCAGGCGGAAGAAATGCTGCGTATCAGCGCCATCGCCTTCGAATCGCAGGCGGCGATGATCGTCACCTCCCCGGACGGAGTGATCCTGCGGGTGAATCGGGCCTTTATCGCGCTGACCGGCTACAGCTCGGAAGAAGTGCTGGGCCAAACGCCGCAAATGCTCAACTCCGGGCGCCACGACAAGGGCTTCTTTGCGGCTATGTGGACCGTATTGCAGGAGACCGGCCATTGGCAAGGCGAAATCTGGAATCGCCGCAAAAACGGCTTGATCGTCGCCGAATGGCTGACGATAGCAGCCGTAGTCGCACCCGATGGCCGCGTTACCCATTATGTCGGTACATTTTCGGATATTACCGAGAACAAGGAGGCGGTGGCGGAAATCCACCGTTTGGCTTATTACGATCCTTTAACCCATTTGCCTAACCGGCGTTTACTGCAAGATCGTTTGGGCCAGGAGTTGGTTGCCGGCGCCCGCAACGGCCTATATGGTGCGATTCTGTTCTTGGATCTGGATAATTTCAAGACGCTTAACGACACGCGCGGGCACGATGCCGGTGACCAGTTATTGGTCGAAGTGGCGCGGCGTTTACGCACTAGCGTGCGCGAATGTGACATCGTCGGACGCCTGGGTGGCGATGAGTTTTTGGTGTTGCTGGCGGATTTGAGCGCCGATGTCGAGCTTGCCGCGATGCAAACCAAGCAAGTCGGCGAAAAACTGTTGGACGCGTTGGCTCATCCTTACGATTTAAACGGCTATGAGTTCCATTGTTCGGCCAGTATCGGCATTCGCTTGTACCGCGATCATGAGGGTGCGGAAGAATTACTCCGGCACGCCGATCTTGCCATGTATCAAGCCAAAATTGCCGGGCGCAATACCGTGCGCTTCTTCGATCCGAGCATGCAGGCGTTGGCCACGGCTCGCGCCGATTTAGAAAAAGATTTGCGCCTTGCTCTGGCTCATAATCAGTTCAAGCTGTATTTTCAACCGCAGATGTATCGAAACCATCAAGTGGTGGGCGCCGAGGCGCTGTTGCGTTGGCAGCATCCGCAACGCGGATTGGTATCGCCGTTGGAGTTTATTTCCCTGGCGGAAAAAACCAGTTTGATTCTGCCGATTGGCCAGTGCGTGTTGGAAGCCGCCTGCACGCAACTGAAGCAGTGGGAGGAACATGCCTATTCGCAGCAGTTTCGGTTAGCCGTCAATGTCAGTGCGCGCCAGTTTAGATCGGCGGATTTTGTCGAGCAGGTGCGGCGGGCGCTGGATAACAATGGCGTTAACCCGGACTTGCTGGAACTAGAACTGACTGAAAGTCTGGTACTGGAGAATATCAACGACACTATCCTGAAGATGCATGCACTCAGAGAGATAGGGGTGCGCTTTTCGTTGGACGACTTCGGTACCGGATACTCGTCGTTTTCCTATCTGACGCAGTTGCCGTTCGACCAGTTAAAAATTGACCGCTCCTTTGTGCATAACATCGGTGTCAAGACCAGCGATGCGGTGATCGTGCAAACCATCATCGGCATGGCCCATAACTTGGGGATAGAGGTGATTGCCGAAGGGGTCGAAACCGATGCGCAACGTTTGTTTCTGGAACAGCACGGCTGCCACGCCTGTCAGGGATTTTTGTTCAGCAAGCCGGTGCCGATAGACGAGTTTATGGCCTGGAGCCGGCGTTTGCCCAAGTGTTAACCCAGCCTGTCAATGTAGCCGCTCCGGCTATCAGGCCATGCACCTGGCCTTCAGCGGAATTGTTGGTATATTCCCGTTTACTGCTGTTTTTACTAAATAGGGTTTGCCGGGGCTCTGAATGAAATCGTCCGATACACATCCGTACAATTCCTGGCAGGCAGTCCGCAAGGCGTTGAAAGGCGCAACCGATGACTATCATAACCGCTTAAATCAACACAGTTTGCTGGTTGGAATAACCCAGACAGGCTATTCACTGGATAAATACCGAAAACTTTTATCCGCTTACTACCATCTCTATCAGGCTTTGGAAGATCGGTTAATTGCCTTTCAGTCTTCTCAACACTGTCAATTCGACTATTCTCAACGTGTCAAGCTGCCCTGGATTTGCCGCGACCTGGATTTTTTGGGAGTAAACCCGCTTGCAGCGGGATATGGCATAGCGCAAAACGCACTGGCGCCGCAGGTAGCCAGCATGGGTGAATATACCGGGGTTTTATACGTGATCGAGGGGTCGATGTTGGGCGGACAGCTTATTTCGCGTAGCCTAGAGGCATACCATGGGTTGAGCGGCGAAGCCGGTGCTTGCTTTTACCGCGGCTATGGTCAGGACACCGGGCTTATGTGGCAAGATTTTCTGCGGTTTGCGGAAAACCTTGCCGATGACGATCACCAGCGTTTGGCTGCCGAGCACGCGGCCTGCCAAACGTTTCAATTTTTTATTCAGGTGTTGGATGACTATGCCTATTCGTAAGTCACATGTTCTGCGCCTTGTCTAATGGGTGATATTGATCAGCAGGTGTTGCAACAGGCCCTGGAAAAGTGCGCGGCAGAGCCCATTCACCAGATCGGGCAGATTCAGCCGCATGGTGTCTTACTGGTGCTGAGTGCGGATCACCCTTACCCGGTATTACAGGCCAGCGCCAACTTTAGCGAATTTTTCAGCGAATTGACCGGCGATGTCTGCGGCAAACCGCTTCAAGAACTGGTCGGCGAAAAAGTTGCCGGGCAAATCGAGCAAATGTTTCAATCGGCGCAGAGTAAGAATACTGCCGCCGGGAAACTCAGCATTCCTCAACGCCACGGCTCTCTTGATCTACAGGCCCACGCTTATGTCAGTGACGGGCTATATGTGCTGGAACTCGTGCCTGATCTCGATGCCGACCAAGAAGGCAGACTGTCCGAATTGCTGATGCAGATGCAGGAATCATTGCTGCGATACGACGCGAATAGCGATTTCTCACGCTATTTCGATGATGTCGCGCTGTTGGTGCGGCGGATGAGCGGCTACGATAGCGTGATGATCTATCGGTTTGACTCCCATTGGAACGGTCAAGTGATCAGCCAAAATAGCGTGGATCATGCACCGTCCTATCTGGGGTTGCACTTTCCGGCCAGCGATATTCCGGCCCAAGCACGGCGGCTTTATACGTGTAATCTGGTGCGCTTGGTTGCCGATATTGATGCCGAGCCTGTGCCGATTTTACCTGGCGTCAATCCCGTTACCGAAAGGCCCTTGGATATGAGTTACTCGGCGTTGCGCTGTCTGTCGCCGATACATATCCAGTATTTGCGCAATATCGGTGTGCAGGGTTCGATGGTGATTTCCTTGCTGCAAAACGGCCGATTGTGGGGGTTGATAGCTTGTCATCACTTCACGGTAAAACGCGTGTCGATTGCCCAACGTGAAGCCGTGACGTTTATAAGCCGGATGGTGTCGTCGAAATTGTCGTCGATTGAGGCACTAGAGCAGTACAACTGCGTTGCCAGCGCCAATCATGTGATCGGTGAGTTGCTGAATTATATTTTTACCGATCACGAGCAAATGGTCCTCAAAAGATTACTACCGCAATTGATGTCGTTGCTGGATGCTAACGGCATACTAGCTGTGGTGGAAGGTAAGCGGCATGTTTACGGGGAGATGCTGAAGCCTGGGGACCTAAGGGCGTTATTGCTCTGGCTGGGCAAACAAGCCAGTGGCCAGATATTTAGTTCTGATCATCTTGCCAATGATTTTGTCCCTGCCGAAAAATACCAGGATATCGCCTCGGGGATATTAACCACTCCGCTGCCCGCCGATATGCGCAATGTCATCGTGTGGTTCAGGCAGGAAAAGCCGCGCACTGTCAATTGGGCGGGCAAGGCTGAGAAAGGCTTGGTGATGGATCAGAACGGGAACTACCAACTTACCCCGCGCCAGTCATTCGAAATGTGGACGGAATTGTGGCGCGGTCGCAGCGAACCTTGGTCGCATGTACAAATCGACATTGCCCGGATGTTGGCGATGACCTTGCCCGAGGGCTTGGCGCAAAAAAGTCGGTTGGAGCAGGCGCTGAGGAAACAACAGTTATTGGACGCGGAGCTGCGGATTGCCGCTACCGCTTTTGAGTCGCAGGAAGGCATCGTAGTCTTGGATGAGAATCGCTTGATATTACGGGTAAACCAGGCGTTTACCCGCATTACCGGTTACCTCAGCGAGGAAGTAGTAGGCAAGAATCCGCGGGTACTGGAATTGGATTTGCAGGGCGTAGGCTATTACGCGGAAATGTGGGAAAGGGTCGATAATTCAGGGGTCTGGGAAGGCGAGATTTGTAGTAAACGCAAGGACGGTAAGGTGTTTCCCATTCATTTGGCCATCAGCACGGTGAAGGATCAGGAGGGTTGTGTCAAAAATTATGTGGCCACGTTTGTTGATATTACCTCCATTAAAGCGGCTGCCGAGGAAATCGAGCGCTTGGCGTTTTACGATCCGCTGACCGGTTTGCCCAATCGCCGCCTACTGCAAGATCGCTTGAAACGAGCCCTGATTGCCAGTGCACGTAGCGGACGGGAGGGCGCCATACTGTTTATCGATCTGGATAATTTCAAAACTCTGAATGACACCCTTGGGCATGACATGGGAGATTTGTTGTTGCAATTGGTGGCGCAACGTTTGGTGGCTTGCGTACGCGAAGGCGATACTGTGTCTCGATTGGGTGGGGACGAGTTTGTCGTGATGTTGACCGATCTGAGCGACGAAGTGCTTGACGCCGGTGCACAGACCGAAATTATAGCCAATAAAATCCTCAGTGCCTTGACGCAAACCTACCGGCTTGCCGACCACGAATATCGCAATTCACCCAGTATCGGCGCGGTGTTATTCAACGACCACGAATCGGACATGGAAAGTTTACTGAAACAAGCCGATATTGCCATGTACCAGGCAAAAAAAGCCGGGCGGAATACCATACGTTTCTTCGACCCGGCAATGCAGGCCAGTATCAATGCGCGGGTCAAACTGGAGGCGGATTTACATTGCGCTTTAGCGAATAAGCAATTCCAACTGTATTATCAGCCGCAAGTCTCACAGGGTTTGGATATTATCGGTGCTGAAGTCTTAATCCGTTTTCAACACCCCGAACGCGGCTTGGTTTCACCGGCGGAGTTTATACCCTTGGCCGAGGATATCGGTTTGATAGTGCCGATAGGGCGTTGGGTACTGGAAACCGTTTGCCGGCAGCTTAAGAGTTGGGAAAGCCGCGCGCATACCCAGCATTTGCAACTGGCTGCGAATGTCAGTGCCCGGCAGTTTAGGCAAACTGATTTCGTCGACGTGGTGCGGCAAATCATTCGAGAGAGCGATATCAATCCCAATCGGTTGAAGTTGGAGTTAACTGAAAGTCTGGTGCTGGACGACATTGATGAGACCATCCGCAAAATGCATGCGCTACGGGAAATTGGCGTAGGTTTTTCAATGGACGATTTCGGTACCGGGAATTCCTCGCTATCCAATCTCAGAAAACTGCCTATCGATCAATTGAAGATTGATCAAAGCTTTGTGCGGGATATTTCTGTCGATCCGGACGATACGGTGATTGTGCAAACGATTATCGCCATGGCGAATAATCTGGGTCTGGACGTCATAGCCGAAGGGGTGGAAACCGAAGAACAACGTCGGTTTCTGGAAAACCATGGCTGCCATACATTTCAAGGCTATCTCTACAGTAAACCTTTGCCGTTAGATGGTTTTGAACGCTTATTAGCCTTAAGGGAGCATTGAACGAGCTGATTCCGCTCACTGCGCTACAAACTCGCCGAACGGAATTACCGACTACCGGCCCCATATGTTCGCCGAAGGGTCTGATTCGAGCTTCCTAAAGCGGGCTGCACTTGTTTTATTCTGAGGTGAGTCCAATCATCATGGGCGGCATCTGACCTGGTATATACCGGTCAAAAAATTCCCACGACAATTACTTAGCTGTAGAATCGCGGTTTTTTTGCCAAGCGATCCGGGGAGCAAAAGTCGAATGGGTAGAGCGTATCAAAACCGTAAAGTGTCCATGGCCAAAACGGCTGATGCCAAGGCCAAGGTTTACAGCAAATATGGCCGGGAAATCTATATGGCCGCCAAGTCCGGCGGTATCGATCCATCGGGCAATTTGACCTTGCGGGGGTTGATCGATAGAGCCAAAAAAGACCAGGTGCCTACCCACGTCATCGAAAAAGCTATCGATAAGGCCAAGGGTGGCGGTGGGGAGGATTTCGCGCCTGCCCGTTACGAAGGCTTTGGGCCTGGCGGTTGCATGGTGATAGTCGATTGCTTGACCGACAATCCCAATCGCACCTTCGGTGACGTACGTCTGTGTTTTACCAAAACCAAATGCAAGATAGGTACGCAGGGTGCGGTCAGCCATATGTTCGATCATTCGGCAATCCTGGCGTTTAAACACGGCGACGAAGATGCGGTGCTGGAAGCTTTGCTGAGCGCTGACGTGGATGTGTCGGACATCGAAAACGAAGACGGTAAATTGACCGTGTTTACACCCCACGCCGATTACGCCAAAGCCAAGCAGGCCTTGACGGATTTGTTGGGCGAGATCGATTTTGAAGTGGATGAAATTCAATTTATCCCTAGAAGTGTTACCCCTATCGGTGGGGATGATGTGGCGATGTTCGAAAAATTTCTAGATATGTTGAACGATCTGGATGACGTGCAAAACGTTTTTCATGATGCCGAGTATTAAGGGCAAAACCGCTCAGTAACTTGGGATATTAAATTCAGGAACCTTAGCGTTCCTGAGCTATTAAAACGCGTTGCCATTGCATGTTTTAGCGTGATGATGCGGCTATTGTTTCCTTTTGTAAAACAAATAATGCATATTCAATGGTATTGTTAATAAATTAGATCTATCTTATAGTGTAAGCGTGTTTATTACGGAGTAGAAAAAATGAATGACTTACAAAAAGATATTTTGAACGGTTTGGCCTTTATCACCGGCGTGATCGGTTTTATGTCAGGCGAATTTATTCTTTCATCGGCATTATTTGCTTCAACGACTGTCGCCAGCAATATCAGCGTAAATCGGAAGAAAAACCGCGATTAAGCAAGCTTGCAATAGGGTTTTACAGGGAAACAACGCATCGGCTGAGGCCGGGTGTTTTCCCGAACCTGCTGTACCTTATTCGGCTTTGTCCTATCTGAGCAATCAATAACTTTGCATTTGATCGACGGGTTTAAAAATCTATCCGCTCCGGTGCCACCCGTAAAACTTCCTCGATGGTAGTAATGCCGGCGGCAACTTTTTCTGCGCCACTTAGCCTTAAAGGGCGCATGCCTTCTCTGATGGCCTGGCGTTGCAACAAAAGTGTGTCGCAGCCTTCCACGATCAATTTTTGCAGAGTCGGATGGTTTTCGAAAATTTCGTAGATGCCGATACGGCCGGCAAAGCCGGTATTGCGGCAGCTCTTGCAACCAACAGCTTTATAAATGTGCTTAGGTGTAGCGACTTTAAAAGGCGCGACCAATGCCTGCCACTGCGCTTGGTCTAAGGTTGTCGCGGTTTTGCATTGCCCGCACAACACCCTTATCAAGCGTTGCGCCATTACCCCCAAAATGGTTTGTTGAATCAGATAGCCCGGCAGGCCAAGATTTAACAAGCGCGTCACCGCAGCCGGCGCGCTATTGGTGTGGAGGGTGGAAATCACCAAATGCCCGGTCAGCGAGGCTTGCACCGCCATTTCCGCCGTCTCCAGGTCGCGAATCTCCCCCACCATAATAATGTCCGGATCTTGCCGCAGTAGGGTGCGAATACCGCTGGCGAAGTCCAAACCGATATTGGCCTGAGTCTGCATTTGATTGAAAGCCGGTTCGATTTGCTCGATCGGGTCTTCCACGGTGCACAGATTGATTTCCGATGTGGCCAGGCGCTTTAGCGTGGAATACAAGGTGGTGGTTTTACCGGAACCGGTCGGGCCGGTCACGAGAATAATGCCGTGGGTCTGTTCGGTCATCCGGTTCCAAATCGCCAGCTCCTGTTTATTGAAGCCCAACTGCTCGTAATCGCGCAGCAGAACTTCCGGGTCGAAAATCCGCATTACCAATTTTTCGCCAAAGGCCGTTGGCATGGTCGAGAGTCGCAACTCGATTTCCTTGCCGTTGCTATTCTGAGTTTTGATCCGGCCGTCCTGCGGTAGGCGCTTTTCGGCAATATTCATCCTGCCCAGTATCTTCAAGCGGCTAAGTACCGCATTCATAATCGGCATCGGGAGTTGATAAACCTTGTGCAGAATACCGTCTATCCTGAACCGCACATTGCCTTGTTGACGGCGTGGCTCGATATGAATATCGCTGGCACGCTGGTCGAAGGCATATTGCAGCAACCAGTTGACCAGATTGACCACATGCTGATTGTTCGCGTCCAGATCGGCGCTTTTACTCAGCTCGACCAATTGTTCGAAGTTTTGGCCTTCTGCGGCGCGGCCATCGTTATGGGTTTGCGCGCCTTTCAGCGATTTGGAAAAGTTATAAAACTCGTCAAGATAGCGCTTGATTTCGTCCGGATTGGCAAACACGCAGCGAATTTTGCCGTGGTGCATCTTCGCCAAGTCGAGTTGCCAGGCACGGATGAAGGGTTCGGCGGTGGCTACCACGATTTCATCGGCGTCGATCTTGATTGGCAGAATATTGTAATTGCCGGCGTAAGCTTTACTGAACAAGGCAGTGACCGTAGGTACGTCTATTTTCAGCGGGTCGAAATAGTAGTAAGGCATAGCCAGTTTTTTCGCCAGCCATTGGGTCAAGTCTTCCTGAGTCAACAGGGTGCCGAGCTGGCTTTGGTCGGCGAGTTCGCACTCGGCCAACACCTTTAACGGATGCTTGTTTACATTGATTTTGGCGACCGCGTACTGCCGGCATTTTTCGACATCCTTGGTGGACAACATGCCGTCCTCTTCCAGCCACTTCACGATCTGGTTGATGTCCAGCTTTCTGTCTTCGGATTTGTGTTCTTCCCGCATGCGCTTGGTTTGCTATGATATATAGGTTTAGTCTAGCCAAATATGCCGGACGCTGTGTAGATTTGAAGCTTGGTGGTGGAATTTTTATGCAGAGCATGGAACACTGCGAAAAAAGCATAGTGAGACGATGACAAAGGCTATAATAGCGAATCGATTCTTTAATTCCGGGGTAGCTTAAGCCTTAACCCTATAATTAAAGCTTCCAGAAACAATATACTTTCAGGATTTTTAAGCGATGTTTACCCAATTGCATCCAGGCAAGAACCGTGCACTTTTGATCGAAGTGTGTTTATTGACCAGTGCACTGCTGCTGTCCGGATGCGCGAGTACCGAAAAGCGTGACGAGCTTTCGGTTTATGAGGCAGGCCACGCCGATCCGTACGAGGGATTTAACCGGTCTATGTACGGGTTTAACATGACACTGGACAAATATTTTTTTAAGCCTGTTTCCGATGGTTATAAATTTATTACGCCCGATTTCATGGAAACCGGTGTTAATAATTTCTTCACCAACTTGAAGGGTATTAACGTAGTGTTGAACGATGTCCTTCAGGGTAAATTCCAACAGAGCGCTTCGGACGCCGGACGCTTTTTAACCAATACCACCATTGGCGTGGGTGGCTTAATAGACGTCGCCAGCGAAGTCGGTTTAAAAAACAACGTTGAAGATTTTGGGCAAACTTTGGCTGTGTGGGGAGTCGGGCAGGGTGCGTATTTGGTGTTGCCGGTTTTTGGTCCCACCACTATTCGCGATGGCGGCGCGGGCATCCTCGATAGAGCTGCCAACCCAGGTACCTACGTGCCGGGCACCGGTATTCTCGAGGGGATTAATGATCGTGCAAATGCCGAAGGGGCATTGAACTTTATCAACGAGGCCGCGTTAGATCCCTATGTGTTCACCCGGGAATCCTTCCTGCAATACCGGCGTAATTTGGTGAATGACGGTAAAAACGAAAGTGCGAACTATGATCTGGATATTGATCCCACCGCTGACGTTGCGGCTGAACCTAAGCCCAAAAGCTCTGAAGCTCTCAAGCCATCGCTAGACACCGCCAACAAGATTGAACAGAGTGTGTCACCATCCGCTCAGCCTGCTGTCGGCGCTACTGCTGATACCGATGCCTTTAACAATATGCTGCAATCGTTTGAGGAAGCCTCAAACAAGCTGGATCAACTAAGTAAACACAGACGTAGAAAATGAGGTAAAGCCCTGGTTGAGGCCCTCTCCAGGTAAACCCCTTTTGACTGTTTCTTAACCTGTTAGGGAGGGCATTTTTTCCTCAACGATGTATGCAACAAAGCCGCACCGGTGTAATCAGCAGTTTGTTGTTTCCGCGAATTTGACTTTTTATACCTCGGTTTAATCCGATGGTGCAGAATTATCGGATACAGATTGTTTTGCGGTTTGCCGCTTTTTCCTGACGGCATAGAAGTAGGTCATGCCGGAAATGGTGCCGCATACCGTGGCTAATTTATCCAGAATAGGCGCGACGGTTACTATCAAAGGCTCATCGACCAGCCCCAACCACACGCCAAAAGCGGTTAGTCCGGTCGGCGTGGCTATCGTCGCCGCGACAGCCGATAGACCGGCGATGATACCGGTCGCCATGGCGATATGTTCCACCCTAGCGGCAATGACTTCGTGATTCATGTGGATTGCGGGCGTATTATCGTGGACTAGTCGCAACCGGGTTTTCCCGGCAGCTCATCAGAAAACTCGCCTGTATTTTAGTCAGTTTCTAGGTGCTTGTCAGTGGGTGTGGGTAGCGAATGCTGGTGAAAATTATCTGCAATCGTTGGCGTTATCGGACTGAGGTTTCCTTGCTGTGCTGAGTGCTTTCAAGACTCCAAATTGGTGTTTGACATTCTTTTGAATCTGGAGTAATACGGTGTTCTATGGGAGTGAAACCCGCATGTTCATTCCGAAACCTGCCGCTGGCCTGCGGTGTATTAAGGGAGTTTAGATCGCTATGTCTTCCCTAACTGTTTCCAGTGTTAATCAATCCGGCTTTCAACAGTTGAGCGCGCTGACGGCCAAGAGAAATGCGGATCAGGCCGAGCAAATGGCGCAAGCGTTGAGAAAACAGGCGGATGCCGTCCAAGCCCAAGCCGACCAATACGCAGCCAAAGCTCAGGATCTCGATTCTCAAGCCAGTAAGGCTAAGTCGAACTCCGACGCTGCACACTTGAGATTGAATCTGTCCAACGCTTTTCAAGAAGCGGGCACCCAGTTAACTAACACCATTCAGAACGCTGAGGTAAGACCGTCTACCTATTCGCAAGTAGTGACGGGTATAAGCACATCGTCCGCGACCGATGACAACAAGGCCGTGGGGAGCACTATAGACATTGTTGCTTAGCCTGATTATCGTTTAGGCAGATAAGCAGTAGAGTTATTAACCCGGCCCTATTGATGACCGGTATGCCGTTCGGGCTGAGATTCTATGGTTTTCGTCAAGCTGCATTGTTGAGGCAAGCAATTTTCTGAGCGTCAAATCGGGCATCGGCTTGTTGCCAAAGCGAGAATGCGATGCGTAATAATTTTCTGGCGATAATCACTAGCGCCTGAGTTGCCGAGAACTCTCTGGCTCTTAACTCTTGGTAATAGGGTTTCCACACAGCCGTTTTGGCGGCTGCCTGGGCGCAGTTGTATAACAGCCGTCTCAGTTCACCCGGTCCCCGTTTGGATACGCGTCGGCGGCCCCGCTTTTGGCCTGAGTCACAGGCTCGGGGATCCAGCCCGACAAAGGCTACTACGGCATCGCTGCGGCTTAACGGGACCCGATCAAACAAGACAGCCAGCTGTGTTGAGGTTTGCCGGCCAATACCCGGTATGCTCTCAAGACGTCGGGCCTCGGCTTTCAGTGCAGGCTGCAAAGTTAATAAGTCATCCAGTTGCTGATCGATATGCTTGAGCAATCCGTCCAAGGCGGCCACGGTATCAATGAGTGGCGCTTCAAGTTCCTTCACGCTTCGCAAGGCTTTTTGCAGGGCTTGACGATGCTTGACGACCGTCGCACGGCGCCGTTGCAGTAAAGCCACTTGGTGCTGCATCGCCGAAGCAGGTTGATAGGGACGTAAATGACCCCGTTCAGCGGTGATAAATCGCCGGATCATTTGGGCGTCCACTCGATCCGTCTTGCCCCGTCTGCCCAAACCCAGGGCATAATGGCGCATATCCCGTGGGTTCAGCACATAGACGACCATGCCCATCAATACCGCTTGCTCTGCCATGAGTTGATGATAATCGCTGGTGGCTTCCAGGCCAATATAACTCCCGGTCGGTAACGTCTTCAGCCAGGCATCGATGGCCTCTGCCGTATTGGCAAGCGTCAACAAACCCTGCTCTGAATCTATCACCAGTTCATCTTTTGCTACATCGATACCGATCAACATTTCGCTTGCCATACGTCCTCCACCTGTTGAAAAATAAGAGAGTCGGGGTGGTGCGTCTGCCGAGTAAGCTTGTGCACAAATCGGCGGTCTAACCGCTAGATTCTTCATCGACTCTGGAAGACGCGATGGGATGATTTCTCAGTGAGGTCTGTCTTAGCAGATGCTTGTCGATGTCCCTCCATCCCGACAACCAAAGTCTCCCCGATTCTCTTAACCTTTACCATACAAGCTCGTCGAAGCCCAGTCTGGTGAGCCCAGGCCCAGTAGCTTCAGGGGCATTAAGGCAAACGGTATCTAAGAGCCGAGTCAATAGTCAAAAAATAGTAAGCGAGGTGACATCATGTTGTCGTCAATCAACACCACCACCAACCTGGATAAATCCCAAAGTCTGATCCAAACCAGCGTCCAGCGCCTTAGTTCCGCAAAGCGGATCAATTCGGCGGCCGAAAACCCGGCTGGGGTGGCAATTGCCGATGCGATAAGCAGTCGCTTGGGAGGACAAAACCAAGCAATCGGCAATATCGGCAAGGGCCTTTCGCTCGCGGAAACCGCCGGTAGCGCGTTAACCCAGGTAACCGACAATCTGCAACGCATCCGCGAATTGACGGTGCAAGCCGGTAACAGCTCTTTGTCGGCTTCTGATCGGCAAAGTATTCAGGACGAGATCAACGGATTGGGCAAAAGCATCGATGGGATTGCCGGCAACACCCAGTTCAACGATCAAAAACTATTGGACGGCAGTTTCTCCGGCCAATTGCAAATGGGCCCCAATCCCGGCGATACGCTAGGCTTAAGCTTGGGGAATGTATCCAGCGCCGCCTTGGGTGTTTCGGGATTGGATGTATCCAGCGCTACGAATGCGGCCAATGCGCTGGATACGATAGACAGCGCGATTAACAATGTCGGGAATGAGCAGAGTAACTTGGCCAGCACTGCTGCGGGCTTGAGTTCTAACCTAGCCAATTTGAACAGCAGCTATCAGAATCTAGCCGAAACGCGCAGTCGTATTCAAGATACCGACTATGCGCAAACGGCTGCCGACTTGAACAAGGGTAAAGTGCAAAACCAAGTGGCAAACTATGCGCTCAAGCTATATCAAGACAATCAAAAAGCGGCATCGGCGCTGTTAACGGGTCTCTAAATAAAGCCTAATGCTCATCAGACTGTTTATTAACCTGACTCTTACACTCCCTTTATTCGTCATTCCCGTGCAGGCGGCAGCCGTTACAACGCGTAGCGGATCTATTTAAGCCGCTGGGCTCCCGCCTTCGCGGGAGAGACGATATTTAAGGGCCGGGTTAAAAAGGTTTTGATTTGCGATGAATCGCGCCACCGCTATTCAGTCACCTCTTCGGTCCGGACCATAAAGCTCAGTAGCGTATTCGGACCGAAGCTACAGCTAATCGGTACGTCGGCCGCATCGCGCCCGCGAGCGATCAGCACCCGGCCAATGCGCGGGATATTGTTCCGCGCGTCGAAGGTATACCACTGGCCGTCAAGATACGCCTCAAACCAGCCGGCAAAATCCATTGGACCATAGGGTGGCGGCATGCCCATGTCGCCCAGATAGCCGGTGCAATAGCGTGCCGGGATGTTCATGCAACGACAAAAGGTGATGGCGAGATGGGCAAAGTCCCGGCACACGCCGGTTCGATCTTGATAAGCTTCCCAGGCGGTTTTGGTGCGGCGAGCATGTTGATAGCCAAACTCGATATGCCGGTTAACATAGTCGCAGATCGCCTGCACCCGTGCCCAGCCGGTCGGCGCATTCTCAAACAGCTGCCAGGCTATCTCAGTCATATGATCGGTTTCACAATATCGACTGCCTAACAGAAACAGCAGCGTTTCGTCGGGCAGATATTCTACCGGCGTTTGCTTTGCCTGAGAAATGAGCCGGTCCGGCACACCGCTATCCCTGACTAAACCGTCTGCAAAAAGTCTGAGTCTGCCCTTAGGCGCGACGATACGGCTACACCAATTGCCGAAGGTGTCGCGATACGCATTGATAGGAATGCTCGGCTCTGTCATCAGGTAGTCCGGAATGATGACGTCGGAGACGCGAGTGTAGTGCACGCCTAAGGTCAGCAGCATCGGGGTCGGCTGCGGGCAGTCGTAAATAATTTCGTAGCCTATGCGGATTTTCATTGGATTACTCCTGGGTGGGCGAAATAACGTGCTAGGGTTTGTTGAAGTGATACGACGATCTTCTGGCGCAGGTCAGACCAATGCCGGCCCGCGGCCAAGATATGCTTTTGGTTTATTTCCAGTTCGATACCCAGATAGGCATCGGCGTCCAGGCGTTGACGAAACCAGCGAGTTTGCCCATCGGCTTTGCCGGCATAGGGATAATTTCGGCGGACTCGCAGTTCGGGCGCACACGCTTTTAGGCTTGCTTTCCAGCACTTGCAGAAGGCAGCCTCGCCAGCTCGCGCCGGATCATAAAGCAAGCCTATATCGGCGTTTCGCAGCTTACCGTCCAGTTCGGGCGTGAAGCTGTGAGAGGCAAGGTGAATCACTTGGCTATGCTCGACAAGCGATTGCCGGATCAGACGATCCACCTGCGTCCGATAGGGCCGGTAATAGTGCCGTACGATTTGTTCTCGCACCTTGGCCGGGGCATTTTGTATGCTGATAAAGTGCAGATTTGGATGGCCTAGGGATCGATTCAGATCCACCAGCAAACGGCTGACGGTTGACGTCACAATCGGCGCGGAAAATGCCTTAGCCAAGGCTTTGGCCATCAGTAAAGCGCCGGGATCAAAGCCGCGATGCGAGTCCAGCAAAGCCTGATAGCCTTGAAAATATGCTTGATACGGTTCGGGGATTCGGTTGCCGCCGTGTTCGCAAGTGATCACCAGGCCATATTCGCCTGGTTCATCGGCAATCGTCGGTTCGGGGCGCATCCGCGCGCCTCACCAATCCAGATTGGACAATTGATCGAATACCAGCCGCGTGCCATCAGTCCACTGTTTACCCAATTCCACGAAATACGCATCGCCTTCGCCAAAGCGCCGTCGCATCTTGACAACCAGACTGTCACGTTGATAGCAGAGTAGATCGATAGGCATGCCCACCGATAAGTTGCTGCACATGGTCGAGTCGAACGAGACCAGCACGCATTTGGCGGCATTGTTCAGCGAGGTGGAACGGGTAATTACCCGATCTATGATAGGTTTGCCGTATTTGGTTTCACCGGTCTGAAAATACGGCGTCTCAATGCTGGCCTCTATAAAAGTGCCCTCGGCATAAATCCGAAACAGACGCGGCGCTTCGCCGGCGATTTGGCCGCCCAAAATAAAGGAGGCGTTGAAGCTGATTTTGCTGGCCGCCAGATGCGGGCTGTCGCGCTGATCGACCTCACGCATGGCGTCCGAAACCAGCAGCGCGGCATCGAACATCGATTCCGCATTCCACAGATTCGGCGAACCGGGCTTGGCGCTCCTTTGTTTCAAAATGCTGATCACTGCTTGTGTGCCGGCCAGGTTGCCGGAACTCAGCAGCACGATAACGCGGTCGCCGGCTTTTTCAAATACCGTCATCTTGCAGAAGCTGGCAATGTTGTCGACCCCGGCGTTGGTGCGCGAGTCCGATGCAAACACCATCCCGGTGTCGAGCATGACGCCTATGCAGTAAGTCATGAATGTGTCTTCTTTTTTTGATTCGGTGATAAGGAGTATTTGCAGGTCGGCCTGCCGTTTTAGATGGGATCTTAGCCGGCTTCTTCGGCTTTATCTGTACGCTGTCGCACCTAACATCGCGCGGAGTCTAGCGTTTTAGCTTGCCGGTTGAGATTCCTCAGCGGCAGCAGCTTTTGCAAGGCCGCAATCGCTTGTTCGGCTTGATGCCGCCGCAAGAACGAGAAACAGCCATTGATTGCTATTACACCGAGCATGGCATAACCCAAGGTCGCCATGCCTTCCCCGGGTTGCTGAAACTCGGCGAAAAACGCCAATCCGGCCGCCAGCCACAAAATTAAGGCAAAAAAGTGCAGGAATGCTTATGCGACTGCCAATAAAACCGATTTTTTCCGGCTTTCTTCGATACGGTTAAAACCGAATGCATGCAGGCGACCTTCAAAGGAGGTATCGGCCAGGCCTTCCATGCTGGAGTCTAAACTGTACAGGGCTTCTGCGGGTGTCAGATGCTGGATTTTCATGAGCGTAATCCAATAAGCAAGAGTTTAGAACGAATCGGATTATTTCCGATATGCACGACGGGCAATTCTTCATCGTGCTTGTTTTTTGGTGCGCATAGCAGGCAAACTTCACCCATTTTTTATGTGTACACGGTAAGCAGATGAGTCTTAATAGCCCATATTCTCTCGTATCTTTCGCCACCAGGTGTTTGGCTATGCTGATTTTATGCGGTTTGCAGGGCTGCTTTTCGCCGCTGGCGCTGGATAGGGCGGTGATCGAATACGATAAGGTCACCACCGATATTTTGTCGAAACAGTTGTTGCTGAACATCGGCCGTGCCCATCAGCACCAACCCATGCATTTCACCGGTGTCTCGAACATCGCCGCTACGTTTAATTTTCAATTCAATGCCGGTGCCACGCCGGCCTTTACCGGTGAAGTCGGTTCGGTGATGACGCCTGTATTTGGCGGGACGATGTCTGAAAATCCGACAATCAGCATTGTGCCCATCGAAGGGGAGGAATTTACCCGGCGCTTGTTGACACCGTTTCAGGAAAACAAACTGACCATGTTGTTGCGGCAAGGTGTGGACGTGGATTTGCTGTTGCGTCTACTCGCCGGCGAGCTAAGGCTAAACGGCGGCGAGCAGGCCGGCGTGTATTTGAATCAACCGGCGGATGGCGACGGTTATCGATTGTTCCGGCAAGCTGTGTTGCATTTGTCCGCCATCCAGGACAACCATAAGCTGTTTGTGGAACCGTTGATATTCAATCGCAGTTGGAGTCTGTCTGCCGAGGCGATAAACGTCGAGCAATTGGCGGCCTTGCAAAAAGACTATAAAGTTGAGTTCAGCGCCGACCAAAAGCAACTGACCTTAACTAAGCGGGTGACAGGACGAATCTTGTTGACCAATTACGATCCCGCAACATTGAGCAACGAAGAGCGTTTGCGTTTGCATGAAGAAGCCGATCAAGGCGCCGAAAATGATGTCAGTGTGGATATTCGCGCCGGCTATCCGGGTGGCGAATGGCCGTTGCACGGTGTGTTTCGCTTGCGCAGCTTTCACAATGTGTTGAATTTTATCGGTCAAACGATCAATGATGATCCGGAATACGCTGTCGATAAGCACCCTAGGACGCCTTCGGTGAGCGAGAACCCAGTGCAAACCATGGCCTTACTGGTCAGCGAAGACGAGCCTTCTTCAACCGAGATTAGCGTGCGTTTCGGCGACAATTATTATGCCTTGCAGCCGGAAACCGGCTATCAATGGAATCGGGAAGGTTTTAGATTGTTATGTCAGATTTTTCAAATGACCATGACCGACCTGGCGCGGAAGGGTGCGCCGGAAATTACTATTTCCAAATAAGCGGGAGATATTTTGAGCGAAACTATCGACAAAAACATGGTGATGCGCTGCGTGGCCTATCAAAAAGGCGTGGGCATCGGCGACGTCACCATCGAAGACATCAGCGAAGTATTGCTGAAAGACGATACCTTTATCTGGTTGGGTTTGCGCGAAGCGAATGCCGAGATATTGAGAAAAATTCAGCAGGAATTTGGTTTACACGAGCTGGCGATTGAAGATGCTTGCGCCGCGCACCAGCGGCCGAAGATCGAGGAATATGGCGATTCGCTGTTTATCGTGCTGCATACGGCGGAATTGATCGAGAAAAAAGTGGAATTCGGCGAGACGCACATTTTTATGGGGCCGCGTTTTGTGGTCACCGTACGCCATGGCGCGTCGCAGAGTTTGAGCAAGGTGCGTGAGCGTTGTCAGGCCATGCCGCACCAACTCAGCAAGGGACCGGGCTTTGCCTTGTACTCGATTATGGATTTTATCGTCGATAATTACATGGTAGCGATTGCCGGATTGCAAGACCGCTTTGATGTATTGGAGTCGGCGATATTTCAATATCGGCCCAGCCGGCAAACCATGGAAGATCTCTACGAATTAAAGCGCGAGTTATTGTTGCTGGAAGGCGCTATAAATCCGGTGATAGATATTTGCAACGAGTTGATGCGTTTTCATGGCGGTCTGATACACAAGGATGTCAGAGTGTATTTCCGCGACATCGCCGATCACATCAAACGCGTCGATCAGGCTATACAAGGCATGCGCGAGATGTTGCTGGCGGCGATGCAGGTGCACCTTACTTTTGAAACGGTGCGACAAAACGAAGTAGTCAAACGTTTGGCCGGTTGGGGGGCGATTTTGGCGATACCGACCATGGTATTCAGTTTGTACGGTATGAACTTCCGGCACATGCCGGAGTTGGATTGGGTGTACAGTTACCCCTTAGTCGTTGGCAGCGTGGCGCTGTGCAGCTTGGCCTTGTATTTGCGTTTGAAGCGGGCCGGGTGGTTGTGAGCGCTCTCTTGTTAACCCAGTCCTTAAATTACCTGTGGCCGTCATTCCCGCAAAAGCGGGAATCGAGAATAGTTACTGGGCTCATCCCACCTGCGCAGGAGCGACGTAGTTAACGGCTGGGTTGATAATACGCTTAACATTGCATCAGTTGCCGCTCGCCTGTAATTGCTTCAGCATTTCCGCGACGCGTTTGGCATCCAATGCGGGGTCTACATCGTCATCGATACGGCGTATGGTTAAATTGGGATCGACTATAAATGTCCAGCGTTTGGCCATATTCAATATCGGCATTTTCACGCCGTAGGCTTCGCTGACTTTGGCATCCGCGTCGGATAACAAGGTGAAGGTCAGTTTATGTTGCTGATGAAACGCCAACAGATCCTTGACGTCATCGGTGCTAATTCCGTAAACCTCGGCATTTTGCTCGCGGATCAGATTGATGGCATCGCGAAAGGCGCAGGCTTGCGTGGTACAGCCGGGTGTACCGGCTTTGGGATAAAAATATAATACTGTCCAACCTTTCCCGCGCCGAGCGGCTAAACTTATCGGATCGCCATCGTGCGCTGGCAATTGAAATAACGGTGCAGATTGACCGACTTGTAAAGGGGCCGCGTTTGCCGTCTGCGAAAACGTTAGCAAGGCGAACAGCATGAAGACCAAGAGTCTGAACGTAAGAGTGAATTTTTGCATACATAATCTCCCTTAAGCGGTATGCGATGATGAAGTGCCGAATGTTTTTGAGTTTATTAGCATGGCCAGTATTCCGCAAAAAGCCGGTTACACAATGGTGATACAGGCACTCGCAGTCATTCGGTTGGATTTGCCCGATCCCCATTTTGAACAGATAATCCCAATGGTCTGGATGTCCGGGCCGAAAGCCGGAAAACTATAGTGGTATGGTTCACCTAAAATTTCACTTATATTATTCGTGGTTTTTGGCCGGTTGCATCTAAGTTTTTTTACAGGCCAGTGTCTATTTTGGAGTCGAATAACGGAATAAGCAAAATGACGCGTCCGTATTACTTTTCCCGGTTTTCTCGAATTTTGTGGCTGAATCTGGCCATGTTTGTGATTTTCGCCATCGCATTCGCGATTTACGTGCGCGCAGAGAAGCAAATTGATCGCGCCAACGAAATCCGCTTAGAGTCACATTTACTGGCCGACGAGTTTCGGCAATCTTCCAACGATCTCTCCCATGTGGCGCGCAGCTATGTAGCCACCGGCGATTCAATCTTCAAACGATATTATCAAGACATTATCGACATTCGCGACGGCAAACTGCCCCGGCCCGAAAATTATCACGACATGTATTGGGATTTGGCGATTGCCAATGGTCATCTCGCACCGCAATCAGGCAGTCAAGCGCTTGCCTTGCTGGAGTTGATGCGGCAAGCCGGGTTTTCCGAGCAGGAAATGGCGAAAATGGCCGAAGCCACTGCCGATTCCGCGGCTCTCATTCAAATAGAGCGCACGGCGATGGACATGGTTGATTCGAATCAGGAAATGCCCAACGCTACCTGGCGTCAGGCCAATCTGATGCTACACGATGCGGCTTACCACCAAGCAAAAGCGAAAGTCATGCAGTCGATCATCGAAGCCTTCGAATTGATGGACCTGCGCACGCAACAGAGCGTGATTGCCAGAGCGCGTATTGCCTTCTGGTTGCGGATGGTATTCGTGCTGTTTGGGGTAATGTTGATTTTGACGCTTTGGCGGGCGTATCGGACTTTACACGCGATATTGGGCGCGTCGGTCGATGAATTGCACGATCAGATCGTTCGTTTGGGTAGCGGCGATTTTTCCGAAACTATTTCGGTTGGCGAGGGCATGCGCAACAGCGTGTTGGGCTGGCTGGCGGAAACTCAGTCAAGTTTGGCAACTGTCGAAGCCGCGCGTCGGAGTGCCGAAGCGAAAAATCTGCGCTTGACCCAATTGTATGCCGCATTAAGTCAATGTAATCAAGCCATTGTTCGCTGTACCAGCGAGGCCGAATTATTCCCGCAAATCTGCCGCGATGCGGTGGTCTTTGGCGGCATGAAAATGGCCTGGATCGGAATGCTTGACCAAGCCAGCCAATCGATCAAACCGGTTGCTTGTTACGGCATCGGCATCGAATACCTGGATGGCATTGCAATATCGATAGACGAGAACCTGCCGACCGGGCGTGGACCAACCGGTATCGCGGTTAGAGAGGACAGGCCATACTGGTGCCAGGATTTTCAACATGACCCTGCTACCATTGCCTGGCATGCGCGTGGGGCAAAATTCGATTGGCAGGCTTCCGCTGCCTTACCCTTGCATCGCAATGGCAAGCCGGCTGGCGCATTTATGTTGTACGGCGATGAAATAAATGTGTTTGACGATGCCGCGCGCAGTTTGTTGTTGGAAATGGCCATGGACATCGATCATGCCATCGGCGGCTTCGAGCGCGAGACCGAACGTCAGCAAGCGCAGCAGATGGAAAGTTTGCGGGTGTTTATGCTGGAGCGACTCAACGGTAACTTACAGCTGATGGATGTTTTGCGGGATGTTGTCACCGAACTTGAAATATTCCTGACAGATAGTCTGTGTTCGATTTTGCTGGTGGATGAGGATCAGCGTTTACGAATAGGCGCGGCGCCAAGTCTCCCGGATTTTTACAATCAGGCGATTGACGGCCTAAAGATAGGTGCCGGGCTTGGATCGTGCGGCAATACCGCATACACCGGGGAAAGGACTATCGCTGAAAATCTTGCCGAGCATCCGTATTGGCAGCCTTTTCTGGCGTTGGCGGAACGGGCAGGCTTGGCGGCATGCTGGTCGGAACCGGTGCTTTCTGCCGGGAAAAAAGTGCTGGGCACCTTTGCGATTTATCATCGTCACCCTGCCGTTCCTAACAAACATGAATTGCGCTTGCTGGAAATGGTCGCGCATTTTATCGCCCTGGCTATCGAACGCAAGCAGGCAGAAGAGCACATTTATTATTTGGCCAATTACGACTCGCTCACCGGCTTACCGAATCGCAGTCAATTGGACGATCATTTGAAATATGCATTGAGTTTGGCTAAACGGAGTAACGGCCACTTAGCGCTAATGTTTCTTGATCTCGATCATTTCAAAAATGTTAACGATACCCTGGGGCATAGCGTCGGCGATGCGCTGTTGGTGGAATTAGCCGATCGGCTTTGTGCCGTGCTGCGCGAAGAAGATACCGTGACGCGTTTGGGCGGCGACGAATTTATTTTCCTGTTACCGGGCACCGATGCCGGTGGGGCGGCGAATGTCGCGCAAAAATTACTGGATGCGATAGCGGAGCCTTACCGAATTGAGGAATTGGATTTGACGATGAGCGCATCGATCGGCATAGCCTTGTATCCGGACGATGGCGAGGACCTGGAAAGCCTGTCCAAAAGTGCGGATGTTGCGATGTACCGGGTCAAAACCGATGGTCGACACGGTTACCGCTTTTTTACGCCGGAAATGCAAGCCCGTGCCCAGCGCAATCTGCAACTGGTTAATGCCTTATGCCATGCCTTGGATCGCCAACAACTGCATGTTTATTATCAACCGCAGGCGGATATTCATAGTGGGCGCGTGATCGGTGTGGAAGCCTTGTTGCGCTGGCGGCATCCCGAGTTTGGCATGGTTTCGCCGGCCGAATTCATTCCGGTGGCAGAAGACAGCGGACTGATTCTGCCTATCGGTGAGTGGGTGTTGCAAACGGCGGTGCGGCAAGCGAAAACCTGCCTTGATCAGGGGCTGGGGCCTTTGATCATGGCGGTCAATCTATCGGCTGCTCAATTTAGTCATCCGGCCTTGCCGGAGATGGTTTCGCGTATTTTGGAAAAGGAAGGCTTGCCGCCCGAGTATTTGGAGCTGGAGTTGACCGAAGGGGTGTCGATGCAAAACCCCGAAGCTGCGGTGGCGGTGATGAATAATCTGCATGAGCGTGGCGTACGCATGTCTATCGACGACTTCGGCACCGGTTATTCGTCATTGAGTTATCTGAAGAAATTTAAAGTATACAAGTTGAAGATCGACCAATCTTTTGTCCGTGACATCAGTACCGATTCGGAAGATAAAGCCATCGTCAGCGCGGTGATCAGCCTGGCCGGCAGCCTGGGTTTGCGAACCATAGCCGAAGGTGTGGAAACGGTCGAACAGCGGGAGTTCTTGCGCGAACAGGGCTGTCAGGAGATTCAAGGCTATTTATTCAGCAAGCCAATGCCTAGCGACCAATTTGAGCTGTTTTTGCGGCAAAGCGTCATCGATTCGACTAGAACGTCTTGAAGGATATTTCGGTGGCGTGCGGTCGAGCTTGCGCAGCTTACAAATTGACGAAAGGGTGGAGCGGGTCCATGCTTGTTTACTGAGTTCGGCGGTGCTGGTGACTTCTCTATTATCCCGGCCCATAAATATCGTCGCTCCCGCGAAGGCGTTAGCCCAGCGGCTAGTTTGGATTTTCTGTGTGGTCTTACGGCTCCCGCCTTCGCCGGAATGACGACTCCAGGGAGTTGCTGGGCCGGTTTGATAACGCTACGCAATTTGATTTTTCGCCGACTTAACGGAGCCAGTTCTTGAACGACGTCAATCCCATTTTTAAAAATCTGCCCGATTCGCTGCCGATTTCGCCGTTGGCGATCCTGATTATCGTCACGGTGCTGGTCGGCGCGACCATGTCGTTTTACACCATCCCCGCCGAGTCAGAGGGTATTGTGTTGCGCTTTGGCGAATTCATCGAAAAAGTCCCGTCCGGCTTGCATGCCAAACTCCCGTTTGGCGTGGATAGCGTCATTACCGTGCCCACTCAGCGTCAGCAGAAGCTGGAGTTTGGCTTTGCTACGCCAGGCTTCACCAACCCGGATCAAATTGGCGATGAACCGGCCTTGGAAAAGTCGATGGTAACCGGCGATCTGAATTCGGCGCTGGTGGAGTGGATCGTGCAATACCGGATCACCGACCCGGAAAAATATCTGTTTGATGTCCGCGATCCTGGTCTGACTTTGCGGGACATTTCCGAAGCGGTGATGCGAGAGGTGGTGGGTGATCGCACCGTCGATGAAATTATTACCATCGGTCGGCAGGAGATTGAGGACACCGTTTTGGCGCGTGCCCGCTTACTCGCGGAACGCTACCAGTTAGGAGTGTCGATCAATCAAGTGCAACTGAAAAACGTCAATCCGCCCGAACCGGTACAGCCCTCGTTCAATGAAGTGAATCGTGCTCAGCAAGACCGAGAGAACGTCATCAATCTGGCGAATGGCGAATATAACAAAGCAGTGCCGCGCGCGCGTGGTGAAGCGGATCAGAAAATTCGCGCCGCAGAAGGTTATCGTTTTAAACGAATTAACGAAGCGGAAGGGGATGTCACCGCTTTCAATCAAGTGTTGGAACAATATCTAAAAGCCCCGGAAGTGACGCGCACCCGGATTTATCTGGAAACGATGGGCGAGGTGTTACCGCAAGCCAGCCAGCAAATTATTGTCGATGACTCGGTGCAGCAAATATTGCCGATGTTGCCGTTTCCCGGTCAGGCAGCGGGAGTAGTCAAATGAATCTATCGACAAGAAACTGGCTGTTAATCGTTGTTTCGGGGTTTTTGCTATGGCAATCGGTGTTTACCGTCGACCAAACCGAGCAGGTTATCATCACCCAATTCGGTAAACCGGTCGGCGAGCCGATTACCAGCCCTGGTTTGCATTTCAAGATCCCGTTTACCCAGCAGATCAATAGCTTCGATAAGCGTTACCTGGCCTGGGATGGACCGATGGTGGAGATGTCTACCAAGGATAAGACCTATGTACAAGTCGATACCTTCGCCCGCTGGCGCATCACCCAGCCCATGCAATATTACTTACGCTTGCGTGACGAACGTAGCGCGCAATCGCGTTTAGAGGACATTTTAGGCAGCGAGACCCGCACTGCGATTGCCCGTCACGAATTGATCGAAGTGGTGCGTTCGGACAAGGATCGTAAACCCCTGCAAGACGAAAGCTTGGGGCCGTTGACCGGTGAGGGCACGATAGGCGTATTGCGGCCAATCCGGGTGGGCCGGGCGGCGATCGAAAAAGACGTGTTCGATGCCGCAGCGCCGAAATTGGCCGAATTTGGTGTCGAATTGTTGGATGTGCGCTTCAAACGCATCAATTACAACCATCAGGTACTTGAACGAATCCATCAGCGGATGATCAGCGAACGCTTGCAAATTGCCCAGCGTTTCCGCTCGGAAGGCGAGGGCGAGGCGGCCAGGATTAACGGTAATCGGGATCGGGATCTCAATGAAATCGAATCCACCGCATATAAACGTGTGCAAGAAATTCAAGGCGAAGCGGATGCCAAGGCCACCGAAATTTACGCCAAGGCCTACGGGCAAAAACCCGAGTCCGCCGAGTTTTACAAGTTCTTGAAGAGCATGGAAACCTATCGCAAAGTGATAGACGGCGACGCTACCATTGTGTTGTCCACTAATAGCGATTTATTTGGCCTATTGAAGCGGGTGGAGCAAAAGAATCGTTAATACCCAGCAAAGCGGCGATGCGGTTTATAACGCCAATAAGCAAAAATTAAGCTGGTGACGGCAAACTTTATCGCAAGCAAATAATTGACTAACAGGAGGTTTGCGATGTTAAAAACAACAACAGTCATCGTTTTGGGTTTATTGGTGTCGTCGGCTGCGTTGGCCGACCATGAGCATTGGGGACATCATCATGGCCACCATCATCACGGGCATTATCAGCCGATGTATAGGGAAGAAGTGATTTATTATCAACCCGCGCCGGTCGTCGAGTATGTGCCGGCTCCTCAGTATTACGCTCCACCTCCGCCGCCAGCTTATTACGGCTACGACCAACGGTCGCCGCAAGGTTTACTGGGCGGTATGGTGGGTAGTGCGATGGGTTATCATTTGGGGGGCGGCGATCCGATAGCCGCCGGTATCGGTGCCGCCGCCGGGGCTTTGCTCGGTAACGGTATGTATTGAGGCTGCGTGGACGGAGCGGTCAATATGCCAGTAACTTGAAAAAACTTTTCGGCGCGCCGCAAATCGGACAGTCCCAGTCGTCGGGGATATCCTCCCAGCGGGTGCCGGGTGCGATGCCGCTATCCGGGTCGCCCTTGGCTTCGTCGTAAATGTGCTCGCATTCCATGCAGTGGTATTTCTGGTAATCGCTCATCGGATTCACTCTGGGTGTTAAGCGGCACAATCGCCGAGAAATCTTTCGAAAGCCGTCGCCATTACTGGCAATATGCTTAATAAGCGGTGGTCGGCATCCAACATATGCAGGCGCGCGTGATGTTCGTGGCAGAAGCGCCAGGCGTTTTCCGGGGCTACTACATCGTCTTGCCAGCCATGAAACACTTCGATGTTGGCAGTGCCTGGCTTAAACTCGGTACGCGCATAGCCTGGCAAATAGAATGCCGGCGCGATCAAAAACAAGCCCTTCGGCTTGATGATTTCCGCCGCGACGGTCGAAACATAAGCACCCATGCTGGAGCCCACCAGCACTATCGTTTCATATCCCGACACATCAAGCGCCAATAGCTGCTGTACCCGCCAGTCCGGGTCGTTGCTGGCTTGATAATCCGGGCTGATAAATTCAAACCCTTGGCGTTTGGCGACTTCTGCCAATGCCAGGGGTTTTTCGCCCCAGGGAATACTATCCTTACCGTGGCTGTATATGACCAGTTTGCTCATGATCTTTTCTCGCTGTTCGAAAGCTTATTTTCTGAAAAATAAATTGGCCAATAACGTGATCAGCACGCTGATTACAATCATCGACGTAATCGGAATAAACACTAAGCTATTTCTACCCTGAATCCGAATATCCCCCGGCAGTTTGCCGAACCAATTCACCAACCACGGGGCGTAGTTCAAAACCAAGCCGAGCACCAGGATGGCCGAGCCGATAAGAATTAATGCTTTTCCGGGTTCCATCTCTTTTCCTGTGCGTTACGGGATCACCACCACTTGCGCGAAACCGCCGCCGGGTGTCCGAAAGTTAGTGGTTTGGCCTTGGTAAAGGCGGGCGCAGACCAATTGGGTTTGGCCTTGATAGACATAGTGGCGTAGATCCAATTTTAACTCGCCGGCATCAAGATGGCGTTCGCTGGGTTTTACCAGGGTCTGCGCCACATAATCGTGTTGCAGAATATCCTCGAAAACGCGCCGGGTCAGTTTGTCGCCCCGATACGCCGCTTTGCTGCCGTAGCCTCTGGCTGGTTTGAAAAACAGCTGCTTACGTTCGGACCAGAACCGTTCGGCATTCTGCGCATCGACCTGCGTAGTGTGGGCGATACCTTCTCGCAATATCGTCCGGGCATGCTCATCGACGCCGATTGCTTTTAGAAAATCAGTGTTGCCCAGCCAGACCAGATTCCTTTTGTCGGCATATAGCGCATGATTTCTGGGGTGCGGCGTCAGCACTACCGCACCGGCCAGATAGGCTTCCCGCAAAGTCTGGGTTTCCAGCGATTCCAAGCCAAAGTCGGTCAAGCGGTTATAAACCAGATCGATTGGCAGATCATCGTGCCAGAGTCGGTCGTCTCGATAGTTTAAGGCCCCAGGATCGCAGATTACAGTTTGGATTTTATGTTGTTCGAACAAGTGTTTAAACAACAGAAACTCCGGCCACATGTATTGGTTTTGCGGGTCGTCGTCGACGATGGCAATACTGCGCAGGGGCGCCACATCGCGCTCCGCTCGCCATTCCAAGTAAAACATCTCCATGAACAGGGTTTCGGCCTGCTGAGTATCTTGCCTGGGCAAGTTGAGTTTGCCGGGCTGTTGGTTGCCGACGATTTCGCAACAGCTGTTTTGTGCGCGAATCAATAGCGCATTAATCATCGCACCGCCGGCATTAGAATTGATTTCGATCAGTTTCGGGCCGTCAGCGCTCAGATGAAAGTCGTAGCCTAGAAATACACCGTGAGCTTTTGCTAAAAACTGTGCGGCATCCGGTGCGTATTGAAGTACCTGTTGTTGATACGCCGGCAGCGCAATCACCCGTTCCAGCGCGGCGATGATCGCCAGTTGTTGGTCCAGGCAAGCTTGATCGATGAACACCGCCGACTCCGCGAACAAATTCGGCCGCTCCTCTGCGATCAGCCGATACAAATCCTCGTTTCCCTCCAGCCTATTCAGTTCGCTGCGCAGCGCTTTGCGATTTAGCGACGAGCAGCGACAATCGCTATTTAGCTGTTTGGCGTTAGGTGTTTGCTCGGGTTCTGGATGGGGATGCATGAAAAACGATAGGCGTGGATTAATGGTCAAACAGGATTTACGCCCGCTATTCTAGCGCGATACGCTCGCCCACAAATCTGTAAATTCTTATACGGATGCCTACAGAAGTGGCAAAAACAATTTACAAACAGGCGGTTAAGGTTGTGTGTTGTCAGCTAGTCGATATGCTGATGGGAGTTTTCTGAACAGCTGGATCCAAACTTGTGAAACCAGGCACCGCACGGTATTTTTATGACCGTGGTATCACGTTTACCGAAATCGCTGCGAATTTTTATAGGGCGCAGCAATGATCGGTGCATTCAATGGAATTAAGCCCTTTTTATCCGGCGCAGCTAGAACTTGAGCGCGTATTTTGTCAATATGGCAACCTTTGTCCGAATTTGAACTTGCAAAAATCATGACGCAGCAAGCCGTATCAAGCAGTAATCAAACAACATGGCGCAACTCTCCACCGTACCTGCTGACGGTACTGATGCTGTTGTATTTTTTCTCGCAATCCGCCAGCAGCCAAAGCCCAGAGCCTGCTGTTGGGCAAGCCATACAGTCATTACTGGCCAGCAAACAGCAGCCTTTACTGTCGCAAGCGGATTTTTCGCAGTATAGCGACGCGTTGAAACAGTTGTATCAGATGAATGCCAATCAGCTGATTTGGCTGGGCGAAGGTCGTGCTGCGAAAAATCGCGAAGACGCTTTGAGTCTGCTAAGCAATGCCAAGGCCGATGGTTTGAATCCGGATACATACGAAGTCGAGCGTTTGCGCGGCTACTTACAACAGGCCGTTACATTATCGAAAAATGCGACGACGGAGTTGGTCTCTTACGACGTGGCCTTGTCGATCGCGCTGGTACATTACGCGCGTGATCTGCATGTCGGCCGGGTCGATCCGCGCGACTTCGATTATCCCGCGCAGTTTGCCGCCAAATCGGCAAGCGATGTCGCTGTGTTGCTGAATCAACATATTCAACAACAAACGCTTGCCGAACTGCCGGCGGCGCTGGCACCCAAATTCAAGCAATATCAGCAATTAAAGACTTTGTTGGCTGCTTATCGTCAACAAAATACCGTCGCGCAGAAGCCAAAACTGCTTTTGGCAAAATCGCTGCGCCCCGGCGAGCAAGACGCGCAATTGCCCGAGTTGCATCGGCGTCTGCTGGAATTGGGTGAGCTGAAAGCGGAAGACGTCATTGGTGCCGGCAGCACAGAGACGCTGTACGATGCGGCGGCGACGGAAGCGGTGAAACGTTTGCAACAACAGCAAGGCTTAAAAGCCGACGGGGTGATTGGCAAACAGACCCTGGCCTTATTGAATCAAACGCCGGCCGATAAAATCGCCATGCTTGAATTGGCCATGGAGCGTTGGCGTTGGATGCCGGAGTTGCCGGAAGGGCCGAGGATTTTTGTAAACATCCCGGCGTTTCAGTTATGGGCCTTCAATTCTCGCGACGATCAACAGCCCTTGACCATGAAAGTGATAGTCGGCAAGGCTGAAAAGAACCAGACCCCGGTGCTCTGGGAAGAAATGAAATATCTGGAGTTCATGCCGTATTGGAACATTCCGAAAAGCATCATGGATAAGGAAATGCTGCCGAAACTATTGAGCGATGAAGAGTTTCTGACCAGTCAGGATATTGAATTGGTAGGACGCTATGCCGACGATGAAGACGACGACGAAAATCAAGACAGCATTGTCGACGAAATCAAGAGTGGTCGGGTGCGCGCCAGACAACGCCCCGGCAGTAACAATCCCTTGGGGCGGGTGAAATTTATTTTTCCGAACAAGGCCGATGTGTATTTGCATGATACGCCGGGCAAAGCGGCGTTTAACCGGGATCGCCGTGATCTCAGCCACGGCTGCGTTAGAGTGGCGGAAGCTGGAAAGCTGGCGGAATTTGTGCTCGGCGACCAAAGCGAGTGGGATCAGCAAACCATACAACAGGCCATGGCCGGGCCTAAAACCCAGCGAGTCACTCTGAAAAAATCGATACCGGTGTTATTTTTTTATACCACTGTTTTTGTGGGTCTTGATGATAAACCGCGCTTTTACCCGGACATTTATGGTCAAGATGAATTGTTGCAGACTGCTTTGAGCAAAGCAGCCGATCCGGGCGCTAAACAGCAGTTAGTCAGTAAAACTGTGAATAGTGCCGGCGGCGGTTAACAGGATTCAGTTTTGCCAGTTTTGGATTATGCTGTTAGTTGGCGTGTTGATTTTCAGGAGACAGGGATATGACGCAAGCGAAAATAGTAAACCGAGCTGTGGCCGAGAAAGTTAAGAAGTCGCCGACGCGCAAAGTCAAGAAAGGCAGAATGGCGCCGCCAACCAATGGCGAGATCCTGGTCAAAGGTGTGGTCATGGGCATCGTTATTTCCGGGTTGACGCACGCCAGCCAAAGCATCACGCGCGCGCTAATCCGGCATCCGCTCGCCTTGTTCTCAGGTGGATTGCTGGCGGGGTATCTGGCGCATAAACATCGCAAGGATATCATCGTGCTGGGTGGTCGCACCGCCGAGGAAAGCCGGAATTTCGTGCTGAGACAGCGCGAAAACCTCGGCGATCTAATCGCGGAAATCAAGGAAGAAAGCGGCAAGACTAAGTAATTATTAGCTCGTTCGGGCTAATTCGACATATTGTTTCACCGCCGGGCGCTCTGATTTTCGGACTGGCGCATCCGCGTCACTGATGGGCATAAGCAGTAGTACTACCGCAAAATTTTTTTTACGGTAGATTGCTTATCATCGCAGCAGTCCTGCATCGTCGTGCGCAATTAATATGAAAATTTATCACATCCACCGGCAGCAACGCTTGGCGCTTAGTCAGCAGCAGGCGTGGGATTTCTTCTCGTCTCCGCACCATCTAAACCAAATCACTCCCGAGTTTTTTCATGTCGATATTACTTCGCCGGTGCCCGAGGACATTTACCCCGGCTTGCTGATCCGTTATCGGATGAAGGCAGTGCTTGGCGTGCCCATGTCCTGGTTATCGGAAGTCAGTCACTGTGATAAGCCGAATCGGTTTGTCTATCAGCAGGCGGTCGGTCCATTTGGGTTCTGGAACCATGAAGTTTGCCTAAGTCATTGCGAGGCGGGCGTCGTATTGGAAGACATCGTGTTTTATACGATGCCCTGGGGCTGGCTGGGGCAATTGCTGCAAGGGTTTATCGGCGATAAGTTGCAGCGTATTTTCGATACACGCCGCGATTATCTGCAAGCAAAATGGGGTGTTGCCGAGCCGTGACCGATTGCACCGGTATCGGTCAGACAGTTGACATTTTTTATCCGCAGGCATCTAATCATAGACCTGCACATTCAACCTGAAGGAGACGAATATGGCTCAAGACAAAGGTTATTTGGATCAGTCCGGCAATCAAGTGGTTGCTATCGTTAAAAATCTGGACCGCGATGTCGAACGCGGTGAAGATACGGTGATGTTGGGTTATGGTTTGGTGTTGCTGGCGCCGGCTTTCGCCCCCTTGTTGCCGCCCAGTATTCTGTTACCGCTGATGGCGATTGCCTTTGCGGTATCGGCCACCGCGGCGCGTCTGCATTTTTACAAAATGGCTCGTAAGCTTTCGGTTTCCTTGGCGGAGCTGGAAAGCCGGGATAAACACACGTTTAAGCCGATAACGGACGTATTTGCCGAGCATCCCCAGCAAACGCTGGCTGTCGCTTTTAACCCATTAAAAAATTTGCAACGCACCGGGAAAAGCATACTTGGTGGCTTGATGATCAACCCGTTTTGGGGGCCGATTTTTTATATGTTGGGTGTGCAGTTCGTCGAGGACAAACAATTGGTGGTGTTAAATAAGGCAGTGATTGAAGTCGAAGATAAAGTGATGCCTATCGTACTGCGCGACGACTGGTCTGAATAAACTAAGGAACTGCGAGTTTTAGGTGGCCGATAAGCTGCCGGGGGAGGATTAACAAGCTTGAATTTATGGGTTAGGGGCTATTGTTTTCGCAGGCAGCCATTGTCCAAAAGTACAGTTATACACAGAAGTTGTGGATAAACTTGTGATCAAATCGTGAGCAAACCAGCCAATCGCCCGTCCTGTTTGGGACATCTTTAAATTGACTAAAAATTAGTCAGGCATTTTTTGACTATGCTTAGAGCATCTTAGAAAAACAGCCGCCGGCACTTGCCCGGCGGCTCCCCCGTTTTATTTCCTGAAAAGGTTATTCCATGCAAAAGCAAACCCTCACCATCGACGGCAATCAGGCTGCGGCCAGTATTGCCTACAAACTCAATGAAGTGATTGCGATTTACCCGATTACCCCTTCCTCGGCGATGGGCGAATGGGCTGACGAATGGGCGTCTCGCGATCAACCCAATCTTTGGGGTACTGTGCCCCGCGTAGTCGAACTGCAAAGCGAGGCCGGCGCGGCTGGCACCATTCATGGCGCGCTGCAAGCCGGCACTTTGGCTACCACCTTCACAGCCTCGCAAGGCTTGCTGTTGATGCTGCCGAATATGTACAAAATCGCCGGCGAACTCAGTCCGACCGTGTTTCATATTGCCGCCCGCTCGCTGGCTTGTCAGGGCCTGTCTATCTTCGGCGATCACAGCGATGTGATGTCGGCGCGGATGACCGGCTACGCCATGTTGTGCTCCAACTCACCGCAAGAGGTGCAGGATTTGGCGCTGGTGGCTCATGCCGTCTCCTTGCAAAGCCGCATCCCGTTCATGCATTTTTTCGACGGTTTCCGCACCTCGCACGAGGTCGCCAAAATCGTCGAGATCGACGACGGCGTGATCCGGGCGATGATAGACGACAACTGGGTCAGCGAGCATCGCGGCCGAGCCTTGACCCCGGATAATCCGGTGCTGCGCGGTACTGCGCAAAATCCGGATGTGTATTTCCAGGGCCGGGAATCGGTCAACCCTTACTACGCCGCGTTGCCGGACATTGCGCAACAAACCATGGACCGTCTGGCCGGTTTGACTGGTCGTCAATACCGGCTGTTCGAATATGTCGGCTCGCCGCAAGCCGAGCGGGTGATCGTGATTATGGGGTCCGGCGCCGAGGCGGTGGAAGAAACCCTGGATTATTTGAATCGCCAGGGCGAAGCGGTCGGTTTGTTGAAAGTACGCTTGTTCCGGCCGTTCGCGCCGGAGCGTTTGATCGAAGCCTTGCCGGCCAGTTGCCGAAAAATCGCGGTACTGGATCGCACCAAGGAACCGGGCGCCGACGGCGAACCTTTATATAAAGACGTGTTGGGCGCGGTCGCGCAAGCCTTCAGCGACGGCGAAAAATTTACCAGCCTGCCCAAAGTGGTGGGCGGCCGTTATGGCTTGTCCTCCAAGGAATTCACGCCGGGTATGATCAAGGCGGTTTACGACGAACTGAAAAACGCTAAACCGAAGAATCACTTCACGGTCGGGATTCACGACGACGTTAGTCATACCAGTTTAGATTGGGACGCGGCTTACCGCACCGACACCCACGATCAAACCTTTCAGGCCATGTTTTACGGTTTGGGTAGCGACGGCACGGTGGGTGCAAATAAAAACACCATCAAAATCATCGGCGAAGAAACCGATTTATATGCCCAGGGTTATTTCGTTTACGACTCGAAAAAGTCCGGCGCGATTACCGTTTCGCATCTGCGCTTTGGGCCAAAGCCGATTCGCTCTACGTATTTGATCGGTGAGAACGACGCGCAATTCATCGGCTGTCATCAAACCGTGTTCCTGGAGCGCTATGACATGCTGGTCAACGCTGCCGACAAAGCGGTGTTTCTGTTGAATAGCCCGGCGTCGGTCGATGAAGTCTGGGAAACCTTGCCGCGCAAGATGCAGCAGCAAATGCTGGATAAAAAAATCCGCTTTTATCTGATCGACGGCAACGCGGTCGCGGAAAAATCCGGGATGGGCAAACGTATCAACACCATCATGCAGACTTGTTTTTTCGCGATTTCCGGGGTGTTGCCGCAAGAGCAGGCGATTGCCGCGATTAAACATGCCGTCGAAAAAACCTATGGCAAAAAAGGCCAGCGTATCGTCGATTTAAACTTCAAAGCCATCGACGAAACCCTGGCCGGCCTGCGCCATGTGCCGTTACCGAAACAGGCCGACAGCGGTTTCGATATTGCCGCGTTGATTGCCGACAGCGCACCGGAATTTATCCGTCGCGTTACCGGCGAAATCATCGCCGGCCGAGGTGACGCCTTGCCGGTCAGCGCTATGCCGGTAGATGGGACCTTTCCGACCGGCACCGCCGCTTACGAGAAACGCAATCTGGCGCTGGAGATTCCGGTCTGGGAAACCGATCTGTGTACCCAGTGCGGCAAATGCCCAATGGTGTGCCCGCACGCGGCGATCCGCAGCAAAATCGTGCCCAACGAAGCCTTGAGCGATGCGCCCGAGACCTTCAAACACGCGGCCATGCTGGGTAAAGATTTTCCGGCCGGCCTGTCAATCAGTTATCAGGTGGCGCCGGAAGACTGCACCGGCTGCGGTTTGTGCGTGGATATTTGCCCGATCCGCGATAAATCCAACGCCAGCCGTAAGGCCCTGAACATGCGGCCGCAAGCGCCGCTGCGCGAACCGGAAAGCCAAAACTGGGATTACTTCTTGTCCTTGCCGGAATATGACCGCCGCTTGCTAAAAACCAACACCATCAAAGGCTCGATGGTGTTACAGCCTTTGTTCGAATTCTCCGGCGCCTGTGTCGGTTGCGGCGAAACCCCGTATGTGAAATTGGCATCGCAGTTGTTCGGCGATCGCATGGTGGTAGCCAATGCCACCGGTTGCTCGTCGATATATGGCGGCAACTTGCCGACCACGCCCTGGACCAAAAATCCCGAGGGCAGGGGGCCGGCCTGGAATAATTCTCTATTTGAGGACAACGCCGAGTTCGGTTTGGGCATGCGGGTGGCAATCGATAAACAAGCCGAGCATGCGGCCGAATTACTGGTGTCGCTACGAGAAACCTTGGGCGGCGAATTGGTCGATGCGATTTTACACGCCGACCAAGCCGATGAAGCCGGTCTTTACGAACAACGCCAACGTGTGGCCGAGTTGAAGCAGCATTTACCCTCGCTGAAGCAACCGGCTGCCCAGGCATTGTTACCGTTAGCCGATTATCTCTGCAAGAAAAGCGTCTGGATCATCGGCGGTGACGGCTGGGCTTACGATATTGGTTACGGCGGTCTGGATCACGTATTGGCTAGCGGTCGCAACGTGAATATCCTGGTGTTGGATACTGAAGTTTATTCCAACACCGGCGGCCAAACCTCCAAATCTACACCGCTGGGTGCGGTGGCTAAATTTGCAGCCGGTGGTAAGGCTACCGCGAAAAAAGACCTGGCTTTGCTGGCGATGGATTACGGTAATGTGTATGTCGCCCATGTGGCCTACGCCGGCAAGGACACGCAAACCTTGAATGCCTTCCTGGAAGCCGAAGCCCACAATGGTCCGTCCATCATCATCGCCTACGCGCCTTGCATTGCCCATGGTGTGGATTTGTCCAATAATCATAGACAGCAAAATCTGGCGGTGAAAAGCGGGCATTGGCCTTTGTTTAGATTCAATCCCGGCCGCATCCAGCAAGGCAAGAACCCTATGCAACTGGATTCCGCGGAACCGTCGGTGCCACTGCGGGAGTTTGTGATGAGCGAAACCCGCTTCAGCATGCTCTGGCAAAGTCATCCCGATCACGCCGAAGCGTTCTTGAAACAGGCGCAGCAGGACGTGAAAAACCGCTACCGCTACTATCAACAACTGGCCGCGCTGGAATGGAGCGATGCCACCAGCGTCGCGGCCGCCAAAGCCGCACTGAAAGCCGATCTTGCCCAGGAGAGCCAACATGGTTGATTTAACGACAAATTATTTGGGCCTGAAACTGGCGCATCCCCTGGTACCGTCTGCGTCACCGCTGAGCAAGGATTTGGATAGCGCCCGTCGGTTGGAAGATGCGGGGGCGGCGGCCATCGTGATGTCCTCGTTATTTGAAGAAAAAATCGAAGCCGAACAGCAACAGATGGAACGGTTTTTTTACGGACAGGGCATTGGTTACGGCGAAGCCGAATCCTTTCATCCGGTTCCCGATCAGATTCTGACTTATCAAGAGCAATATCTGGAACATCTGCAACGCCTGAAAAGCAGCTTGAGTATTCCGGTGATCGCCAGCCTGAACGGCATTTCTCAAGGAGGCTGGATCGAATACGGTCAAGCTCTGCAACAAGCCGGGGCCGATGCGCTGGAGTTGAATATCTACCATCTGGCGGCTAATGCCGACGAAAGCAGCGAAACCGTGGAAAACCGCTATCTGGATATTCTGCGGGAATTGAAAAGCCGGGTCAGTCTGCCGCTGACCTTAAAACTCGGGCCGCAATTCAGTTCGCCGATTCATTTTGCCCAACGCCTGGAAGCAGCCGGTGCCGACGGTATTGCGATATTCAACCGGTTTTATCAGCCGGATATCGATCTGGAGACTTTGGAAGTGGTGCCGAAGTTGCAATTGTCTACCCAATCGGAAGCCTTGTTGCGCATTCGCTGGACCGCCTTGCTGTATGGTCGGGTTAAAATGTCGCTTGCGGTAACCGGCGGTTTTCATCAGAGTGCGGATGTGATCAAAGCCTTGTTGGCGGGTGCCGACGTCGTGCATTTCTGTAGCGTATTGCTGGAGCAAGGCGTCGGCAAACTCAGCGAAATTCGTGCTGAACTGGAGCAATGGCTAATCGAACATGAATACGAGTCCATTAGCCAATTGAAAGGCAGCGTCAGCCAACAGCACGCCATCGACCCCAGTGCATATGAGCGCGCCAATTACATTCATGTGTTGGACAGTTACACGCCCTCTGCCGGCGTGTTGAGATAGCGTTAAAGCCGTGCGGGATTTGGACGAACTGTTTGCCGGCTTGGCTAAGTCCAAGTTTCGCAGCCAGTTTCATCTGCACGGCAAGGATTTGGATTATTTGGGCATAAAGGGCCTGGAAACGGTATTAAGCCATGCCCAAGACTTTATCGGCAAACGCCTGGCCGCAGCCGAGCCGCGCAACGACGGCAAACAAACCCCGTTTCGCGGCCATCCGGTGTTTGTCGCGCAACACGCCACCGCCTGCTGTTGCCGGGGTTGTCTGGAAAAATGGCATAAAATTCCGCAGGGCAGGGAGTTGAGTGTCGAGGAACAAGCTTACGTCTGTGCGGTGCTAGAGCGGTGGTTAAGGATTGCAGTTGCCGCTAATTAAATTTATTTCCTAACATTGGCAGATCAGCACTCTGCTTGGTTAGACTAAATTCGCGCTTTACCGTTAACGATCTTACAATCTCAACCTGTTCTCCGGATCACGAGCGCAAATGTCATGGGTCAAGAAATTCATGCCGCAGCCTATCAAGATGTCGACTTTCAGCGCTTCCGGCAACGCTTATCCACGGAAACTGAACTACTCGTTAGACTGATCAAAAATCGCGCCTGTTCGGAAGCCGAGCCGGTGGCCGGTTTTGAAGTCGAAGCCTGGTTGTTGGACGACCAGATGCGGCCAGCGCCATTGAATCAGACTTTTCTGCAATCCTTTGCCCATCCCATGGCCGGGCCGGAACTGGCCAAATTCAATATCGAACTCAACACGCCGCCATTGCCTTTGACCGGCGATGCGTTCAGTCGCATGCACAGCGATTTGCAAAGCACCTGGCGCCAAGCCGAACAGCATGCCCGGCAAATGGATTTGAATCTGTTGACGATAGGTACCCTGCCGACTCTGCAACAAAGCGATCTGCACTTGGGCAATATGTCCGATATGAACCGCTACCGGGCCTTGAACCAACAAATTTTGCGCTGCCGGGGACGGCCTATCGTGCTGGATATTTGCGGCCATGAGCATTTGAAAGTTGAGCACCACGACGTCATGCTGGAAGCGGCCACGACCTCCTTTCAATTGCACATCCAAACTCCACTCAGTATCGCCCACCACATTTACAACGCCTCAATTATTGCCTCGGCGGCGATGGTGGCTTTGGACGCGAATGCGCCATTTTTATTTGGCAAGGATCTGTGGGCCGAAACCCGCATCCCGTTGTTCGAGCAGGCTATTGCCACCGGCGGCTATGCCGGCGCCGCCGATGGGCCGTTGCACCGGGTTAGTTTTGGTTCCGATTTTGCCCGGCAGTCGATACTGGAATGCTTTGTCGAAAACCAGCAGCATTTCCCGATACTATTGCCTGAATATTTTGATGACGCACCGGAAGCGTTTCAGCACTTACGCTTACATAACGGCACGATCTGGCGCTGGAATCGGCCGCTGGTGGGTTTCGATGCAGACGGCACTCCACATATCCGCATCGAACATCGCACCCCGGCCGCCGGGCCGACCGTGTTGGACATGATCGCCAATGCCGCGTTTTATTACGGGTTGGTTAAAAATCTAGCCGACGAACGCCAGGTGGGCGGGGCGGAGTTATCCTTCGCCCAAGCCAAGGATAATTTTTATCAAGCCGCGCGGCACGGTTTGGATAGCCATGTCGTCTGGTTTGGTGAACATAAACTACGGTTGGCGGTGCTGATCGAGCAGGAGCTATTGCCGCGTGCCGCTCTGGGATTGCAGGCTTTGGGTATCAGTAGCGCCGACCGAGATAATTATTTGGATGTGGTTCGCCTGCGCCTCGCCAGCCAGCAAACCGGTAGCCAGTGGCAGCGGCGGTTTATCAAGAATAATCCGGGCGAATTTGTGGAGCTGACGCGGGTTTATTTGCAGCGGCAGCGGAGCGAGGAGGCTGTAGCGGTTTGGCGATTGTAGGCGACTGCCGTCAGGCGATCCGCAGATTGGTCGATCATCGTTTGGCGGAACCGTTAGCGTGTCCCGCCAAACGAGGTGATGAAAATTAGTTAAGGAAAGCGCGTCGATAAATGCGGTTCAAACAAAGTGTTCCAGTAAAGAATAACCAGAATGCGGAAGGGATGGGCACTGGGGCAATCACTGTCGAAAAGTAAGCGATACCAGTTGTTCCGTATGATCCTGACCATATCCAATCCGCCGATTGATCGATGCCCGGTAAAGTCCCCCAGGTCGAAAGTGCGGTCTGGCTGTCAAAAGCGGTGGGTGAAAAGTATGGGGCGCCAAAGCCCGTTGTATTCACAAACCAGTTATTCGAGTTCGTCGATAGTGATTGTGTCCCGTTCGAGAACGTGTGGGTCGAGTCAGATAAGTTGAAGCTCCCTAGAAAACCACTTGGGGAGCCGTAAACATCTTGTGCTACAACATGAAGATAGTAAGTCTGACTTGGTTCCAATGCGAAATTGAAAGAACGGGTTATTGGCCAGTAATCTCCTGAGATCAAAAACTCGCCTTGACTGGATTCAGACGTGCTAACGTAAACAGAAAAAGCGTCGTCTACCGTCATCGTGCCACTTAAAATCGTGCTTGCCAAAACACTGTTTGAAGCGAAAATTGCTATAAATAGAAAGGTGGTGAAATATTGTCTGATCATGGTTTTGCCCTATGCGTGATGTATGTTGCTTTGCTTTAAGCAAATAACCTTTGTATTACTAAGCTAGAAACTACTCCAGGTCCGAAAGTGTGTCAATTATTCCGTTTGTAGTCCAAAGAAGAGTATGTCAAAGTCTGTTTGGTTGCTGAACAAGCTGTGGACATAGACGATGTCATGATCGAAGCAAATGACACGGGAAAATCGGTTGCAAATAGTGAATCGCGGGTAACGGTTGCAACGATTCTAGGGTAACTCCGAACAAGCTGATTAAGCTCATGGTTCGATAAACTCACCACGAACGGAATCGACAACATAGCGTTTGCCCTGCAATTATGAGTATTAGTGGAAATGCTAACTTCATCCCAGCACTTATTAGTCGTAAATTTGCCTGGCAATTGATAGTAGCCGAATATTTGGGCATGTTGGTGCTGTAATGCAAACTTGAAAGTTGAGCGCAAACAATTACCTATGCAACCGCTACTACCTGCTGCCCACACACTAAAACAATTCAAAAGCCTCCCCGACGGCCTTCTAGACATTGCCGTCGAAGCCCTGCACAAACTAATCCCCGAACCAACCCTATTCCATCTCCCCGGCAAACGCCCCGAAACCCTTTTTGTCTCCGTCCTGCTGCACGGTAACGAATCCACCGGCTTCCTGGCTGTGCAAAAGCTGTTGCAAAAATATCACGGCCAAAGCTTGCCGCGCGGCTTGACCTTGTTTTTCGGCAATACCCAGGCTGCGCGTTTTAACCTGAGACGCCTTGACTGCCAGCCGGATTTCAATCGCATTTGGCCCGGCACTGCATTGCCGCAGTCGCCGGAGACTGTTTGGGCGGCGCAGATTTGCCAGATCATGCGCCAGCGCGGCGTGTTTGCCAGCGTTGATGTGCATAACAATACCGGCCTGAACCCGCATTACGCCTGCATCAACAAACTGGACAAGGACTTTCTGCATCTGGGTGCGCTGTTCGGCCGTTTGCTGGTGTATTTCACCCATCCCAAGGGTACCCAGTCCAGCGCGTTCGCCGGGTTTTGTCCGGCGGTGACTTTAGAATGCGGCCGGCCCGGTCAGCCGCACGGCACCGAACACGCCTTTCAGTTTCTGGACAGTTGTTTACATTTGCATGAGTTTCCGGTGCAGCCGATTGCGAAGCAGGATGTGGATATTTACCACACCGTCGCGCAAGTCACCGTCGCCGAAGATGTCAGTTATAGCTTTAGCGAAGCTACGGTCGATCTGCGCCTTGATCCGGAACTGGAAAGTCTAAATTTCACTGAGATTCCGGCCGGTACAGTATTAGGTACCACCGATTCCGCGCTGATGCCGTTGATCGCCAAGGACAATGACGGCAAGCCGGTTACCGAACAATTCCTGACGGTTACCGATGGCCAAGTGCAAATCACACGGCCGACGATGCCGTCGATGTTAACGCTGGACGAACGGGTGATCCGCCAGGATTGTTTGTGTTATTTGATGGAGCGCTTGGCTCTGGAGACTGGCATTTGAGTTTTCGCTGCGGCGGGAAGCGGTAAAAACCAAAAGCAAAAGCCTGGACGCCGCCTTGTCGGGAATGGTAGATTCGGTCAGCCGCAACGGTTTTCCAAAGGAGAATAGCGATGTTGAAGTCACTGGATGTGTTATTGGGTTTGTCGGTGGTGATGTTGATCGTCAGCATGGCGGTGACCTTGATCAGCCAGGGAATCCTGAATTTAATGGCCAGCCGCGGTCGCAATCTGCGCACTGGTTTGGCGGACTTACTGGAATTGCTGGATGCCCGTTTTTCCCGAACCGAGGCAGAGGCCATTGCCGCGTTAACCCTGATGCAACGAACTATCGGCGGCCGCTGTAGATGCCGTTTGCCGGATTGGTTGCAGTTTTTTCAGTTTGGCGAAGTGATCTATCGCGAAGAATTCATCAAGATTCTGCTGGATTTGGCGGCTGGCTATGACGTGTCGATCAAAACGGAATTCGAACAGATCAAAGCCAGGCTAGCAAACAAAACCATCAATGTCGGGCAAGCCACGGAAGCGCTGGAAACCAAACTGCTGGAATGTCCGCTGTTTTTTAAGCGATTGGGTATTGAAAGCTTGCTTGCCAAGATCAAAAAAGCCAAGGCCGAATCCAAGAAACAGCAGTATCACAAACTGGAGAAAGTCGTCGCCGAGCAAATCTATCTACTGGATAAATTGAAATCCGTTTTACACGACAACGGCATCGAAGATCCGGCCGCTACCTTGAAAAACACCCGGATGCTGGCTCTGGAATTTGAAAAATCCAATCCTGAACTTGCTCATGATGTGCGCGCTTCGAACGCTTTGTTGCAAGAGGCTACCAGCGAATTTGTAGCGATAATTTGTTTGAATTTCGACCATTTGATCGATCGCGTCAGCGTCAGGTTTACCGCCACCACTCGTGTGGTTAGCGTGGTCAGCGCTGCCCTGGTAGCCATTGCGTTGCAGTTGGACACGGTGTATCTGATCAACCGTCTGTCCATGGACGAGCAAATGCGGTCGGCCTTCGTGGAATTGGCGCCCAAACTGACGGAAGATCCGCAAATAAAGGATGCGGTTCAAACAGCCGATGCCAAAGTTACCGAAGGGCAGGGTGCCGAGGCGCCGACGGAAGACGCTAATAAAGCCAAAGTAGGCATCGATCTGGAAAAGCAAAATTATTATCTCAATTTTCTAGCGACGCAGGGTTTGATCAGCCTGCCCGTCGACCGGGAAAACTGGTGCAAACATTGGAAATTGGTGAGTATTCCCGGTTTGATCTTGTCGATTTTTCTGCTCAGCTTGGGTGGGCCGTTTTGGTATAACGCCTTGAGTAAGCTGGTGCAATTGCGTTCCGGCCTCGCACGTAAGGATGACGAGCAGAAAGCTATCCGTCAAACCACGCAGGCCGTGGGTGGTGGCGATCCGCAAAACCCGGATACTCCGCCAGCCTCCAATCCATTGCAGGGCGAGCGCGGCGATCTGAAGGCGCAGGGTTGAGGAGGGCTTATGGAAAAGCAATGGATAGGCTGCGCACAGGGTAATTTTCGGGTTGGTCGCCCGGCTGGCTTCAAACCGGAAGTCATTGTTCTGCATTCTGCGGATGGCAGTCTGGCAGATGCCAGTATGCGCTACAACAAGCCGGGGGCTTTACAGTCCATGCATTACGCCATCGGCTACAACGGCGAGATTCATCAATACGTCCAGGAAGCCGACACGGCATTTCATGCCGGTTTGGTGGTCAATCCGGCCGCCGAATTTATCAAGCAGCGGCCCAACACCAATCCCAATTTTTTCTCGATTGGTGTTGCCTTAGAAGTGTCGGTGCTTGGCCCGCCTACGGCCACGCAATTAGCGGCATGCTCGAAATTGCTCCGTGAGATTGCCGACCGCTGGCATATCACCGTCGATGGGGATCATGTGATGTCGCATAGCGCGATTCGTGCCTCGGTAAACTGCCCCGGTGCCCGTGTCGATATTGCCAAGCTGATTGCCACTGCGTTGCCCGATCCGGCAGCCGATTTGGTGGCCGGCAAGCAAATCGGCTTGCTGAGTAAAGTAAATCTCCGCAGTCGCGCGTCTGTCAGCGCACCGGTGCTGCGGGTCTTGGATGCCGGCAGTAAAGTCGAGGTCGTCAGCTTTACGGCAGGGGATATGGTATCCGGCAACGGCTACTGGTATCAGGATAAGGATGCTTGTTTTTTCTGGGCAGGGGCCACAGATCGGCCGAATCCGCAAGTGTTGGTAACGCCGAACGAAGGCGAGGCGAGTACCGATACTATGGTGCTCGATGACCAACCCGCCGCTGCGGTCGCCGGTTTGAAGATCAATCGCTCCCGGTTCCGCTTGCCGGCCGGGCAGTTTTTTACCGAGAGGCCGAAAAAAGATCTGATTGTTTTGCACTTCACGGCGGGTTCGTCAGCCAAGTCGGCGTTCGATACCTGGATCGGCGATACGCAACATATTGCCGCAGCCTATCTGGTCGATGTCGACGGCACGGTCTATGAAGTGTTCGATCCGACGCAGTGGGCTTATCATCTGGGGGTGAAGGGATTTAACCGCCGACTGGATCAACGCTCAATAGCGATAGAAATTGCCAATGTGGGGCCATTGCGGCCGGCGGCGGATAATCCGGAGGTCTTGAATTGGTGGCCGCCGCGGCGAGGCCAAACCGAGTTATTCGGTACTAAATACTGCGACAAAATCCAAACCGATAAATATATGCAAACCAGCTATCGGGGCGAGCAGTATTTCGCTACCTTTCCAGCGCAGCAGGTAGAAGCGATTCGCTTGCTGCTGAACGATTTATGCGGGCGATTTTCCATACCGAAAACCTTGCCTCCCAAAGCCAAGCAATTCGAACGCGATCTGGATTTTTTTCAGAGCTATTCCGGCATCGCCAGTCATGTGAATTTTCGTAGCGATAAATGGGATATAGGCCCAGCCTTCGATTGGGCGGCGTTGGCTATTACCAATGCGCACGGCGCCTGATTCGCGCTGGTATAAGCCAATGCCTGGCTGGTGATCAGGTATTTGTGGCTCCTTATCACAAGGTTATTCTCACAACCGATGCGGCCGTCACAGTTCTGCCCGGCCGCCGGCATGAATGTTCGCTGCGGCTGTTAAGATGGTTTAAGTAAGCGGTCAGGCAATTTTGGCCCGGACCGCTATGCTTATTTGGCACACTCTATCGCCTCACCCGCAATTCCAGCAACCCAGGAAATATCATGCCCGAAAAACCATTCTGTATTTTTGTAGTGGATGACGATGCTCTGTTGCGTTTGGTCATAACCGACCAATTGCAGGGGCATGACTATCAACTCCACGAGTTTGCCAATGGCGAGGAATGTTTGGCGGCGATGGATTTGGCCCCCAATCTGATTTTGCTGGATATCGAAATGCCGGGCCTCAGCGGTATCGAGGTTTGTCGGCAGATTCGCGCCGACGGCAATGACGATGTGCAGGTCATGTTTGTTTCCGCCCACGACGATCTGGAGATTTTGCTGACCGCGTTCGATGCCGGCGGTAACGATTTTATTCCGAAAAATGCCAAAAAAGACGTGTTGCTGCGTAAGGTCGATTTGGCTATCGAAGCCGAGCAGCAAAAACGGCAATTGCAATCGCAACTGTCTTATGCGCAAAAAACCGCATTCACCGCTATGTCCAGTTTGGGCGAAACCGGCACGGTGTTGCAGTTCTTACGCTCATCGTTTCAATGCAATACGTTTCAGCAATTGGGTAGTTTGTTAATCGAGACCTTGCAGCAATACGATCTAAACGGTTTGGTGAAATTGACCGATACCGCCAACGAATACGACTTTAGTCCGGAAACAATCTGTACTCCGCTCGAAGCCTCCATCCTTACCTACGTGGCCAAGCTGGGCCGAATTTATCAGGCCGGTGATCGCTTGGTGTTTAATTTTCCGCATGTGACGCTATTGGTGACCGGCTTGGATACCGATGATCCGGATGCGATTGGCCGATTGCGCGATCATCTGGCGATACTTGCCGAAGGTGCCGGTGCCCGCGTCGAAGCCATGATTAGCGAACAACAACGGCTACAGGAAGCGAATGCCCGCCTGGAAGGTGTGAAAGAATTGACCGATTTATTGATCGAGATCGAGGCCAATCAACAAAGCAATCACTCGCAGATGGTGAATTTGGCCGAACAGCACAAAATGAATATGGAAAGCGCCTTTATTCATCTAGGGTTGACCGATAGCCAGGAGTTTTTGCTACATGGTTACGTGGACGAACTCACTTCGCAAATGGACAACCTGTTCGAGAACGATAACCGGCTGGCCTTACGTTTGAACAAAATTGTCGAAAAGCAAAAAGCCTTGCTGTTATCGGCCGAGGATAGCCGCTAAGTACCCGCCTGAATCGCTACCGATCTAATATTCGCACCGAGGATTGCCTATGCAAGCTTTGTTTTCGCCCGCCGTGGCGCTGATGAATCGATTGAGTTTCAGCAAGAAGTTTGTGGTGATAGGTTTTCTGTCGCTGCTGGCGGTTGCCGTGGTGTTTTACGGCCTGTATCAAAGTCTGAATCGGGTGATTCTGGATTCGGAGCGCGAGCTGCAAGGACTGTTACAAATCAAGCATATTACGCAGACCATGCAATTTGTGCAGCAGCATAGGGGCATTACCGTAGCGGTGCTCGGCGGCATAGAGAGTTTGCGCGATAAACGTGACATATCGGAAACCAAAGTCGCTGCGGCCTTATCGGCTTTGGGGCAAACGCTGGTAGCGGATTCGTTGACGGCTGCTGCATACGCGGATATAAAAAACGATTGGGAACAACTCCGGCAAAACGCTGCCAATCTAAGCATTCAAGAAAGCTACCGCTTACACAGCCGTTTGGTAGAGAAGTTATTGGATTTAGAGGAACTGATTGGCGAGGAATCCTTGTTGTTCACCGACTCCAATCTGGATTCCTACCATCTGATCATGCTGGTAACCGAACAAATGCCAAAGGCTTTGGAAGGGGTTGCGCAGTTGCGCGCTTATGGCATTGGGGTACTGACCAAAAAGCAGATTAACGATCAGGAAAAAATCGAAATTTACCTGATTAAGGACAGAATCGAATCCGGCATCAGGGTCATTGAAGAAACGACTCATGACTTTAAACGCTATAAACCGGAACTGCACCCGATACTAGCCAACACCAGGGAAAATATTGTCAATGCAGCCAGTCTGATTACTCAGCATGTAATTGCCGATATTGTTCAGGAAAAATTCTCCATCAATCCGGAATACTTTTATTCGACCGTTACGATAGCGCTGGATGCCGCTTATTCCGAAATTTACGACAGCTTTATTCCGGCAGCCGAACAACTGATCGAGGCTAGAATTGGTGCGGCGAAAACGACGCTAGCGCTGAGCATAGGCATCCCCGGTTTTATATTTATGCTGATAATTTATTTTGCGATTGGCGCCCATCTTGCGGTTAGCCAATACGTAGAGAGGCTGGCGAAAACCGCAAAAGCGTTTTCCGGCGGCGATTTTCAGCAAAGAATGCCGTTAACCATGCGTGATGAAATCGGACAGGTTGCGGAGAGTTTTAACGAAATGGCCGATGGCTTTGCTGCGCTGTTAACCGCGAGGCGCGAGGACGAGATCCGCATCCGTAGTATTGTCGATACTGCTTTGGATGCCTTAGTGCAGATGGATGCCGATGGTTTTATCAACGGCTGGAATCGCCAGGCCGAACAGATATTCGGTTGGCCGGCCGCCGAAGTCTTGGGCCGCCTGTTGCACGACGTGATCATTCCGGAGCGCTATCGGCAAGCCCATCAGCAAGGTATGCGGCGCTATTTGGACATGGGGCGAGGAACGGTCTTGAACCAGCGAATTGAAGTGGTGGCGCTGCACCGCGACGGGCATGAGTTTCCGATTGAATTGGCTATCACGCCCAATAACTTGGGAAAGGCCATCGAATTCAGTGCTTTTATCAGAGACATTTCCGCGCAAAAACAGGCGATACACACTTTGCAAGCCAGCGAGCAGCGCCATCGGGCGCTGTTCGAATCTTCGCGGGATGCACTCATGACCCTCAGTGCCAGCCGTGGCTTTATCTCGGTTAACCCAGCGGCACTCAATCTGTTTGCTTGCCGGGATGAACAAGAGTTTTTAGCGCAAACTCCGGCTTCATTGTCGCCGGAATACCAGCCTGATGGCCGAACATCCAACGAGTTGGCGAGTGAAAAGCTTGAGCTGGCTATCGCCAATGGCTCGGTTATCTTCGAATGGCTGCACAAACGTTTAAACGGCGAAACTTTTTACGCCGAAGTGCAACTCAGCAGGGTGGAGATCGACAGTGAAATTGTAGTGCAGGCTACAGTGCGCGATATTAGCGAAAACAAACGTGCCAAGGCGGCATTAGTCACCAGCGAAGCCAGAACCAGAGCGGTGCTGCGGACTATGTCCGATGCCGTTGTATTGATTGATAGCAAAGGCATCATGCTGCTGGTTAACGATGCCATCGGCGATTTGTTCGGCTACGAGGAAGACGAATTATTGGGGCAGAATGTGAAGATGTTGATGCCGGAGCCTTACTATTCCGAGCATGACGGTTATTTGAGCCGGCATCTGGACAACACCAAGGAACGCGTGATTATAGGCCGGCGGATCGAGGTGGAAGGCAAACGTAAAGATGGACTGCTGGTGCCGATAGAGTTGAGCGTCAACGAATTGATGGATGATTTCGGCAGTACTTACATCGGCGTCATGCGCGACATCAGTCATCGCAAGGCGGTAGAACAGGCGCACGAAGCCGCGCGTTTGGAGGCCGAACACCTGGTGCACATGAAAAGCGAATTTCTTGCCAATATGAGTCATGAAATCCGCACGCCACTCAATGCCATTATTGGTCTGGCCAAAATTAGCCTGCGCGACAATGCCGGGCGGAACATTAAGGAAAACAGCGCCCGTATTTACGATGCCGGCATGCACTTGCTTAGCGTAGTTAACGACATCCTGGATTTTTCCAAAATCGAGGCCGGCAAAATGACCTTGGACGAGCATCCGTTTCGCCTGGATGCGTTGATTCAAGATGCCATCAGCCTGGTGGATATGCGTGCCAAGGAAAAGCAACTCGATTTAATAGTGCATCGTCCCCAAGACTTGCCGGAATGGGTGAACGGCGACCCGTTGCGACTAAGGCAGATTTTGGTCAATTTATTGTCAAATGCCGTGAAGTTTACCGATCAAGGCTATGTCAGCCTGGAAATTTCTCGGCAGAAAGATATGACGGACATCAGCGTGACGGACAGCGGTATCGGCATGACCGCCGAGCAGATTGGTCGTCTATTTACCGCTTTCGAGCAAGCGGATAACTCTACCACCCGTAAATTTGGCGGCAGCGGTTTAGGGTTGGCGATTAGTCGGGATCTTGCCAACTTGATGGGGGGCGATATTGTCGTCAAAAGTACGCTGGGGGCGGGCAGCAAATTCACTTTGAGTGTGCCGCTACCGGCGACGGATGCCGGTGTCGAGCATTCGGCCGATTATCACCAGGACAACGGCGGACGCTTGCGCGGCTTTAAAATATTGGCTGCGGAAGACGTGGCTTTAAATCGATTGGTGTTGGAGGATTTGCTGAGCCACGAAGGTGCGCAGGTAACTTTTGCGGAAAACGGTCAACAGGCGCTGGATCGCTTGGAAGAAGTCGGCTATGCCGGTTTCGACGCGGTGCTGATGGATATTCAGATGCCGGTGATGGACGGTTATCAAGCGGCGCGGCGTATACTGGAAATCGCGCCGGATTTACCTATCATCGGTTTGACCGCTCACGCCATGCCCGAGGAGCGGCAGCGTTGCCTGGAAATGGGGATGCGTGATCGCGTTACCAAACCGATTGATGCCAACGCCCTGGTGGGCGCATTGCGGCAGCATGTGTCGATCATCAAAGTATCTGGTGAAGCCAGTGGAAAGGGCGAGCTCGCAGCGGTAATCGACAGTCCGGAAACGGCAAATGAGGCTATGGCGGCGGTAGTGACCGAAAGCCTGATCGATTGGGAGGCCTTACAGCAGCGTTTTGACGGTCGTCAGGCCTTTATAGACAAATTGATAGACAACGCGCTGGATGGCGCGCAGCACGCTAATGTCGATAAATTAAGACTAGCCTCTCAGCAGCGCGACTATGCCGCAATTAAATTTGTGGCGCATAACTTGAAAGGTTTTGCTGGCATTTTCGAGATTCAGCAAATACAGAGTTTGGCGCAGCAAGCCGAAGTGGCCGCTAAGGATCAAGCCGATGACGCGATTGAACTAGCCGAGAATTTGGCCAATACGCTGGAAACTATTCTGGCGGAGTTGCATAGTAAACGGGCTGTCAATGGTTAGGGCAACTCCGAAACTGTTTTTGCCATCAGCCAATTCGTCATAGTCTCTGGGCTGCCGTTTTCGCGGCAGCAGCGATATTCATTGGGGCGGGTCAAAACCGCGTGGATTAAGTGTTCGTCCGCCGCCTAGGGAATGACTCAATCAACGCTTAATTGAACTCATGTGCTCGGGACGGGGGGCGAAAAAAATGGCGGGTTTATGCAACCCGCCATCAAAACATCCCTGTCGCTAGGAGGAGGTCTGCCTCTCACTAACAAAAGCCGACGAAATCACCTGGTTGATTTGTCATGTTAATGAACGGAACCTCTAAAATAAAACGATATAATGTGATTTTTATATCGAAAGAATAGATTCTCATCGCAACGTCGAATTACAGTATAGGTTAGTAATAAAATTTTGCTTTGAATCCCGGAATTTTTTTAGGAGCAAGCCTATGAATCTTAATCAATTGGAATTGCTGCGAGTTTTGCAGGAAACCGATTGCAATTTGAGCAAAGCCGCGGAAAAAATGCACGTCGTGCAATCGGCGGTCAGCCGGCAACTCCAGTTGTTTGAAATAGAAGTGGGCTCGCCGCTGTTCGTCAGACAGGGCAAAAAGCTGACTGGCTTGACGCCCTTGGGCGAAAAGATCATGGAAGAAGTTGATTTAATCAATCAGGCTAAAAAAAATATCCAACTGATTGCCGACGATTTTCTGGAAAATAGTAACGGCACGTTGAGGATAGCGACCACTCATACGCAGGCCAAATATTTACTGCCGGAACCGATAGGCCGGTTTAGGCGCAAATATCCGGGCATTAAAATCTATATGGTGCAATCGTCGCCGGATAATCTGATTAATTTGTTGCATCGGCATCAAGCCGACATCGCCATCTGCACCGAAAAACTGGATGAAGACGATAAATTAGTGGTTAAGCCCTGTTATCACTGGCATCACGTCGCCGTGGTGCCACTCGGTCATCCGCTGGCGGAAGGCAAAATAAGCCTGCAACGGCTATCAGCCGAGCCGATTCTGACCTACACCCCTGGCTTTACCGGTCGTACCACCATAGAAAAATCCTTTTATAGCGCCCATTTACCATTGGATATTACCTTGGCGGCCGCCGATTCCGACGTGATTAAAACCTATGTGCGCCTGGGAATGGGAGTGGGAATTATCGCCGGTACGGCATACGAAGCAGGCAAGGATGCCGATTTGGTTGCCATAGATCTGTCCGGCTTAATACCCAGTTCCACGACTAAGATTGCTTATCTGAAACAACTTTATGTGCCCAACTACTGTCGTTATTTTATCGATGAATTGTTGGCGGAAGCCGCGCGGAAAAGTCGGGAAAGGGGCGAGGGATTTGACGATTGTTAATCTGTCGGACAATGGATTCGGGTAGTAAGTGTCTGCCGGGTGGGTTTTGCTATTACCCGGTCCTTGCATACCGTTCGCCTTAATGCCCTTGAGGGTACTGGGTCTATCGAAGGGCGCAAGCGGCCTGGGCTTCGACGAGCTTGTATGGTAAAGGTTAAGAGAATCGGGGAGACTTTGGTTGTCGGGATGGAGGGACATCGACAAGCATCTGCTAAGACAGACCTCACTGAGAAATCATCCCATCGCGTCTTCCAGAGTCGATGAAGAATCTAGCGGTTAGACCGCCGATTTGTGCACAAGCTTACTCGGCAGACGCACCACCCCGACTCTCTTATTTTTCAACAGGTGGAGGACGTATGACAAGCGAAATGTTGATCGGTATCGATGTAGCAAAAGATGAACTGGTGATAGATTCAGAGCAGGGTTTGTTGACGCTTGCCAATACGGCAGAGGCCATCAATGCCTGGCTGAAGACGTTACCGACCGGGAGTTATATTGGCCTGGAAGCCACCAGCGATTATCATCAACTCATGGCAGAGCAAGCGGTATTGATGGGCATGGTCGTCTATGTGCTGAACCCACGGGATATGCGCCATTATGCCCTGGGTTTGGGCAGACGGGGCAAGACGGATCGAGTGGACGCCCAAATGATCCGGCGATTTATCACCGCTGAACGGGGTCATTTACGTCCCTATCAACCTGCTTCGGCGATGCAGCACCAAGTGACTTTACTGCAACGGCGCCGTGCGACGGTCGTCAAGCATCGTCAAGCTCTGCAAAAAGCCTTGCGAAGCGTGAAGGAACTTGAAGCGCCACTCATTGATACCGTGGTCGCCTTGGACGGATTGCTCAAGCATATCGATCAGCAACTGGATGACTTATTAACTTTGCAGCCTGCACTGAAAGCCGAGGCCCGACGTCTTGAGAGCATACCGGGTATTGGCCGGCAAACCTCAACACAGCTGGCTGTCTTGTTTGATCGGGTCCCGTTAAGCCGCAGCGATGCCGTAGTAGCCTTTGTCGGGCTGGATCCCCGAGCCTGTGACTCAGGCCAAAAGCGGGGCCGCCGACGCGTATCCAAACGGGGACCGGGTGAACTGAGACGGCTGTTATACAACTGCGCCCAGGCAGCCGCCAAAACGGCTGTGTGGAAACCCTATTACCAAGAGTTAAGAGCCAGAGAGTTCTCGGCAACTCAGGCGCTAGTGATTATCGCCAGAAAATTATTACGCATCGCATTCTCGCTTTGGCAACAAGCCGATGCCCGATTTGACGCTCAGAAAATTGCTTGCCTCAACAATGCAGCTTGACGAAAACCATAGAATCTCAGCCCGAACAGCATACCAGTGATAAAAGGGCCGGGTTAGCAATGTGTGTGAAATCGGGTACTTCACCAGTTTTATTTAACATAGATTAATAAAAAACTATCGGATTTGGAGTCTTGCCAATTTTCTAGCTGTTTGATTGAGCAAAATATTCCTGGTCCGGCTTTAAATTTGCTGACAACTTTCGGTTTACGCCCTGATACCGAAACCATTAAGCCGGCAAATGTCTTTCCCAGCCCATCAATCCCTTCAAGAGCTATACGTCAGTTGCCACGGCGAGTTGGAGACTGTGCTGTATTCGCGACTACGCTGCCGGGAAACCGCCGCCGACATTTGCCAAGAAGCCTTCGTGCGCTTATGCCGCAGCGAGGACTTGAGTGGTGTCGGCAATCTGAAAGCCTATCTGTTCCGTACCGCGCAAAACCTGTTGATTGATTACTATCGCAGTCAGACCGTGCGCAGTGCCGCGATTGTGGAATGGCCGGAGGATACGCCGCCGGAAGTCGAAGACCTGCGCTGCGCGGAAACCGTGGCGCTGGGTGAGCAGGATTTAGATCGCCTGATCGAGGGCATGAGCAACTTGTCCCCGCTGTGTCAGCGGATTTTTTACCTTAACCGCTTCGAGGGCTTGAGGCAGCGCGAAATCGCCGAAATGCTGAACATCTCTCTTCGCACCGTGGAAGAAAACATCAAAAAAGCCTTGGTGCATTGCGCTAAAACGTTGGGCCAATCCACATAGCCACTGTGGTTTAGGCTGCCGGCCTCGTCTATGATATATCTCCCCTTTCGCTCACTCAGGATTTGATGATGTCCACCGAACCGATGCCGGACGATGCCGAGCGCTTGCTGGAACAGGCTTGCGCTTGGCTGAGCCAACTGCATTCCGGTGAGTTTTCCACCTCCGCGCAGCAAGAACTGAATGCCTGGCGGGCCGCCGATAGCACGCACGAACAAGCCTGGCAACGCGCCGAAAAACTGTGGGCGGGCTTGGGACAACTGCGTGGCCGCCGCGTCATTCCCGGTGCGCAACCCTTATCGGGGGAGGGTGGTTGGCAAGCGCACGATGAGGGTGTACGGGTAAGCCGCCCGGTTGCCAAATTGGATTCCCGCCTGCGCGGGAATGACGGCCTTAGGAGTCTTAAAGGTCGCGTCAATACCAGAACCCGCAGCCGCCGTTCTCTCACTTTGGCGGTAGCTTGCTGTGCATTGCTGGCGGTGACGCTGACCGCGCTGTATCCACCGGCATTCTGGCGGGCCGATTATCTTACCGGCAAGGGCGAGCAACGCACCGTAACCTTGGCCGACGGCTCGCGAGTAATGCTCAACACGGCCACGGCGCTGGCGATTCATTTCGACGATAACGTGCGCCGGGTGGAGCTGTTGACGGGCGAAGCTTTTTTCGAAGTGGCTAAAAATCCGCAACGGCCGTTTGTGGTCAGCAGCGCCGGCAGCGAAGTCCGGGCGGTTGGCACTGCTTTCAGCGTCCAGCGCCAGTCTGCGCAAACCCAGGTCGAACTGGTCGAGGGCATCGTCGAAATCCAGGATGCCCAACAGCACCGCGAACGGCTGACAGCCGGACAATCGGCTTTGATAAGCGGCCACGCTATCGCCTTACAAGCCGCAAAACGGCCCGAGAATATGGCGCTGTGGCGCGACGGCTATCTAGAGTTTGATGGTTTGCCGCTGCACCAAGCCGTCGCGCAAATCAATCAATACCGGCCCGGACGAGTGGTGTTGCTGAATCCGGCCCTGGCCGACAAGCGGATCAGCGGTTTGTTTCGGTTGGACGCGCTGGATCAAGCCATCGCCAGTTTAAACGCCGCCGTGCCGGAGTTGCAGATTGTCAGCGTCACGCCGTATTTGGTCGTTCTGCGTTAGGCGCTGTTACTTCCCCCATTGAAAAACTACCCATGGGAGCATAAAGGGGAGCCAGGGGGATTTATCCAAAACTAGTCAAGCAAATGCCGTCCAGAATTAACAACGCCATCTCAAATTTCTATTGCCAATTTCCCCGATAAAAAAATTCCCTAACCGCCTGATGTGGGTTTTTAAATAGTTTCCGTCTTAACTAACACCAGCCCGAATGCTGCCGCGTAACCAGACCGAAACCAGGAGAATCCATGCTCAACGCAAAGTATTGCAAAACCGTCTCAGGCAACAAAAGCCGGCACCATGCCGCCAAAGCTGCGTTGCTTGCGGCGCTAATGTCCCAAACCGCCCACAGCGATACCGCCGGCAAACAGCATTTCGACATCCCTGCCCAGTCGTTGAATCAGGCCTTGCTGATGTTCGGCAGGCAAAGCCAGCAACAACTGATGTACGGCACCGACATCGCCGACAACCTGCGCAGCCGTAACTTGCAAGGCGACTATACCGCTGACGAAGCGATCAGGATTTTATTGGGCGATGCGCCGTTACAAGCCGTGACGACCGGCGAAGGGGCTATCACCTTGCAGCCGCGAGCGGCGGAACTGCACAACAATCTGGGGCCGCAGACTATGCCGGCGGTGCAAGTGGTGGGGAAGGCAGTTTATGATGCCACCGATCCTTATAATCCGGATTACCGTTTGCCCAACGCAATGACGGCGACTAAGACGGATACGCCGATTATGGAAACGCCGATGTCAATAAAAGTCATACCCCAACAGGTATTAAAAGATCAACAGGTTGTTTCTATCGACCAGGCACTACGTAATGTTAGCAGTGTTACAAACGGTGCGGAAATCAATAAACAGTTCTTCATTCGGGGATTCGAGACTTTCAATTACTACCGAGACGGTTTTCCTTTTATCAATAATTGGCACCACACCGAAGAGCTTGCCAATATTGATCGAGTTGAAGTTTTAAAAGGGCCTGGCTCAATTCTTTATGGACGGGCCGAGCCTGGCGGGATAATTAATTTTGTTACCAAACAGCCATTGGATACGCCGTACTACAGCCTTCGTCAGCAATTCGGCTCTTATAATCATTATCGGACAGATATTGATGCTACAGGGCCATTGACTGAGAATAAGGACTTGGCCTATCGGATAAACTTTGCTTATCAGGCTAATGACTCCATCACCGAATTTGCAGGTGGTGAGAGAACATTTGTCGCGCCAATGTTGCGATGGAATATTTCCGATAAAACTGTTTCAACGTTTAAATTGGAATACAGCAACATCAAAACATTCGGACGAAATCTATTACTGCTAAATTCGGATGGATCACAGATTGGAGGAGGCAATCGTCGCCAAAATCTCAGCGACCCATGGGATTTTAGTGAAGAGGAATACATCATGTTCGCCATGAATACCGATCATCGATTTAACGAAAACTGGACGTTGCATCACCGTTTTAACGCCAGTTTCAGTGAGCAAACATTGCGCCAGATCAATGCGACAGGGCCGGTCGCCGCAAATGGTGATGTCAGTAGGTTTTTCTTTCAGCAAAATGCCAATGGTGATGATTATTTTAATAATTTTTATAACTCGCTGGAGTTAAGCGGTAAATTTACTACTGGAGATTTCAAGCATACGCTATTAATCGGCGGAGACTACATGCGTACGGATTCCAGAGCAACAATGGGGCCTGTGTTTGGCTTTTCGCCTTCAGGCACCAACATCAATAACCCTTTTCATTTTACAGAAGCACCCGCCATCACTCAGTTTAATACATTCGGTTATACACAACCTTGGTTTGGAGTATATGGCCAAGACCAAATTGAACTGCCCTATCATCTACATTTATTGGCCGGGTTGCGCTATGACAATGCCGAAACCGGTGGCGATTCGGCTTTCGGTGCTTTTGGAGACAACACCAAAATCATTAATCCGACTATTACCGATGATCGCGTTTCGCCCCGAGGCGGCATACTTTGGCAAGCATTACCTGAGCTATCGCTCTACGGCAGCTATACCGAAAACTTTGGCGCCTCTAACGCCGCTTATGTTACTCAAAATGGAGAACGCTTATCGCCTCAAACGGCACAACAATGGGAGACCGGGGTAAAAACTGAATTATTCGATGGCCGTTTCACAGGGACTCTAGCGTACTATGATTTGAAGAAACAAAATTTACCCATGCAGGTAACACAAGCAGGCAACTCTTTTCGAGCTGTCGGCGAAGCAGAAAGTCGCGGTATCGAGCTAGATTTTAGCGGAGAAATTCTGCCTGGGTGGCGGGTGATAGGCGCTTATTCCTATATGCCGTTTGCCAAGACATTGAAGGACTCCGAGACAGCCGGCACAATCGGAAAACGCCTACATAATGCTCCTGAACATAACGGTAATTTATGGACTACCTATGAATTTCAAGATGCTAGCCTGCATGGGTTAAAACTAGGAGCTGGCTTGCAAGCTGTCAGCCGTCGCGAGATTGGTTTCACTGAATCCATCAAAGCACCTGGCTATGCAACACTGAATCTGATGGCTAGTAAACTTTGGAAAGTCTGCGATACTCGTGTCACAGCCCAAATAAATGCCGATAACCTGCTCGATAAAACCTATCTGGGTGGGCTCTACACCTTTGGAACAGCAGTTTACGGCGCGCCAAGAACATTCGTTGGTTCTATTAAAATTGAATATTAATATTTACCATAGATTCAACAATATCAACTCGGTAAGTTGGGTTTGCGTAGGTTGGGGTGAGGCACGAACCCCAACATTGATGGCATTCAAATGACCAATGGCTTTATTTTCTCGTTGCCGATGGTGTGCTGGTGGTTTTATGGCTGTCGTTTTGGGGGTTCCTGTCGTCTCGGCAATCGCTCCCTGCATGCCCTGCCTGCTGCATGACTCAGAGGGATATGAGGAATGCAGATATTGCAGGAGCAAATGTCTGTCCATGCACCCAAGCCCAACCCTGTTTATAGCAATCCATGGCGTCCAATTTCGGGACGTTAGGCTGTGTCGGGCCTGATTTTCGCTGGAAGACATGGACTTCATGCCTTGTAGCCTGGAGTGAATGGTGTTTTGCGATTCACGAAAGCTTCGTTAGCTTGGGTGTATACCAAAATGCCTTGGCTGCAAGGCTTTTAGCCTGATTCGCAAGGCTGTGGTGGTTCGCTCCCAAGCTAAAATGCGAGGGTGTAAGAATTTTTGTGTAAACGGCCCTGAGGTAGGAAACGAGGGTGTAAGAATTTTTGTGTAAACGGCCCTGAGGTAGGAAACTACCGATCCTGACAAGGAGGAAACCATGACCGTATCATCAAAAGCCATACCGGATGACCTACTCGACGCCTTGATGTCGCACTATCAAAAACCCGAGGACCTGATCGGTGCCAATGGTCTGCTGAAGCAGTTGACCAAAGCGATAGTCGAACGGGCCCTGGAAGCGGAAATGACCGCGCACTTGGGCCAAGTGTAAGCATGAGGCGGTGACCAACGCCAGCAGCAATGCCCGAAACGGCAAAAGCCGGAAAACGCTGAAAGGTGACTTCGGCGACTTGCCTATCGAGATTCCCCGCGACCGTCATGGCGAATTCGAACCGCAGATCATTCCTAAGCATCAACGGCGCTGGACCGGTTTCGACGATAAGATCATTTCGTTATATGCCCGAGGACTGACGGTACGGGAAATCCAAGCCCATTTATTCGAGCTTTACGGCACCGAGGTATCCCCCACCTTGATTTCCTCGGTGACCGACGCGGTACTCGAAGAGGTGGGCGTCTGGCAAAGCCGCCCGCTGGATCCGATTTACCCGATTGTGTACCTCGACTGTCTGCATACCAAAGTGCGCGATAGTGGCAGCGTGCGGGTCAAGGCCGTCTATCTGGCCATCGGTGTCAATCTGGACGGCCACAAAGAAGTGCTGGGGCTGTGGATTGCCCAAAGCGAAGGCGCCAAATTTTGGTTGCAAGTGGTCACCGAGCTCAAGAACCGTGGCGTCAACGACATCTTTATCGCCTGTGTCGATGGTCTGAAGGGATTTCCGGAGGCTATCGAAACCGTGTTTCCCAAAGCGGCCGTTCAACTGTGTATTGTCCACTTGGTCCGTCATAGCCTCAACTATGTCAGCTACAAAAGGCGCCAGTCGGTTGCCGACGACCTCAAGCAGATTTATCGAGCCGCAACGGCGAGGGAAGCCGAGCAAAAGCTGACCGAATTCGAGGCCAACTGGCTGGAGACCTATCCCACGATCGCCCCCATCTGGCGACGAAACTGGGGGCACATCATCCCTTTTTTTGACTATCCGCCCGAGATTCGCAAGGTGATCTACACCACCAATACCATCGAATCGGTGAATCGAAGTCTGAGAAAAATCATGAAAAACCGCGCGGTCTTCCCCAGTGATGACGCCTTGTCCAAACTGCTCTATTTGGCGTTGCGCAATATCAGCCAAAATTGGACCATGCCCGTCTACGATTGGAAAGCCGCTTTGAATCGGTTTAGTATTCAGTTCGAAGATCGCTTCCCTAGCCATTAAACCAAACTACCGTTTACACAAAATTTGGGACACTCCCTCTGCACGCCATCGGTTAGGGTTCTGTAAAGGATAAGGTATTTGCCCGATATAAAATACCGTAGCTCTGGTGCAATATCCGGGCGTTAGCGACCCTTCTGCGGATTGTCCGCCAGCATGATGAAACGATGTTCCATGTCATCCAATACTCTATCAGCCGCAGGGGGATTGTCTTGGGCAATGTAGAGCCATATTTCAATTAAATCCTCTTCTGATTGAGCCGTACGCTGAACGATACCCATGGATAGTTTGCCGTACTATTTAGCGGATGATGCAAGGCGTTTTCTGGCTTCCATTTTAATGGCATCCATATCGGTAAATTTTCCAGAGCCACTATCAATACCTGCCTGCCAAAGACTTTTCAGAACTTGAAGTTCACTTTGCTGCAATGACCGATTAGTTTTCCAGTCACGCAATGCTTCACGGATGAGTTCGCTGGAACTGGCGTATACACCACTTTCAACACATTGCCGCACAATAGCAGCCATTTCGGGTGTTAGAGCGATAGATGTTTTTTCGAGGTTGGTCATGTTTATTACCTCTAGGGATGTTGGTAGTAATGTTTCACACTATCCGCAAATCATTCTTGAGCACCTACCGATTTTGGGTTCCGGTCGGCAACCTACGCTCTGTTGGCTAGATCCATACGCTGATTCCTCGCAAGTTTGGATGGTGCGAATAGTCCAAGCCCTTAATAGATCGCGTTTTAGCAAATTCCCTTTGGGCTTCTTACGAATTTACTCTGCTACGGATGTTAGACCCTAACCGAATTGCCATCAAAGTTTAAGACTGGCTTTTAAATACAACACAGCCAACAGCAAATACACCACAAAGCTCAAACCCAACAGCCAGGGCTTGCCTTTAGGCCTAGCCCACGCCGGCAGATGCGGCGGCAGCATTTTGTGGTTGATCAAATACAACGCCACCGGAAACATGATAGTGCCGCCAAAGCCGATGATGGCGCTGGTCAGGATCAGCGGGCCGGGGGCGTCGAGTTGCATGGTCAGCGAAGTGATGACGGTCAACAAACCCAGGAAGATGTAATACCAGCGGCGGGCCGGCAGGCGGCGGCTTTTCGGAAACAGCGTCAGCACGATGTCGGCCTGGATGCGGCTGACCGCGTCGGCCGTGGCCAGCCAGGTGTCGGTCAAAAACGCCGCCGCCACCACTAAAAACAGCAGACGGCCGATCTCGCCCCAACTCACCGCGAAAAATTGGCTCTGCACTACCGCAAGTTCGTACTCCTGCGGCAGCAAGCCTTTCGGAAACAGCAAAGCATAAGCCAGCAAGCAGGTCATCAATGTGGTGAGTAGATTGCCGATAATGCCGACGAGAATGTCAGCGCTCAAAAATCGCCGCCAAGTTGACCAGTTTTTCGCGCTTTCAGCTTCGTCTTGCGGTAGAAAACCGTCGCTGAGCACCGCTTCTTCGGCGCCGCCCAAACCGGTGATGCGGCCGACTAGGCCGGCCATCCCCGCGCCCTTGTCGCGTAGCCAGTAGGAATAAAACAAAATCCAGAAACCGCCCAGACCGGCGAAAGTGATCGCAGTCAATAACTTGCTGGCATCGCCGCTTTCCCAGGGACGCGGCATCTCGCCGACCGGGCCGAGCAGGCCGAGGCTAAACGCCGGCAGCGCCTTAAGCACATCGCTTTGCAGGCAGGCCGACAACAAACCGATCACTGTCACGACCGCGACCAGCTTCATGAAGCGTTCTATCAGCGTGTAAACCACGCCGCTGGCCAGGATCGCGGTGACGAACACCGCAATCGAGGCGTAGCCCCAAAACAGGCTTTGCCCGCGCTGCGTCCAACCGGTCGGCCAATGCGTCAGTTCCGCCATCGCTGTGCCGCCGGCGGAGGCAAAGGCGCCAAACCATAAAAACGACACCGTCATCAGCAACCACAGAAAAATGCCGAAGCCGCGATGCAAGCGAATAAAACCGTGGAAGATGCTTTCGCCAGTCAACATCGTGTAGCGACCGATTTCCAGGTTCAGGGGATATTGCAGTAAACAGGCCGGCACCAGCAACCACAAAAAAGTCAGACCGTATTTGGCGATCATGTACGGCCACCAGATTAACTCGCCGCTACCTTGCGCCAATGCCATCCACACCACACCAGGGCCAAGCGCAGCCCACCAGCCGGGAAATGTGGGGACACTGTGGCGAGGTAGAGATTGCAAGTCGGTATTGTTCATGGTTTTAAAAACGTAAGCCGCAATAGAAAAGCCGCCATTTGCGCAAATTTGCTCGGTTTTGGCAAATCCGCTTGATTCCAGTTTGTCAGATTACCGTTAAAGCCGTCATTCCGGCGGTTACGACGCGGCTTAGTAAGATTTGAGCACGCAGAGTTGATAACCTAGCGATTATTACTGGTGGGTTATCGAATTGGGACGGCAGTGCTTTTTCAACGTTTCTTGGAAATTTGTTTGGGTGAGACGCCGAAATATTTACTAAAAGCCAGGCTGAAGTTGCTGGCATGTCGGTAACCCACCAGCTCCGCTACTAGGCTGATAGGTTGCAGAGTTGACGCCAGTGCGCGATAAGCATGCTGCATTCTGATCTCGGTCACGATGCCATGCGGGGTGTTATTAAAGTAATGCTGGAACAGATTTTTTAACTTGAATGGGGTGATGCCCAGAGTTTTTGCCAGGTTTTCCAGTGAGGGCGGATCTTGGTAATGCAGTTCGAGGATCTCGCGGGCTTGCTCGGCCATGTGCCGGCTGGCTTGATCGAATCTGGAATAGCCGTATTTTTCAGGTTGGCAGAGTCCGCTAAGTTCGTTAGCCAGTATCGTCATGACCTGGCCGTTTAACGTTAGCGGTGCTAAAGGGGCGCTGAGGTCGCAGCCGAGCAATTGCCGGGCAGCAATTACGCTTTGATGCGAGGTTGGCCGGCTGCTCAACAACTGCAGCGCATTTTTCTGGAAAAAAAACGCCGATTCATCTTCGCCCAAATAGCGGTCCATCCAGCGCTTGCCGATTGAAAAACGTAGTTGCTTTATGGGTTTATGCGCTTGGTACTGGCGTTCGCCGCTACTGCTGTCGAAACTGGTGATCGTGGTATTGCCTTCGCTAAATGTCAGCTCATGCTTCTTGCTGTCGATGAAGCGGGTGTGGCCGGTTATTCCAAGAGTTACTACCAGGCGTGGTTCGCCGAAATCGATTTTGCTGGCGATAGCCAGATCGTGCAGTGGTTTATAAGTAGTTTCTATGTAGCTAAGTGAGGGATCGAGCTGGAAAATCAGCGATTTACCTTCGCCAAGCTGAGAGGGCAAGGACTGATGCCAGCAATGCTGTTGCGGAACACGCTGCATGGGCAACTCGTCGGTGTTCAGCCTTTTGTATCCCGCCTTTTTTGCGTCTGTCATGTCCTGAAGTTTCCTTGCCTAGAGGATTTGCCCGCCTCGGTTGGGCATACGACTTACTTTTACAATAATTTGTGACATAACACTAACTTTTATCATAAATCAGTTTGAAACGGTCTGCTTTACCGGGCGAATTGGATGCGTGTTTTTCCTATCTTGTTGTTTTATAGGTTTTATTAAATCGGTGGCATAAGGATTGATAGTTGGTTTTTGGGTTGCTTAACTACTTAAGCCTCAGATTGCGCGGAATCGCAATCAGCAGGAATAGTTAGGGGTAATTCGCCAATCACAAAATAACTATCAAGATCTTCGAGAGGACACGATGAAAAACGTTAAATATCTATTGCTCGCCGCCACGCTGGGGCTGTCTAGCCAAGTTCAAGCCGCGCCAGGTTGTAGCGCCGCTAATTTGAACGGCAGCTATGTTCTATATCAAAACAGCGTGGCTCTGGCTAATCTGCATACCGGACGTTGTGAAATTACTGTTCTGAACGGCGTAGTTGGCGGTTCCTGCGCGTTCACTACCACGCAAAGCGGGGTGATCACGCCAGGTTTCGCCGGCCCGGTCAGCGGCACCGCCACCATGAACACCGATTGCTCGGCCGTGGCGCAATTAGATTTTTCGCCTGCGCCGAATGTCACCGTGCAATCATTCTTTGATTTGCAATTTACCCCGGACAAACAATCGTTTATCGGGCAATGGACCAATAATTTCGGCTTACTGGGCACTTCCGCCGGTACCCGTTTCTCGCCGTTCCTTCCCTCCACACCAGCGCAATAAGGCCTGCTTATTATGATAACTAAATCTTTAAAGCTGGCCTTGGCGGTTACTACCGCTCTATTGGCGCCCGGCGCTAACGCGGCGGTTTACAATTTTGTGCAAACCGGTTTCGACGATGGGGCGACTATTTCCGGTAGTTTTACTGTTAATGACGTCAATAACTCCGGGCAGATTAACGTAGGAAGCGCCAATTTCGGTATGAATTTCAATGAAATCTCGGCGTTTTCTTTGTCGTTCTCGGGTAACTCTATCGTCGCAGCGTTTACTCACAACTTGGCCGATTTGTCGGCGATGGTCTACAACCTAGGCAGCCCGTATCTCGGCGACGAGATTTATGGTGCTCAACAGGAACTGATCGCTACGAATTACTTCGGTACCACCGGTTTTGATTATTACAGTGGTATGGGCTTTGGTGGTTTCGGCGGCGCGGTATTCGATAAAGCTGCCAATGCGACCTCTTACAGCTACGAATTGGTGTCGGTCACGCCGGCCGCCGTGCCGGTACCTGGTGCGGTCTGGTTGTTTGGATCGGTGCTGGCGGGGTTTGTCGGTATGAAGAAGCGTAAAGCTTGATTGTAAGTTGCGATAAGCCTGGATAGCAAAAACGCCCGCTAAGGGCGTTTTTTTAGTTATTGACCGGCTCTTGCCGAAGTGGGTCGCGATTAATTCGCAACTGTCAGGCGGGTTTTTGCAGCTTTTTCAAAATGCTTTTGCTGATTCGCTCCACAAAGTCTTCGGGATTTTCGTAGTCATGCTCCCGGATAAACTCCACGACCGATGTCACCAATTTTTTGGTGTCCGTGATTTCCTGGTGCGATCTGCCGCAACCTTCGCAGTGGGTGCCTTCGGATGTGCATTGGTCGATACAAGGTTGATATTTCATAGAGTGTTCTCGAAGGTTAATTGCTAAATGATGATTATTGTAAGTTGCGGCAGCGAGTTACCGCAAAACTTAACACCTACTTCGGGTCTTTCGATTCTGACGTTTGGCAAATTGCTGCTGACGCTGCTTTGATAATTTTCGTCATTACAAGGTAACAGATTGAAATTCATCAACTATTCAGTTAAATAACATAGTTCAATAACTTGAATTAAATAATTCTAATATTACAATATAGTTCGCTTTAATTTGTTATAGCCAATTGACCAGCTGAGGCCTACGGCCTGGTCGATCTTAAAACTGTTTCATGACTTCCGAGAATTCCAGCTTTTTTGACCGTTTCAAGGGCGGAAAAGTCTTAATGATCGTTGCTCGGAGCTATAGCAAATTAAAGATATTTTTGACTTTCGAAAGGCGAATTATGAAAACAATCTGCGCAGACCATAAGCAAACGGACCGGCATGCTCTCACTTCAGCAAAAACAGAACTTGCACTGCTTTGCTTGTTGTGCACTGGCGTGCTTTTCGGCTTTACGACGGTGGTTAACGCCGATGAAGAGATCCCTGATACTTTGGGTGACGACGTGGTTTTGGAAAAAGTCATCGTCACCGACAAGTTTCCGGGGGTAAAGGCCCTAAATGCTTCGGACATGGAAGCGGATATTCTGACTAGCAAACGCGCGGCAATTAGTGATACCGCCAAACTACTGGAAGATACGCCGGGGGTAAGTTTATACGGTGCTGGCGGCGTGTCCAGTTTGCCGGTGATCCACGGCTTGAACGATGACCGGGTGAAAATCGACATCAATGGCATGACGTTGACTTCGGCTTGCGCCAACCACATGAATCCGCCGCTTTCCTATATCGACCGCAGCAATATCGGTAAGATCACCATTTTGACCGGGGTGACGCCGGTGAGCTTGGGCGGCGACAGTATCGGCGGCACGATTTCGGTACAAACGCCGGAACCGGTTTTTGCGGAGCCGGGCAAGGATATTTTGCTAGACGGCAGCGTCTCGTCGTTTTACCGCAGTAACGGCGACGCCTTCGGCGGCAGTATCGCCGCCGGCGTGGCGACACAAAACGTGCGGCTGGACTATACCGGTTCGCACACCGAAAGTATGAACTACAACGACGGTAACGGCCAGATCGTCAAATCTACCGCTTACGAGAATCAAAACCACTCGGCGGCTTTGTCGTTCAAAACGGATAAGCATTTGGTGGTGATCCGCGGCGGTCAGCAGCATATTCCGTTCCAGGGCTTTCCGAATCAACGGATGGACTTGACCAACAACGACAGCATCTTCGGCAATATCATGCACAAGGGTAGTTTCGAGTGGGGTTCGCTGGAGAGCAAATTCTATTTCGAAAGTACGCAGCACAGTATGGATATTGGTGAAGACAAACACAGTCAGTTTCTCGACGGCACGGCTAGCGGCGGCACATTCGCGCCGCCCAACGATCGCATGCCGATGGAAACCCGCGGCCGCAACCTGGGTTATAAAATCCAAGCAGAAATTCCGTTCAACAAGCGCGACACCTTCCGCGTCGGCAACGAATATCACAGCAATAAAATCAACGATTATTGGCCAGCGGTACACAGCAATACCAGCATCGCCGCCAACAATACCGACGCCCGTAGCGCTTACTGGATGATGGCGCCGGAAGCGTATCTGAACATCAACAATGGCGAACGCGACCGGGTGGGATTTTTTGGCGAATGGGAAGCGAATTGGGATGCGAAATGGCGTAGTTTGTTAGGTCTACGCTACGACCACACCACCACCAACACTGGTGATGTTCAACCCTACAATCCCGATTTAATCAACACCGGCGCGGCGCGTACGGTGGATAGAGCCGGGGCGATTACCGCGTTAAATGCCGCGAATGCCTTCAACGCCCGCGACCGCGAGCGCAGCACCGATACCTTTGATGTGACGGCGTTGGTGCAATTTACTCCCAACGACATGAGCCAATACGAATTGGGTTACGCGCGGAAAAATCGAGCGCCCAATTTATATGAGCGCTATGTCTGGGGCGCGCGCAATATGGATATGGCGATGATAGGCTGGCATGGTGACGGCAACGGCTACGTCGGCAATGTGGATTTGACCGAGGAAACTGCACACACTGTGAGTTTAACCGCCGCATTCCACGAGCCGAAAAATAATCTGTGGGAGTTCAACGTCACGCCGTATTTCACCTACGTGAATAACTTTATCGATGCCGACCGCTGCGTCAGCGCCTCAAATGCGGCAGCCAGCGGTTGCAAAGCGACGCCGCAAACCGCCACTAACAGCTTCGTCTATTTGCAATACGCCAATCACGATGCCAGGCTGTGGGGTATGGATGTGTCAGGTCGGGCACGGTTGTATAAAGACCCAACCGTTGGTGAATTTGCGACGCATACCACCATGAGTTATGTGCGCGGCGAGCGCATGGATGGTGGCAATCTGTATCACATCATGCCGTTCAACATGAAACTGAGCCTGGACCACCGTTTGCACGACTGGCAAAGCGCCATCGAAATGCAGTTTGTCGACGGCAAGGATGATGTGCAAGCCATCCGCAACGAAACCGAGACTGCGGCTTATATCCTGTTAAACGCCAGAACGGGCTACGAGTGGGGCAAGGTACGTTTTGATGTGGGATTGGATAACGTGCTGGACAAGCAGTATTACCATCCTTTGGCCGGTGCTTATTTGGGCGATCGCTATGGGATGAATCCGACCGCGCCGGCCAACGTCACGGTGCCATGGGGCAGAAACATCGCCGGCATGGGACGTTCGGCGTTTGTGGGTTTGACGATCAAATTCTAATTCCACCAAACCTATCAACTACCCCGGTTTAGGCCGGGGTTTTTGTTGCTGGTGATTAGGGCTGCTGTTGGTCGGCAGATTGAGCTTCGGCTAAACGGTACACATAAATCGTCGCGCCTATCACTGCTGCTTGGCCCATCAATAAATTGACGATCGGCAAGGTCAGGCCCAGGCCGGTCAGGCCGCCGAAGCTTATCACCCCCCAACGTGTCTGCTTCATGAATTGTTTCTGCTCGGGAAACGGCATTCCGCGTTCTTCCAGCGGGTACGCCAAAAACTCCATCGCGATACCCCACGCAGCAAATACCGCCCACAGCAAGGGTGCGATCAGATTGACCACCGGAATTAGAAACAGTAGAAGCAAGGGCAAGACTCGTATCAACAGATAACCGACTCGCCGCAGTTCGCCAAAAAATACCTTATCCCAGGGCAGATCGGCTTTGACCACGCTGCCGCCGCTGATTAGTTGCAGAGTTTTGGCGGCTAACTGGCTGTAATAGGGCGCGGCGATCAAATTGGCGAACAGGGTAAAGGTGAAGAAGCCGATTATCAAAAAGCTGATAAAAAACAGCGGCCATAAAATCCAGTTCAACCAGGACAGCCAGTCCGGGATAAAGGAATGAATCAAAGCCGACACCGAATGGTAGCCCAGCACGAACGCGCCGGTATACAACACCATATTGATGAATAAGGGGATTAACAGATATTTGCGCAACTCGGGATGGGTGAGCATTTTCACGCCCTGCCACAAACAGCCAAGTGCGAACAATGGGTTGTTGCCGCGCGGTAAATTTAACATGATGCCAAGCTCCTTACCCCGTGTAGACCGGGATCGATAACCACGCCGCGTTCGGTGACAATGGTGCTAATTAAGGCGGCCGGGGTGACATCGAACACCGGGTTCCAGGCGTTTACCAGTGAGCCTGCGTTTAAGTAACAATCCGCCAACAGTTCTTTGGGATTGCGCTCCTCAATTTCAATGCTGTCGCCGTTTTCCATACTGAAGTCAAAGGTGGAAGAGGGCGCGGCGACCATGACTTTTACGCCATGTTGTTTCGCCAACACCGCCAGCGAATAAGTGCCGATTTTATTGGCCACGTCGCCGTTGGCGGCGATGCGGTCGGCGCCGACGATGATCCAGTCTACCTTGCCGGATTTCATCAGCCAAGCGGCGGCCGAATCGGCGATCAAGGTGGCGGGGATGCCGTCCTGGGCCAGTTCCCAGACGGTCAAGCGCGCGCCTTGTAGCCAGGGCCGGGTTTCGTCGGCGTAGACGTTTTGCAATTGACCTCGTTTGTGCAAGCTACGAATTACGCCCAGCGCGGTACCGTATCCGCCGGTGGCTAAGGCGCCGGCATTGCAATGCGTTAGCACCGCTTTGGCGTTGCCTATCACATCGGCGCCGCGCTCGCCCATGGTGTGGTTGGCGGCGATGTCTTCCGCGTGAATTTGCTCGGCTAACTCGGTTAGCGCTGCTATTGGTTCCGCCGGATTTTGCTCTAACAAACCGCGCATCTTATCCAGCGCCCAGAACAGGTTTACGGCCGTCGGCCGGGAGGCGGCCAACTGTTGAATGTCTTGTGCTACAGCGCGTTGCCAATCGCCGTTCGGATAATGTTGTATCGCCGATAGCACCACCCCGTAGGCGGCGGCGATGCCTATCGCCGGTGCGCCGCGTACCCGCATCGAGGCGATGGCTTCGGTGACGCCGGCGGCATCGTTGTATTCGTCGTAGGTGATGGTTTCCGGCAGCAAGCGCTGGTCCAGCACTTTCAGGCTGTGTCCGCTCCATTGCAAGGCTTGTACGGAAAGTTTTTGGGTTGTATTCATGGTGGTTCCGTTTGAATCTAAAGGATAAATGATTGAAGTGGCTCTGAGTCCCTGCAACTGGTACTTCCCCGATGCTCTCAGAGGGCACAAGAGCGGTCAATTGGCGTTGAAAACACTAGCTAGTCGCGGCCATAGTCAGGCATATAAGCATTATTTTAAGGTGTTTTTATGCTTACTGCTGTGCTTGTCGATATTGGTCGGGTTAATAGTGTTTAAGCTTTGGTAAATGCCGCGAATTCCGTGTTTTGTTCGAGCAACTGCCGCAAGCTTGCCAGAGCGCCCGGCAGATCGTAATTTTCAATTTGCCTGCTAATTATCTCGACCTGTTGCGCGTCCTCCAGCAGACTGGTCAATGTGGGTGCTATCTTCTGCCAACTATCGACAGCGTCAATATTGTCGCTCGCCAACATGGTCAGAAGCTTGGGTATAAGCGCCTTGAGCTGGTCGGTGTCGAGCGTAGCAGCTATTTCCTCGCCAGTAGTCGGATTAACCAATAACTTACGAACTTCCGTCGCAGCCCTCGCCAAGGCCAAGCGTAGTGGGTCGCAGCTGGCGGCAATAGCCGAACGCTCCCCGGCCGATTTTATACTTTGCTCCAAAATCGCCGCCATGGCTCGTACTTGCTCCAGTCCCAGCGTCGCCGCCACACCCTTCAATGTGTGGGCTAGACGCCGGGCGGTCTCCATGTCGTCAGCTTCAACTGCTTCGACTATTTTCCGCGCATCGTCGAGATGTGAATCAACAAAACGCCGCAACATCTTTTCATAGCTGTGGTGCTTGCCGGCAAAGCTGCGCAGCCCGATGGCAGTATCCAGAACCAATGACTTGTCCGGATTTACTTTTTCTAGGGGTGGAGGATTGGGAATGTCGCGATTGTCCGGCAGCCAGCGGCTCAACATGGCGAATAACATGTCGGGATCGACCGGCTTAGCCAGAAAATCGTTCATACCGGCATTCAGGCATTCCTGGCGATCTTCCTGAAAGGCATTGGCGGTCATCGCAATAATCGGTAAAGTCTGACAATTGGGCAATTGCCGAACTAGCCGGGTGGCTTCCAATCCGTCCATAATTGGCATATGCATGTCCATCAAGATTAGATCGTAGCGTCGGTTTTTTACCATGTTTAACGCTTCGGCACCGTGATTGGCGAGTTCGACCGTCAAGCCGGTGGTTTCCAATAGTTCTTTTGCGACCTCTTGATTGATTTCGTTGTCTTCGACCAGCAAGATGGTTGCTTCGCGGCGAAAGTCAGCGGTATCGGTAGCCAGCAAGACGCTGCGCGGATTGCGGTCGAATTTTAGTTTGACGGTAAACCAAAAGGTGCTGCCCGAGCCCTTGATGCTAGTGACGCCCACCGTGCCGCCCATCATGTTGGCAAGGTGGCGGCTAATCGTCAGGCCCAGACCGGTGCCGCCGTATTTGCGGGTGGTCGAACTTTGGCCTTGTTCGAAGGCTTCGAACACGCGGGCTTGTTGTTCGTCGTCCAGACCTATGCCGGTGTCTCGCACTTCGAAACGGACTTCAATGTGTTCAGCCGATTGTGTCAGCAAGCAGGCTTTGAGCGAGATTTCGCCGGCATCGGTGAATTTGATGGCGTTGCCCAGATAATTGATCAAAATCTGGCCGATACGCAAAGGGTCGCCGAGCAAGGGCATAGCAGCTAGCGCATCATCGAGTTCTTTTGAAAATCTAAGACCCTTGCCGCGCGCCCGCTCCGCCATCATGCTGTAGGCATGGTCCAATAAGGCCGCCACGTTAATAGGCGTTTCTTCTATCTGCAAGCGCTCGGCTTCGATTTTCGACAGATCAAGAATATCGTTGATCAGACTCAATAAATGCTTGCTGGCGTAGGTGATTTTATCGAGTTTATCCAGTTGGTCGGGTTGATTCAGCTCGCGCTGCAACAGATGAGACATACCCAAAATCGCATTCATCGGCGTGCGTATTTCATGGCTCATATTGGCTAGAAAGGTACTTTTTGACAAATTAGCGGCTTCGGCTTGTTCCTTGGCCGCCAACAGGGCAAGTTCCAATTCCTTGCGGGCCGTTAGGTCGGTATGGGTGCCCACCGCGCGAACAGGCTGACCGCTCGCGTCTCGCTCAACTACTTTGGCGCGGCTTAATATCCATTTGTAGCTGCCGTCCTTGGCGCGCATTTGAAACTCCATCTCGTAAAATCCTTTATTTTGTAACTCTTGCTGCGCTTGTCTAACAATGTGTGCCCTATGCTCCGGATGCAGCAGTTGTATCCAATGGCTGTTTGCATCTTGTGGGAGTTCGCCTAGTTCATAACCGAGCATTTGAAAATAAGCATTATTGCAATACGTGGAGTTGTCCCGAAGATTCCAGTCCCAGATACCGTCGTTACTGGCCGCGAGCGCAAAGCCCAAACGCTCTTCGCTGATTTTCAATTGCTCGTTCGCAGTTTTCAACTCGCCGGTACGCTCGGCGACCAGTACTTCCAGATGCTGGCGATAATTGGCTAATTCTGTTTCCGCCTTTTTCTTTTCGGTGATGTCTCGCCAGACAGCGTGCAACAAAGCCCTCTCATTGCGACGGATAGCGGTAAGCAACACTTCCGTAGGGAAGCAATCGCCGTTGGCGCGCGCATGCAGCCATTCGAATTGATGGCTGCCGTTTTTCAGCGCAATATGCATCATCTCGTTTGCTTTGCCCGAGGATAACTGCCCATCAGGCTGATATTGGGGCGATAGCTGTTCGGGTCTGAGGTTTTTCAGCGCGTCGAAGTTATCCAGGCCCAGCATGTCCAGACAGGCGCGGTTGGCGTTAACGAAGCGGCCGTCCTCAAGAATGCTGACCGCTTCCTTGGTGTCCTCGAATAGCCTACGGAATTGCTCTTCGCTCTCGCGTATCCGTTGATCGGCTTCGCGGCGCTCGGTGATGTCCATATGCGTGCCGCTGATGATTAAGGGCTCACCATTTGCCGTGCGCTGAGTAATTCTGCCGCGATCAGCGATCCATACCCAGTGACCATCCTTATGCCGCATGCGCAAATCGCACTGGTAGTAATCGCTCAGTCCGGCCAGGTGTTGTTCCAGTAACTTGTTAGCAAGTTTCAGGTCGTCCGGATGCACGAATTGTTCCCAGCTATGCGAGGTAAAAGGCTCAAGTCCACTGAGTTGGTAACCGAACATTTCAGCCCAGCGTTCGTTGAAAACGGCTTGGCCGGTTTGCATATTCCACTCCCAGGTGCCGGCGTGGGTGGCTTCGATGATATCGGCTAGTCTGCGGCGTTCGTCAGCCAGTTGATGGGTGATTTGCTTGCGGGCGGTAATGTCGCGGCACACACAAAATACCAGATTGTTACTGCCCCAAGTGACGCCGCTCATGCTGACTTCTACGTCGAAGCAATTGCCGTCCTTCCGGCGATGGCGGGTTTCGATGACCTTGTCGGTATGCGGCAGATCGGCAAATTTTTCGCGGATTTGTTGTTCAGTTAAGTCAGCTTCGAAGTCCCAGGTATAAAGTTGCAAGACTTCTTCGAGTTTGTAACCCAGCATGTCGCAGAAGCGTTTGTTGGCCTCTATCACCCGGTGGTTTTGGTCGATGATGACGATGCCGTCCGAGCTGTTATCCACCAGCACGCGATGCAGTTCGGCTTTCTCCGATAACTCTTTTAGCAGCTGTTTTTGCTCCGTGGTATCGGTCCAGATAGCGGCAAAATAATTGCGTTCCCGGAATGTGACCCGTTTGATACGGACGTTAACGTCCCGCAAGCTACCGTCTTTGTGGCGGTGCAAGGTATCGAAGCAGGCGTTGCCTTGTTTGAATAAAGCCCGCAAATGTTGGCGAATCTTGGTGTGGTTTTGGTCAGCGAGAATGTCTCGCACCGATAGTTGCGCAAATTCTTCACGGCTATAGCCCAGGCTATTGCAGGCCGTGTCGTTGAATTCGACAAAAGCTAAACTGCCGGCGGCAATCAGCGCGATGGAATCAAGTGCCTGAGCAACGATAGTACGATGAATTTCTTCGCGTTCCTTAAATTGCAAATGCACCAAGTGTTGATCCAGAACCGTGGCCAGCCGTTCGGCTACTGTGTCGAGTAACGCACGCTCCTCCCGCAGAAACGGACCTTCCTGTTCCGTTGGCCGTGATTCCAGGTAAAAAATACTGATACGGCCGGGCGCGCCGGTTTGAGTGTTGAGCCGAGCGCTGAGTTGGTAAGGGGTTTCGCGGAAATTGGCGCTGCTGACTAAAAGGCCTTCCCATTCGATAAGGGCCGCGGTGATTTCCGGGTATTGCCAGCCGCTTGCTAGAATGTCGGCTACCGACTGGAGCATGGCAACCGGACCCTGGTCCTTGTCTTCGGTTTTTTTAAAAATGGTAAAAAGGCATTCGCGTTCCTTGATTCGCTCCTGCAATTGCCTTTGGATGTGGTGTGTTTCGGTGATTTCGCGCGCGACGCCCAATATGCCGAGCAGTTTGCCGTCTGTAGTGGTCACCGGGGTTTTGATGGTTTCGTAAAGGCCCGTACGTTTGCCATCGGCAAAGGTGAGCCACTCTTTATTCACACAAGGCTTGCCGGCGGCAACCGCCACCAAATCGCGTTCGCGGAAAAAATCGGCTAACTCTTGGTTGACGAAGTCGTAATCGGTCTTGCCAACTACCTGCTCCTCGGTTGTGCCGCATAAGGGCTCGAAACTTGGGTTGCAGAGCAAATAAACCCCGTTGGGATCTTTAAGCCAGACCATGTCGGGCATGGCTTTTATCAGGGTGCGGAACAGTTCTTCCTTTTCAATGAGGGTATCCAGGGTCTGCTGCCGCTCGGAAAAATAGCTCGCCAACGCCATACCGACTATCGACAATACCGATATGAATATCCAGTAATTCAGTTCGTGTTGATTGCCCAGATCATGCTCGAAAAAGCCCCAGCGATGTTGGCTGCTACCGAGCATCGCTTGCGCGGCGGTGATGGTTAGAGCTAGCGTGGTGGCGCGCTTGCCAAGTCTTACTGCTATCCAGCTGATCGATAAAAATAGTAAATGGCTTTTGGCGTAGCCGCCGATACTGGCATGTAACCAGTCGAGAAACACGATTTGCCCGAGTAAACCGTTCAAGGCCAGCATCACTAGCGCTTCGCCGATGCATTTGGCATTTAGTCGGTGTGGTGTGTCGCACCAGACCAGGATTAGCGGCGTAATTAAAATGATTCCTAAACTATCGCCCATCCACCAGTTCATAAGGCTACTGGTGAAAGCGCTTTGCTGGATAAGGTCGGCTTTGACCAAGGCCAGAGAAGCAACCAGCGCGGGCAGCGCACAGGCAATAAAACCACCGAGGCAAATCAGTATTAAATAGTCGCGTAAAGTTGGCAGCGTGGCATCAAACCGCTGATGTCGCCGGACTAACCAAGCGCCAAACCCTACGCCGGCAACGCTTCCCAAGGACATGATCGTTGCCGTAGGCAGCGGTTTACCTTGCAACAAGTTGAGCGTCAGTGCGCCCAGCAAAACGGCCCAGAGATAGTTTTTACCGCCCAGTAAAGTAGCGGCCAGCGCCACGCCGCTGGCAACGAAAAAAATGCTGGCACTACCGTCCGGGGTGAAGTAAAGCAGAGAAATTTGGCCCGTGAACGCGTAAACACTGGCAACTGCGATGAGCTTTAGGTAGGTCAGTGCGGACAGTTTAGGCATAAAACCCGTTTGAATTTGCAAAGAACGTTTGCTCTCGATGCGTTGCAGGTGTTTGACATGTCATCGGTTTAGGCGGTTTTCAGTGTGCGTCTTTCATCAATATGCACTCTCAAATTCCGTATCGGCGTAGCGCAGCGCAATTGAAATGAATTGCTCCAGACAGTTGCTGAATGCATCCACGATCATCGGATCGAAGTGCTTGCCTTTGCCTTCTTGAATGACGGAAACCGCCAGTTCCAGCGGCATGGCTTTCTTGTAACAACGGCGATTGATCAGGGCATCGAACACATCCGCCAGTGCCATCAGTCTTGCCGGCAATGGGATGTTCTCGCCGGCCAATCCGTCCGGATAACCGCTGCCGTCCCATTTCTCGTGATGATAGTGGGCGATTTTCATCGCTACGTGCAGAAAATCGAACACCGATTGATCCGCCTCATCTTGAATGGCGCGGCTGATTGCTTCGGCACCCAAAGCCGAGTGGGTGCGCATGATGGTCCATTCGTCTTCGGTCAATTTACCGGGCTTTAATAGAATCTGATCGGGGATGCCGACTTTGCCTATATCGTGCAACGGCGCGGCTTTGGTGATCAGTTCGATGCAGTGTGCGTCGCGAATTTCCGGGTGATGCATGCGCGCCAATTCTTGGCACAATACCTCAACGTAGCCTTGCGTCCGCAGAATGTGATTGCCGGTTTCGTTGTCGCGGGTTTCCGCCAGGCTGGCCAGGGCTCGCATGCTGGCATCTTGAATCAGTTGATTTTGTTTCATACGCCGGGCAACTTCGGCTTCCAGCCAGAGGTTTTGATCGCGCATCCGGTCGCGGGCCTGCTTTAATTCCAGTTGGCTGCGCACGCGTGCCAACACGATGGCGGGCCGCAGGGGTTTGGTGATGTAGTCGGCTGCACCGAGTGCCAGGCCCAGAGTTTCATCGTCCGTGGCGTCCAAAGCAGTGACAAAAATGACCGGTATTTCGGCGGTATGCGGGTTTTCGCGTAGGCGACTGAGCACCGTATAACCGTCCATTTCCGGCATCATGACGTCCAGCAAAATTAAATCGGGGCGAGGATCGGAGTGGGCGGAGGCCAGCGCGCGCGGGCCGTTGATAGCGACACGCAAGTTGTAGTAGGGCTTAAGGAGATCGCCAAGGGTCGCGATGTTTTCCGGCGTGTCGTCCACAATCAGGATAGTCGCAGTCGCGACAGTTTGGTTGCTGCTCATAAAGATCTGGCCGTCCATAGGGTGCAGGTGAAATAGCCTGGGCCACAACAAGTTTCTCCGCAGGCGAGCAAGCCCGCTAACGAGGTATAATCGCCGCTTTGCATATCGGGAGAACCTATGCTGGTCGACCTTCTCATTCAAGCCCGTTGGATTATACCGGTTGAGCCGGCGTCCGCAATCCATGAGCATGCCAGTCTTGTGATAGACGACGGCAGAATTGTCGATTTGTTACCGACCGAGCAGGCAATTGCAAAGTACCAAGCGCGACAGGTCGAAGTGCTGGAACGGCATGCGCTGATTCCGGGTTTGATTAACTGCCATACGCACGCCGCGATGTCCTTGCTGCGTGGGATTGCCGATGATTTGCATCTGATGGACTGGCTGCAAAATCATATCTGGCCGGCCGAGCAAAAATGGGTCAGCGAAGCGTTTGTCAGAGATGGCACCGATCTGGCGATTGCCGAAATGCTACGCTGCGGCACGACCTGTTTCAATGACATGTATTTTTTTCCGGAAATCGTCGCGCAGCAAGCCTTACAACATGGCATACGCGCCAATATCGGTTTGATCGTGTTTGATTTTCCGACCGTATGGGCGGAAAACGCGGACGCGTACTTGACCAAGGGCTTGGCGCTGCACGAGCAACTCCGGCATGAAACCTTGATCAGCACCTCGTTCGCACCGCACGCGCCGTATACCGTGTCGGACGGGCCTTTACGTAACGTGATTACCTATGCCGACGAGATGAATCTGACCGTGCACATGCATCTGCACGAAACCGCGCATGAAGTCGACGAGCAAAAAGCTAAAACCGGCCAATCGCCATTACAGCGTCTACATGAGCTGGGTTTGCTGACGCCATCCTTTATCGCGGTGCATATGACGCAATTGTCTAGCGAAGACATCCGGTTTTACGCGGAAACCGGTGGTCACATTGTGCATTGCCCAGAATCGAATTTGAAATTGGCCAGCGGTTTTTGTCCGGTGGCAGAGTGTCTGGCGGCAGGGATCAACGTGGCCTTGGGCACCGACGGCGCCGCCAGCAATAATGATCTGGATATGCTGTCGGAAATGCGTACCGCAGCTTTGCTGGCGAAGGGAGTAGCAGGCGATGCCAGCGCGGTATCGGCGACGACTGCGTTGGAAATGGCGACTATTAACGGCGCCAAGGCCTTGGGATTAGACGCTGAAATCGGTTCACTGGTTATCGGCAAAGCTGCCGACGTGGTGGCTATAGATTTAAGCGAACTGGAAACTCAACCCTTGTTCAATCCGCTGGCGCAGATCGTCTATGCCGCCGGTCGGCACCAAGTCACCGATGTCTGGGTTAACGGTAAACAATTACTGCGCAAGCGCGAATTGACCTCGTTTGATGTCCCGGCGCTACGACAAAAAGTCACGCTTTGGCAAGAACGCTTACAAGAACGTCCATCGAATTAGCCGCTATTTTATTTGCCGCCCAGAAGCCGTGCTATAGGCCATTTAAGCCGTTGCACTGAGTTCAAAAACAGGGCTGGAAGTTGGCGCATGACGAATAACCTAGTAATACAGTAAACTATAGCCTCATGAACAGGTTGGCATTATGACAGCGAAAGAAAACGTACATCCCCATGAAATTCATAAGTTCGGCTCGCAGGCCGAGCGTTGGTGGGACCCGAACGGCGAGTTTAAAACCTTGCACGACGTCAATCCTTTGCGCTTGCAGTTCATTCAGCAATACGCCGATTTGCAAGGCAAGCGGGTAGTGGATGTGGGCTGTGGCGGCGGGATTCTGACTGAAGGTTTGGCAAAGGCCGGCGCGGATGCCTTGGGTGTCGATTTAAGCGAAGACTTGCTGGATATTGCCGATTTGCATGGCCTGGAAACCGGCGTCAACGCCAGTTACCGGAAAATCAGCGCCGAACAGCTTGCCGAGGAACAGCCGGCCGGTTTCGACCATGTCACCTGTATGGAAATGCTGGAGCACGTACCCGATCCCGCTTCCATCATTGCTGCCTGTGCGACGCTGGTTAAGCCTGGTGGCATGGTGTTTTTCTCGACATTGAACCGGGTGCCAAAAGCCTGGTTGCTGGCAATCGTCGCGGCCGAGCATGTGCTGAAAATGGTACCCAAAGGCACGCACGACTATAAAACCTTTATCAAACCTTCCGAGTTGGGGCAGATGGCCAGAAGCGTGGGGCTTGAGTTACAAGGGATGGTCGGTATCGAATACAGCCCATTCAGCAAGCGTTTTAGTTTGGGTAACGACATCGGCGTCAATTACATCGCTGCGTTTCAGCGTCCTGAGTAAAACAAGCATGACCGGATTTAAACTGGATTGCGTATTGTTTGATCTCGACGGTACCTTGGTCGATACCGCACCGGATTTGATTGCCTGCTTGAACAAGACGCTGCTTGCCCATGGCTTTTCGGAAGCGCCGACAGAGTCCGTGCGCCCCTTCATTTCCCATGGCGCCATGCCAATGATCAAGCACTGCGTGAGCGTGGACGACAGCTTGGCGCAACGGATGCTGGCTTTTATGCTGGACAGCTACGAACAGAATATTGCCGAACACAGTCGCTTTTTTCAGGGTATTGCCGATAGTTTGGAAGCGATAGAACAACTGGGTTTGAAGTGGGGCGTAGTCACCAATAAAAAATCCCGTTTTACTGTGCCTTTGATGGATGCTATGCAACTCAGTGAGCGGGCCGCCTGCATTATTAGCGGCGACACCACAGCCAACAGCAAGCCGCATCCTGAACCGATGCTGGCCGCCTGCCGCCAAGCCGGCGTGGCGCCGGAAAATTGCGTGTATATCGGCGATGCCATACATGACATCACGGCCGGTAAGCGAGCGAATATGAAAACCCTGGCGGCCTTGTACGGCTATTTGCAAAGCGACGACCAACCCCATACCTGGGGCGCAGACGCCTTAATAGAACAACCGCCACAATTGATGGAATGGATACACGCTAATTTATGTCATTAAGCAATAAGGTTTTACTCATCACCGGTGCCGGTGGTGGTCTGGGCGGTACTGCGGCGCTGGCTTTAGCCGGGCAGGGCGCGCAAATCATTCTGCTGGATAAAAGCATTCCCAAGCTGGAAAAAATCTACGATGCGATTGCAGCTGCCGGTGGTCCGGAACCGGTGATGTATCCCTTCGATTTAGCCGGCGCCAGCGAAGCGCAATACGAAGAAATGGCCGAGGCGATAGCGCAGCGTTACGGCGCTTTGCATGGCGTATTGCATGCGGCTGTGGAATTTAGTGCTTACAGCCCTATCGCCAATTACAAAACCAAGGATTGGGGGCATGCCTTAAACGTCAATCTTAGCGCGCCTTTCTTGTTATGCCGGGTGTTGTTGCCTTTGCTGCAACGTAGCGAGCACGCTTCCATCGTGTTCATCTCCGATTCGTCCGCGCGCAAAGTTCAGGCTTATTCCGGTGCATACGGTGTAGCGAAAATCGCGCTGGAAGGCTTCGCCGGCATTCTGGCTGCCGAACTGGAAGCAGGACAAAAAATCCGTGTTAATACTCTGGTGCCGGGGCCGGTGAATTCGCCGCTGCGGAAGAGAGCTTACCCGGCCGAAGATAAAACCGCGCTGCCTAGCATGAGCAGCCTCGATCCGCTGTATGTTTACCTATTTAGCGATGCCAGTATTGGCAAGACCGGTCAAATTATTGACGCCCAAACTTTTAAACCTTAAGACACTTATGGCAGACAGAGAAGTTGTATTTTTAACCCGCGACGTCAACATCGTCACCATTCCGGACGGCAACCACGGCACTTTGAATAAAGGCCAGGAAGTCACGATACATCAGGCTTTGGGCAGCAATTACACCGTGGTGACCGATTACGGTCACATGGTGCGCATCGCCGGTATCGATGCAGACGCTTTGGGTAAGGAAACCCAGCATTTGCATACCTTGGTCTCGGATACCGACAGCAAAGCCGTCGAAAAGAATTGCTGGGAAGTGATGAAAACCGTCTATGACCCGGAAATTCCGGTCAATATCGTCGATTTGGGTCTGGTTTACCATTGCAGCGCCAAGCCCAATGCCGATGGCGGCAACGATGTGCACGTGCAAATGACCTTGACCGCGCCCGGGTGCGGCATGGGGCCGGTTATCCAAAGCGATGTCGAGAAATGCATCCGCGCCTTGCCCGGCGTCAGTTCGGTTGATGTCGAGGTGGTTTTAGATCCGCCCTGGTCGCGGGAAATGATGTCGGAAGTGGCGCAGGTGCAGTTGGGTTTGTTTTAAAAGCCGGCAAAGCCAGACGGTGGCAGGTAAGCGGCGGAAAATTGCCGCTTGCTGAAAAATTTTGCGGTTGTTTATTGTTAAGTATTTGTATTTACAAGTTAAAAATTAATTGGCACGCTATTGGCTTTATTCCCCTTGAAGTTTGATTCAAGACTCGGGGAACCGTCATGAAAGATAAAGCAGCCGATTTAGCGATAGTCAGTAATAAAACCTTTGAAGCCTCAACCGCTGTCAATTTGCATCACTACGATATCAGTAGTGCCTTGCAGACTTCATTGGAATTCAGCGAGCTGATCAGCATTTTCTGCAATAAAATTCAAAATACCATTCCGCACAACGGCGTTGAATATATCAACGAAGAGTTCGATCTAGAGTTCAAACGCGGCGTAATGGCCCGTCACTCCTGCTCCTACGCCTTGAAAGTCGAAGAGCAACAGTTGGGCGAGTTGAAATTGACCCGCAGCAATCGTTTCAACAAAGACGAGTTGAAAATGCTGGAAAGTCTGTTGTGTTGCCTGATTTACCCATTGAGAAATGCCACCTTGTTTCAACAAGCATTGAAAATGGCGTTTACCGATCCGTTGACCAAAACCAATAACCGCACGGCGTTTAACGACTGTTTGCTGCGCGAGATCAAACGTGCACATCGTAATTCGCAGCATTTGTCGGTGATTTTTGTGGATGTCGATCACTTCAAGCATATCAACGACGATTACGGGCACGGTTGCGGCGATTTGGCGCTGTCTTCATTGGCCGGCTGGTTGAAAGACAGCGTGCGCGGCAGTGACGCGGTGTTTCGTTACGGCGGCGAAGAGTTTGTGATCTTGCTGAGCGATACCGACATCGACGGGGCCATGGTGATAGCTGAACGCATCCGTGCCGACATTGAATCGCATACCTTGGCCTATGGCATGGACGTGTTGAATCTGACGGCAAGTTTGGGCATTGCTGCCTTAAAAGGTAGCGATAGCCCCGAATCCTTAATCAAACGTGCCGACGCCGCGATGTATCAAGCTAAACAGCACGGTAGAAACCGGGTAGAAGTTGGATATTGATTCGGTTCTCCGCACCTCGATCATCAGGCTCAGCCCACTTTAAATCGATACCCCACGCCCGACTCGGTCAGCAGGTATTTGGGCTGAGTCGGATCGCTTTCCAGCTTTTGCCGCAATTGACTCATGTAAATCCGCTCGTCTCTCCTAATTAATTGACGTGAGGACTTCATAAAGGCTTCAGTCTAACGAAACCGATTTTTTGTAGACACTGCACAAAGGGGTAGGGAGAAGGAGATTTTTTGATTTTTAGATATTCCCACGACTTGCCGCCTGATGTGAGCAACGGGCGCAATAATTATCAAGTGGGATACAACGATAATGGAGGGCTCAGTACTTGTCGGGCGGCTCCGCAGATTTCGGCGTTTTTTCACTGAGCAAGCGAATCCAAAACCACAATTCGAAGAGGCCACCCACAATGAACGCGATATTGCCGATACCGGAGTATCCAGCAAAATAAAACGCCAAAGCAATCACCAAGATGATGAGTGTAACCACATGATTTTGCATATGCCTTTCACTCCTGTACCCAATTTACCGACCACCGGTTTTGTAGAATGTTTGATAGCCAACGTGCGGGCAATACGGCTAGGCCCATTGGCCCGGCCTTACCGCTAAATTAAAAAAGCCTTGCGCCTAAAAGCCGTTTGTATCGCCATAGCTTTGTGCGGTTGTACTCCTGAATATTAGCCTATCAAATAACGCCGACTACCGGTCTAATGGCCGCGACCGGGCAGTCACCGAAGCCGTTGGTGTATATAACTATCCGGAAGGTATTCCCGGCGCCTCTGGCGGTACTGCCGATTCTTTTAGCTGCACAGCAGAACCTGCTGGCCTTGCCTTCCCGATTTGCTAAGGTGCGCTCGCCATATGGCAATAAGCGTTCCAGGGATTTTCATATACAGCAGGAACGATTTAGGATGCCCTCGCGGTGGCTGGTAGCGCGCACCGATGCTGCGGAAGTCTCTGCAACGCGATGGGCTGTGACTTTCGGCCCGTCTTATTCCCAAAGGCTATCAATAAGATCGTTGCTGCAAATGCCTATTCGGAAACGGCTGTGGCCAGCTCCAGCGCCCGGTCCAATTCCGCCAGCGTATTATAAAAATGCGCTGAAAAGCGAATCCCGCCGCCGCGTAAGGCGCAAACTACGCCATTTTTTTGCAAATGTTTATAGAGCACGTCGTTGTCTATGTGCCGGTGTTTGAAGTTGACGATGCCGGACTGCAAACGGCTGTGCCGTTCCGAGAGTAAAATCAGCTCGGCGTTGGCGCTAATGGCCTCGCGCAGGTAGTCACTGCGTTCCAGAACCAGGGCCTCGACGGTTGGCATGCCGGTTTCCAACAATAAAGATAAGCTGGCTGACAAGGCGTGAATCCCCAACATATTCGGACTGCCGCATTCGAAACGGCGCGCGCCGGGGTGTATCTCCCATGGAAGGTTTTCGTAGTTATGCGTGTCTTTCATCATATGCCAGCCGTATTGGCTGAGCTTGAGCCGGTCCCGGGCCGCCGGGTGGGTATAAAACACCCCCAGGCCTTCCGGGCCGAACAGCCATTTATGCCCATCGGCCATCACGAAGTCGGCGTGATAGGCCTGCACATCAAATTGCACCGCGCCCAAGCTTTGAATCGCGTCGATACAAAACAAGATGCCACGTTGCCGGCAAAACTCGCCGATACGTTCCAAATCCATACGTAAACCGGAGGCGAACTGGATGGAGCTGATGGTCAGCAAACGGGTATTACCGTCCACCAGCGCAAACAAGGCATCTTCCGGTGTTTGGGCGCTATGCAAATCGGCTTCTCGAAATGCCACGCCACGTTCGGCCAAGGCTTGCCAAGGCAGGCGGTTGGAGGGAAATTCCTGGTTGCTGGAGACGATGTTGTCGCCGGCCTGCCAGGGTAAGCCAAAGGCTACGAAGGACAAGGCTTCCGAGGTGTTTTTCACCAACGCAATATCGTTGGCTGAGGGCGCATTGAGTAGGGCCTGCAATTGGCGGCGGATTTCGTTTTCCTTTTTCAACCAGTCCAAATAGTAGTGCGAGCCGAACCGGCTGTTTTGTTCGGCAAATTGAATCACCGCCGCGCTGGTGCGTTTCGGCCAGGGGGCCACGGCGGCGTGATTGAGGTAGATCAAGTCGTCGATTAGGGGGAATTCCGGATGTTTCATGGGTCTATTGGCGGCGCCGAAATTTGCAATGCAAGCAGTATAATTTATAGGTCGTTCCCCGGCAGGTCCTTTTTAGGCCTTGTCATCACCGTGATAACGCCAATGCCAGGGCTCGTAAACGTAGCCGTATTCGTTATTCCTTGGAAAAGACAAATACAGGTCGAACCGTTCTGCATTGCTTGACAACCAGCGGTAGGCTTCGGTGTTTTCAAATGCTTCGCCGAGATCGGGACAATCCGGGCTGCCGATGTCGATTGCGCAACCGCTGTGATGCTCGCTGTAACCGGGCGGGGCGTTGACGGTGAGAATCTGCTGCAAGGTCAGTCCTCGTTCAAGTTTGCGGCGTATGATGGTCGCTTGATACTCCACACTGCGGAATGCCGATACCATTTGTAGCGCGACACCATCGTTGGCTGCTGCGGTTTTCAGCGCCCGCCAGACTTCGCTAGCCTGGGGCGTCAACTGAAATACCCGGCCGTTGGCCGATACCTCGGCTGTGACCAAGGTGCTTGGTTCCGGCCAGATGACCAAGTTTTTGGTTGCGGGCAAGTCGTCTGGAATGCCCAGTTCTTGGAATATCAAACCGACTCGGGCAAAAAAATCGTAATTGTTTGCTGCCAGGTTCATATCGGAGTCAATCTGCCTGTTTTTGTCGGGGTTCTATCAGCATAGTGCGAGCCAGTTTGTACCATTGCCGGTTCTCGATTGCTTCCAGTTCGGCAGAAGTCGGCAGATTGTCGCCATCAAGGTATGGCAAGGTAAGTCGATGCGGCCTGCCGACGCAAAGATCCAGGGCTTTTCTGCAAGGATTTAGCTGGTAATTTCCCCGGTGCAACATTTGCGCGTCAAAAATCAAAATATCGCCGGGTTCCAGGCCGATTAGCACTGAGTTTGGCAGTGACTCGCTGTTTGTGTGGCCATTAAGTTCCAGTCTGACATTTCTTTCCAGTTCGGTATCCCAGCGATGGTGGGAGCCGGGTATCAGCTCGATGCCGGTTTCCGGCAACAGCGGTATCCGAATATGCAAAGCCAGCATATTGGGCTGCTCGGCTTGCAAATCGGCATCGTCAATCGGGCTGTATTGCATATCCCGGTGCCAATAGGGTAGGCGACTGTTTTGGTAAGGATTGAAGAAAAGCTGGGTATTGTGAAAATAAAGGTCCTCTCCAAATAGATCGGTTAACAGTGTCGTCAGCTGCTTGGCACTAAGGAGTTGAAAGAATCGCAGCCTTTCCGCGGGCTGTTGTTCGAAATAACGCGGATGGGTCAGCGAATGCATGTTGACCAGCCGTTGTTCGATATAACTGCTACGGTTTTCGTTTAGCCATTGCCCATGAATTCGATCGACGATTTTGCTCAAGGCATCGACTTCCGAGGGGCTGAAAAGCGCTTTGACGATCAGATGCCCTTGTTGTCGGTAGATTGCTGCTGATTCCATGTTTTTACCGTTCATTGCTGGGAATGATTTAACCAAGGCTATCCACTATTTGGCGCAAGCCGATGCTCCGATAGCTGGTTTGTGGCTGCAAGTTACATTTACCGGGTATTTTATAGCCCCTGCAATTTGGCATCTCAATTTAGAGCGCGGCGCTGGTTTAAGCTATTCGGCTAGGGAAATATACCCAAAGGGCATCGTTTATCCGCCGCAGCCGGAAAAAATGACCGGAAAGCTTTTAAAACAGGTTACGATCCCAATAGTTTAAACGGCGTTATTATTTTGGTTGATGGATATGATGGAATTAATCTGGATTAGCACGGCATATATGGCTGGTTTGGTAGCCAGCCGCCTGACTTTTCCGCCGCTGGTCGGTTACTTGGTAGCCGGTTATGTGTTGCATGCCTTAGGCATCGCGGTGTTGCCCGATCTTCATCATCTGGCCGATATCGGTATCGAATTACTGTTGTTTTCGGTCGGTTTGAAGCTCAAGCCCAGTTCGCTGATTCGCCGCGAGGTGCTTAGCGTCGGCGGCTCGCATTTGTTGTTAATGGCGATGACTTCCGCTTTGGTATTTTTTTGGCTGGACGAGCATATGACCGGCGGCTTGGTGCTGGGTATCAGTTTGGCGTTCTCCAGCACCGTGTTGGCTCTTAAGGTGCTGGAAGATAACGGCGAGTTGTCGTCGCTGCACGGCCGGGATGTGATGAGTATCCTGATCTTGCAAGACATCGTGGCGATAGGGCTGCTGGCGCTGGCCGAAGGCAAACAGCCGACGCCTTGGGCGCTGGCTTTATTGTTATTACCGCTGTTGCGGCCCATTGCGCATCGCGTACTGTCGGTCAGCCGCTCCTCTGAACTGAAGCTGTTGCTGGGCGTGACGTTGGCATTGGCCGGCGGCGTGGCGGCGGAAAGCGTGGGTATAGCCGCCGACATCGGTGCCTTGTTGACCGGCATCATGTTGGCGAATCATCCCATGATCAAGGAGTTAAGCGATAGGCTGTGGGGCTTGAAAGAGCTGTTTTTGGTCGCGTTTTTCTTGCAGATTGGCGTCAGCGACTTACCGAACCGCGAGCAGATCATAGACGCCTTGCAATTACTGGTTTTGTTGCCGCTGCAAGGTGCGCTGTTCTTTGGTTTATTTGTGGTGGCCGGACTCAGGGCGCGCACCGCCTTCGTCTCCTCCTTAGCGCTGATGACCTACAGCGAGTTTGCACTGATTACCACCAGCGCGGTTGTAAAAGCCCAGCTGTTGCCGGCTGAATGGAACGCCATTATCAGTTTGGCGGTAGCCGGCTCACTGGCTATTGCCGCGCCGTTGAATCGTTATTCTCATCGGTTATTCTCTTGGATGGAGCCGGTACTGGTACGTTTGGAACGAAAATCCGAGCATCCCGACCGCTTGCCCGACTCGTTCGGTGCTGCCGGATGGCTGGTGATCGGTATGGGCCGGACTGGCGGGGTTGTCTACAAAACCTTGTGCAAACAGGATCAGCGCGTAGTTGGTTTGGATTCCGATCCCACGGTATTGGAATATCATCTTGCCGCCGGCCGGCGGGTGGTCTACGGCGACGCCGAGGACACCGAATTATGGAGCGGTTTACCCCTGCATAAAGTTAAAGGCATCATCCTGACGGTACCGGCATTCGATGTGCGTTTGACCGCGGTGGCTCAGCTTAGAAAACGCGGTTTCACTGGGCAAATCAGCAGTATTTGTTATCACGGCGTGGAAGAGCAGCAATTATTAAAAGCGGGCGCCAATTTTGTGATCCATCCTTTGATTGAAGCCGGCAATCGTCTTGCCCACCTGATGCTGGACATCCGCGATGAATCAAGGCAGTGAAGGGCTGCTGGCGCTGGATGGGCGATGGATGCCAGAGCGGATTATAGAGGCGTCTTATTTTTAACGATACTCGGGTCGGTTTGGTTTTCCATAAACCATTGACGATTGGGACTAAGATTATTGCCAAGTGTCGGGTGACATAATTAGTGAAAACCGGACTGATGATAAGCGAGGCCACCAGCGTCTCCGCGCAAGGCTTGGGCTATCCCGACACACCCGGCATTTGGTCGGAAGAACAAATCGACGGCTGGACCAAACCCAAGCCGTTCACGCCGCCGGCGGCCGAATTTTTCTACAGCTTTGGCATCTAGGCCGGGTTTCGCATCCGGATTATCTCAATGGCAAATTCCAGGTATCGTCCAGACTTACCGTAAGGGCGCGGAAAACGCCAAACGTGCCGGTTTTGACGGCGTGGAAACTCACGGTGCCAATGGCTATCTGTTAGACCCGTTTTTACCGGACAACACCAATAAAAGAAACGATGCCTATGGTGACCCAATAGAAAATTGCCCCCGCTGACTACTGGAAGTGACCGATGCCGTGATTTCGGTATGGGGTGCCGGTCGAGTCGGCGTGCATTTTGCCCCCAGGAGACGCGCATACCATGGGTGACGCCGATCCGCTGCACACTTTCGGCTACGTGGCGGAGCAATTAGGCAATCGCGGCATCGCCTTCATTTTTACGCGCGAAGCGCTCGGCGAAAACCGCATCGGCCCGGACTTGAAAAAACGCTTCTTCTATCCGGCGCGGGGATTAGGCATATTGCATGATCCGAGCCCCCGCAACAACCGAGATTACGGCTTGTCTGCAAAAAATAGAGAAAATCAATTCCCCCACAGCTTCATGAGCCGGCTTTTTAGCCATGTGACCGGATTAATGTCGAATTCTTCAGGGAGCAAACCCATTTTTTTCAATGACGATTGACAGAGTCGAATGTATTCCTGCCGCTTCAGCATTTCTTCGCTAACCGCAGCCTTGATTTGCGGATAACGGCTTAACAGGTCCGCAAAGCAATCCTCAGGTATTGTAAACAAAACAACTTCGCCGACGGCGCGCATCGATGTCGGATAGGGAATCTTCAAAAGCAAGGGCAGCTCGCCGAAAAAATCGCGATGTTGCAGGCTAAACAAGCGTTGACTGACTTTCTCGTTCTCGAATATCGCATCGACCTCGCCTTTGAGCATGACGCAGAAAAATGGAAAGTATTCGTCCTGTTTAACCAAAATGTCGCCAGGATTGAAATAACGCGGCGAGCCCTGTTCTATCAGTTCGCGTATTTCCAGTTCATCGAAATACTGAAAATAAGGCAGCTCAATGAGAGCATTGTGTATGGACGGCATGCTTGCCGCTTCCGGCGAACCGTCGATCAGGTTGGCGGCCGCATCCGTGGCCGGGTAAAGGTTCCGGTTATTCGTCGGATGATAGGGAATTTTAATAGCATGCAGTCGAAAGAAGTATTCAATCCGAAAGTTTAACGCGCTTCTGATCAGGCTACGTTGATCGATATGATCGGTCCAAACCCAAAGTTCGAAATTCAACCCGATATCGCCAAACCCCTGAAGCAAGGCTTTGGGTGCCGGATCGCTTAATACGTTGGGTTCCTGGCCGGCGGCTTTCAATAACAACTCGGTCACCAATACCAGATTGCTGTGCTGTTCGACGACAATCGGAACTTCAACCCGCCCACGCTTGGCTTGATACCCCCATTTTTCCACGATATTGTTGGTGAGCTGAACATTGGGAATGATCAGTTCCGAACCTTGGAACGACGTAATCACGGTCGAGCGCAAAAAAATATCCCGGATGCGTCCCTCGCCACCGGCAAAATAAATAAGATCGCCCACTTTTAGTTTGCGTTCGCTCATCAGGGTAATGCCGCTGGCGATGTTCTTGGTGATGTCTTGCAAGCCAAAGCCGACCGCGACTCCCAGGCCGCCGAAAATGAGCGCCAGTGTCTCGAATTTGATGCCCATGACTTGCATGATCACTACGATACCAACCGCCAACAGCGTAAAGCCGGCGAGATTGGCGATCAGTTTGCGATCGCCTTCGTTGACAACCAGGCCGACCAATAAGCGCGTATTCAGGATATGGCGTATCCAGCGGACGACCAACAGCATCAGCCCCAAACTCAGCGTGAATTTAGTCAACCAAATGACATTGACCGATTGCGTACCCAGCGTAAATATTGGCGTTTCAAAGAATAGGAAAGGTTGGGACAGCAAGGCGGATGAATCGATAGCCATAAATTAACGTAGTCGTAAAAGCCGGAGAAATTTCTCCGATTATGGGGCAAACTCGCCGGCAATTGCATCAATCAACTGCAACGGAACCCGTTTTTAGAATACCGCGTTGAATTGGGTACGAACGTAGTCGGTATCCCGTCCTCCTGCTTCGGTAATCACCTGTTCCGCAAAAAAATGGCTGTAACTCAGGCCAAGCGAAAAATGCTTATCGATTTCCCACTCTATATTGGTAGAAAGGGCTTGAGTGACAAATCGACCGTTAGTCCCTAGCGTCTGCTCCAATGGGTTGAGTCCTCGCGTATATACCGCATCGTTTTTTGATAATCGCCAGTAAAAATTCCAATCGACAGATAGCCGGATGCCCGGCAGCGGCTGCAAGGAGAGATTCGGCATCACATTAAAAAAATTCTGCGGCGCCAATATTGCCGCTTCCTCAAAATACGACAGATTGGGATATAAGGGATTAAAGGTATTCAACTGTCCGTCATTGGCATTCTCGTCACCACTGGCAATATTGGCGTTTAAGCCCAAGCGCGGTCGCCAGCTTGGGGTGGCAAAGGTATAGCCGGTGTTGGATGCTGCGGTCCAGGCATTGATAGTCAAAGGTCCAAAGCTGCCGAGTTGATAAATGCCTTCAAAATTCCAATCCCAACCGAACCGCTTGCCAAACACGCGGCTGCCGAACGAATGGCGAGATTCGTCGGCGATGGTGTTTTGATAATGGGCATCTTTGCGCTGCAGGCCGATGTAATAGATCTCGACATCGGCTGGCTTGAACGACCATTTGCTGTTCAGCCCCCAGAGTTTTTCTTGCGTATTTCCCCGGTCGTCGAAACTCCTCGGTGTTATTGCCACTTCTTCAAAACCGAACGCATCCAGGTCCAGATAGTCGTTCTTTAGCGAAAGCCGCACGCCATCAAATGCCCGTCGCGCATTTTGGCCTTCACGTACGCTGATCAAACGGGACGAACCCAGCGCAAACTCTTGCCGACCGACACGCGCAGTCAAAGTTTGATACTGCAAATCGATAAAACCCTGCTGTAAATCCGCGCTATCGTTATCCAATGGCCCTTTCCGCAACCCCAGGTTATTAGACAGATAGCTGGCCAATTGCACAAAGGCCCTGACATGTTCGGTGGCATGCAGATCGGCGTGCAGCAAAAAGCGATGTAAAAATTGCTGGCCGTCGGCGTGTGTTTTCAGTCCGAACAAATCGTTGTCGTAGCTATTGAAACGCTCCCGAAAATTTCCGCCCAAGGATAAATACACGTCCTCGCGGTCGGCGGTCAGCGGCAGGTATTTGAGCGATTCATAGCTGCTCCGCCGAGTGTGCTTGGCAAGGTATTGGTAATTTTCCTGCCAGCGGTTGCTGTTAAAACCCGGCTCGGACGCTTGCGCGATCCCTGCGGTGCTAATCAGCGAAAAGGCCAATGGCATGAGTCCGGATTTCATTGGCAATGTCCTCTTTTGCGTTATCGCATGAAGGCTAGCCGCTATCAGTAGGCAAAACAGCCGCAGCCCAGTGCCCACGGATTGTCAAACTGCGCTTGTTTTCCAGCATTATCCAGCCCCAACCAGCGCGACAGCTTGCCGTCGTGACCTGAATGATGACCGTGAATCGCACAGGTGTGCGCTGCGCATGAAGCGGCCGATAACGCATAATGCGTTTGCGGTGTTTGATGGCCGCCAAAATAGCGCACTGGTGACCAATCGGGACTGGCTGGCGGCAAAGGCGTATCGAACCGGCTGAAATCATCCGCAGCGTAAACAATCCGCCCGCCTACCATGGTCAGCAGCGAGGTAATGGCCTTGATGGCCTCGTCGGCGACGGTCATAAAATCGTGCGATGTCACGATCAGGTCGGCATACATGCCAGGCGACAACGCGCCTTTTACCGTCTCTTCGTTCGATTTATAGGCGCTACCGGCGCTCCACAGACGCAAGGCCTCTTCGCGTTCCAGGCAATTACTCTCGCCGTAGAGCGGCAACCCGCCGACCGTTCTGCCTGTCACTAGCCAATACAAAGATACCCAGGGATTAAAGCTGGCAACCCGCGTGGCATCGGTGCCGCCGCCTACCGGGATGCCCATTTCCAACATTTTTCGCAGCGGCGGCGTATGCTCGGCTGCCTTTTTACCGTAGCGGTCTACAAAATATTCGCCTTGAAAGGCCATGCGGTGCTGTACCGCAATGCCGCCGCCCAACTTCTTGATGCGCGCCAAATTTTTATCGCTAACAGTTTCCGCATGGTCGAAAAACCAGCGCAGATCGTCGAAACGTGTGTCGCGATCAATCGCCTCGAACACGTCCAGCGCCCGGTCTATGGTTTCATCGTAAGTAGCATGCAGCCGGAACGGCCAGCGATTCTCGACCAAAAACCGAACCACGTCGCCCAGCTCTTTTTCCATACTGGCCGCCATGTCCGGGCGGGGTTGCAGAAAATCTTCGAAATCGGCGGCGGAAAACACCAGCATCTCGCCCGCGCCATTCTGGCGAAAGTAACTGTCGCCGCTGTAAGGTTTGACAACGCCGGCCCATTTCTGAAAATCCGCCAACTCGCCGCCTTTATTTTGGGTAAACAAGTTGTAGGCGATGCGCACGGTCATCTGTCCGTCTGCATGCAGTTTTTCAATCACCTGATAGTCTTCCGGGTAATTTTGAAAACCGCCGCCGGCATCGATGCAACTGGTCACGCCCAAACGATTCAACTCGCGCATGAAATGCCGGGTGGAGTTGATCTGATCGTCTAGCGGCAATTTCGGACCCTTGGCCAAGGTCGAATACAAAATCATCGCATTGGGTTCGGCAATCAACATCCCGGTCGGATTGCCGTTGGCGTCGCGCTGAATTTTGCCGCCGGGCGGATCGAGTGTGTCTTTACCGATGCCAGCGGCGCGCAGCGCGGCGCCGTTCAATAACGCCCGATCATAGAGATGCAGGATAAACACCGGCGTATCCGGCGAAACCGCGTTGATTTCCGCCAGGGTCGGCATCCGCCTTTCCTTAAATTGAAACTCGCTCCAGCCGCCAACCACCCGCACCCATTGCGGTGCCGGCGTTCTGGCCGCTTGCAGCTGCAGCATCGCCAAGGCATCGGCGATGCTGCCGACGCCTTCCCAGCGCAGTTCCATGTTGTAATTCAGGCCGCCGCGAATCAAATGCAGGTGCGAGTCGTTCAAGCCCGGCAGGACCCGTTTACCGTGCAAATCGATGGCGACGGCATCGGGGGTCGCCAGCGCCTGGATCTGTGCATCCGAGCCCAGCGCAAGGACTTTACCGGCGGCGATGGCGATCGCGCTGACCTCCGGCTGAGCAGGATCCAATGTCGTGATTTTGCCATTAAATAAAATGGTCTCCGGGCTAGAAGGATTCATAAGCCAAGCACCTCATCGACTGTATTTATAAGGAAAACGCATTCAATCCGCCGCCGCTTATGGATTAACTTTGTGCGGATATTTGGCGCGTTGCCCATAGTCGTGCACCAGGCTGGCCGCGTAGTCGATACCCATGCCGTACGCGCCAAAATGTTCGCGGGCAATATCCGTTGTGCCGACATAGGTTTCTTTACGACTCCAATCGCGTTGCAGTTCCAAAAGCACCTGCAGCGATGTAATCGACTCCGCGCCATGTTGTTCGGCGCGCCTGATGGCGGCATTGTGCGCTTCTACCGAAGTACCGCCCGAGGCATCGGTATTCATGATGACTTCATAGCCTTCCGCCAACGCGCAGATGGTCGGGAAGATCAGACAAGCTTCCGTCCATAACGCGGCCATCACCAATTTTTTACGTCCGGTTTTTTTAACGGCGGCGACGAAGGCCTCGTCTTCCCAGCTATTCATGCTGGAACGTTCGATTGGGTCCTGCTGCAACACATCCATCAACTCGGGCCAAATATAACCGCTGAATGATTCGGTTTCGACGGCGGTAAGAACGGTAGGAATATTAAACAACTTGGCCGTCTTGGCCATCGCAACGGTGTTGTTCTTGAGTAATTGACGGTCGATATTGGTCACGCCAAAAGCCATTTGCGGTTGATGGTCGATAAATATAAACGCACAATTATCGGGGGTAATAAGTTTTTCGGTGGCTGCGCTCATTGATTGCTCCTTTAAACTAAATTGATTAAGTCAGAATTCACGGACTTGTATTTGACCAAGCTCTGAGACTTGAGTATTGAACAATATTGACTTTTTTCTTAAAAATTAACGTATAAATAAAATGGTTTAATATCTCTCCTGTAAACAAAATGCAAAGTGAAAAATGGCGGTGCCTGTAGGAAAAGCGCTACAAAACCTATGACAGTTTTACCGTACAAATGACAGTAATTCGGCAGGTAAACAATCTCGATTAAGCGTTTCGAAATTGGCCCGGCGTTACCCCGACCTTTCTTTTAAACACGCGGTTTAGATGGCTTTGATCGGCAAAACCGCACAATATCGCAACATCGGTTAATGCGACTCCGGTAGAAATATACTTTTTGGCTTGGATAATTCGATACGCTTGCAGATATTCGTGGGGCGTAATTCCCAAGCATTTTTTAAAATTTCTTAATAGCACAAACGGATTCGATTTAGTGACTTCCGAAAGCTCGTTCAGCGAAATGTTTCGATTATAAAAAGTCCGCAAATATTCAATGGATATTTTCACTTTCGAAGGCTTTAATAGTTGCGGGTAACCGTAATGATTGCCTGTCACTTGCTGCAAAAACCGATTTACGAATAGAGCCAGACAAGTCGATTGTTCCAGGGCACATTGGCTGGCTTCTAAAACTCTATGCGTATCGGCAAAGTAATTCCGTAAATACAGGTTATCAATGATCGGATTTTTGAAATCCAATACAAACTTGCTTAACTCGTGTTTTTCGCAATAATTGATCAGTTGCCGAGGGCTGATTTTGATTTCGCGACAAATTGCACCGTCCTTATTTATAAAAGCCGATTTCAGGGAGAATATCTGCCCCGCATCGCGCATCACTAGACAATTTGGCGTTTCAAGATAGTTCTGACCATTTTGCCGGCTTTTCCAAACCGCACCGGAAAAACCGATAATGGCAATTTCATCGTGAAAGATTTTTTCCAGTGAAATCGACTGCGCGGGCGTTATATCGAAGCGAGAAAAATGGCATCCTTCAATCTGCCAGTTCAGTATTTTGCTGGAAGTAGTGTGTACCATAATTCAGTCTGTCCCGTTATTAAAGTGGTTTTAATAGGCTGCACCAGGACTGCGGTAACGATCGCCACAGTCCGCTGCCGTTGACTTGCGCCCAAGACATAATCCGGACACTAACTTTTAAAAAACCATTTCGCGATTAGCCGGACATAGAGCGGCATAATCAAATACACCACCAAACCGACGATAACCAAAGCCAATACACCCTGGCGAATGCCGAACTCCCCCAGCTGCGGATACTTAACAAATACGGGTTCCATAGCCGGCGGCACATACATCGTCAACGGCCAGATCACCGACGTTGTCACCAGCCATTGTTTCCAACGCCGCGGATGCTTACCCACCGCCGGCGGGGTAAACCAGTAATCGATGCCGGTTTTGATGTCGATCGCTTCTTCGCTGTCCAGAATCCCGGTAATTTCCTGAAGCAACTGCTGGCGTTCCGCAGACAGCTGCCAGAATTCCAAGGCCTGGATTCCGGCAAAGCGCACCACGATCAGATACTCGTTGTGGCCGTCCGGCGGCCGGACGACTTGTACGCCCAAATGCCCCGGAAAGCTCGCCGCGATCGGCATGATTTTGCTTAACCAACGCTCGTATTGCTGAAGGTTGCGCTTACCTTTTTTCAGCCGATGGCGGATGGCGAAAAAAACTTGTTCGTTGTTGGGCGACGTTTGGCTGATTTCGTTCATGGCGCACTACCGGCTGGGTTTCTCATGCGGGCGTAAATCAAACACCAACACTTCGGCATTGTGACCCTGTTGTATGTCGATTAGGCGCTCGCCGCGGATGCGGGCGCCATCGCCCGCGTGCAATACGGTGCCGTTCACGGACAAGGTGCCGCTTAACAGATGCACGTAAGCATAACGGTTATCCGCGAGCGTTAACTGCGCCTGTTCCCCGACATCGAAACAGCCGGCGTAAACCCGCACATCCTGGTAAACCGACAATGATCCTTCCGCACCGTCCGGCGAAATAATCAGCGCCAGCCGGCCTTGTTTTTGCGCGGGGCTAAAATGACTTTGCTGATAGCGCGGCTCGACGCCTTTGCTATTCGGCACTAGCCAAATTTGCAGAAAATGCACTAACTCGCTCTGCGAATGATTGAACTCGCTATGAGTCACGCCTGTTCCGGCAGTCATTAACTGAACGTCGCCGGCTTCGATCACCGAGCCGTTGTCCATCGAGTCTTTGTGCGCCAACGCACCGTCGATGACATAGGTAAAAATTTCCATGTCCCGATGCGGATGCGTACCAAAGCCTTTACCCGGCTGCACAATATCTTCGTTGATCACCAACAAATCGGAAAATCCGCTTTGCTGCGGATCGTAGTAATTGCCGAAGGAAAAAGTGTGTCTTGAGAATAGCCAGTCGAACTGAGCGCTACCTCGGCGGTGGGCGGGACGAATTTCCAGCATGATCTAGCTCCTTTCAAAAATTTCGAATTAACATTAACTCAGCTTTTGTATGGAATATTGGGGTTTTAAGCGAGTGAAATTAGAATACTCCTGAGTTTTTATTATTTAAAACGAGTTATTTTGCTTTTAATATTCGATTTTTTCGAAAGTGGTTTTGGAGTTCTAATGAAGTTATCGCTGGAAGCTATTCAAATTATCGATGCGATCGACCGCACCGGATCGATGTCGGGCGCGGCGGAACTGCTGCATCGCGTACCCTCCACCATTTCCTATGCCGTCGCCAAATTGGAAGAACAATTGGATCTGAAGTTATTCGAACGCAATGGCCCTAAGCTTTCGCTAACTCCGGCCGGAAATGCCTTGTTAAACGAAGGGCGTTTGTTATTGCACGCCTTTGGCGACCTCGAATCTCGACTATATAAAATCGCTTCCGGATATGAAGCCGAGCTGACCGTGGTGTTTGATTCGCTGATACCCAGCAGGGTGTTTATTAACGATTTGCATGAGTTTAATACTCTGGAATGCGGAACCCGCATTCGCTTCACCACGGAAGTGATGAGCGGGGTATGGGAGGCATTACGTGAGGAACGAGCGGATATCGTCATAGCCGTCGGCGATTGTCCGAATTGGAGCGGCTATCAAGTCAGGCAGATCGATACCGTGGATTTTGCATTTTGCGTCGCGCCCGTCCACCCGTTGGCCGCAGCAGATCAGCCAATTAAAGCCGACATGCTGCATAGACATACGGTTATCGCCGTCGCCGATAGCGCCCGGTCGCTGCCGGCAAAAACAGTAGGTTTATTGTCCGGGCAGAAACGCATTACGGTGCCGAATATCGACACCAAAATCCAATTTCAAAGGGCCGGATTGGGCTTTGGCTTTTTACCGCGACGATTAGTTGCCCACGACCTGGAAATCGGATCGCTGATGGAATTGCAGGTTGAGGAAGCGCGTCCGTCGGAACCGGTGTGGCTGGCAATGCGCACTGCAAATAAAGGTGAAGCGGCCAATTGGTGGTACCAAACATTAAGCCGGCCGCTGTTAAGCGACGTTTGAAATATCGGCGCATGCCGTCGCCCAAGCTTAGCGCCGGCTTTGCCGGTTATCGGAGGCGCGGCAAACTCATTTTGGTGTTCACGCCGAAACCGGCGTGGAGTACGTCTGAAAACCGTTCAAAGACCGCTTCAGGCGAATAAAAAGCTCTCCAAACAGGGGGCATAACCGCTGAAAATCGACTTCACGGTCAATTTCAGCGCAAAAGAATCAAGGTTACCGTGGGTAAGGGGAAATATTCGTGAGTTTTTCACCAGCCTGCTAAGCGGCTTTGCTGACAAACAAAACGATGTTGCTGGTGTCCATTTGCGGCCACGCCTGAAAATCGATAGGTAGCTCGAGCAGTGGCCCGGTAACGCATGACTTCAACGAACCATCGGTTGCGATATAGAGTTTTTTCGGTAACTTGACTCTCTGATTGTCGATTTTGGCGGTTTTGGTGTTCATTGCGGTCAGGCTGGTGAATGTTGGGAGACTTCACTTTATTGCCGGTTTCTTATTGCTGCCTTAACCACGCCATGGCACTCGGATTCCGGCAATCCCTGGCGGAATGACAATCTTGGAAAATATGCGCCGTATAATATGACAAATTAGAATGGATTAACGCGTTATTGAATTGTCTGCAACGTATACCTGAAACCCGACATGCTCGAACAAATTAAACTGTTTTTTGAAAAACACCTCTCTTTAGCGTCACCCGAGGTTGTAGCGGAAGCAAGGCTTCAGGAGGCGCTGACTGCCTTAATGACAGAAATGATGACCATGGACGATGTCTGTCAGGATGTCGGACGGGTCAAGATTCTGTCATTGGTGAAAAAGTGTTTTTCGCTCTCCACCGAACAGGCTGAGACCTTGATGACCAATGCGGAACACAAGCGTCGGCAGGCGGTTGATTATTACGAATTTACATCAACAATCAACCGATGCCTAAGCCCTGAGGAGAAGATAAAGTTTGTTAAATCCCTCTGGCAGATCGCCTATGCCGACGGCAACATCGATCCGCAAGAGGAGTATATGGTGCGGAAGATTGCCGACCTTCTCGGCGTCGCGCATAGCGATTTTATTCTGGCCAAACTGCGCGCGAATCCCAATCCCTGAATATCGGCGTATCAACACCTTTCAAAATGAAACACTCATGAAAAAGAGCAAGAAAAACAAAAATCTGTGGCTAAAAGAAGCTGAAATTGAGGTGGGAGATTTGTACTTCACCACCGCCCAGCAATACCGTGCGGTCTTGGCGATGAACGGAGATTTTTTAATTTACGCGCCTAGCTCCGAAGGCATGGAGCCATTAACGGCCGATAGCCAAATGCCGTTTGCAAACTCGCCCGCTAAAAAATGCCAGATTGCCACATTTGCGCAAAAAGAATACCAAGCATTCAATTGGCACGGCGCGTTGGCCGTCAAACACAAACTCTCGGCGTCGCAAATTGCCGAGGCCATCAGTCAATGTAACGCGAAAGCCCCAATCGCGGGCTTGATGGCTGAATAAGCCACTTTACGATTCCGCTGCTTGGCTAAATCGGTGTAAGCGCGCCACTTTGCTTGCGTGAGCGGAATGCCTTCCTATCGAATCGGGGCCTAAATTTAACGTCGTCGCCGTGCCGGCGACGTCCGTTAATCGCTCTGGAAGCCCGAATTCGCGGGGATGACGGCGCCCGAGTGTTTCTAGCTTGGTCTACCCGGGTTATCTTCCCATATAGAGATAAAGGCCGCCCACTAACCACGTCAATATTAATAATGTCCAAGGCAGCCAATGTTGCTGGTAGACAATGATTGTCTCTATTTCCTGACCATCGGGCTCAATCGTTTGCTGTTTTTCGCGTGCAAACTTTTTGCGTTTTTTGTCCAGTTCCCGCGCCTTGGCTTTTTGCTGCTTTTTGTAGCGCTCGATACCTTCTTGAATGCCTTGGGCAATTGACTTGGTTTGCTCTTTGGTTTGGGCCGGACGCTGGTGGGCTCTGGCGATTTTGCCGGCTTCTTCCTGCGTTTGCTGGGACGGCTTTTGATAGAGGTTTTTGCTCATCGTGATTCGATTTGGTGCTGCGGATTGTTTGATTCGGAGTCAGTATGTCGAAATCTTGGGAGCTTGTCATCAGCTGGGTGACGAAACGGCCGGGCTGGGCCGTGGCCCGGTTTGTTACCTTAACGTTAACATCCGACCACTTTGCCCTTGTCGCAATCAGTGAATTTAACTTACTGCGAAGGTGCAGGTAAGTCATTAAAGAGTTAAAGTTTGGCATTAACCTCTAACGTTTTCCTGATTACTCATAACCCTCAGTCAATCTGAGCAAACGCCCCAGTATGGGAGGTGTATTTGAGAGACGTAAGGCAAAAAACGGCCAATTCCTGCCGGTCGAGGTCACGATCTAATTTCAACTATTAAGAGCCTCCGACACCCAATTGAGTGTCCGGATCTAGGCGAGCAAATTGATATTATTACTGCCCCACCCAGGCCAAAATCCACCCGCTTTACCCAAGCCAAATAAATGTGTTGATTCGTAGCAGCCAAAAACTAATGACTGCTACGCCTTAATGAGCGCTAAATTTCAGTCTGTTCTGAAATCTCAAGCGCATCGTCAACCTCAATGCCGAGATACCTAACAGTGCTTTCCAGCTTAAGTATGGCCCAGCAATAACTGAACGGCCCTTAAATTTTTCGTCCGACGATAAATCAAGGTCGCCTTTGTGCGGCGCGTGGTATGAGTCCCATAAGCAGCCGGATCAAGACCAATGGATGTTACCCAATGTTCAACTATTCGCGCATATTGTCGTGTGGAAAGGTGAGGTGACCGATGAATTCGACTGTTAAAAAGATACTCATCAGATTTTAATTGCGCTTGTTTAATCCAGTTTGCTAAAGACTCTCTAGTTTGTTCCGTTATCTCAAATTGAACCGGTCGATGCGTTTTCTGCTGCATGACCATTGCACGTGATAACACCCGGCAACCTTGAGCCACATCGCAGACTTTAAGCTTGACCAAATCACAGCCTCGGAGCTTGCTATCAATGGCAAGATTGAATAAGGCTAGTTCGCGTGTATTTTTGGCCATCTGCAAACGCATGCGTATGGCCCAGATTTCCTTCAATTTTAGCGGCGATTTTTGTCCAATCAACTTGCCTTTGTTCCAGGGTGTGTGTTGATTGTTTTGATTTTCTGGGTTCATGACAAACTCCTAACGGTTGTTTAGGGAGATTTATTGTCACGCCATGGTCTTGATCGGCTCCAGACACTGCGGAAAATGACATTGCTGCCGGTGTAAGACAAAATGATCGTTTTATCGAAATAATGAGTGCTTGTTGCTGTGTATCTATTTTGATACGCTATAAAAATGAATCCAATCCTTTCTGTTAGATTTTTTGCAACTGAAGCTGGTAGCGAGCCTGTCAGAGAATGGTTGAAAGGGTTGTCCGCCCAAGATAGAAAAACGGTTGGCGAAGATATTAAAACGGTGCAATTCGGTTGGCCTTTGGGTATGCCGTTAGTCGCTCATCTCGAAGGCGATATTTGGGAAGTCAGGATTAAGCTGGATAACCGGATCGCTCGCGTCCTGTTTGTAATGGACAAGCATACGATGATATTGCTGCATGGCTTTATCAAGAAAAGCCAAAAAACACCGAAGCCAGAAATCGATTTGGCAAAACAAAGATTAAAAGCATTACGAGGTAAGCAATGAATAGTCAACACGAAGAAAATCCTCATATTGGCAGTGACTTCGATGACTTCCTGAGCGAGGAAGCTATCCTTGAGGAAGTCACGGCGGTAGCGACCAAGCGGGTCATTGCTTGGCAAATATCAGAAGGCATGTCAGCGCTAAAACTCAGTAAAACTGCGATGGCAAAAAAAATGCACACCAGCAGAGCTTCGCTTAATCGATTGTTGGATGAAGAAGATACCAGTTTAACTTTGACCACCTTAGTGAGCGCGGCCACCGCGCTCGGTAAAAAGGTAAAAATAGAGTTGGAACCGGTGTGATTTTTGTGTGGAAATAGTCATAGATGTAGGCTAAAAACCGGCCAATTGTGACAGAGAGAAACTCTGAACGGTGAACGCAGTTGGATTCAAGCGCCGAATGCGGAAAACCACATATCATATGCCAAGCCCCATGGGTGACGGGCGAAATCCCTTCACCTCTGTCGATTACTACCTATTGATTGGTTTTTCTGCGTTTGTGAAGTCGGATAGAAACATTGCAGGCAGGTCATGGGGTGTAAACCTTGTCCAGTAAAATTTCAAGGCAAGAGTCAATAGAGCTTACACATTTTTGCGTTTAGCCATTCCGATTGAGCTGAGAATGCTGGAGCCGGCTAGGTATTTGGGTGGTTTGGACCGGTTTGATCCACTATGAAACGGAGCAAGTCTGCCCTTGCTTGGTCGCTGATTTTGGTGAGCGGGGCGCCACTATGTTCGCTAAAACATTCCTGGTGGACGGCTATCAGGCTCAGTTGAAAAATGCCACGGCCCGTTGCAATTGGTCAGCTTGCCTACTCATTTCGTCAGCCGTGCTAGCTAGTTGTTCTGATAGAGATGCGTTTTGCTGAGTGGTTCTGTCCAACTGTGTCATTGCTTGATTAATTTGATTAATCCCTATGGCTTGCTCTGCGGAAGAGTCGCTAATTTTGGCTATCAAATCGGCCGTCTTTTGAATATTGGGAACGGCTTGCGTCAACAGATTTCTGGCTCGTTCGGCAATTTCTAAGCCGTTCTGTGTGAGTTCGCTAATATCAAGCGCAGCAGCATGGCTACTATCTGCCAATTTACGCACTTCAGCAGCGACCACGGCGAAACCTTTTCCTTGCTCGCCTGAGCGAGCCGCCTCAATACTGGCATTGAGAGACAACAAGTTGGTTTTATAGGAAATCACTTCAATCAAACTGATTTTGCTATTGATGTCTTTCATAGCCTTAGCTGTGCGCTTAACGGCCTCACTACTATTACCCGCATCCGTTGCGGCAGTATTGGCGACGAAGTTGGTGTTTTTGGCATTTTCTACGTTTTGTTTTACCGATGCGTTGAGCTGCTCAACAGATGATGATGTTTTTTCGATGCCCGATGCTTGTTCAATGGCTGCTTGGCTCAGCGTTTGGGCGCTGGCACTGATTTGTTTGGCTATGTCGGCCACGGAATGAGCATTATGACGAACGTCATTGACCACTTCACACAATTGCAGACGCATCACATTGAGTTCATGCAATAGACTGGATTGATCGCCATCCTTCAGCTTAATCTGAAAATTTAAATCGCCATGAGCAATCCTAGCAACCGCTTCTACCGCGTAGGCTGGTTCCCCGCCGAGTTGCCGCGTCAGCATCCTAACGATCCAGTATGCCGAGAGAATGCCAACACCAAATGTAATTAGTAGCGCGATGATGCCGTACCGAGCGCCGAGATCAGCTTCCCTATCAGCTTTAAAACTTACTTGCTGAGCCAGTAAATTAACCTCACTCTCGACTTCATCCAGCAAATTGGTGGCCGCTCTGTCGATTCCCGTCACGGCTTTGTCGCCGATATAAGGATGGCACCTGCCTCCAAATATGCGGCCAGACCTTGCCGATAGCCCTGAGCCATTTTTTGATGTGCTGTGATAAATTCATCCAGCTTAGTTTTGGCTTTGCCAACGGGAAGGCTTGATGCCAATTGAACCGCATCTTGGCGGACAGCGGTTTCTTTTTCCTGAAAGCTTTGCCAATATTTATCCCGCTTTTGGCTGTCCTTGCCCCGCAACAGGACATTTTTCCATTCTTGAACTTGAACCTTAAATTGGCTCTGAATATGTAGTACTGCTATCGCCTTAACCTGCATGTCGTCGACATCCTGTCGATAACTTGTGAGAGCGGTATTTAGACTTAGGAAGCTGAATGCGCCGACGGCAACGATAGTAGTTGCACTAAAGAAATACGCCTTGAGCAATTTACTGCGTAAGCTGGATTCCCTGCGCTGTAACGCCATCGTGTAAATCTCCTTTTCAAGGAATCGTTCGTGCCGGATTCACCCGGGCCATGCAATGACGCAATGGTTACTCGTAAAAGACTAGCAGGATCATATGAGGCATTCAAGAAGCCACTGCCTTTAAGACTGTGATCCAATTTGGTTCGATTGCTTGTAACCACCATTGGCTTCAACCAGGGTCCTTAGTCCGTGAAATGAGTTGTAGGCTGCCACGGTGTGGGAAATGGGCAGCTTAGCATCCTAAGTCGAAGTCACTAACAAATCCGAGGCAGAGGATCGTCTTCCAATTCTTCCAGAATTCGCTCTCCGCCAATATCGGTTTCAAGAACAACTTGGCTTCTACCGCTAGCAATAGTGCCAACAATGTTTGCATCAGCATAGCCGAGCGCGTGAAGTTTACTTAGCGCCAATTCAGCGCTGGCCGTATCTATCACCGCGACGACTCTGCCTTCGGATGCCAGATACAGTGGGTCGTAACCCAGCATGTCGCAGACCGTCCGGACTGGATCGAGAATAGGGATATGGGCTTCTTTTAAGCGCACCGTGGTGTCGGTCGCATGGGCAATTTCATAGGCAACTGTCGCCAATCCGCCGCGAGTAGGATCGCGCATGAATCGCAGTCCGGGTATGTCCATTAATGTTTGGGTAATCGGCAGCACACTAGCAGAATCGGATTTCAGGTCGCCGGACAGTCCAAATTGTTCCCTTGCCAGCAACACGGCTGTGCCATGATCGCCCACCGAACCGCTCAACAAGATGGCGTCACCCGGACAAATCATGTCCATGCCTAGCTTGAGACTCGATGTACGTCGTCCTATGCCGGTGACGGCAAAATAGATGCCGCCACCCTGGCCGCGTTTCAATACCTTGGTGTCGCCGGCGACAACACTGACATGACTGTCTTTACAAGCTTGGGCCATGCTCTCCAGGACTCGATCCAATACTGCAATCTCCAGGCCTTCCTCAATCAGCGCACTTAAGGTCAGGTAGAGCGGAGTGGCTCCGGAAACGGCTAAATCGTTCACCGTGCCATGCACAGCCAGGCTACCGATATTGCCTCCTGGAAATTCCAAGGGATCGACAGTAAAGCCATCGGTGGTAACCATCAACTCATCGTCATCCAGCCTTACCGGCAGGCGCGCTGCGTCAACATGGGTGTCTAAAAGCTCGTTGCCAAGATGATGAGCAAACAGGGACTCGATCAACTCACGCATTAAACGGCCACCGTTGCCGTGGGCGAGAGCAATGTGCGTATCAGTCAGGCGGCGAGATAAATTCATGTTGTTAATTAGATGGATTTAGTCATTCCCGAGTTGTCAATTCGGGGATTATTTATAACTCTGATTCTAGCGTAAGTTGCGAAACCAATAGAGACAAAAATTCTAACGACTGTCATGCTTGCAGAATTTTGGAATGACTATTTTAGTAACTCTTTCCGTAGGATAAAAAAAATACACAACATATATTATTTACATTTTATTGATTTGGATCAATTTCAATACGAATATTTTTTCCGTGTTTAAATTCCTGGATTATCCTTGCTAATAAAAATTATATTAATTCAATGGCTTAGGCGTTTATGTCTAAAGGTTTTAGCGGAATTCATGATGTGAAAAAATATGAAGCGCCACTCGGTATTTAATAAAATTTAATTATATCCTCATCAAAAATTAATTTAAGGCGAGTATGTTTAGCCAAAGAAATTGTTGATGAAAAAATATTTATTCTTAGTATATTACTGGGTATTTATTTTTAAGGTTAAATTTATATTTGATTGCAATAATGAGTTTAACCACGGGAGCAAATAGGACAATGGTCACTAAAACACTGGTGCTCGGCATAGGTAATCCCATCATGCAGGACGATGGTGTGGGTGTTTATGTCGTGCAACGATTGAAAGCAGACCAGCCCGAATTGCCCCTTGTTGATTTTCTGGATGGTGGCACGCTCAGTTTTTCTTTGATAGGTGAAATCGAGAGTGCGGATCATTTGATTGTCATTGATGCCGCCCAACTGGATGGCGAGCCAGGGGCTATCAGGACCTTCCTCAATGAGGAGATGGATCAGTTCTTGGGACAACAAAAAAATTCGAGCGTGCATGATGTGACGCTTATCGATCTACTCTCGATTGCTCTGTTATCCGATCGATTACCCGCCAAGCGGGCATTGATCGGTATTCAACCCGCATCGCTAGAGTTGGGTACCGAGCCAACACCGGCTATCGAAATGGCTATCCCTAAAGCCTGCCGTATTACCGTGGAGCTACTTGAGAAATGGAACGCGTAAACACTTTCGCCAACATCCCGATCTTGGTTGTTGATAGCACGCCAGTCGACAACTTGGTACTTGCCAAAACCTTGCTCAATGAAATCCACAACATGCTGAGCAATTTGCTTGATACAGGAGAAACGGGCGTGCTGGATCTGCGGGCGCTACCAAGCCTGGGTGAAGAGGGTTATCAATTTCTCAAAAACCAATTGGGTACCGGCGAAGTCAGCGCCCGCATACAAAGCTTTGGACATTCTGAGATACAGGAAACAGCCTTTAGCGGGATCTGGTGGGTTAGTCATTTCAATCAGGACGACGACATTTATACGGAACAGATAGAAATCAGTTTCTTCCCGGAAATCCTGAAAAGTCATAAAGACGATGTTGTATTAAGCCGATCCACATTGGGCAATCTTTTAAAAACATTGGCAGAACAATAGCAAAAATCAATGTTTCAGAGGCATGGCAGGTTCAAGTGCAACTGAAATGATATACCGGCGAAAGGCTTGAATAAGTTGTAGGCCTTTCCAGCACATTAATCCCGGATAGGAGGATTAACATGTCAGAAGCATCTAAAAAGGCTCTCAGGAGTCGAATAGAAAATCGGTTGGCTGAGTCATCGGAACTCACACCTGTTGATATGGGTTCAGTGTTGGAAACACTGGGAGATCGATTGGCAAACCATGGCGTCAGCCGACGAACGTTCATGAAGTATTGTATGGGCATGTCAGCAATGATGGCGATACCGGCATCGATGATGCCGAAACTGGCCGAAGCCGCTCTGCTGGCTCCCGTGACGTCTGTGGTGTATTTGTCTTTTCAGGAATGCACCGGATGCCTTGAATCGCTGGTAAATGTTTTTCCAAACACCCAGTACAAAACCGATTCCATCGAAAACATCATTTTAACCGCACTTTCCCTGGATTATTCAGAAACGCTGATGGCTCCATCCGGTGCTCAGGCGGAAAAATCCAAAGCGGATGCCATTGCCAAGAAAAATTACATCCTGGTAGTCGATGGCTCGATTCCCGATGACAAAGCCGGCGCAGGTTTCTTCATCCAGTCAGGCAAAACCGGCCTACAGTTGCTCAAAGAAGCCGCCACAAATGCTGCCTTGGTGGTTTCGGTAGGCACTTGCGCCAGTTTTGGAGGATTACCTGCCGCCAAGGGTATCAACGGGCTTAGTCCCACTCGCGCAATATCTATCAAAGCGGCGCTAAAAAGCTTTGGTAGCACCTACTCAAACAAAAAAGTGATCAATGTCTCTGGATGCCCACCGATTGCCGAGGTGATTGCAGGCACCCTGATGTATTGGGTTTTAAATAAAAAAGCGCCGGAACTGGATTCGAATTTCCGGCCGAAAATGTTTTACAGCGAAACAGTACACGGTGAATGTTATCGGGAAGAGTTTTTTGAAGATGGGTTGTTTGTCAACAGTTTCGACGATGAAGGCGCGCGCAAAGGCTATTGCTTACTAAAAATGGGTTGTAAAGGCCCTGTCACGCACAATGCTTGCTCAAAGTTGAAGTGGAATCAACGCACGGGCTTTCCCATGGAAGCCGGTCATGGCTGTCTCGGATGTTCCGAACCCGGATTTTGGGATATGGCAGTTCCTGGCAAAGGGGTTGGCTTTTACAAAGCACTTGATGAGTCAATGGTTGACGATTAGTCAGCTTTATCAATTCCGCATTATGACATCGCGGAAACCGGAGAATATTTATGGCTACTAATATAGTAATCGACCCCGTTACCCGCATTGAGGGGCATCTGCGCATAGAGGCAGAGCTGGGTCTGGATGGAAAAACTGTCACCAAAGCCTTCAGCAGCAGCACCATGGCGCGCGCGATTGAAGTCATCATGCAAGGCCGCGATCCGCGCGATGCCTGCCACATTTCACAACGTATCTGCGGTGTCTGTACCGTGGTACATGGGTTGACTTCGGTCAGAGCGGTGGAAGACGCCTTGGGCATTAAAGTGCCGGAGAATGCGGAATTGATCCGCAACCTGATGATCGGTGCGCAGTACATCCATGACCACGTCATGCATTTTTATCATCTGCATGCGCTGGACTGGGTGGACGTCGTGTCTGCCTTGAGCGCCGACTCGGCGGCCACGGCCGCTTTAGCCAAATCGAATAATCCGACCTACTATGCCAATCAAAGCGTGGCGACACTTACGACAAGCTTTAATGCGGTAAAGGCGAAATTAAAAAATCTGCTGGATAGAGGACAACTAGGATTGTTTGCCAATGGCTACTGGGGACATCCCGATTACAAACTGCCACCGGCCGGTAACCTATTGGCCGTTGCCCATTACCTAGATGCACTGGGCTGGGCGCGTGAAGTGGTGAAACTACATACCATCTTTGGCGGCAAAGATCCTCATCCCAACTTGGTGGTTGGCGGCGTACCTTGTGCGGTCAGTGCTAATTACAGCCAACAAGCGAGTGAAGATAGGGGCGGGACCTCGATCAACAAACTCAATATGGCGAAAGTCACCGCCCTAATCGCCAAGATGAAGGATTTTGTCGATAACGTGTATGTGCCAGACACTGTGCTGATTGCGGGCTTTTATAAGTCCAATGGCATACCTGGTACATCAAGTTATTATAAAGGTTGGGAGCAACGCGGTGGCACAGGCTGGAAATATCTGTGTTATGGCGAATTCCCGGAAACCGGCATCCGAGATCCATTGAACTTCCTGATTCCGCAAGGCGTCATCGATGGCGACATGATCGTCCAACCGCTGGACATGGACAATACCGGCGAGATTCAGGAGTACGTGGCCCATTCCTGGTATAGCTATCTCAATGTAACCAATGGTAACAATGCCGGACTTCATCCTAGTAAAGGTCAAACCAACCCAAACTATACGAATCGAGGTGGCCCAAAACCCGGTGCCAATTACACCTTAAATCGAAATGTCGGTTATTCGTGGATCAAGTCACCTCGTTGGTATGACAAACCAATGGAAGTGGGGCCATTGGCGCATGTCGTCATGATGTATGCTTTAGCTTCTGGAGCAGCACCTGCGAATCAGGACGCCACCGTTCGTGCTGCGCACCTCAGGACAAAGGCATTGGTTGATTCGATTTGGGTCAATCAGCTAAAGCTTTCTTTAGATGATATTGATTCTACTTTGGGTAGGATCGCAGCGCGCACCATTGAGACTAGTGTGATAGCCGATGCCATGTCACGCTGGCATGAACGGCTTTTAGTCAACATTGATCCTGCAAAACCCAATTTTCGCAACAATTTGGCAACTTTTGTCTCGGATGCCGACACTATATCGCAAAGCTCCGCATTGAGCGGTGCGTTTAAATGGACAGATACATCCACCTGGAATAATGGTGTTACCCTGACTGGTGTTGGTTTCACTGAAGCTCCTCGCGGCGCGTTAGGTCATTGGTTATCCATCGAAAACGGCAAAATCAAAAACTATCAGTGCATCGTTGCCAGTCAGTGGAACGCCGGGCCGAGAAGTCCGAACCCACAGTTCCCAAATGATCGCAGCAAAGATATCCCCGGGCCTTATGAGAAATCTTTGGAAGGTCATACCTTGGCTATACCCACTCAGCCCCTGGAGATATTGCGGACTATCCATAGCTTTGATCCTTGCATCGGTTGTGCAGTGCATGTGACCGACCCCAATGGCGAAGAGCTAATCAAAGTCAACGTTTCAACTACGCTGAGGTAATAGTTATGAACACTAAAATGTTTTGGCCTTTGCTTGGTTTGCTTTGTTTTGTTGGTATCTGGCCTGTCGCTGAAGCACATACCCTGGGCGCCGAAGGTACAGGCCTCATTTCAGGTTTAGCCCATCCCTTTGTCGGTGTGGATCACCTACTGGCCATGATTGCGGTCGGCATTTGGGCGGGTCAATTGGGTGGCAAAGCGGTTTGGCAGGTACCTTTAGCCTTTCTCGGCACCATGGTTTTGGGTTCGAGCTTGGGTTTGCTGGGTTTATCCTTGCCTATGGTGGAGCCGGTCATTGCCAGCTCGGTATTGGTCTTGGGTTTGATTATTGCTGGTTCGGTCCGATTATCGATGCTTGCCGTAACAGGTACTGTTGGATTTTTTGCGCTATTCCATGGCGTTGCTCATGGCCTGGAATTGCCACATACGGCTTCGCCTATTTTGTATGGTATCGGTTTCGTCCTGGCAACGTCGTTACTGCATGGTCTTGGCATCGGCTTGGCGCGTGACTCAAGTCAATACCGGATCATTCAGCGACTATTAGGCTTTACATTGATAGCCGCCAGTACCATGCTACTCACACCTTAGCTATTTAGGCCCAAACGCCAGGACAAATCGATATGTGTTTAGCCATTCCGATGCAAATCACCCAGATTGACGGATATATGGCGCGTTGTGCAGCCAGAGGTGTGGAACGCGAAGTAAGTTTGTTTCTGTTACAAGATGAATCGGTGCAAATTGACGACCATGTTCTGATCCATGTCGGCTATGCGATCCAAAAAATAACAGCCGAAGAAGCGTTTTCGACCTGGGAACTGCTCGACCAGATAGCCGAAGAGGATGTTGATGCATGAACTTTCCTTGTGCGAGGACTTGATGAATCAAGTGACCGCTCTTGCCAAGGAGCATCAGGCTGAAAAAGTGGTGCGGATTGTTGTACGAATAGGCCCATTATCGGGTATTGAGGCCCGGCTGCTGGAAAGTGCTTTTACTATTAGCCGCGCCGGCACCCTGGCGGAAGACGCCGAACTGGTAACCGAAGAGCAGCCAGTCTGCGTACTTTGCAATGTGTGTGGAACGGAATCGGCAGCGTGTGTCAATCAACTGATTTGTGCAAGCTGCGGAAGTTGCGACACGAAATTGCTGAGTGGCGACGAGCTGATCTTAGCGCGCGTGGAACTTGAAAATCCCGATTGAATTAACGCACTTTGATAGTACGGAGTTAGATCATGTGTAATACCTGTGGTTGTAATGTGACATCCGGCAACCGGCATTTGTTGTTTACTGCACCGCCCCAAAAATTGGTCACCGCTGTTTCCGTGCTCAGCAATCTGCTCAAGCACAATGATGAACAAGCGGAATTAAATCGGGCCAAATTCGATGCCAACGGTGTATTGGCAATCAATCTGATGTCTTCGCCAGGTTCGGGTAAGACCGCGTTGCTGGAGGCGACGATTCGCCAACTAAAGGACAAAATCAGCATCGCAGTGATAGAAGGCGATCTGGAAACGGAAAACGACGCCGAGCGCATCCGCGCCCAGGGCGTACCCGCCTACCAAATCACCACCGGTACCGCCTGCCATCTGGACGCGCATTTAATCCAGCATGCCTTGGAACATCTCGATTTGGCAAAAATTGATTTGCTGTTTATCGAAAACGTCGGCAATCTGGTTTGCCCCGCCAGCTTTGACTTGGGACATCACCGCAACATAACTTTATTATCAGTCACGGAAGGCGACGACAAACCCGCCAAATATCCCGTGATGTTTCGTGCTGCGGATCTGATGTTGATTACCAAGACCGATTTATTGCCCTATCTTGACGATTTCTCCACAGAAAAAGCCGAACGCTGCCAACGTCAACTGGCCAGTCACTCCCCCGTGCTGACACTGTCCAGTCGCTCAGGTGAAGGGCTAGCAGGCTGGTTGCAATGGTTGGAACAAGAGGTGGGCGATCATAAAGCCCGTATACAACGGCAACAAACCCTAAGACCGCAAATCCAGCCGGACGGCAATAGTCTTCATATACAAAACCCCGAAACACATTTTCGTCCCATCAAGCAGGTCGGCTGATGCATACCGCCCAAGCGTGGCTGGCGAAAATTCGCGATCTGCCGCTTCCCGACAAAGTACGCTTGATGAATGTCTGCGGTGGGCACGAACGCTCTATATCCATGGCTGGTTTACGTAAAGCCTTGCCCGGTAATATCGAGCTTATTCCAGGGCCCGGTTGTCCGGTGTGCGTGTGTCCTGAGCAGGATATTTACCTAGCCATTCAACTGGCTTTGCACGAAGACATTGTTCTGGTTAGCTTCGGTGATATGTTGAGAGTGCCGGTAAATGTACCTAAATCGGCCATCCGCTCCTTGGAACAGGCCAAAGCGGCAGGCGCCGATGTTAGACCCGTCGCATCGCCACTGGAAGTGGTACGAATTGCTTTAACTGAGCCGCAAAAAACGGTCGTATTTTTTGCGGCGGGCTTTGAAACCACCTGTGCCCCGGTGGCGGGGATGGTTGCGGAGGGCATACCGGATAATCTGTTGCTGTTGATGAGCGGCAGACTGACTTGGCCGGCAGTGGCCTTACTATTGGAGTCCGAACAACCCGGTTTCGATGCCTTGATTGCGCCCGGTCATGTTTCGACCGTGATGGGCCCGGAAGAATGGCAGTTTGTAGTCGAGCAGCATCATATTCCCACCGCCATCGCCGGCTTCTCGCCGGAGAGTCTGCTGGCAGCGACTTATTCCGTACTGAGACAATTAATCGAGCAACGACCATTTCTGGACAATTGTTATCCGCAAGTGGTTAAAGCACATGGGAACCAGGCTGCCCGCCGATTGCTTGCCAAAACCCTGGATGTGATTGATGCGCCATGGCGCGGGATTGGTATCATTCCCCGCTCCGGCTTTGAATTAAAAGCCGAATTTGCCGCGCACAATGCCCGTTTAAAATTTCCGGAAGCCACGGATAACGCCAGTCATCGTGCCGGAGAAATGCCGCCCGGATGCGATTGTGCGCGGGTGGTGATGGGCAAAATCAGGCCGGTGGAATGCCGCATCTATGGATCGGCTTGCACGCCGCGCACACCGGTTGGCCCTTGCATGGTGTCCGATGAAGGCGCCTGTCGTATCTGGTGGGCCAGCGGCATGCGCAAAGAACTGGCTGAAACGGTCGTTATTGCTTGAATTTAACTCGTCTCGTTGACTAAGATTCTAGCCTTACATATCGTTGTTACCGGTCGCGTGCAGGGCGTGGGTTTTCGTCCCTTTGTCAGTCGAATAGCCAAAGAATACGGACTGTCGGGCTGGGTGCGCAATCGCAGTGGTCAGGTGGAAATACAGGTTGAAGGTAATCAAGTAGCACTTGCGTCTTTTCAGCATGCTTTGATTAATCGGGCACCACCGTTAGCCCAACCGGAACCACTACAAATTCAGGCAGTCGATTGCTGCGGACTGGTTGATTTTGTCATTCAGCACAGTGAAGCCGGAGAGGTTGCCGACAATCATATTCCGCCCGATTATTTCGTCTGCGACGATTGTCTGGCCGAAATGCAGAATCCCACCGAACGCCGTTACCGCTATCCCTTCATTAACTGTACCCAGTGCGGCCCACGCTACACGCTGATAGATTCCTTGCCTTATGATCGTCCCAATACGGCCATGGCGGATTTCGAGCTTTGCGCTGCTTGCCATGCCGAATACAGCAATCCAGGCGACCGACGCTATCATGCGCAACCTTTGGCGTGCGCCGAATGCGGGCCGCATTTGACCTTCCGTAATCCGGGCCATCCGGATGTCGTCGACAACGAAGCCGCACTGGCTGCATGTATCGCCGGCTTTAGGCAAGGCATGATCATTGCCGTGAAAGGCGTTGGCGGTTATCACCTGATGTGTGATACGACAAATCCGACTACTGTGATGACGTTGAGGCAACGAAAGCCGCGCCCGGATAAGCCTCTCGCAGTCTTGATACCTTGGCGGGGTGATGACGGCCTAGAATATGCCCATCAAGTTGCCGATCTGGAGGAGACCGAAAAGAATTTGTTACGTTCTCCCCAACGTCCCATCGTCCTGGTCAGAAAAAAAACCGGCTCCATCCTGGCGGATAACATTGCTCCTGGTTTGGCCGAGGTGGGGTTGATGTTGCCCTACAGCCCGCTGCATCACTTGTTAGCGGACGGCTTTGGCGCACCGTTAGTGGCAACTTCCGCCAATTTAAGCGGCGAACCGGTATTGACTGAAAACGACGAAGTGGAGGCGCGCTTAAGCAAGGTTGCGGACGCTTTTTTGCATCATAACCGGCCCATTCGCCGACCGGCCGATGATTCGGTGTTTCGCCGGGTTGCAGGTAAAACTCGGGCGATCCGTTTGGGACGAGGCATTGCGCCTGTGGAAAGAACTTTGCCATTTCAGTTCCACAAACCCATGCTGGCCCTGGGCGCCGACCTAAAAAATACTATGGCCTTGGGATTTGCCAATCGCGTCGTGATTTCCCCACATATCGGCGATCTGGGCTCGTTACGCAGTGCCGAGGTGTTTGAGCGGGTGATTGCCGATTTGCAGCGACTGTACGATGTCATACCGGAACTGATTGTCTGCGACGCGCATCCTGCTTACCATTCCAAACTCTGGGCCGGAAAACAGCCGCTACCGATCTTGCTGGTGTATCACCACCACGCCCATGCCTCGGCCTTGGCGGGCGAAAACGGGTTGATGGAAAATATGCTGGTGTTTACCTGGGATGGCACCGGATATGGTGAAGATGGCACGATTTGGGGTGGCGAAACATTATTGGGCTGCCCGGGCGCTTGGCGACGCGTAGGTTCGCTACGACCATTTAATTTGCTTGGCGGCGATAAAGCCGCTCGAGAACCTTGGCGCGTAGCAATGTCGCTGTGTCTGGAACAGAATTTGAATTGGCCCGACTGTCCTGAAGATGCTGAATTGTTAGCGCAGATTTGGCGGCGCAAACTGAACTGCCCGCTTTCCAGTTCGGCGGGACGCTTGTTCGACGCAGCAGCGTCATTGATCGGTATCGCTCACCATTCTAGCTATGAAGGACATGCCGCTATGCAACTGGAGGCATTAAGCCATGCGAATTCGGCACGTATTTCCTTGCCGCTGATTCAGAGCGATGCCAATCTAGTGATCAGCGATTGGGGACCATTGTTGCCGCTGTTGATGGATAAACACATCAGCCGCGCCGAACGGGCATCGATTTTTCATGCCAGTCTCGCCGGCGCTATTGCCGATCAGGCAACAGCCCTGCGCAATAAACATGACATTAATCGGATTGGCCTGTCGGGTGGCGTGTTTCAAAATCGCCTGCTGACGGAACAGGCGATGATGTTCCTGAACGAGCAGGGCTTTGAGGTTTATCTTCATGCTGAAATACCGGCAGGTGACGGCGGCATTAGTTTTGGGCAATTGATCGAAGGTGCAAAGCTGAATCAAGTAAGTAATGTGAATGGCGCTAAACAATCGCCTAGCGTTTACTAAATGAATAGTTCCATGACATCTCTTACTTTGTTGTTCTGGATTGTATCCGGCATTTTGTTATAACTGGCGATTTATCTGAGTATTGTCTACTGGCGTCATTGGAAAAACTACCAAACCTTGCCAACTTATGGGGATGATCCAAATCCCAATATTGCAGAAGATAAATTCAATAACATTGAGAATGGGTAACTCAACTGAACGTTTGGAGTTTCATGCATTCAGGGTTGACCGCAAGGTCGTCGAGAATACTGGCGGGTCTATTTGCTCGTTTTACCTAAAGCCTGAGCATGGAAAACCGCTTCCGTCTTTCCTGCCGGGACAATTTCTAACCTTCCGTCTTGATCTATCTGCTGGAGCTTGGAAAAGCTCGCTATGGATTTCCGCTATTGCCCAACCTATCCTACGCGGGTTATCGGGAAACATTTTTAATACTCCCGATTGAACCTTTGTCCTTCGTCAGGCGATATACGGGTGTATTCATAATAATTAAGTTAACTGAGTGGAGAGAAGCAAACATGTCTCGTAGATCTAGAATATCCGTCGTGGCCACGCTTACGGCAGGCGTTATCGTACCCCTGGCCTTGACCACTGCTTCGGCGCTGGCGGCGATTGCGCCTAACGGTCAGATCGCCTACGTCGCGCGGGGGCCGAGCACGATTCCGTTCGGACCGACCGAGCAGCAGGACATCTGGGTAATGAACCCGGACGGCACGGGTGCCGTAAACCTCACGGACACGACTGACATCGACGAGTTTAGCCCGGTGTGGTCGCCCGACGGTTCCCGAATAGCCTTCATCTCGGACTCGTTTACCCGCACGTTGTCGGTGATGAACGCCGACGGCTCGGGGAAGACGGCGATTGTCAGCGGTGCACTCGATCCGTCGTGGGGACCTGACGGCTCCCAAATCGCCGTGATGAAGGAGCGGGAGGGCCTTGCCGCAGCTGTCGTCATAGTAGACCTTGGCACCCTCGCTGAGACGGTCGTGACCGAGCATGCAACGATGGAACCGGTGTGGTCTCCGGACGGATCGAAGATCGCGTTCGTCGACGTGCGCCCCGAGACCTATCCGGATCCGAGCACCGGTGAACCGGTCCAGGGATCCCAGCACGAGATTGTGGTTGCCAACGTTGATGGAAGCGGCGAAGTAGTGGTGTCCGCAGGTGAACCTGGAAGCGATCGGGCCATGTTCCTTGAGGAGGATCGAGCTCCGGCCTGGTCACCGGATGGTAGCAAGGTCGTGTTCATGAGCCAAGCGCAGGTCTCCGCGTGTTGCGGCCCCTGGCAGCTCTGGGCCGTGAACCCCGATGGGAGCGCGGCCACGAATCTCTCCGCCGATGACACCGTCAATGACCTATTCCCCTCGTGGTCGCCCGATGGCACGCAGATTCTATTTCAGCGAGCAGCGGGTGCTGGATACGACCTGTTCACCATGCCCGCACCTGCAACGCTCCCGATCACTCCGATCACAATCGCACGGCAAGCAGTAACGCCGTTGGCGATTACCGGAGCAGCGGTCTCTCTGACGACCTCAGGCAATGCATTCGACGCCAACTGGGGTGCCGAGTCGACGGTTGCGCCTGCGCCGAAGCTTTCGGTGATGGTGAGCGGGCGCGGTCATGTGACTAGCCGGCCCGCCGGGATTAACTGCGGCTCCGATTGCGAAGAAACGTTTGATACCGGCACTCGGGTCACTCTCCGTGCCACCGCCAACTGGTGGGCGAAATTCGTCGGCTGGAGCGGTGCCTGTACCGGTCGTCGTGCAATCTGCACGATTACGATGGACGATGCCAAAACCGTCACGGCCACCTTCAGACGATAGGAACCTCAATGGTCTCTTTCGCCCATTTCGGGCGGAGGATGGAATGGCAGACGCCCTTGATTCCTTTCACGCTGAATCGAGGCAACGCAGGGCCGGTGGATGTCTCGCAATCAATCATATTAGGCTAAACACTATCAGGAGGCTATCCATTCCACTGCGGTACTAAATCCGAAGCGTAGCCACTATTAGCGTTGGGGTGAGATCGCCAATGGCGGCTTTGTAGATCCCTAGTTCGCAGAATCTGGATTGGCTGAATGGCCGGTTTGTAGAAGCGCGACAGGCCGGTTTGGGTGTGCGCCGTGCAAAGGCGGCGCTTTACCAGTGGGTGAGAGACCCACCCGGCTAAATCGCTCCGGCCGGAAGCAATCGGAGCAGTCATGGAGGTAACGAAGTGGCTGGAGCCTCCGATGTAAAGAGATCGCTTTAGGCGATTCAGCGAGTGTGCAGGCCGTAATGTGAGTGAACACCGAGCAAGCCTCGAAAAGGTCGATGCGCAGGCCGACCCGACAACCCTTTCGGGGAAGGCTGATACGGCTGGGAAATCGAGCGAAGAGTATTTCCAGTCGCTGCGCCGGGGCAGTGGTGACAGCATGTACACAAGGTAAGCGCACGCAACACGGGAAGCCCTGTGGCGTGGCCAGCGATGACCAACCGGATGCCCGTGAGGGACAGGCCGGGCGCTGCAGGGTGGCGGAGAGGCTTGTAGTACCGAGGAAGCCGGGTAATGCTGGTGGAGGGAAGGTGCCTTAGTTCAAAATCAACGCAATAAGTGGAAAAGGACAGGAGATTGGGCAACCTATCAACTCCGTTAAGCGTTCAGAAACTACAGATGGCGTTACACGCAAAAGCGAAGGCTGAAACTGACTATCGCTTCTATGCGCTGTACGACAAGCTATACCGAGAAGACATCTTGGCGCATGCCTATGCCTGCTGCCGCGCCAACAAGGGTGCACCGGGTGTGGATGGTCAGAGCTTTGCGGATATAGAAGCGTATGGCGTGGAGCGGTGGCTTGGTGAACTGGCGCTTGCGCTCAGAGAGGAAACTTATCGACCAGATCCCATCAGACGAGTCTACATCCCCAAGCCGAATGGCAAACTGAGGCCGCTAGGTCTATCGACGCTACGAGACCGGGTCTGTATGACGGCAGCCATGCTGGTAATAGAACCGATCTTCGAAGCCGATCTGCCGGACGAGCAGTATGCTTACCGTTCGGGCCGCAATGCTCAACAGGCGGTGATCGAGGTGAAGGATCATCTCTATCACGGTCACCCGGATGTCGTCGATGCCGACCTTGCAGATTACTTTGGGACAATACCCCATGCCGAGCTACTCAAGTCGGTAGCACGCCGGATTGTGGATCGGCGTGTGCTGCATCTGATCACGATGTGGCTGGAATGTCCGGTAGAGGAAACCGATAAGCGAGGACGGACGAAGCGCACAACCGAGGCCAAAGATCATCGGTGTGGTATTCCACAGGGATCGCCTATCTCACCGCTGCTGTCGAATTTGTACATGCGACGGTTTGTGCTGGCGTGGAAGAAACTGGGCCTGGAACAGCGGCTCGGCAGTCGGATTGTCACCTATGCCGATGACCTAGTGATCTTGTGCCGACGAGGTAAAGCCGAAGAAGCATTGCAATGGATGCGCAAGGTCATGGGGCAAATCAAGCTGACGGTAAACGAGGATAAAACGCGAGTCTGTAATGTGTTGGAAGATGAGTTCGACTTTCTGGGTTACACATTTGGCCTGCAGTATCGGCCGCAAAACGGTAAGGTCTATTTGGGCTTCCGGCCATCGAAGAAAAGCATCAGGCGCATGGTCGAAAAGATCCATGCCTTGACGGCCTATTCAATGGCGTGGCATGACACCACGTTGCTGATCTATAAATTGAATCGCATGCTACGCGGTTGGGCAAACTATTTTAAGGTAGGAACCTTCAATCGCGCCTATCGTGCGCTGGATAATTACACGGCAGCGCGGTTGCGTCGGTGGTTACGCAACAAGTATAAGGTGAGAAAGCGAGCAGGCGGAGGCTATCCACTTCCGTACCTCTACCAGACGCTAGGTTTGGTGCGCTTAAGCCGCTTGGGGTGTGACGAACCGTGGGCGAACGCGTGATATTTTGTCCGAGAGCCGGATGCGGGAAATCTGCCAGTCCGGTTCGATGAGCGGGGTGTGGAAACGGGGTTAAGGCAAGGCTATTAGGACACCGTCAAACGAAAGGGACGGCAACAGCAAGCCAAATCTAATGCTACCGCGCCACATCTCGACTCTACCGTTATGAGCCCTTGCTTAATTATCGCCATGTAAATCGAAGCCTCTGCAATCGGCCAAACCAGGCTTAGGGCATCGTAAATCTGAAAACTGGCAAAGGCTGTGACGGCTGATATTATTGGCGCTCAGTCGAATCAGACAGATTGGCAACCCGCTTGCCGACGCGAAATAAACTCCAAGCCAACGCGATAACCATCAGTACGATGGCGACACCCAGAAACCAGCGGCTGTTCAGCAATTGACCGAAATTAAAATGCTTGTCGGCAGAGGAGATCTCAGTTTCCGGCCCCAATCCGGCCGCGTTGCTGCGGTAACCTCGCCGCAACAACTCCTGGATCGGTACCGTGTCGTAGCGTGGGGCTTCGGCGGTTTCGGAGCCGTATTGGATTTGATAGCTCAGGCCGGTTTGCGGCAAGAACAGCAATTGGTAGCCGGGACCGGTGCCGGCGACGGTGTTGATATGCAGTTCCGGGTTGTCCTGGTCACGAATAACAATGCGGTAGCGTGATTGCCGTTGTTCCGGAAAGCCGATGCTGGTTTGCTCGCGGTTGATGTCTTGATAATGCAAGGCTTCCAAAGAGCCGGTGCCGATGGTGCGCATTTGGGTTTCCAAGCCTTGCGTCAGCGGGATTTGCACTTCGGCTTGGCGGCTGAAGTTTGGAGTCATGATTTGCAGCTTCAAACCGTTCAGCGGTTGCCGCAGCGTGTCGACGTCGATGAAAGTGGCTTTTTGCTCGGTATCGAGTTTGATTTTAAAACTGGCCGGGTAATCAAATTGCTGATCGGTGTCGGCCACGGTTTCGCCCACGTTGTGCCAGAGCTCGATGCGCTCGACATGTAGAGGTTCTTTGATTTGTTGCGTGGTTTCCTGGCGTTGCAATTCTTCGCCACCGCGCACGGTGCGGGTCAGTTCCAAGAGTTCGGCAACCCGGGTTTGGCTGGCTTTGGCAACGACGATTTTAAATTGCCGGAAGCTATTCGCCGGCAACTCGACGTCGCGGTTTCCAACAGTCATATAACGCGAATAATCGTAAATCTGCGCTCTCTCGACCAGCAATTGCCAGTTTTGGCCGTCGTTGGAACCGTGAATCTGCAAGGCGTATTCGAAATCATGCTGGTTGGTGACTAGGCTTAGGCCGTCGGCGTTGGCGGCGTTTTTGTCCAGTTGTACGGTAACGACGAAGCCTTCGTCCTCGTCGCCGAATTTTTGCAAATCGATGGTCTTGCTGGTGCTGGCCACGCGCTTACTGACCGTCTTCCTGCTGGCGATTTTTTGCAGCAAATAAGGCGTTTCGACGCCGTTTTGATCGATCAGGCGCAAGTCGCGAAAGTCGGCGGCGGTGTTGGCATACACCGCGCTGTCCAGCGGAACGGCCAGCAGGCTTTGTTGCCCGTTATCTTGGGCCAGTACTGGTCGGCTGTACCGGAAGGCCGGCGCTTCGTTGGCCCAAGCCTGGGTCAAAAACAGGCAGCATAACACTGCAAATTTGGCGATCATGATCATGTTTTGTTTTCGGCATTGCCGATAAAAGTTTGTTGATAACGCATGTAAAAAAACGCGCCGCCCAGCGCCAGCATGCCCAGCACGATAAAGGCGACGATTCGGTAAATTTGTTCCAGCCGCGCCAGGTCGATGAAAAACACCTTCCAGGCCACCAAGGCAAACAGCGCCAGACCGACCAGGCGCAGACTGGAGATTTGCCGCTTGATGCCGTTGAACACCAGCGTCAACGCAAATATCGACCATAAGATTGATACACCGCCGGAACGCAAACCCGGCACATATTGATACAAGAGTGAGTTAATTTCCAGACTTAAAAAGGTAAATAACAAGACCAGCGCCGCGCCACCCAGCCATTGGCGGATATTGCCGGTATCGGTTCCGCTGTTCGACAGACGGCGTAAGGCGAACAGCAAAAAGGCTATGGTCGCCGCGAAGTCCAACAAACGCATCAAGGCCAATTCGAAGGAATAGCCGCCGCCGTAGCGCAAGGTCCAGACGCTGTCGCCGACGCCGATATGCCCCAGCGTCAAGTCCCAGGACGGCAGATCGAACAACAGCATCTTCAGGAACACGCCGATCAGGAACAGCCGAAGCGCTTGTAGCAGCCAATCGCCCGTACCGGCCACGTAACGGGTCAACAATAGCCAGCACATGGCCAGCCAGACCAACGTCAATACCGGCAATTGCAAGGGTGGATACAGATAGGCAAAACTGCGGAACAACTCCAGTTGCAGTACCACAAACAACAATCCGCCGCCGACCAGCAGGATGATTTGCAACAGCAGATTGTCTTTCAGCCACAGCGGCACATCGTTGCCGGCATCGCAGGCTAATGGTGAAGCTGGTGCCGGTTTTTCGATTAGCGTGTAGGCCAAGGCCAACGACAGGATGGGTATGCCGAAGCTGATTACCCGTTCCAACAAGCCCAGCAAGAAGGCGCCGAACGATTGCTGGCTATCCATTTGCATGCCGTATTGGCCGGGCAAGTCGATGAAACAAAAACGCACCAGCACCAACGCATACAGTAGATATGCCACTTGTTGTAAAAACGCGCTGCGCAATTTGCCCGCCATCCACAGCATTACCAAGGCTTGCAGCGACCAACTGACGGTAATCCATTGATTAGACAGCAGCAAGGGCAGGGTTATGGTCACAAAAAATGCCGCCAAGCCAATGAAGCTGATCAATAGTTCCTTATCCACCACCTTCCGCGCGAGGCAATAATAGACATGGCCGACATAAAACGCCGCCAATGCCACGGTCAGCAAGGCGGTCCAGATTTGTCCGTAGGCGTCGTCGATCAGATGGTAGGCGGTGCCGAAGAAGATGGCGGCATTGACGATCAGGCCAATTAAATCCAGCAGGGTCGATTTGGTTTGATTGACCAGGCAGAACAAAAACACAGTGGTGGAATACAGCACAAAAAAGCCGGTCAAGAACGGCAAGACCTGCCAGAAATACTCGACCTGATAATTCTGCATCGAGCCGAAGAACAACAGGTAATTAAAGAAAAAGCTCAGGAAATTTAATAAATGCCATTGCTTGTACCAGTTGATCGCCAGGATGCCCGTGCCCAGCAGCAGCATGTAACTGAACAAACCAGGGAAATTCACCTGGCCGGTGGACAGCATAATCGGCGTGCAATAGCCGCCGATGATCGCAAAGATGGCCACCAACATGGAATCCAGCTTGATAGCCAAAAACGCGGCGCAAGCGGTAACCAGTATCATCAAGGCAAAGGTCGGGTAGACGTCTAGCAGATGATAAAAACTGTGCGCGGCAAACACGCTGAAATACAACACTGCGATGCCGCCGCCCAGCAAGCCCTGGCTGAACAAATGGTAGTTGCCGCCGACCAGGCGCACGCCGCCGACGATCATGCCGACGCCCGCTAGCACCGATAGCGCAACCCGCGCCTGTTCGCCCAGCATGCCGTTGTCGATGGAATATTTCAGGAAAAAGCCGATACCGGTCACTAAAATCAATACGCCGATACGTAGCAACCAATTGCTGGCGACCGCGTATTCCATCGCCACGCCTTCGGGCCGATGGCCTTCGCCGACGATGATCCAGTTCCAGATTTCTTTCAGGATTTTCTGTGCCGCCAGTTCGAAACGGCTGGGTTCGGCGGGCTGCCAGGTGTTTTGACTCCAGGGATTTTCCTGGGGTGGCTCCGCAATAGGGTTTGGCGCTATTTCGGGCGTTTGCAGAACCGGTTCGGCAGGGAGTTGGCTGGGGGTAATATCGAATAGCACCTGTTCCGTTGCCGGTGTTTGCACTTCGAATAAAGCCGGTTGCGGCGGTGTTTCGTGAGTAGGCACTACTTGCGCGTTTGCCAGCTCACGCAGCAGTTTGCGGTCTTCGCGTAGTGCCGCTTCTATCTTCCGCAGGGTCTGATTAATGTCATCCTGGTTACGTTTTTGGCGGCCCATTAAAACGGTCAACATCGCGATTATTACGATGGGCACCAAAATCAGGACAAAAGCGATAAAACCGAAAAAATCGTCCACGGCAACTCTCCAAGGCTGGGCAAACGGTGGGTTATTTGGGTTATCAAGCAAGCTTTTCAGGTCACGGCCAGATCTTCTGCGTGAAGCGGCAAATGCGCTGGGTTACGCGCCAATTTGCAAAAGTAGTCGTATTCGTGAGCGGCGTCACTATTCAGGATAACCGCTTGTTAGCCTGATTGCTATATATGGCTCGTGCGCTAAGGATTTGTTCTATGCTTGATACATGGATTACAAGGGTAAGCTTAGGATTACATATAGATTTTCCAGGAGCTGCCGACAACCCAAGGTGTATAACCACACATTCCAATACATTGGCCGATCTCATGAACAAGAACTCCACAATCCAATCCAAAATATTGCTAAGCATAGCCAGTGTATTTTTGTTGCTGATGTTTGTCAGCACGCTATTTATGGCGGAAAGGCAAAAAGACATGATACAAACGCTGGCGACCGATAAAGCCCGGGATATTGCCAATAGTTATTTCGACGGGGTGAACACGCTGATGTTGACCGGCGCGATGGCGCAGGGTGAAGTATTGCGCGATAAAGCCCTTTCGCATACCAATGTCACGGAAGTGCGGTTAATTCGTGGCAAGCAAATTACCGATTTTTACGGTCCCGGTAAATCCGAGCAAAGACCCGTTGATAATTTGGATGATCGCGCGCTGGCCGGTGAAAGCATCATTCAACCGGGTAACGACAAAAACGGACGCCTGATCACCGTGCTGGAGCCGGTTAAGGCTAGCGCCAATTTTCGCGGCACCAACTGTCTGACTTGTCACGCGGTGAGCGAGGGGACAGTGTTGGGAGCGGTGCGGGTGAGTTTTTCACTGGCAAATCTCGATGCGCAGATTAATCGCGATTTGGTGATTGCTTCGGCTATCTCCTTGGTGATGTTTGCCGGCGGCCTCTTGCTGGTCAACATGCTGATGCGCAAGATTGTGGTTAATCCATTAGTGGCTATGCGCGACACAGTTAACGCCATCGCCGGACAGTCGGATTTACGACAACGGTTGCAAGTCGATTCCGGCGACGAGATCGGCCAGGTCAGCGAATCGTTCAATACCATGCTGGCAAATTTTGCCGGTAGCTTGGGGCAGGTATCGTCGGTAAGTCAGCAATTGGCTGCGGCGACCAACCAAATATCCGGTGTGGCCCGGCAAACTTCGCAAGCGGCCACGCAACAACGGAGTGAAACCGAGACGGTGATTCAAGCGATTCACGAACTGGAGAACTCTGTGCAAGACGTGCGCGGCGGGGCGACCGGTGCGGCGCAAGCTTCCGTGGAAGCCGATCAGGAGGCCGCGCAAGGCGCGGCAACGACCAAAAATGCCATCAACGGTATCAACGAACTGGTGAATGAAATCGACCGAGCCGCAGAAGTGATCAAACGTCTGGATCAAAAAAGTAATGGTGTCGGCGCGGTGTTGGATGTGATTAAAGGCCTGGCCGAGCAAACCAATCTGTTGGCCTTGAATGCCGCTATCGAAGCTGCCAGGGCCGGCGAGCAGGGCCGCGGGTTTGCGGTAGTAGCAGACGAAGTCCGCACCTTGGCGACGCGTTCGCATAAGGCCACCGAAGAAATTCAAAGCATCATCGATCAATTACAACGCGAAGCCAAAGACGCGGTGACGGTGATGAACAACGCCAAAAACAGCGCCGAGCAGCGCCGCGAACAAGTGCAAAGCGCCGATCAGGGTTTAAGCGCGATTGCCGAACGGGTGACGCAGATTCGCCAATTGAACTCGCGCATGTCGCAAGCAGCTGACAATCAAAGCCGGGTTGCCCAGCACGTGGGGCAAAGTATCACCAATATCGGCCAACTCACCGAGCGCACCGCCCAGGATGCCGCGCAAACCAATGCCGCTAGTAACGAATTGGTGAAATTGGCCGCGCAGTTGAATCAATTGGTTGGGCAATTCAAACGCTGAGTTGAAAGCAGAGGCTTTTCGGTTGTTGCCGGGAAGCTTCTGCAAACTCGTCATTCCTTTCAGTAGATCATTTCCTTTAGGCTTTTGCCGCTCGGTGGTTGTCATGTCTATGTAATGAATGCCGGATAAAATTTGAGACTCTCGTCACAAAACTCCGTCAAATCAGGTATTCGATATGCGTTTAAAACCAACATTTTTACTGGCCGGCTTGCTGTTGGCCGATACTGCCTTAGCTACTCCAACTTTCGTCAACGGCCTGGCTATTTCCGGCGATACCCTGGATTTATCCAGCAATCTTGCCAATTCGTTCGATCGCCGCGTCGGCTTTTTTTCGGATATTTATTACGATACCAACCGTAACGAGTGGTGGGGCTTGTCGGATAGAGGCCCGGGTGGTGGTTTGTTGAATTATGAAACACGGGTACAGCGCTTTACCCTGGACATTAATAGCGTTACCGGCGCGATTTCTAATTTCCAAATCGCCCAAACCCTGAAATTTAGTAAAGGCGGTTCCGCGCTGAACGGTATTGCGCCAAACCCTACCAGTAATTTGGGTAATGCCTTTGACCCTGAAGGCGTTGTGATCCACCCCAAAAACGGTAACTTGCTGGTGTCCGACGAATACGGTCCATCGCTGTATGAGATCGATCACAATACTGGCGCGGTAGTGAAAACCTATACGACTCCAACCAATCTGGTGCCGCGCAACGGTACAACTAATGTTCCAAACTATGCGGGCGGCGATCCAGAACCGAATACTGCCGGCAAACGCACCAATCGCGGCTTCGAAGGCCTGGCGATCAGTCCTGACGGCAAATTTGCGTTTGCAATGTTGCAAAGTGCAATGTTGGACGAAGGTGCCGGCAACGGTTCGGTGAGTCGGATTGTAAAATTCGATACGGCTACTGGCGAAGCGGTGGCTCAATATGCCTACCAAATGAAGCGTTCCGGTCAAGGACAGGGCACATCGGCCTTGGTAGCGATCAACGACCATGAGTTCTTCGTACTAGAGCGTAACAACCGTGGTGTCGGTGTTGGTGCTACTTTTGCCGGTGCAGACAAAGAAGTTTATAAAATTGATTTGAACGGCGCGACCGATGTTAGTGGCATCGATTTGGACGCAGTTGGTGCTGTTTACAGCAAAGTTAGCAAATCCGCGCAATTTCTGGATCTTGATGCCAACACCTTGGCAGCTCTTGGCAACAAATCTCCTGAGAAGTGGGAAGGCTTGGCAATTGGCCCGAAACTGGCTGACGGCAGTTATTTGATGCTGGCCGGCACCGATAACGACTACAGCGTTACCCAAAACGGCACCGGCACGCAGTTCGATGTGTACTTCCGTTTCAGCGACGCCGATCCATATGCAACATCGATTCAATGTCCGCTTGGTCAAACCAGTGGCTGTTCGGCAACGTTGACCAGTGAGTATCAGTTGCTGCCTGGTGTATTGCATGCTTATAAAGTCTCCGCAGCCGATTTGTCCGGTTATGTAGCCCCGGTGCCAGTGCCCGCTGCTGCGTGGTTGTTCGGTACCGGTCTGATTGGCGCGTTGGGTTTGGGTAGAAAACGCAAAGCCTAAGTAGCCGTCATCCTCCTTGCCGGTTTGGCAAGGAGGATTTTGCCTGCCCGCGACGATGCCGCTATAATCCAGCCATCATGCATTATTCAAACCGCAATCATTTCTTTAAGCACCTATGGCAATGGGCTTTGTCTATCGCCGTGGTGTTTGCGTTTTTCTAAACAATCAAGCAACCGCGGGTCTTGCCGCAGTTGCTTCGACATTTGCCTAAGGCCCGCATCACTCAGGAGGCCTAATGGCAACGACTACATCTACTGCATTATCCAACCGCAACCGCTTGTTGGGCTTTGGCCTGGCGACTTTGGCGGCCATCGGGTTTTCCGGCAAAGCCATCTTGGTAAAACTGGCGTATTACGAACCGGTGGATGCTGTAACTTTATTGGCTTTGCGTATGTTGTTTTCCGCGCCGTTTTTTCTAATCGTCGCTTGGCGGCATGCCGGCCGGAAGGATCTGACGCCGTTAACGGGTAGAGACTATCTGGTGCTGCTGATCTTGGGCTTGCTGGGGTATTACCTGTCCAGCTTGTTCGATTTTATCGGTCTGCAATACATCTCCGCAGGGCTGGAGCGGCTGATTCTGTTCCTGTATCCGACCATGGTCGTGGTGCTGTCGGCGTTGATATTGGGTAAACCTTTCGGTAGGAAAGAGATCATCGCGCTAACGCTTAGTTATGCCGGCATTGGTGTGGTGTTTTTGGATGAAATCAATATTCAGTCGGAACATTTGTTGTTGGGAGCCGGTTTTGTGTTTGCCAGCACCTTGACCTACGCTGCTTACCTGATCGGCACCGGCGAAACGGTGGTTCGCATCGGTGCCTCACGCTTTACCGCTTACGCGATGCTGGTGGCTTGCGCGGCGACGCTGATGCAATTTTTACTCACGCATCCGCCGCAGGCCTTGCTGTTACCGATGCGGGTGTATCAATTGAGCTTGCTGATGGCGATCTTCTCGACGGTGCTGCCGGTGTTCATGCTCTCGGCAGCGATCAAGATGATAGGCTCCAGTCATACCTCGCTGATCGGCTCGCTGGGGCCGGTAGCGACCTTGTTCATGGCCAATTATGTGTTGGGTGAAGAATTGACGCTCGCTCAGATTGGCGGGGCGGTGTTGGTGATGGTCGGAGTATTGAGTCTGTCGTTAAAATGAGGGACTGTTAATCGCGCGCCAAGCCACCCGATACCAACATCTCCCGCGCATGCGCCAAAGTGTTTTCGGTAATGGTGACGCCGCCCAGCATGCGCGCGACTTCATTCACGCGTTCGTCGTCACTCAAACGGCGAACCGTGGACGATGTCACCGCTGCTTTCTGATTCTTGGCGACAAATAAATGCTGATGCGCTTGCGACGCGACTTGCGGCAAATGGGTGACGCACAATACCTGGCGGTTGAGGCTCAAACGCCGGAGCTTCTGGCCGACGATTTCGGCAATACCGCCGCCGATGCCGGAATCGACCTCGTCGAAAATCATCGTTGGCGTGGTTTTGTCGGTACTGGTGGTGACTTGAATCGCCAAGCTGATCCGCGATAACTCGCCGCCTGATGCCACTTTGGCTAGCGGCTTGGCCGGCAAGCCGGGGTTGGTGCTGACCAGAAATTCGATACTGTCTACACCGTTGCGTTGCGGTTCGGCATCCTCCGGGGTGCGGAGGTTGACGAGGAACTCGCCGTGCGGCATGCCCAATTCTTTGATCGCGTCGGAAATGCGTTGCTGTAACTCCGTGCCAGCTTGGCGGCGGCTGGCGGACAAGTCGCCGGCTAGCTTGCGGTACTGGCTTAATAGCAGCCCGCAATCCGCATTCAGGCTTTCGATACGCTCGCTGCTGTGGCTCAGGTTATCCAATTCGGTAGCCAAGCGCGCGGCCAGTTCAGGCAGTTCTTCCGGTTGGATTTTATGCTTGCGGCTTAGCGACTGAATCACGCCTATCTGGTTTTCCAGCCAGGTCAATTGTTGCGGATCGGCTTCCTGATTTTCCAGAAAACGGCGTAATTGCTGGGTGGCTTCGCCGATCTGAATTTCCGCATCGCTCAATAATTCGGAAACGCCGTTCAACTCGCCGGCATACTGCGCCAATTCGTTGATGGCGTGAATCACATGCCCCAGCATGTCGGCGACCGACTGCTGATCGTTGTCGTACAAAATATCCAGTTGCTGCTGACCGACGCTGAGAATCTTACCCAAGTTGGCTAGCTTGTGATGCTCGTCTGCCAAGGCCTGATAATCGAAGTTTTCCAAGTCTAGCTGCTGCAACTCGTCGAGTTGATAACGCAGCAATTCCTCGCGTTCGACCTGATCGCTACCGGCTTTTAATAGTTGCTGCAGTTGTTTATGCGCTTGTTTCCAGTCTTGGTAACAGCTGTTCAGCTTATCCAGCAAGGCCTGGTTGCCGGCGAAACCGTCCAGTAGTCGGCGCTGTTCCTCACTGTCCAGCAAGGTTAAATGTGCGTGTTGACCGTGGATTTCCACCAATTGCCGGCTTAAACCTTGCAGTGTTTGCAGGTTGACAGGGCGGTTGTTGATATAAGCCTTGGAACGGCCGTCGTCACTGATGGTGCGGCGGATCATGCACTGGCCGTCGTCGTCCAGTTCGTTATCGATCAGCCATTGCTTGACCAGCGGCGCTTTGGCTAAATCGAACTCGATATTCACTTCGGCACGCTTGCTGCCGGGGCGGACATAGCCGGAATCGGCGCGGTCGCCCAAAGCTAGGCCCAACGCGGTCAGTAAAATCGATTTGCCGGCGCCGGTTTCGCCGGTCAGCACCGACATGCCGGGGTCCAAGTCCAGGTCCAGCGCGTCGACGACGGCTAGGTCGATAATGTTCAGGTTTAACAGCATGGCCTTAGGCGGGGTAGCCGCTCCAGTTGAGTTTGCTTCTTAAAGTATGGAAAAAATCGTGATCAGCGGGGTGCAAAATTTTAATCGGTTTGGCGGATTTTTTAATGACGATTTTGTCGTTGATGCGCACGTCCGGAATCTCCATGTGGTCGCAAGTCACCAATGCGTTGATCTGTTTGGTCTGGCTGAAACGGATTTCGATGACCACGTTGTCGTCGATGACGATGGGCCGATTCGACAACGTATGCGGGTTCAGCGGCACCAACACCAGCGCGTTCAAGGCCGGATGCAGGATCGGGCCGCCGGCCGACAAGGAATAAGCGGTAGAGCCGGTCGGGGTGGCGACGATTAAACCATCCGAACGTTGAGTATTCAGATACACGCCGTCGATGCTGGTGACGATTTCTATCATGCTCGGCGTCACCCAACGGTGTACCACTACCTCGTTGACGGCGGTTTGCTGATGAATAATTTCGTGGTCGCGGATGATATGAGTGCTGAGCAGTTGGCGCTGCTCGCTCTTAAACTCGCCTGCCAAAATTTTATCCAGGCGGCTGGACAACTGCTCCGGCGAAATATCCACCAAAAAGCCTAACCTGCCGAGGTTTACGCCCAGCAGCGGCGTTTCGAAATCCGCCGCGGCGCGGGCCGCCGCCAGAAAGGTGCCGTCGCCGCCTACGGCGATAATCAAGTCGCACAATTCCGGCAGTCGCTCGATATGTACGCCCTTTATGTCGGTGCTGTCGAGCAATTCCGCGCTTTGGCTATCTACGACGATGTCGTGACCACGGGCTTTTAGGTAACGGAACAGTTCGTTCAGCGTCGCGGCAATACCCGGATCGCCGCACTTGCCGATGATACCGATACGCTGGAAGGGGGTTGGCATGGTTGGGGTGGTGGTTTTTGAGTAAGTTCGATTATAGGGGATTGTGTTTTTATTCGGTAGCTTTGATGTGGTTTGTGTCGCTGGCGTGACGGGTTATTTGGATGTCGGGTCTCGGCCCGACGGCCGAGTAACTTTTCTTTGTTTGGCCAAAGAAAAGTCACCAAAAGAAACGCCACCCGGATGCCGCTTGTATCCTGCGCTCCGAAGCTTTCGCCGGGGGTTGACGAAAGGGGCTTTCCTGCCCCTTCGTCAACGTGCGGCATTCATGCCGCACCCCTTCGGGCTGATCCCGCCGAAAGCTCCGGTGCTCGGCGCAGCATGCGGGAGAAAAACTCCACGGGATTTGAAACCGCCTAATATTCGTAAAGTTTGCAGAAAGATTAAAAGCTAATGTGCTAAGCGTTGGCCCTTAGCGCCTTGAGCATAAAAAGATGGAATTGCTGCTGGTTTGCTAACCTACGTTAATTTAGGTTTTGCGATTCTTTGTATCTATCCCATCCTAGGGTGTTATCTCAAGCCCCAAGGGATCGGAGTTTGATTCATCAAGAACATAAGATATGGGAATAAACGGCAACCCTGTGACCGCCCCACAACTGCAACTTGGTAGTAACCAAATGTTGTTAATAAAAGACTTGTAAGTCTTGCTTTTGTCTCCGGTGTACAACTTATCGGTTGTTTCAGCAAGCAGAATGAAAGGTGTTCCGCAGATGACATTACCGACGAACGTTGGAGCAGCAACAATCGCATTCCTGTTATAAAAATTCGAAATTGCTTTAATCGGGTTTTCTTCTTGGATTAGTGATCGAGAAGCGCACCCATAAACTACAACATTCACCAACAATAAGAATGCTTTGCGTTTCATGATGTCATAATCCTTGTTATATACAACTGAGTGCCAATGGTGATGAGCGACGAATATTATATATCTTTCGATCGTGCCGTTATCCTTTTGGTATGCAGCAGGGTGAGCACGGTTTTTGTGCCTACGCGGAATAAAACGGTGGGCAGAAAAGCATTGTCCACCCTACGCCTATGCGGCGTTTTGTGTTACGCATAAATTAATAAAATACAAAAAATCACAAGTGTGATAATAACTTTATATGATTTTTTGCTTAAAAATTTTCTTGTAAACACCCCAGTCAATATTCCGAAAATATATGTTAAAACCATAATAGGCCAAAAAAAGGCCACTACTAAACCCAAACCCCCAGCCAGTGATGGAGAGCCTTCGTCGCCATGAGCACTGAAAAAGATATAACTAAATACTCCCAATAACCCGAAAATTGTTAATACGGCTCCAGATTTTGGCTTAAATAGTAATCCAACAAAGTAACCCAGAATTAACGAACAAATTGATATTAGTGGTGTAAACATATTCGTAGTGAACTTGCCGTATCTAGATAAATCCGAGGGAAAAATAGCGTACATTCAAGCTTAGCGAAATCCGAAATGTGTGGAGCCTAATTCCCTCGTTTTTGCAATCCGTTGAGGTTACTTCATTTGTGTGCTGACAGGCTTTAAATTTTGGGATGATTGCCTCCCGTATGCCGCGCCGAGCACCGGAGCTTTTGAACGGATTAGCCCGTAGGGGCGCCGCAAGGAAGCGGCGCGTTGCATGCAGGGGCTGGGAAGCCCCTTCAGGCAACCCCGTTCAAAAGCTTCGGAGCGCAGGGAATAAGCGGCATCCGGGCCGCCTTTTCTTTGGATACTTTCTTTTGGCGGAGCAAAAGAAAGTATCGCGGCTGTCGGTCCGCGAACCGACATTAAAATCAGCCGTCGCGTCAGCGACACAACAAACCAATGACCAACTACCAAGCAATCCTAAAATTCTGGTTCGAAGAAACAGCCCCCAAACTCTGGTGGTCCGCCAACCCAGATTTCGATAAAACCATCGCCCACCGATTCGAAGCCACACTCCAACAAGCCGTAAAAGGCGAATTGTTCGCTTGGCGGCAAGAACCCAAAGGCCGACTCGCCGAAGTCATCGTCATCGATCAGTTCTCCAGAAACATTTACCGCAACACCCCTTTGGCATTTGCTCACGATGCGCTGGCGCTGGTATTGGCGCAGGAAGCGATAGCGGTGAGTGCAGATCTAAGTTTGTCGCCTATCGAGCGCAGTTTCCTGTATTTACCGTTCATGCACAGCGAGTCCAAAACCATCCATGTATGGGCGGAAAAGCTCTACCGTGAAAACGGCTTAGCCGATAATTACCAATTCGAGTTAAAACACAAGGCCATTGTTGATCGCTTCGGCCGTTACCCGCATCGCAACCCAATTCTCGGTCGTACCTCCACTGCCGAAGAGCTTGAGTTTCTTAAACAACCGGGTTCCAGTTTTTGAAGGCAATCAGGCAAGGCAAATAAATGGAAGCCTATGGATCCCTGCATTACCACGCGGTGCGTGGAAACGAGGCAATAGAGCTTCTACTAGTGATACAGGCTAACGAGAGTTCCATGTGGGTGGACGATTATTGGTTGCACAAATAAAGCGATAAGCAAAATTTGTGATGTTTTGCGGATTAGTTTGAAAGCTAGAGTTAGCGCGCGTATCATCAAAAACTCACCAATCTCGACCACAACCGGCCAAATAGGTAAACATCATGAATACCATCGTTCGTTACTTGGCATTAAGCACTGCAATCCTGGCGTCCTCCGGCTTAACTACACCCGCAAATGCTGCATTGGTTCAATACACGTATACCGGCAATACCTTTACCGACATATATCCATCCGATTTTGGAGATGTCGGCGTAAACATCAGTTTCAGCGTGGAAGAATCGCTGCTACCCAAAAATGGTCGGGCTATTCTCGACGTTGACGATTATTCCGGTGCGCGTATCCCGTTTACCTTTAGTTTTGGTTTAGGGCAGTTTTATAGAATGGACACAGCGGCGTTTTACACAACTCCGAACAATGCCGGGGTCGATCCGCACTTTCAGACCTATTACGACAGGAGTGCTCGAATAGAGTTCGATACCGACGCCAACGGTCACTTCAGCGGTAATTGGAGTGCGGTACTCAATAAACATGAATATGGCCGGCCCGGTTTGCTGGGCGGCGTTTCGATAAGTTCGGTTGCAAATGGCTTAGCTGCAATGGATTCGGCAGAATTAATTTATAGCGTTTCGGGGTCTGTGACCGGCAATCCGGGGACTTGGACACGTGAGCTTGCACCTGTGCCGTTACCCGCGAGTGGGTTTTTGTTTGGTTTTGCTATTGCTGGCTTGGGTCTTAGAAAACGTTTTAATCGCTAGCCGCTTGCTTGGTCGAAAAAATGTTAACTGGGTTGGGGCGAGTTGTGCGTCCCCCTCCGATTGGGTAAATAGCAATAAAAAGGCCGGTTGCCCGGCCTTTTGTTTAGCGCATTTAGGGATTAACCCAGTAGCCCTTGTAACAAACCATTCAGCTTATGCACAAACGCTGAAGGATCATCTAACTGGCCGCCTTCGCTAAGGATGGCTTGGTCGAACAAGATGTGGCTGATATCCGCGAAGCGGGCGTCGTCCTGTTCGTTTTTCAAGGCTTTGACGATGGCATGGTCAGGGTTGATCTCAAAGATTGGCTTGCTGCCACCCATACCCATCATGTTCATGGATTGGCCGGCTTCTTTCATGATCCGCTCCATGTTCAGGCTCATGTCGTAAGCGCCGGTCACCAAGCAGGCAGGGGAGTCGGTCAGGCGGTGGCTGACTTTCACTTCGCTGACTTTGTCTTTCAGCACCTCTTTAATTTGATTCAACACCGATTCGAAATCCTTGTTGATTTCTTCCAGGTGCTGTTTCTCCTCTTCGGTGTCGAACTTGTCCAGATCCAGTTCGCCCTTGGCAATGGACTGCAGGTGTTTGTCTTCGAAGTCGGTCAGGCTGGATACCAGCCATTCGTCGATGCGGTCGGACAGCAATAACACCTCGATACCTTTCTTGCGGAAGATTTCCAGATGCGGGCTGTTTTTCGCGGCGGCGAAGCTGTCGGCGGTGACGTAGTAGATTTTCTCCTGGCCTTCCTTCATCCGGCTGACGTAGTCGGCCAGCGAGACGTTCTGGGTTTTATCGTCGGTATGGGTGGACGAGAAACGCAGCAACTTGGCGACTCTATCCTTGTTTTTATGATCTTCTATCGGGCCTTCTTTGATGACGTTGCCGAACTGTTCCCAAAATTTTTGGTACTTCTCGGCATCGTTTTCGGCCAGATCTTCCAGCATGCCCAGTACTTTTTTCACCGCGCCGGTTTTAATCGCGCTGATTTGCTTGCTTTGCTGCAAAATCTCGCGAGAGACGTTCAGCGGCAAACTGTCGGCATCGATCACCCCGCGCACGAAGCGCAGGAAGCGCGGCATCAGTTGCTCGGCGTCGTCGGTAATGAAGACTTTTTTGATGTATAGCTTCACGCCGTGTTTGGTGTCGCGGTCCCACATGTCGAACGGAGCGCGGCTGGGTACGTACAACAGCAAGCTGTATTCGTTGGTGCCTTCGACACGGCTATGCACGTGGGTTAGCGGGTCCTGGAAGTCGTGCGAGACGTGTTTGTAAAACTCGGCATATTCTTCTTCAGAAATCGAGTCTTTGGATTGGGTCCATAAGGCTGATGCGCTGTTCACCGTTTCGTCTTCGACGCGGGCCGGTGCGGTTTCGTTGCCTTCCTCGTCTTTCTCGGCCGGAATTTCCTTGCTCATCACGATGGGCAGGGAGATATGGTCGGAGAATTTTTTGATGATGGAACGCAGTTTCCAGCTGTTTAAAAATTCCTCTTCGCCGTCTTTCAGATGCAGTACGATTTCGGTACCGCGGGTGGCTTTATCGACCGATTCGATGGTGTAATCGCCTTCGCCGGCCGATTCCCAACGCACTGCCTCCGAAACCGGTGCGCCGGCTTTGCGGGTGCTCAGCGTGACTTTGTCGGCGACGATGAAGGCCGAGTAAAACCCGACGCCGAATTGGCCGATCAGTTCGCTGTCTTTCGCTTGGTCGCCGGTCAGGCGCTCGAAGAATTGCTTGGTGCCGGATTTGGCGATAGTGCCGATATGATCCTGCACTTCTTCGCGAGTCATGCCGATGCCGTTATCGGTAATGGTGATGGTCTTTTTGGCTTCGTCGAAATCGACGCGGATTTTTAATTCGCTGTCGCCTTCGTACAGGCTGTCGTTGGCCAAGGCTTCGAAACGCAGCTTGTCGGCGGCATCCGAGCTGTTGGAGATCAACTCGCGCAAAAAGATTTCCTTGTTGCTGTACAAGGAATGAATCATCAAATGCAGTAAATGCTTTACTTCGGTTTGAAAACCTAGGGTTTGTTTGTTTGCCTCAACAGTCATGTCTATACTCATTTGGTTGTAAAGTGGACTCGGGCGAGTTGGGGATGATAATTTTATTTTTCAAGTCCGCCCGCATTGTGGATTTTATGGAGCCGATTTCTTGAGCGTTTTATTAGCCTTCCTGCCATGAGTTTTAGTTTAGCCGGCAAAAGTATCCTGATTGTCGAGGACAATCCTGTGTTCCGCAAAGCTATGCGCGACATGCTATACAGCTTGCAAGCCGTCACTGTCGTCGAAGCGGATAACGGCATTGCCGCGATCAATGCCATGAGCAAAAGCAGTTTCGACATCGTGTTGTGCGATTACAACCTGGGTGTGGGTAAGAATGGGCAACAGGTATTGGAAGAAGCCAGACATCGGAATTTAATCGATTATCGCTGCGTGTTTATTTTGATTAGTGCCGAGCAGACAACCAGTGCCGTGCTGGGCGTCATGGACAGCAAGCCCGATGAATATCTGACCAAGCCCTTCAATGCTCAGCAGTTGATGAGTCGCCTGACGCGTAATTTTGCCCGCAAGGAATTTATGGCCAGTATCGATAAGGCGCTGGCAGGCGGCGATTTGTCTAAGGCAATTCAGTTATGCGACGCATTGTTGTTGTCGGCAGATAAGAAAATGCATTTGCATTTGCTGAAAATGCGCGCCGAGCTGGCGATTTCCGCAGGCGATTTCGACAAGGCCAGACAGATATATCACGAAGTCCTGGAGTATCGTGAGCTGCCTTGGGCGCGTTTAGGCTTGGGAGTGATCGACTTCCAAAACAATAACATTGAACAAGCGATTGCCGGTTTTCAGAGTCTGGTGGCTGACAATCCGATGTTGATGGAGTGTTACGACTGGCTGGGCAGGGCCTACGAGGCTTTGGATCAGTACAACGATGTCGAAAGCGTGTTGCAGCAAGCCCTGCAATTGTCGCCGCAATCGATACTCAGGCAGAAAAAGTTGGCCGAGGCGGCGGATAAGAACGGCAATCTGGAAACCGCCGAAAAAGCTTACAAATCGGTGGTAAAGCTAGGTAAGTATTCGGTGCATCGCTCCTGTAGCGATTTTGCCGGATTGGCTAAGCTGTACGCCAAAACCAATGCGGCCGACGATGCCTTGAAAACGCTGGAGGAAATGCGCAAGGAATACGCCAATCATCCCGAGGCGGAGTTGCGTGCCTCGACGGTGGAAGCAGATGTGTATAAAACGCTGGGTAACGAGGAGTTGTCGCAGAAGGCTTTGCTAAAGGCGGTGGATATATGCAGCCGCTTAGGTAATAAAGCGCCGAGGGACTTGCAGTTGGAGGTGGTGAAAACCTGTTTCCTGAGCGATGAACACGATAAAGCCGAAGAAATACTTTACGATCTGATTCATGCGCATATCGACGACGAACAGTTTTTGAACGATTTGCGCCGTATGCAAAGCGGCATCGGCATGGATAATCACTCGGAAATCCTGATTCAAAAAACCAAGCAGGCTTTGATCGCGACCAACAACAAGGGTGTAGCGTTGTATAAGCAAGGTAAATTCAAGGAGGCCTTGGACCTGTTCGAACAAGCCATTCAGACCATGCCGGATAACAAAACCATCATTGTGAATATGCTGAAGATCATGATTCATGATTTGAAGGTTAACGAGTTTTGCGAAGAAAAAAATCAACGTATCAAGGCTTTAATTAACAAGGCCAAGCAAATTGGCGTTGATCAACATAAGCTGGGGATATTACAAATGGAGTATGCGAAATTGCGACAGCCTCAAGCGGTCAAGGCTTAAAACCATGCAAACCAATCCTAAAAACAACGGTTTGTTTCCGACTATTCTCGCGTCCACCGTTCACGATATAAAAAATTCCTTGGGTACCTTGCTGGAGCTAGTTCGGCAAACTGCTGCCAAACAAGACGGCCCGTCTGCCGAATTGAATCAGTTGGAGTTCGAGGCCGCCCGGATTAATCATAGCCTGATGCAATTGCTGGTGATGTATAAGGTCGATTCGCAAAAATTTAGTTTGGATATCGAAGAATGCCCGGTGATCGACATTGTCGACGAAGCGATTCATCAACAGGCGCGCTTGGCCGGATTGCACAATATCGATCTACAAGTGGATTGCGCTGCCGACGAGATGTGCTATTGCGATAATGCCATTATCAGCAACTCGCTGGCAGCCGTCTTGAACAACGCTTTGCGCTATACCCACAAAACCATCTTGATTGCCGTTGCTGATGAAGATGGTTACCTAACTATCGCCATCGAAGACGACGGTGAGGGTTATCCGCCCCATTTTTTAGCCGCAGACTTAAACGATACGGCCGAATTGGATTGGGTATCGGGAAATACCGGCTTGGGTTTGTATTTTGTTTCGGTGATGGCCGGCTTGCACAAAAATGCCGGGAAAAGCGGATTTGTGCAGATCGACAACGAAAGTCGTTTGGGCGGGGCCAAGTTTAAACTGTTTTTGCCTTAATGTTTACAGAATCACTAGAGACTGAGCGATGGTACTAAGGTACAATGGCCCCGATAAAATTAGCGTTTTTCGTCGGGCAGACGGTTAGAAAAATTAAAAAAATCTTTATATATGAGCATTTTAGTAACCGGTGGGGCCGGGTTTATCGGCAGCAATTTTGTATTGGATTGGCTGGCGCAAACTGACGAATTGGTCGTCAATCTGGATAAATTGACGTATGCGGGTAATTTACAGAATTTGGCTTCGCTACAAGGCGATACCCGCCATGAGTTTGTACAGGGCGATATTGCCGATTACGACTTGGTGCTAAGTTTGTTGGAAAAACATCAAATTCGGGCCGTGGTCAATTTTGCTGCCGAATCCCATGTTGATCGCTCAATTCACGGACCGGAAGATTTTATTCAAACCAATATCGTCGGCAGTTTCCGTTTGTTGGAAGCGGTGCGGCAATACTGGAACAACTTGGAACATCCGGCCAAGCAGGTTTTCCGTTTACTGCACGTGTCTACCGACGAGGTTTACGGTTCTTTGGAAAAGTCCGATGCGCCGTTTGCCGAAACCAATCAGTATCAACCCAATAGTCCTTATTCCGCCAGTAAAGCCGCTAGCGACCATTTGGTGCGTGCTTATCACCACACTTACGGGTTGCCGGTACTGACCACTAATTGCTCCAATAATTACGGCCCTTATCATTTCCCGGAAAAACTGATCCCACTGTGCATTCAAAATGCCTTGTCCGGCAAAGCTTTGCCGATTTATGGTGACGGTCAACAGATTCGCGATTGGTTGTATGTGAAAGATCATTGCAGTGCGATTCGCCGGGTGCTGGAGTCAGGCACGCTTGGCGAGGTGTATAACGTCGGCGGCTGGAACGAAAAAGCCAATCTGGATGTGGTCAACACGCTGTGCAGTATTCTTGATGAACTGCAGCCGCGCGCCGATAGCAAATCCTATGCGGAACAGATTACCTATGTCACCGACCGGCCGGGGCACGACAGACGTTATGCCATTGATGCCGGCAAGCTGGAGCGAGAGCTGGGTTGGAAACCGGCGGAAACCTTCGAGACCGGCATACGCAAAACCGTACAATGGTATTTGGATAACCAAGCCTGGGTTGCCAATGTGTTATCCGGCGACTACCAGTCTTGGCTGGACAAAAACTATACCGGGCGCAATGCGTGATCAGTGCCTTGCATGGTTGATTGAATGAAAGTTTTACTGTTAGGTAAAAATGGCCAGCTTGGCTGGGAGTTGCAAAGGAGCTTGGCACCTTTGGGTGAATTGGTTGCGCTTGACCGATTCGATCAGCATTATTGTGGCGATTTAAGTAATCCAAACGGGATTGCCGAAACTGTTCGCGCACTACGTCCCGATGTCATCGTCAATGCCGCTGCCTACACCGCAGTGGACAAGGCTGAGTCGGAAAGCGAATTGGCGAATACCATCAATGCAGTGGCGCCGGGTACTTTAGCCGAAGAAGCCAAACGCATCGGTGCTTGGTTGGTGCATTATTCCACCGATTACGTGTTCGACGGCAGCGGGGATAAACCCTGGCGGGAAGACGATCAAGTGGGTCCGTTGAATGTCTACGGTCAAACCAAACTGGCTGGCGAACGAGCTATTGAAGCCAGCGATTGCCGGCATTTGATTTTTCGGACCAGTTGGGTCTACGCTGCCAGAGGTAATAATTTTGCCAAGACGATGCTGCGCTTGGCGCAAGAGCGTCAGCAGCTGTCGGTGATTGACGATCAAATCGGTACGCCAACCGGAGCCGAGTTACTGGCGGATGTCAGTGCCCATGCCATCCGTCATTCCTTGAAAACACCGGAAGCGGCTGGCGTTTACCATTTAACCGCTAGTGGCGAAACCAGTTGGTACGACTATGCGCATCTGGTGTTCGACTATGCCCGTCGGGCCGGTATAGAACTGAAAACCGATAAGCAGTCGGTCGCGGCAATTCCCACCAGCGCTTACCAAACCCCGGCTAAGCGGCCGTTAAACTCACGATTGAATACCGAGAAATTGCAAAACGTGTTTGGTTTACAGCTGCCGGCTTGGCAGTTGGGAGTCGAGCGTATGTTGTCTGAACTCTACGGAAAATAAATATGAACCAGCGTAAAGGCATAATCCTGGCCGGAGGCTCCGGTACCCGGCTTTATCCGGTGACGAAAGCGGTGTCCAAACAATTGCTGCCGATTTACGATAAGCCCATGATTTATTACCCGCTCAGCACTTTAATGTTGGCCGGGATTCGCGACATTCTGATTATTTCCACACCGCAAGATACGCCTTTGTTTCAACATTTGCTGGGTGACGGTAGCGATTGGGGTGTTAATCTACAATATGCCGTGCAAGCCAGTCCCGACGGATTGGCGCAAGCATTTATCATCGGCAAGGACTTTGTTGGTTCACAACCCAGCGCCCTGGTTTTGGGCGACAACATTTTTTACGGGCACGATTTACATGTTCAACTGAAACGCGCGACTGATCAATCCTCAGGTGCGACTGTTTTTGCCTATCATGTCAATGACCCGGAGCGTTACGGAGTCGTCAGTTTTGATGCTCAGGGTAGGGCAACTTCGCTAGAGGAAAAACCGACTCAGCCGAAAAGTAATTATGCAGTGACCGGTTTGTATTTTTACGATAATCAAGTCGTCGATATCGCCGCCAATTTAAAGCCGTCGTCGCGCGGCGAGCTAGAAATCACCGATGTAAATAGAGTGTATCTGGATAGAGAACAGCTGAGCGTGGAAATTATGGGCCGTGGTTATGCCTGGTTGGATACCGGCACTCACGCTAGTTTAATAGAGGCAAGTAATTTCATCGAAACCATTGAAACTCGTCAGGGCCTGAAAATCGCCTGCCCGGAGGAAATCGCCTGGCGTAGTAATTGGATCGGCGACGAGCAAATCGCAAAACTGGCCAAACCGTTGGCGAAAAATGGTTATGGACAATATTTGCTGAAACTACTGAATAAGCAGGTGTTTTAATGCAGGCAACTAGACTTGCTATACCCGATGTCATTTTATTTACGCCAAAGGTATTTGGTGATGAACGCGGTTTTTTCTTCGAAAGCTTCAACGAAAGAGTTTTTCAGGAGTTGACAGGTTTAAGCGTCAATTTTGTCCAGGACAACCATTCCAAGTCTCAAAAAGGCGTGCTGCGCGGCTTACATTACCAATTGCCGCCTAAGGCGCAAGGCAAGTTAGTGAGGGTGGTCCAAGGCGCAGTATTCGATGTGGCGGTGGACATTCGTAAGGGTTCCCCTACATTTGGAAAGTGGGTCGGCGAGATACTTTCTGCGGAAAATAAACAGCAAATGTGGATACCGGAAGGATTTGCACATGGCTTTCTAACTCTGTCCGAAACAGCTGAGTTTTTATATAAAACTACTGATTATTATGCGCCCGAATATGAGCGTTGCATTATCTGGAATGATGCAGATTTGAAAATCGCATGGCCATTCCAGGGCATGCCGCAACTTTCGAGCAAGGATTTGCTGGGCGTAACTTTCAAGGATGCCTGTTAGCCTAACATTTAACATGTTTATTTCCGCCAGGCTATAACTGCAGCATACAGTTTATCGCTGCCGCTTGGTTTGATTTCAATAAAAGAGGAAGTTATATGAATAAAAGAGAACGCTCAATGCTCGACCTTTTAAAGAAAGGAAAGCAGGAGTATGGATATGAAGGCATTAAAGCCGAGTTTGAAGCAGAAGGTACCAGGACAGACGAGTTGTTGAGACTGATCGAGATCGTGCGCAGAGCCGATCTGAAAGTGGGTTTGAAGATCGGCGGCTGCGAAGCGATGCGCGATTTATTAGAGAGTAAGTTGATTGGTGTGGATCACATTATTGCACCTATGATTGAGAGTACCTATGCCTTGTCCAAGTACATTGATGCCAAGAACAAGGTGTTTACCGAAGACGAGCAGCAAGATACTGATTTTTTATTCAATATTGAAACCGAACAAGCGTTTCAAGTTGTGCAAAACTTGGCTGATCAAGCCAGACAAGACAACGGCGTCGATGGCATGGTGTTTGGTCGCGTCGATTTTTCTTTGTCGCGGGGCTATTCGAGAGATGCCATTAACCAACCGCAAGTGACTGAGTGTTGTATTGCCACCGCTAAAGAGTGTAAAGAAAAAGGCTTGGACTTTGTGGTGGGTGGTGGGGTTTCCATTGATGCGTTGCCGGCATTGAAAGAAATTAATCAGGTTCACCTTACCCGGTTTGAAACTAGAAAAGTCATTTTTTCCGGGCATTCGCTAGACAAGCCGGATATCGAAAAAGGTTTGTTGAATGCTGTGCACTTTGAATTACTTTGGTTGCAGAATAAACGCGATTATTACGACATTATCGCCAAGGAAGACTTATCTCGAATAGCCATGCTAGAGGGGCGTTGGAACGTATTAAGAGATAGTAATTAATGCGGTTGACGTAATGCAAAAAATTTTGGTCTTCGGCGGTACTGGTACAATAGGTACGCGTATTTGCCAACTATTCGATGCTAAGGGATGGAAGGTAGTTATAGCGTCCAGAAAGCAAAGCACTTTTCCTGATCACATTTTATTTGATCCATTCGATGCCAATTTGAATCTATCCGCGCTTAAAGCTGCCGGGCAGTTTAATGCAGTATGTTGGGCGCAAGGAATGAATTGCAATGACAGTATTTATAATGTCGATATCGATAAAAATATTGAGTTGTATAGAGCCAACTGCTTGTTTATCGTCAAGTCATTAAATATTTTATTAAATGAAGGCTTATTGGCTGAAAGCGCGCGTTTAGCGGTGATTAGTTCAATATGGCAAAATCTCGCCAGACAGGACAAGTTGTCGTATTGCATGACTAAATCCGCGTTGCATGGATTAGTGCTTTCGGCGGCAACCGATCTTGCTCGTGACGGCTATTTAATTAACGCTGTTTTGCCTGGCGCATTGGATACACCAATGACACACCAAAATCTTGCGCCGGAACAGTTAAAAACAATAATTGGCGCTACGAAGTTTAACCGACTGGCTACGTTGGAAGATGTGGCCAATATGGTTTATTTTCTGTGTTCTCCGGAAAATACCGGTATAACAGGTCAATTTATTAATGCAGACTTAGGGTTTAGTCATGTCCGTGTCGTTTGATATTCAATCAAGCATTGCAAATTATCGCGTGGTAATAGAAAACGGGGCTTTTGCCGAAGTACAACGGCAAAATGAGAATAGCGTCGTGTTATGCGATAACTTTTTTGAAACGGCTTTTTCCGGGAATGCCAAGGTTATTGCCGTACCGGCGAATGAAGAAACCAAAAGTTTAAAATCCGTCCCCGAGATAATCATAAAAATGCGAGACTTAGCCTTAACAAGGCAAGCTAAGTTGACGGCTGTTGGTGGTGGTAGTCTGCAGGATATAGCCACCTTTTGTGCTTCGATTTATATGCGCGGTATCAAATGGGATTATATTCCCACCACTCTATTGGGCATGGTGGATTCTTGTATTGGGGGTAAGTCATCTATCAATGTTGGACGTTATAAAAATCTGGTTGGAAACTTTCACCCCCCGGAGACTATTATAATTGATCCGAATTTAGTAAAAACCCTCAACGCAGAACAGAAAATCGCCGGATTGTGCGAGGCTGTGAAGATTTGCTATGCCAAAGGCAGTTTATGTTTCTCTGAGTATATGCAGTTAAATCCGCAAATGGATATGAATGTAGAAGGGTATGCGGATATAATTGAATTAAGTTTAAAAGCAAAAAAATGGTTTATCGAAATTGATGAATTTGATAAAGCCGAGCGTTTATTGTTGAATTTTGGTCATACCTTCGGGCACGCTTTGGAAGGTGCTTCCAATTTTGAAGTGAGTCATGGTATAGCGGTTGGATTAGGCATGCTGATTGCCATTAATTATGCCCAAGTGAGCGGTGGCCTGAAGCAAATTCCAGCGGATACTCAACAGTTGAAAGATTATGTCGTGGGTTTGTTGGATCAAATTCCAACTCTGAAAGAAATTATCCGGCGCATTGATGTGGAAAAAGTCTTTGAGTGTTTTATATCGGATAAAAAGCATTCCGCCAGTCATTTTATTATTATCAGTGTGAATGATTCCGGAGCATTAGAACGATTATTTATCGATAAAACCCAGGCAAATATAGTCAATTTGAAGTCTGCAATTAGTTCAGTCATTAGTCAGAGCTACAAATAATGCCTTTTAATTTCGAAAAAGCGTTTGGCGCTGACTATCGATTTATATTAGATTGCCTGTTTAGTAAGCAGAGTCATATCGCTGTGACCGGCGCTAGTGGCTGGTTAGGTCGTGCAACCTTGGAACTGTTTTCGGCTTTGTACGGCGATGAATTTAACGGTCGAGTATCGGCATACGGATCTCGTGAGCAGCAGATAATACTCGATGATGGTCGTACAGTATCCGTTAGACCTTTGAAGGAAATCATCCATCGGCATACACAACACGATCTCTATTTATTTCACTTTGCGTTTTTAACCAAGGATAAGGTTGGCGGATATACAGACGATGAGTATATTCGTCTGAACAAAGATATTCAAAATTTGGTTATACAGGTATTGAAGCAATCGCAGGTAAAGGCCGTGCTGTTGTCTTCGTCTGGAGCGGTTTACGATTATTTAAACGATAGCAATAGAGATAAGTCTGCAAATCTATACGGCAGATTAAAATATGAAGATGAGTTGCTCTTTGAAGAGATATGCAATAAATACGATATAAAACTGCTTATTCCAAGGATATTTAATTTAAGCGGGCCGTACATTAATAAGCTAAGTGCTTATGCCCTATCCTCGATTGTCACGAATGTCGTCGCCGGGGAAAATGTGGTAATTCGGGCAAATAAGCTCGTGTTTCGTTCTTACATTTATATTCTGGATTTGTTGCTGCTCTGTATTCGTATGATGTTCTCGGAACGTTTCGAAAAAATCGTCCGTTTCGATACCGTGGGTGATGAGACGGTGGAAGTTGGCGAGTTAGCTGTAAAGGTTTGCAAGTTACTTGATGTTGCCGATCTAACAATTGAACGTCCGAATATAATAGGTGATGAAGCTGATAGCTATTTGGGAAACGAGCACCCTATTAAAGATATTATAAATGGATTTGGGTTTCCAGTAACCAGCCAAGATCGGCAGATTCTAGAAACTGCTGAGTATATTCGTAATTTGAACAAAGATAATGCGTAGATTCTCGCATCAGTAATAATGGGGAAATTTTGATGAAGTTGGTTATTCTTGCGGGTGGATTGGGCACTCGTATCAATGAAGAAACCTCGGTAAAGCCTAAGCCGATGATAGAAATAGGCGGCAGGCCTATTTTATGGCACATAATGAAGTTATATTCTCATTATGGGATTAACGAATTTATAATATGCTTGGGTTATAAGGGCTATATTATAAAAGAATATTTTGCCAACTATTTTCTGCATATGTCGGATGTGACGTTCGATATGGAGCATAACGAGATGCAGGTGCATCAAAAATATGCGGAGCCATGGAAAGTGACCTTGGTAGATACCGGTGAATTAACGATGACCGGAGGCCGGTTAAAAAGAGTCCGTGATTATGTCGGCGATGAAACATTCTGTTTTACTTACGGGGATGGGGTTGGCGATGTCGATATTAATGCGCTGATCAATTTTCATCGTTCCCACAATAACGCAGCAACAGTGACCGCCGTGCAACCGCCGGGCCGGTTTGGGGCCTTGGAATTGGAGGGTAGCCGCATCAAGAGTTTTCAGGAAAAGCCGCAGGGTGACGGCGCCTGGATCAACGGCGGTTTTTTTGTATTGTCGCCGGCTGTGTTCGATTTAATCGACAGCGACGAAACGCTATGGGAGAAAGAACCGATGGAGCGTCTGGCGAACAGCAATCAGCTGCACGCTTACTTCCATAAAGGCTTCTGGCAACCCATGGATACATTAAGAGATAAACAGCATTTGGAACAGCTTTGGCAACAGCAAAAAGCACCGTGGAAGATATGGTAGAACATAGCGATTTTTGGCGAGGCAAACGGGTTTTTATAACAGGGCATACCGGATTTAAAGGCGGTTGGCTAGCGTTATATCTGCATGGGCTCGGTGCAGAGATTAAAGGGTATGCGTTACCGGCGCCAACTGCGCCAAGTTTATTCCAAGTAGCCGATGTCGCTTCGGTACTGCAGCACGTTGAAGGTGATATTCGCGATTTAACAAGCGTGATGGCGGAAATGCAAAGTTTTCAGCCAGAATTTGTGTTTCATTTGGCCGCGCAACCGCTTGTTCGGTATTCCTACCAACAGCCGGTGGAAACCTACGCCACCAATGTGATGGGCACCGTTAATTTATTGGAGGCGGTCAGGCACACTGCCTCGGTAAAGTCAGTAGTGATAGTCACCAGCGACAAATGCTACGAGAACAAGGAATGGTTATGGGGCTACCGCGAAAACGAGCCGATGGGTGGCTTCGATCCCTACAGCAACAGCAAAGGCTGTTCGGAACTTGTGACTGCCAGCTATCGCAATTCCTTTTTTTCCAGCGAACGCTACGCTGAACATGGTGTGGCGGTGGCATCGGTCCGTGCCGGTAATGTGATTGGCGGCGGAGATTGGGCTCAAGATCGCTTAATTCCCGACATCATGAGAGCGTTCATGGCAGGGGAGGCTGTTACGATTCGTAACCCTACGGCCATCAGACCGTGGCAGCATGTACTGGACCCGGTGACCGGCTATGTTCTGCTGGCCGAACAACTGTATAAAAAAGGTTGTCGCTACGCGGAGGGTTGGAATTTTGGGCCTAGCGAAGCTGATGCGCAACCCGTGTCGTGGATATTGGAAAAACTGGCGGGCTTATGGGGCAATGGCGCTAGCTGGCAAATCGATGGTAGCGAGCAGCCGCATGAAGCTCACTATTTGAAGCTTGATTGTTCCAAAGCCAAGACCCTTTTGGGTTGGGTGCCACGTTGGACTTTAGCCCACGCGTTGGCGATGATTGTCGATTGGAACCTGGCCTATCAACAAGGCAAGGATATGCGGCAAGTCTGCGCGGAACAGTTAGAGCAGTTTTTGACAGCCGATCAACATTAGGAGACCTCTAATACTTCGTCATTCCCGCGTAAGCGGGGATCCAGCTTGCTGATTTCACTGGGTTCCCCCTTTCTTGGGAGCGACGATTATGAGTTATTAGAAGTTCCCATTAATTTTATTGAATATATAGATAAGACAGTGACAGAAAATACATTAAGAGCACAGATTTTGGATTTGGTTGAACAATACGCCGCCGAACGTTATGCCGAGAAAGCTTTTGTTCCGGAACAGTCCGTGGTGCCGCCGTCGGGTAAGATTCTCGGCGCAAAAGAGCTTAGCTATATGGTTGAAGCATCGCTGGACGGTTGGCTAACCACAGGACGATTCAATGATCAATTTGAAAAGCAATTGGCTGAGTTTATAGGCGTTAGCAGCGCGTTGACGGTCAATTCCGGTTCCTCTGCGAATCTGCTGGCTTTTGCTTGTTTGACTTCCGAAAAACTGGGAGACCGGGCCTTGCAAAAAGGCGACGAAGTCATTTCCGTAGCGGCTGGTTTTCCCACAACAGTGAATCCCATTCTGCTTTATGACCTGGTCCCGGTATTTGTCGATGTGGAAATACCAACCTACAACATCGATCCCAGTAAGATCGAGGCGGCCATTACGCCTAAAACCAAGGCAATCATGATCGCCCACACGCTGGGAAATCCGTTTGACTTGGATCAAGTCGTCGAAATTGCAAAAAGATACAATCTTTGGCTGATAGAAGATTGCTGCGATGCCTTAGGCACAACCTACAAGGGCCGCAATGTCGGTACCTTCGGCGATATTGGTACGCTTAGCTTCTACCCGGCTCACCACATTACGATGGGCGAGGGCGGTGCAGTATTTACCAGTAGTCGGCGCCTAAAAACTATCATAGAGTCGTTTCGGGATTGGGGGAGAGATTGTTACTGCGCTCCCGGTGTGGATAACACCTGTAAAAAGAGATTTGGTTGGCAGTTAGGCGATTTGCCGGCCGGCTACGACCACAAGTACACCTATTCGCACTTGGGTTATAACTTAAAAATTACCGATATGCAGGCTGCCTGCGGCTTGGCGCAGTTAGAGCGCGCACCGGAATTGATTCAAATCAGAAAACGTAATTTTAAATTCTTGAAGCAACGCTTAGCCACCTGCGAGCAATATTTAATTCTGCCGGAAGCGACGCCCGGATCGGATCCATCATGGTTTGGATTTCCCATCACGCTGAAGGAAGACTCAGGTCACGAGCGCGTGGAATTGTTGAAATATCTGGATAAATACAAAATCGGCTCTCGCTTGCTGTTTGCCGGAAATTTAACCCGTCAGCCCTATATGAAAGGCAGGCAATACAGAATTTCCGGCTCGCTGGATGTGACCGATAGAATTATGCGGCAAACCTTCTGGATTGGTATTTATCCGGCCTTAACCACCGAGATGCTGGAATTTGTTGCCGAGAAAATAGAAATCTTTTTTGGTATCCGTCAATAAGTTGGCAAACAATCAATGCAAAACAAGACCATAAAATATAGCGATCTATTGGCCGATTGGTTAAAAGCAAAAGGATATACCCACTGCTTTTACGTGGCGGGTGGCAATATCATGCACATTCTGGCTAGCGTCAATCGTCATTTCAAATGCGTTAGCGTGGTGCATGAGGTGGCCGCTGGCATTGCCGCGGAGTATTTCAATGAAATAAGCGCCGATGGCAAAGCCTTTGCGTTGGTAACTGCCGGTCCGGGATTAACCAATATCGTCACCGCCGTAGCGGGTGCTTATTTGGAGAGCCGGGAATTATTGGTGATTGGCGGGCAAGTAAAGACTGCGGATCTTTGTCGGCAACAAGTCCGTCAGCGCGGCATTCAAGAGATTGATGGTGTCGATATCGTCAAGCCGATTACCTCAAAATCGGTGCTGATGGATCGCTTGATATCCTGCGAAGAATTTAACCAGATTCTCGACGCTGGGATTACAGGCCGCAAAGGTCCGGTGTTTCTTGAAATTCCTTTGGACATCCAAGGTGCGCCAGTCGATACGAGTGATCCATTATGCCAATTCCACTCATCTAACAAGCAGGCCATTCCAGCTATTGGTGCAGCCGAAATTCAACGCCTAATCGATGATGTTCGCTCGGCAAAACGGCCATTCTTGTTAATCGGTGCGGGTGTTGCTAGACAGACCGTGGAGCAGATTTACGATGCTTTGGAACCCATGGGTATTCCATTGGCAACCACATGGAACGGTGCGGACAGGGTGGCGGCAGATCATCCTTTATATTTTGGTCGCCCAAATACCTGGGGTCAACGCTACAGCAATCTGTTGATGCAGCAGGCCGATTTGCTTATCGCACTAGGAACCCGTTTAGGCTTGCAACAAACCGGTTTTAACTGGCAGGAATTCGTACCTAACGGCAGGGTAGTACAAGTGGAATGCGACCCTACCGAGCTTAACAAAGGCCATCCCCGTGTCGATTGCGGTTTGCAAGGCGATGCCAATCAAGTATTAAAAGCATTGGCCGCCGCCAGCCTTGGCGATCATTCCGAATGGGTGGGCTATTGCCAAAAAGTGAAAGCCCAATTGCCGTTGATCGAGCCGATCAACAACACGGCCGAGAATTATGTATCGCCGTACGATTTTGTCAGCCGTTTATCTGTGCACTGCCGAGAAACCGATAACGTCATTCCATGCAGTAGCGGCGGCGCCTTTACCGTGATGATGCAAACCTTTGCCCAACAGCGCGGCCAACACATTGTTACTAACAAGGGCTTGGCATCCATGGGGTACGGGTTGAGCGGCGCGATGGGCGCGGCTTTTGCCTATCCGCAGCGTAGGACCATTCTAGTAGAAGGCGATGGCGGGTTTGCCCAGAATTTACAAGAGTTGGGTACGGTTGCGGTTAATAAATTAAATCTGAAGATTTTTATTTTTAACGATAATGGCTACGCATCCATTCGCATGACGCAAAGAAATTATTTTGATGGTGCCTATATTGGTTGCGACCAGTCCTCTGGCTTGGGCTTGCCGGATTGGCTAACCTTATTCAAAGCCTTTAATCTGCCTTGTATCAAACTAGATACTAATTTTGAGCAAAACCCTGAGTTCCAAGCTTTATTCGAAAGCGATCAACCGGCTGGCTTTATTGTGCCGATAGATCCGGAACAAACCTATCTTCCCAAAATAACCAGTAGGGTAACGGAAACAGGTTCTATGCAATCAAATCCATTACATCAAATGACCCCGGATTTGGACGAACATTTGTATTCTGTAGTAGCGCAATATTTGCAATAAATATCTCCAACATGAACAAAAAATTAATCTCCATAGTAATCCCTGCCTATAACGAGCAGGACAATGTCGATGAATTAGCTAAACAATTAACGGCAGTATTTGTGGAAAATAGCGCTTACGATTTTGAAGCTATTATCGTAGAGAACGGTTCTCAAGATAATACCTACGATAAGCTCTGCGCGGTACATCAGAAAGATCCGCGTTTTAAAATCGTGCAACTGGCGCGTAATTTTAGAATGGATGGCGGCATTACCGCCGGGCTTAATTATGCATCAGGCGATGCAGCTGTGATCATGACTGCGGATTTGCAAGACCCACCGCATTTAATAACCCAATTCATCAAGAAATGGGAAGAGGGATATGAAAATGTGTACGGTATTGTTACTAAACGTAATGGCACGGGCCTGATTCGTCGTTTTAACTCGCAATTGTTTTATTGGGTTGCCAATGGCTTGACCAATGGTATGGTCCCCAGAAATGTTAGCGATTTTAGACTGATCGACAAAAAAGTTTACGAAACCATCAATTCCATACATGAACGTAACCGCTTCATCCGTGGACTATTCGCCTGGGTTGGTTACAAATCTATTGGCGTCGAACATGAACGTGCGGAACGCTTTGCGGGGGTGTCTGGGGCGCATACATTCAAGGTTATCGAACTGGCGTTAAAAGGCATATTGGCTCACTCTTATGTGCCTTTAAAGCTTATTACTATATTGGGAATAACCATATCCGCGGCTTCCTTTGTCCTGTTAGTATGGACAATAGTAAAAGCAATATTCTGGGGTGTGCCGTTTGCTGGGTATGGAACCATTATGACAGTTATGTTTTTGATGTTCGGAATATTATTTACTATGTTGGGTATTGTTGCAGAATATATTGGTTTGATATACGAGGAAGTGAAGAATCGCCCTAATTTTATCGTGAGAAAGGAAGTTGGGTTCAATAACTAAACGTTTTTGGGGTAACGAAAAAATTCGTTATCTATTTGTAGGTTTGTATAATACCGCTTTTGGGTATGGTTTTTTTGCAGTTATTTGGTTTTTCCTACACCATGATTTACATTATGTGGGGCTTTTAATCATAAGTCATTTTGTATCGGTGATTAATGCATATTTGGGTTATAGGATTTATGTGTTTCGCGTGAAAGGACGGTGGTTGAAAGAATTTTTTAGGTTTAACATGGTTTACCTTGGTGCTTTTGGTTTTAATTTAATAGCATTACCTCTTTTGGTCGAGAGACTTAATCTACATACATTGATTGCCCAGGCAATTATTGTATCTATTACTGTGATAAGCAGTTATATCTTGCATCGCCGATTTTCTTTTAAAAAGAATAGTGCGCAAAGTAAGTTATCTTAAATTTACTATCTAGTATGGATGGCATATTGAATGACTTCAGCTGATAGTGTGTGTGTAAAAAATAAAGATATTCATTGGTGGTTCGTATGGATAATCTTTTCAGAGCTAATTTTTCTGATCTTTTTTGTCAAGTATTTTGAATCCAGCGGTTCTGCAATACCACCATTTTTCTTTGCGCCTTTAGATACATTTATGGACTTCTATAATACAAATTATTGGAGTCTGAATGATGGGCGTTATGATATATGGCAATCAATTTATCCGATAAGTGTATTTGCATTGGCGCAAATGTTAGTGCCGGATTATTGTGCTTCCGTTGTTTTACCTGCAGAGTTACGAGATTGCGCGCCACATTCTATCGCTTGGCTATTTTTATTTTATTTTTGTGCAATTTTTTTATGTACAAAATTAATCGTAAAGCGGGTGAGGATAAAATATATTTCGGTTGAGATAATTATATTTCTCGCGTTGCTGATGCAATTCCCCGGGCTTTATGCGTTAGAAAGAGGGAACTATATTATAGTTGCTTTTATGTTGTTGGCTTTTTCTCAGGCTTTTGGCGTCAATTGGAAAGACGCGGTATTTCTTGCGTTGGCTATAAATATTAAGCAGTATTTAATAGTGCTATGGTTTGTGCCGTTTTTTAAAAGGGAATATACATACTTTTTGATGAGTCTTTTTGCATCATTATTGATTAATCAAATAAGTATGCTTGTGTTGGAAGATGGAAACTATAGGCAAATTTTCGAAAATATGTTTTCTTTTTCTGGCGCTGTTAATTCGGATTTTTTTCAGAAAGTTTGGTATACAACTTCGCTTAGTTCCTGGTCGAAAGCTGTCTTTTACTATCAGGACCGGATTCCGGGAATCCTCTATTTGGCTGCGCACTTTTTAAGGTGGTTCGTTCTTTTTGTTGCGGCGTATATTTTATTTTTATCAGCGCGAAAAGCTCACTTTTTCACTTGGGAGCAATTAAGCGTAGTTGTTTTGCTTTGTATGATGGTGGCTACTGATTCTCCAGGGGGGTATGCAGTTATTTTGTTACTGCCATATTTAAGTGCAATTTTAATTGGAAGATATGCTAATAAATATAGAAGGATAATCATGTTTGTGCTGTTGATTCCTCTAGATTTTGTGGTTGGTCCGATAATTGAGTTCAATCAATTTAGTTTTCTTTCTCAGCATTACGTGGATGTATCAACCGGGTTGACATTTGGTGCATATATTCGTCCATTTTGTCTGCTTTTCATGTTGATAATCATGAGTTACCCGGTTTTAATATCTTTAAGGAAATTTTCATGACATTTAAAAGCCTAGTTGATGCGCTGATAAAAAATAAGAAATATATAGGTTTAAATCTCCTGTTCTGGGTTTTAATGGCCTTTATTTTGCTGGAAGTAATGCCTGTTAAATATGAGGCACAAATTATAATTAAGTTAGGTCAATTTGATAACAATACGCCCATTGCTGGTGCGGCGGAGTCCATCGAATATTTACGTAACTCAGAAACCTTAATTACGGTGGCGACTGCTAATAACGTATCTCCTAATAAGCTCTCAAAAAGAATTAGGACGCATCCTATCGATAATAATAAAGCAATAAAGATACTAGTCCATTGGGATTCTGTTGACGATGCTGAGCGCTTAGTTTCCGCTTTAGCTCAGAAAATTGTCGATCATCATCAGCAAAAATTGAACAAAGAACTCAATAGTGTCAAAAATGAAATACTTTATTGGGAGAAAATTTTAGATAAGAAGGAATGCAATAGTCAGGCAGTTGAATCAATTTCCCAGCTAAAATTGATTATTTTGAGTATGAAGCCAACAGAAATCGTGGCTCCCGCATCAAAGTCATTTGATATTGTATCTATCGATTATGGGACAGTTTATTTAGTAGCGCTATTCATGTGGATGTTTTCAAGCTTGCTAATCATTGAGTATTATAGGTCGTGAGTCTATAAATTGTATTTTAAAGCTGGACAATATATTCAAATCATGGGTTTTTATCAAAAAAATAACTATTTAGCAATCTTTGTCAGTGGTTTATGTATTCTGTCTTTAATTGTTTGGCGTGATATGCCTTATTATCCTGATGAGATCGCTCTGCAGTTTAGTTCAGGGAGGTATATTCAAGACCATGGCATGGGGCACGGGTTATACGTGCTTTGTCCATCGTGGCAACAAGAAACTCCATTGTTACTTGAGTTTCCGGCATGGGTTTTATCGGTTGTCATGCTTAACATGTCTCCTGTGTATTTTAGATTTATCCCTTTGTTAGTCACTTTGGCGATAGTTTTAACTGCCATATACAGAGTCGCAAAATTAAGTAATCATTATTCCGCGACAATTATTACAACAGCATTTATAGGTGTTGCGGGGTCCGGGTTAGTTATGGCTAGGCCAGAGTTTTTACATTTATTTAATCTTTTCTTTTGCTTGTTAGCCTTTATTGTGTGCTCTGAGCGAAATTATCGAGAGTCATCTATTTGTCTTATAACCTTGATGGGGTTGATAATTAGTGCTTGGCTTTCTATTTTTGTACATATTCAAGGGATTTTGTTTGTCCCGCTTACGTTCGTATTGTGTTTGTATTTGTTATCTTATTTTCCTAACAAGAAAATAACATGGTCAATTGTTGGTATATACTTTAGTAGTATTACTCTGTCGGCTATATTTTACTCCAAGCAGAGGTTGATGTGTCCAAATTATCCTAATATCGAGAATTTTTTTGCCTCATTGACAATCGATTTCGATTTGGTTTTATCAAAAGGAGTGCTTAAATGGTTGATTGATGGTTTTATAGGATATTCACAACCTTTCTTATATAATGCTAGTTATACTATAGGCTATTTGCCTCCTGTTAGTGAAGGCTCGGTTGGTATATCGGTTCTAAATTTTCTAATAAGATTTATATTGTTTTTTAATTTGGTGGCTGTTTTTGTTATTTTAATATATAGCTTATCAATATTTTTATGTAAAATTATTTTTAGTCTGCGGAATGGAAAAGTTAATGCCTTGAGTTTTAATTATTTTTGTAGTTTTCTGCTGATTCTGGCTATTTTCCCTATTGTTTTTTTATACTTTTATGATGCGGCTCATAATTTTTATAGAACATTTTTCTTGAATGTAATCACATCAGTTATACTTGGGTTGGTGCTGGCAAATAATGTGAATCAGTCTTTTTTAAAATTTGTTAAGTTCTATTCATTTTTCTGTATGTTTGTTGTTATTGCATCGTTATTGGTGAACTATAAAATTTTTACAAAGCAATTGATAGAAGGCTTTGAGGGGCCGTCAATTGCATTGAAAAACTTAAATAATATAAATGCCGATGTGGTTGCCATGGCAAGTCTGTGCGATATAGATTTGGATAAAGGGCGTATCATTGTTGATGATTTAGTCTACGATAGTTTGAAACGTTTTCCCATATTATTCCCTATTACATATCTTGACTTACAAGGGCAGTTGATCGGAACTGGAACTTTAAGTGTGCTTGACGTTGCAAAGCCTAACGCAATTATTGCTCGTTGTGGGTATGTTCAGCATGCTAATATTCCTTACACGCATGTTCAAAATGGCTTATGTTGCGCAAAGCTTATTTAGGGATTCTGTACACCGAATTCTATTTATAAAATTATTTGATAATGTAAAATAGTATGCGGTGCATGACATTGCTCAATGTAAACACACATATATTTTATTATTCTACTGTGACTTTAAAGTGAAAAAAGTAGCTATTCTTCAATCGAACTATATTCCGTGGAAGGGTTACTTCGATATTATCGCGGCTGTTGATGAGTTTATTCTCTATGATGATATGCAGTTTACTAAGAATGATTGGCGAAATCGCAATAAGATTAAGACACCCAAAGGTGTCGAGTGGCTTACTGTTCCAGTGGGGCAGGGAATAAGTCGACGAATTCGCGATGTGGAAATGTCGAACAGTTTATGGCAGCACAAGCATTGGAAAACACTAGCAGCAAATTACAGAAGGGCGCCGTTTTTTTTTGAGATTTCTTCATTGTTGGAGCCAATTTATTTAGGGCAAAATCACCTGAATTTGTCAGTGTTTAATAGAACTCTCATCGAGGCTATTTGTGGTTACCTTAATATCGATACGGTTATCAAAAATTCTTGGGACTACACTATAGGAGATGGAAAAACTGAGCGTCTTGTTAGCTTATGTTTGCAATCAAACGCGTGTGAATATTTCTCTGGGCCCTCTGCAATTGACTACATCAAACAAGAATTTTTCATAAAAGAGGGTATCAATGTTAGTTGGATTAATTACGATGGTTATCCTGAATATCCGCAGTTGTGGGGGGAGTTTTGTCATGGAGTTTCAATAGTTGATTTATTGTTTAACTGTGGTCAAAACTCTTCGCGCTATATGAAATTCGTAGCAAAGTAATAGGCTGTTTTAGTATATGGCGTGGAGTATATTTAAATTATGAAAAATATCGATGTAAGCAATAAGGAATTACTTGCTAGTGCAGAAGTAGCAGAGCATATATACCAAATTCAAACACGTGGTTATAGTGAACTCCCCGATTTTCTTAGTAAGGAAGAGGTAAATATTCTTAGGACTTCCATGGAGTGCGCAATCAGTGAGTTTAAACCGATTGAAGGAGTTGAGAGAAGCTTTCTGGACCGCTACCAAATACATGACTTGATTAACCGAGACATCAACTATGGCCGTCTCTTGGAGGACCCACGCCTGCAGCAGTTAATCGCCCCTCATTTAGGTGAACATTGGATCATGTACGCGGCGACGTCATCGTCGATTCCACCGCATGGAAGCAATTACTCAAGCCGATTGCATGTTGATTGTCCTCGTTTTCATCCGGGGTATATCTTTAACATGGGGTTGATTTGGGTGCTTGATGATTACACGTTTGATAACGGTGGGGCGCTCAAGATTTTGCCTGGCTCACAGCATTCGGACATCAATCCTGGGCTAGATTTCTTTGAGAAGCACTGTATTCAGGTGGATTGTAAGGCCGGGTCGCTGTTGTTATTCAATGCGAGGATTTATCATCGTACATTTGAAAACACCACCGATCACTGGAATCACTCGATGACACTCAATGCATGTAGGTCTTTCATGAAGCCCCGCATGGATTGGGTGCGTTTCATACCGAATGAGATTAGTTGTCAATTAAACGCTCAGGCGAGAAGGCTGATCGGGTTTGACACCCGGTTGCCGACCAACCTGGAAGAGTTTTTCCTGCCGGAAGAGCAGCGTTTGTACAAGGCGAATCAGGGGTAAGCGATGCCGGGTTTAGTGGAAATCAGTGTCGTGATTCCCGTGTACAACAACGTTGCTGCGTTGCGGGAACTGACAGAGCGCCTGCTGGCGACCCTCGGACAATGCTCCCGTGGCTATGAGATTATCTACATCAACGACGGTAGCCGCGATAACTCGCTTGCCATCCTGAAGGAACTTGCCGCGGAAACGCCTGCGGTCAAGGTCGTCAACCTGTCGAGAAACTTCGGCCAGCATCCGGCGATTTGTGCTGGTTTCGAACATGCTTCAGGGGAGATCACCATCCTCATGGATGCCGACCTGCAGGACAGGCCGGAAGACATTGTCGAGCTGGTGCAAAAGCTGCGTGCGGAAGACGCCGACATTGCTTACACCATCAAGCAGTCCACGGACAGGAAAATGACAAGCCGGTTGACTTCGACGCTCTACCACTACGTCTTCGCCCGCATTGTAAAAACCAACGTGCCGCTGAACATCGGGACGTTCCGGGCCTTCAACCGCAAGTTCCTGGAGGCCGTGTTGCAGTTCAGGGAAGTCAACGTTCTCTACGGACCGCTCATGTTCTTCATGGGGTTCAAATCCTGTTTTCTGGAGCTCCCCTATCATGATCGGCCGCATGGCAAGAGTTCCTACACCTTCAGGAAACGCCTGCAACTGGCGGTTGACTCCCTCATCAGCTACACCGATGTGCCACACAGGCTCTCCATGATGTTCGGCGTGATCCTGCTGCTTGGCAGCCTGCTGTATGGGCTGGTCGTCACGCTGCAGTATTTGCTGTTCGGGGCCTCGCTGCCCGGCGGCAGCACGCTGATTCTGCTGGTGCTTTGCCTGACCCTGGGCAGCGTCATGATGACCCTGGGGGTGATCGGTAGCTACGTGTTCCGCGTGTATCAGGAAGTGCTGCACCGCCCCAGATATCTGGTGCAGGAAAGAATCAATGTTTCCCGGGTACGGGATTAAGAATTAACTGAGAGGTTTTAACCATGAGTCAGACCACGGTAAGCAGGGAAGAGGCGATCAATGCCAACATTTACGTCCATGCGTTTCTCGCCAACGCGGGTGAATACAACAAGAGCCCGCATTTTCGTCCCGAAAACCAGGAAAAGGTGCGCAATATCCTGCTGCGGCTGACTGCTGCCTGCCGCGAGAAAAACAAGGTGATCGATTTCGGTTGCGGCACCGGCTTCATGATTCACCTGATGCATGACCTGTTCGGCGAAGTGCATGGCGTGGATATTACCCAAGACATGATGAAGCAGGTAGACCTGAGTTCAGGCAATGTGACCTTGCATGAAAGTATGGCCGAAAGCACGCCATTTTCTGCTGATACGTTTGATTTCGCCACGGCGTACTCCTTCATGGATCATTTGGTCGATTACCGCGCATTTCTTCAGGAGGCATATCGCGTGCTGAAAAAAGGCGGGGTGTTCTACTCCGACCTCAACCCCAATCGCGACTTCATCATGGCGATTGCCGGGGCCGAAAAGCTCGCCGGCGGGGTATTGCCGATCACCCCGATCGTTCATCGCGAGATTCAGGGTGCATTGCATAACGGCGAGCACTATGAAGAGCACTACGGCATGAACGCCGAGTTGCTGGAAAAGGCGGAGCCGATCAAGACCCATGACAAGGGCTTCAGTGCTGTGGAAGTGCTGGAGGCCGCGCGAGCCATCGGTTTTTCGGATTGCCGCGTCGAATTCGAATGGTTCCTCGGCCAGGCCAAGGTGATGCACGAGCAGTCCCGTGCGGATGCCGATACGGTAGAGCAGTATCTGAACGCCGTCCTGCCGGTGTCGTCACACCTGTTCAAATACCTGCGGTTCGTTTTCGTCAAATAATGACCAGGCCACTGGTGATTTTCGGCGCGGGGTCGCTGGCCCGGTTGGCCCATTACTACGCCACCCACGAAATGGGGTTGCGGGTGCTGGGGTTTGTCGTGGATGCCGACAGAAAAAATATCGATACATGTTGCGGTTTGCCCGTGTTCAGTTGGGAGGCGTGCCCGGCGCAACACCCTCCGGCCTCAACGTCGATGTACGTTGCCGTTGGCTACCGCGAAATGCGCCAGCGCCAACGCTTGTTCGACCGTGCCAAGGCCGCCGGATATGGTTTGCAGAACATCGTCTCCACCTCGGGATTCTTAGCGGCAACCGTACAAATGGGAGAAAACAATTTCATCATGCCCGGCGCGGTCGTGGAACCCGGGGTGCGACTGGGGAACAACAACGTCGTGTGGTCCAACACCACGCTTTGCCATGACACCGTCGTCGGCCACCACAACTTCTTTGCCAGCAACGTGACCGTGGGTGGGGAAGTCACAGTCGGTGACCGCTGCTTTTTCGGATTCACCTCGACGGTTGTACATCAGCGTCGTGTTGGTGACGACGTGCTGTTGGCGGCCCAGTCACTCCTGCTTGACGATGGCGAGCCTCTGGGTTGGTACCAGGGCGTGCCGGCGAAGCGGGTAGAAAGTATCTCTGAACAGACGGGAGTTTGCGTGAAATGAGGCTGTTACTTTACGTGCTCCCCGTCGCTTTCCTTGTTGCTTACAGCCAGTTGGTCGTCAAGTGGCGTGCACAATTAGGCGGGGTGGTTTCGCTCGATAAGGATTTTATCCATAAGTTGGTAGGTTACTTTTCCGATGGATACATTCTCTCTGCCTATGCTACGGCCCTGCTGGGTTCTTTTCTTTGGCTGGTCGTGGTGTCTCGTATTCCTCTCTCCATCGGCTTCCCTGTCTATATCGGGGTGACATTCCTCATGGTGATGGTGGGGAGTTGGTTATTTTTGGGTGAGCCTGTCTCGGTCATAAGAATGGCTGCGGCCACGCTCATTCTTGCGGGTATCGTGCTTGGGGCTACGGAGTCATGAACCCCGAAATGGATGAATGGCTCGACAGGCTTCACACAAAGGTCGCTCACGACGCGCCAGAGCTTTTGGAATTGTTCAACACCTATGCTGGCGAGGCCCGCTTTGGGAGAACCTATATTGAGCCCAATCTCCAGCAATTAACGTCCGGTGCACAGATTCTCGAAGTGGGTGCAGGAGCGTTGATCCTGTCGTCCCAACTGGTGCGTGAAGGTTACCGCGTCACCGCCCTTGAGCCGACAGGCGAGGGTTTTTCGCATTTTGATCGATTGCGTTCGCTGGTCGTGGCGCAGGCGATTGAAGATAAATGCATGCCTGTTTTATTGGAGATTCCAGCGGAATCGCTCGAAATCAAAAACAGGTTCGACTTTGCGTTTTCCATCAATGTGATGGAGCACGTGGGTAATGTCGAAGCGGTAATCAATAGCGTCTCCCGGAGTCTTGCCTGTGGAGGGGCCTATCGCTTCGCATGCCCCAACTATATGTTTCCGTACGAGGCGCATTTCAATGTTCCAACGTTGGGTTCAAAAAAATTGACGGAAAAAGTGTTTCTAAAGTCCATTCGGAACAGAAAAGATTTGCAAGACCCTGAAGGCTTATGGAATTCCTTGAACTGGATTACGGTACCGAAAATAAGAAATGTTGTAGTGAAGAACAAAGCGTTAAAAGTTTACTTTGGAAAGAAATTGTTCTATCGGATGCTTGAGCGATTGGCTTCAGACCCGATTTTTTCCGCACGTCGGACTCCGTGGATGCGCCAAGTTCTCAAGATGGTGGTTGGAAGCGGGCTGCACAAAATCGCAATTTTGATCCCGCCAATTGTTCAGCCTGTGATTGATTGCACATTGGTGCGATCAGAAACCTTGGAGAGTTTTCAGTGAAAGTCCCTTTCAACAAGCCCTACATGACGGGCAAGGAGCTGTTCTACATCGCCGAGGCCCACTTCAACAGCATGCTGGCGGGGGATGGCCCGTTCACCAAAAAGTGCCATCGCTGGCTGGAAGAAGAAACAGGCGCGAAAAAAGCCTTGCTGACGCACTCGTGCACGGCGGCGCTGGAAATAGCGGCGATGCTGGCTGACATCCAGCCGGGCGATGAGGTGATCATGCCTTCGTATACCTTTGTCTCGACCGCCAACGCCTTTGTGCTGCGCGGCGGGGTACCGGTGTTCGTGGATATTCGTCCGGATACGCTGAACATCGATGAAACCCTGATCGAGGCCGCGATCACCCCCCGGACCAAGGCCATCGTGCCGGTGCATTACGCCGGGGTGGCATGCGAGATGGATACCATCATGGACATTGCCCGACGCCACAACCTGCTGGTGATCGAAGATGCAGCGCAGGGGGTGTTTTCCACCTACAAGGGCAAGACGCTGGGCGCCATCGGCCACATGGGCGCGTATTCCTTCCATGAGACCAAGAACGTGATTTCGGGCGAGGGCGGGGCGCTGCTGATCAACGACGAGCGGTTTGTCGAGCGGGCCGAGATCATCCGAGAGAAAGGCACCAACCGCAGCCAGTTCTTCCGCGGGCAGGTGGATAAATACACCTGGGTGGATATAGGCTCGTCCTACCTGCCGGGCGAGGTGATCGCCGCCTTCCTGTGGGCGCAACTGGAGGAGGCTGGCAATATAACTAAGCGTAGGCTATCTATTTGGGAGTCTTACCATCATTCTCTGGCATTGCTTGAAGAAATTGGGAAATTAAGGCGGCCTGTTGTTATGCCAGATCCTTCCCAACATAACGCTCATATGTATTATATTTTGGTAGATTCTTTAGTTATTAGAACACACCTAATTAACGAACTGCAAAAACTAGGTATAAATGCAGTATTTCATTATGTACCGTTGCATTCATCGCCGGCTGGACGCAATTTCGGAAGAGCTAATGGTAAGCTATCAAATACCGGTCAACTGTCAGAACGCTTACTACGTTTGCCTTTTTGGCTAGGTATCGAAGAAGAGTTGCCCTATATTATTGAGAGTTTGAATAAATTATTGAATTGCTAATCTAGTTATTCCAGAATAATATGTCATACATAACTTGAATATTTAAAATAAATGTCTGATAGCGTTAATTGGAATAATCGCATCTTAGAGCCTGTAATAATTACCTATAATCGGGCCGCATGTTTAAAAGAAACTTTGCGAACTTTTCTCGATGCCGGTCTGGCCGAGATGCGTTTGCATGTTTTGGATAATGCATCGACAGATGAAACAGGTGATGTTGTGGCTGAATATCAGGAACAATGGCCTAATCTGCAATATCATCGCAATAAATATAATATTGGCGGTAACGGTAATATTTTGCGTGCAGTGGAAATAACTGATTCAAAATATTGCTGGATTATTGGCGATGATGATGACTGGCACCTAGAATATGTTATAGATTTAATTTATGCGCTAGAAAATAGCGATGCCGATATTATTCGTTTGGGTTGGCTGGTAGAGGATAAGCATAGAGGTCAGCTTATCAGTGCGCTGGATTTGGCTCAAAATGAATCGTTATTCTTTGCTAGTATTAGCATGATTTCCGCAACAATAACTCGGCGTTCTATTTTGGCCGCTTATTTACCAAATTCCTACATGAATATTGGTGATGCCTACCCTCAATTAGTACCAGCAATCCTTGCTGTTCAAGCTCAGCCTCTAGTTGTTTACAGTACGAAAAATAACATAATGACACATACCCCAAATACAGCCCCAGGATATTATTTCGGCGATTTGGAATGGTATGCCGGTTGGTTCAGGACTAGTCGGTTTTTGCAGGATAGAAAGCTCCGTATAAAATTTATTGGGGAAATCACTCGGTATATGACAAGGGACAGGAATAGCAAGAACGGCTGCTTATGGTTGGTTAAAGTCGCTTTAAACTATAAAGCCCAAGGTATAAATCAATTCAATTATTTGTTGTCGATGATGGCATATGGTGATGGTTGGCGCGGCCGTATACTAATCGTATTGCTGGTCTATTGCTTAATGCCCGGCCGTTTGGCTGGAGGGTTGCGCCGATTTTATCGTAAGCTTTTTAACTTACCCGAGAGAACTTTAACTATTGATCGATCCAGGCTTTGATTTTTTTGCCGAATTGAATTTATAACTAGCCAATCCATTCATTGGATGCAGGGAACTCGAGGCAAAACTATATGCAGGTCGATAAGAAAACGTTAGCAGTTTTAGCGCAACGGGGTTGGCAGGCTGGCGCCGGCCTAGTTACGCTATTTTGCATCGCACGATATTTATCGCCAGCCGAACAAGGCTACTACTACACCTTTGCCAGTCTCGCCGGCTTGCAGGCGTTATTGGATATGGGCCTATCTACCATACTGGTGCAGCAGGCGGCGCATGAATTTGCCGAATTGACTTGGTTGCCGCATGGGGTGGTCGTTGGTAAAAATGTCGGCCGCTATCTGGCTCTGACTAAAAAAGCGTTGTATTGGTATGGTGTTTCAGGGCTGCTGTTTTTGTTGGTTTATCCAGGTGGTTTGTATTTCTTTAATCATCTGCCCCAGGAGTCGGATTTAGCCTGGCAACAACCTTGGTTGGTTCTGGTTGTTAGTACGGCTGTAGGTTTGGCCTTATTGCCGGTTTTGGCTATAGTGGAAGGCAGCGGGAGGGTTGTAGAGGTCTATTCGCTACGTTTGGTGCAAGGTATTGTTGGAGCTATAGCCATTTGGTTTACGCTTATCGAGGGGGGCGGCCTTTATGCGGTCGCTATGATGCCCGCATCGGCTGCCTTGATTGCTTTGGTATGGGCACTATTTCGCTATCCGAAACTATGGGTGTCAGCTTTGTTTGGAATTTCCGGAGACTTCGGTTGGTGGCGAGAGCTTTGGCCGATGCAATGGCGTTTGGGAATCAGCTGGCTCTGCGGGTATTTTTTAACTCAGATGCACACTCCGCTATTGTTTCAGACTCAGAATGCCGTTGTTGCAGGGCAAATGGGTGTGACGATGACTGTTTGCAACATGTTGGGTTTGTTAAGTCTAGCTTGGATGACGAGCAGAATTCCCGTGTTAGCCAAAGCTGCCGGGCAGCAGGAATGGGATTTACTGGACAACGAATTCAGCAAAGGTTTTAAGCGTTCGCTTGCGGTATTTGTTATTGGGGCGATGTTTTTTGTTTTGATTCGCTATGCAGCCGATTACACGGCGTATGGCGTACGGTTTTTACCGTTTTGGGAAACCGTTGTTTTAATCGGTGCAATTTTGTTTGCCCACATTTCCGGATTATTAGCTATCTATCTCAGGGCGCATCGCAAGGAGCCTTTTCTTTGGTTGTCCTTGTCCGGTGCGCTATTGACCGTCGGTGGCTCGGTTTGGCTGGCGCCAATTTGGGGTTCTGCCGGTATCGTGATGGTTTTACTTGCAGTAAATGTTGGCTTCGGTTTTCCGACATCGCTGTTGATGTGGGTAATGCTTCGTAAAAAATGGCACGCGACAATATAATAAAAAATATGAATAAACATACTAGGCCGTTGCTAACTGTTGCCATTCCAACTTGGAACAGGGCTGATTATTTAGTTAAGAATATCGAACAAATTTTATCTCAGCTTGGTGACTTAACTCACCCTATAGAGATTTTAATATCCGACAACTGTTCTACCGATAATACTAAAGATTGCGTTGAGGAGTTCTTAAACAAAGGCCTTCCAATACGATATATAAGAAACTCCGAGAACATTGGTCCTGATCTAAATATTGCACAATGTTTTAATCAGGCGGCGGGTCAATACGTTTTAATTTTTGGCGATGACGACTTACTGATAGATGGCTCATTAAAGCATCTGGAAAGTTTGCTAGCACGCAAAAGTTATGGCGTGGTTTCGGTTCGAGCATATGGATATGACTTCGACTTTAGGGCTGAATATCCCGGTGGTGGTGAGAAGTTGTATGAATTTGTAAACTCAAACGAGTTTATCGTTAAGTTAGGTAAGTTTTCAACTTTAATTTCCGTAAATATAATATCCAAGGATTATTTGCAAGGTGTCGATGCCAGCGATTATTGCGGAACCAATCTGGTACACATTGATTTAATTTATAGTGCCGCTTTAAAGGCGCCTGTTAATCTATATGTAGACGGTTATTTGGTGGCTTATAAACGTAATAATAGCGGGGGGTACTCGTTTTCGGACGTGTTCGTTGATAAGTTTGGCGCTATTGTTGATAAATATATCGATAGTGGGTTATCTGTCGATACTAAGCATAAACTCGAATCGGATATGTTAATAGGATACTATCCATACTATGTGTTAAGGCTACGGTTGCACGGAACCGAAGATTTGAGTATTGCCTATTCACGGTTTAATGCCAGATTTTCTCGGCATTGGGCTTTTTATTGTTTTGTCGCGCCAATTTTTAAGCTGCCGAAAGGATTCGCAATAACTTACGGCGCCATATCGGTTTTTATCGGGAGAGTATTAACTGGCGACTTTAGGCGCGGTTGTGCTTTCGTGTGGGTGCGGTTGGGCAAATTTATTCGGCATTAGTGTTCTGGTTATGAGCAATTGTCTTTATTAAAGATTGATAAAGCTCGCCTTATTCGTGTACGGACGAGTTCTGTTTGTTAGAGGTAGAAACGACTATTAATTATTGCAAGCTTCTTAAGTATTTATTTATCTCAGGTTAATGAAAATATCAATAGTCACCGTGTCTTATAATGCGGCGGAGTTTATTCGCGATAATTTGCTGTCAGTATCGCGGCAGGATTTTAATATTATAGAGCACATCGTAGTCGATGGCTGCTCAACCGATGGCACTGTCGATATAGTCCGTAAATATGGTCAGCATCTGGCCAAGTTTATTTCCGAACCTGATCACGGTATTTACGATGCGATGAATAAAGGTATTTTTCTGGCGTCCGGCGATGTGATAGGTACCTTGAATGCCGATGATGTGTATGCCGATGACACGATATTATCCCAAGTCGCCGACATATTTTCCGACCCCACCGTAGACGTCTGCTACGCTGATTTGTTGTATGTCGACAGATATGATGCTTCAAAAATTGTTCGATATTGGACTTCTTGCAACTATCGTAGCGGTTTATTCGAAAAAGGTTGGATGCCGGCCCATCCAACTTTTTTCGTGCGTCGCCGCATCTATGAGCAGTTAGGCGGGTTCGATTTACAATTTTCCAGGCAAGCAGACTTTGAGCTGACTATGCGATTTCTAGCCGTGAATAAGGTGAAGGCTGTCTATATTCCCAAAATCTGGATAAAAATGCGGACCGGCGGTATTTCCAACAATAGTCTGATCGGCATTATCAAAGGAAACATAGAAGCTTATTACGCTTGCCGAAAGAATAATCTGTCCGTGCGAATGCCGATGTTTATTTTGCGTAAGGTTCTTTCCCGGATGCCGCAGTTTTTCAATAGACCGACTGTCCCCGCGAAGTAATTCCGCAGTCGTTCCGGCTTAGGTTTTTACTGGTTCTTTGGCCAACGCTTGCGATACCCTGATGCTGGTGATAATTTGCTAGAATGCCTGTCAGCTCATTTTTAAGTACAGACATGAAACACATCGAACTTCTCTCTCCCGCCGGCACCATTCGTAATATGCGTTACGCTTTTGCGTTCGGCGCTGACGCCGTTTATGCTGGACAACCGCGTTATAGCCTGCGTGTGCGCAACAACGATTTTATGGCCGATAACCTAGCCAAAGGTATAGCCGAAGCGCATCAATTGGGCAAAAAGTTCTTTTTGGCTGCCAACGTGATTCCGCATAACGCCAAAGTCAAAACGTTTATTAAAGATATTGGGCCGATCATTGCTATGGGGCCGGATGCTTTGATCATGGCTGATCCGGGTTTGATTATGATGACACGTGAGCAATGGCCAGATATGCCGATTCATTTATCGGTACAAGCCAACACGGTGAATTATGCCAGTGTCAGATTCTGGAAAAGCATGGGCGTAGAGCGGGTAATTCTGTCGCGGGAATTGTCCTTGGACGAGATTGCCGAAATCCGCCAACAATGTCCGGATATGGAGCTGGAAGTGTTCGTACATGGTGCGTTATGCATTGCCTATTCCGGGCGTTGCTTGCTGTCCGGGTACTTCAATCATCGCGATCCGAATCAAGGCACCTGCACCAATTCTTGCCGCTGGAAATACGACACTAAACCAGCTGTAGAAAACGCCGAAGGCGATTATTTATTGGCCGATAGTGCGGTCATCTCGATGAATGATCTAAACCAGGGGCTAAATACCGTCAGTTGCGGCGGCGCTGATCGGCATCCTTTGGCCGACAATATCTATTTCTTGGAAGAAGAAGGCCGTCCGGGTGAGTTATTGCCGGTCATGGAAGACGAAAACGGCACCTATATTATGAACTCTAAGGACTTGCGGGCGATTGAGCATGTGCAGCGCTTGGTGGAAATCGGTATCGACAGCCTGAAAATCGAAGGCCGCACCAAATCGCATTTTTATGTGGCGCGCACCGCGCAAACCTATAGGCAGGCGATAGACGATGCCTTGGCCGGCCGGCCGTTCCAGCCCGAGTTGTTGGGTGTTTTAGATAATTTGGCTAATCGCGGTTACACCGACGGCTTTTACCAGCGTCACCACACCCACGAACATCAAAATTACCTGTCCGGCTACTCTAAAAGCCATCAGCAGCAATTTTGCGGTGAAATTACCCATTACGACGCCGAGACCGGTTGGGCGGACATTAGCGTCAAAAATAAGTTTTCGCTAGGCGATAAACTGGAATTGATCCTGCCGCATGGTAATCGGGATATAACGGTGGAGAATATGGTCGATAAATACGGCCAGCCCATGCAGGAAGCGTCCGGCGGTGGGTACGAGGTCAAGATTCCGCTGCCCGACGCCGATTGCCAATACGGATTGCTGGCGCGTTATTACTAGCCTTTGGAGGCTGTATGTCATTTCTTACCGGCGCTTTATGTGACCGTTTTTCCGCCCAAGAAAACTTTCAGATTGCCGAGCCTTTGTTTCGGTATTTCGGTGGTAAAAGCCAGTTCAGCGGGCAAATCACTACTTTAAAAGTGTTCGAGGACAATACTTTAGTACGGACCGTGCTGGAAGAAAAAGTCACTGATCGGGTGTTGGTGATCGACGGTGGGGGCTCAAAGCGTTGCGCCTTGTTGGGGGATACCTTGACTGCTTTGGCAGTCGAAAATGGCTGGCAGGGTATCGTCGTCTACGGCAGTATTCGCGGCTCGGAAGCCATTAGTAAAATGCCGATTGGCGTGGTGGCTTTGAATACGCATCCGCTATGCAGCAGTAAGCACGGCCATGGGCACCGAGACTCGGTGATTACCTTTGCCGGTGTCAATTTCAAAAAAGACCACTATCTGTACGCCGATAGCGACGGAATTATCGTCTCGGAAACAAAATTGGATTAAAATCCTTTTGTCTTAACCAAGTAAAATACTCAAGAATATGCAAATCGTACTCGCAAACCCTCGTGGATTCTGTGCCGGCGTTGACCGGGCTATTGAAATTGTCGATCAAGCGATCGATACCTTCGGTGCACCGATTTATGTGCGGCACGAAGTGGTACATAACCGTACGGTAGTCGACGGCTTGAAGGAAAAAGGCGCAATTTTTATCGAAGAACTGAGTGACGTGCCGGTTGGGTCGTATTTGATTTTTAGTGCCCACGGTGTTTCCAAACAAGTCCAAAAAGAAGCCGAAGAGCGCAAGTTGACGGTATTCGACGCGACCTGTCCGTTGGTGACCAAGGTGCATATGCAAGTCGCTAAGCACGCCAAGCAGGATAGGGAAGTGATTCTGATCGGTCATGCCGGCCATCCCGAAGTGGAAGGCACCATGGGTCAATACGATAAGTGTACCGAGCATGGCGACATTTATCTGGTTGAAACCCCGGATGATGTCAAAAACCTGAGAGTCAATAATCCGGATAATCTGGCTTATGTGACGCAAACCACGTTGTCGATGACTGACACCAAAATAATGGTCGACGCATTGCGTGAACAGTTTCCGTCGATAAAGGAACAGAAGAAAGACGATATTTGCTATGCCACCCAAAACCGCCAAGATGCTGTCCACGATCTGGCAAAGATTTCGGATCTGATTTTGGTGGTAGGTTCGCCGAACAGTTCCAACTCCAACCGCTTGCGGGAAATTGCCGAACAGCTAGGTAAGCAGGCGTTTTTGATCGATACCTATAAAGATTTGAAACAAGAGTGGCTGGATGGCATTAACGTGGTGGGCGTTACCGCTGGGGCATCTGCGCCTGAAGTGCTGGTGCAGGAAGTCATTAATCAGCTGAAGGAGTGGGGCGGCGAAACCACCCAGGTTCGTGAAAACAAAGGTATAGAAGAAAAAGTGGTATTCTCGATTCCGAAAGAATTGAAAAAACATATGGAAGCTTGATTCCGTTTCCGACTGGAGAGTTTTTATGAGCCTTACTGCCCAAGAACTGGTGGCTGCCGCCAAACGGCAGATTACTGAAATCGACGTGGCAACTGCGCAAACGCGCTTGAGCAGTTTATTACTGGATGTGCGCGAGCCGGCCGAATACGCCGCCGGACATTTACCGGGGGCCATCAATATTCCGCGCGGCTTGCTGGAGTTCAAGATCGACAGCCATCCTGATTTTCAAGGCCGGCAACAGGCGGATATAGTGGTTTATTGCCAGACTGGCGGGCGTTCGGCGCTGGCTACTCAGGTATTGAATCAACTGGGTTATAGCGGTGCAGTCAGCATGGCGGGCGGTTTTAAAGCCTGGACGGAGAGCGGTTTAAGCGTTGAGTGAGTTAAATCAAGTCCGCATCGATAAATGGCTGTGGGCCGCGCGTTTTTTCAAGACGCGCGGTCTGGCCGGCGATGCGGTCAGCGGCGGCAAAGTGCATGTCAACGGCCAGCGCTGTAAGCCGGGCAAGGAAGTGAAAGTCGGCGATTTGATTAGCGTCACCAAGGACCAATACACTTGGGAGCTTACGGTGACCGATCTGAATAATCAACGCCGTCCGGCTAAAGAGGCAGTGGCACTTTACAGCGAAGACCAAGCCAGTATCGATAAACGGCTTAAGCAAATCGAGTTACATAAGCAGCAGCAATCCTTGCAGCATCCGTCAGAGCGCGAGCATAAACCGAACAAAAAACAACGCCGGCAAATCCATCGCTTCAAACAGGACGCGCTCTAAGCGCTATCGTAGCGTCGAACAAAACAATAGCCACAAAACACACTTCAATTTATCATTCCCGGCTAACTTGCATGGAATTAGTGCTTGAATAGCGTCTATCCGCGGCATCAAGATGCCTTACGATAAATTTTATCGCACCACGATTAAGCGGCGCCTAAGAACTCGATTCTACATTTAAACGATACTGCATCGGGCACATGCCTGCCTGGGTTTCCCGACACCATAGGATATTTAATGTCGATACGTTGTTTTTCAGTCCTTACTACTGCATTGCTAACCAGCGGTTTGATGGCCGGTTGCGCCACAACCCGGCAAATTGCCGTCGATTATCCGAAAACCGAGTCTTTACCGATCAAGCCGCTACGCGGTCAAACCACGGTGAGTGGCGATGATTACTATGTGCAATTAGTGTCGGACTTTGATTTCAAGGGGGATAACGCCTTGAAAGGCGGTTGTAGCGATGTAGGTGGCCACTACGAAAACGGCGACCTATCCGCCGCGCTGGTATTTAGCGTTCATAACGATCCGCTAAAACTGAAGCGCGAAGCCAGCGGCTTTTTGTACCAAGCCACCACCGGCAAATGCAATTTCAAACTGGAAACCAAAAAAGCCTCTCTGACGCCTTGGTTAAGGCTCGACTCCAGTAAGGACACCCTGATCGAATACAATTTTTTGACCAGTAACAGCCACGAAGCCAATCTTTCCCAGTTGATCAGCGACGTTAATGCCGCCAGCAGTTTGTTCGCCTTCACCGGCGTCGGCGCCGGTATGGCAGTAATGGGCAAACTGGCCGGCAACTGGGTGGAGAGCAATCCGCAAGTGATGGCCAAAACACCGGCTGCCGGCCCTTCCGGTAACGGTAAATACAGTTCCGAGACGCATTCTTTGCCTGCCAGCGTGGTACTTGCGGGCGACAGCAGTAGTTTCAATCAAATCCGTCTAGGTGTTTACGAAGTGGTTGAAGGTGGATTAAGTGCCTGGTCTTCCGAAAGCAAACTGCTGGGCGAATTGCGGGTGTACCCGGAAATTGTCTCCTCATTGCTGTTGAAAACCTCCGGCGATCTGCCGCCCGATGCGCATGATTTGTCACTTGATGAATTGTGGCGGGTACCGATCCAAACCGCCAACGGCGAAGTGAGTTTGCGGCAGTTGATCGATCAGGTAGACCCGGCCGCCAAACCCAATCTGCAACCGGATTGGCAGAATTATCCGGATGTAGAAAGCCAATGCCGGCGCTTGAAGTTGGCGATGAAGGATTTGGGCTTCAATAAATTTGATCGCAATGCGGTGTTGTATTATTTCCTGAGTAAAACCTCGCCGGATTGGAAAAACTTTAATATCTCCGCACAGCGGGCCATGACAGACGAAATTCGGCCGAAGTTGCTGGAACAATACCGGGCTAAGGATTTCGCCGGCTGTCTGGCGAGCGAAGACTATGCCGTGATGAAGAGCATGAAACTGGCGGTTAATACCGAGGAGGATTGGGAGGCGCTGACCAACTCCCGGCAGAAAAAAGAAGGCGTCATCAACCCGATTCAATCGGCGGCGCGACAATTTTTATCGGCCTTGCAAAATCCCAACAAGGACGAGGCCGCCCGGCAGTTATACCCTTTGTTAAATACCGAAAAAGGTGGGAACGGGACGGTGTTACTACAAAACCATCTGGGCAACTTTGGTTTGGAAGCGCTTTTGCAAGTACCGACGGTAGCCGACGAAGGCTTGCTGATCAACGCCGGTCAGCTAGCCGCCGTGTTTAGTGGGTTGAACGTCGAGACCTACAGTTGCGCGCGTCCGGCTCAGGATCAAGGCCAGCCTTTGGCGAATATTGGCATTATGCTGTTTGTCACCAAGCCCGGCAGTCCGCGCGAAAAAGGTGGGGCTTTGGAGTTTGAGTTAGTGCAAGGCAAGATCGCCCGATTGGCTTTTCAACATCCGTCCTTCCGCGATTTCGAACAAAATCTGGCCGATTACCCGGATCTCGGCGGATGTCGAATAGAAGCCGATTTATTGAATAAGTTGCACTAATTTCCAGCGCATGGTGGTGACAATGAAGCGGAAAAAGGGCTTGATCGCGGCACTGGGGCTAATCGCGCTTTTGGCACTCTATGCCTTTTTGGGGTTTTACCTGGTACCGACACTGGCGTTGAAAAAACTGCCGGCCTTGCTGCAGGAAGAAACCGGACAACAAGCCCGGCTATCAGAGATTCGCTTCAACCCATTCAAGTTCACGTTGATGGTGGAAGGCTTTGCCTTGGGGCCTAAAGACGGCAAAGAACTGGTGGGCTTCCAGCGTTTATTCGTCGATTTGGACGCAGTTGAATCGGCAAAGCTTGGCGGCGTGGTGTTAGATGCTATCGAGTTGAATAATCCGCAATTCAATATCGAACGTCGCGCCGATGGCGCGTTCAATTTTGCGGATATAAAAGTCAAACAATCAGAGCCGCAGCCCGACACAAAAGACAGTGGCGGCGATAGCTTGGCGCTGTTGGTCCATCAAATTGCGATTAAAGAAGGACGCATAAGTTGGCAGGACGCTGTTACCGGTCAAGTGCTATCGGAAAACTTGTTGCCGCTTAATCTGACTCTTAACGAGCTCAGCACCCAAGCGGCAAGCAGCGCGGTCGGCGATTTGAGCATGGGCTTGGAGTCGGGCGGGAGTATCGAATGGCATGGTGATTTCTCGATTGCGCCACTGGCGTCAAAGGGTCGTCTGAAGCTGGAAAAGATTGGTTTGGCAAGAAGCTGGCAATTATTTTTGCAACAAATCCTGCCAGTGGAAATCGTCAACGGTCTGCTCGGCTTGCAAGTCGATTACACGCTTGCCGAAGCGCCGCATGGTTTACTGACAAAAATCAGCAACGGTAACATCGACATCAAGCAGCTGGAAATCACCGAGAACAATCACGGTAAGCCTTTAGTCAGCCTGCCGGCCTTGGCTGTCAGCGGAATTAATATCGATGTTAATCAACAGCAAGTTGAGATTAGTGCGGTATCCAGCAGCGATGCGGCGATTAGCGCATGGTTGCAAGCGGACGGCATTGTCAATTACCAGGCCTTGTTTGCCGGAGATACCGCAGCTCCAGCCACCACTCAGCCATCGGCAACACCGGCGGTTGCAGAGGAGAGCAAGCCGTGGCTGGTTAAAGTGGATGAGTTAGCACTGAACAACTACAACATTCATTTTACCGATTTCAGTCTGCCGAAGCCGCTGGAGCTGCAACTGAGCGAGTTGAGTTGCAAGTTGCAGAAATTCAGCACGCAGGACGGCGGCAAATTGCCTGTGCAATTGAGCAGCAAGTTTAATAATACCGGTGGTTTGAAAGTTGACGGTGAGATGAGTTTGCAGCCCTTTACGGGGTCTTGGACGCTGGATATTCAGGATATCAACCTTAAAGTGTTCCAGCCTTATCTGGATCCATTTTTGAAACTGGAATTGGTGGATGGCGACTTTAGCGGGAAGGGCAATCTGCAATTGGCGGTTGCCGAGCAGCTGCAACTCAGCTTTCAAGGCGATGCCAATTTAGAAGGCTTGGTGACTCGGGATCAGGTCAAGAACGCGGATTTCTTGAAATGGTCCAATTTAGAGGTCTCGGGGATAGACATCGATTTGGCGAAACAGGACTTCAAGTTCGCCAGGGTGATGTTTGATCGTCCTTACCTGCGGTTTAATATTAAAAAGGACGGTCAAACCAATATAGACGATCTGCTGGTGTCGCAAACGCCTGCAAAACCAGCGCCCGCAGCCAAACCGCCTGCAAAACAGGCGGCGGCCGAGAAATCCGCCGAGCCGCGAGTCAGTATCGGTAAAATCGAATTGAAAGATGGTAAATCCGATTTCTCCGACTACTCCTTGATTTTGCCGTTCGTGGCGGCCATGAATAGTCTCAACGGTGAAGTCAGCGGGTTTTCCTCGGATAAAGACGCCGAGGCCAAGTTGGCTTTAAAGGGTAAGGTTTACGAGATGGCCTCGGTGGGCATCAAAGGCAAATATCAATTCGATACAGGTGACTCGGATATTGCCCTAAATTTCACCAATATGCCTTTGCCGTTGATTACGCCTTATATGGCTGAGTTTGCCGGCTATCGAATTGAAAAAGGCCAAATGGCGCTGGATTTGCGATACACCATCAAGCAGTCAGAGTTGGCGGTGCAGAACAAATTGCTAATCGATCAGCTGACGTTGGGTGAGCATGTGGAAAATCCCAATGCAGTGTCCTTGCCCTTGCATTTGGCGATTGCCTTGCTGAAAGATACGGACGGCAAAATCAATCTGGATTTTCCAATCACCGGCAGTTTAGAAGATCCGAAATTCAGTATCGGTTCCTTGCTGGCCAACGTGTTGGTCAATCTTATCTCTAAAGTGGCTCTGTCACCGTTCAAGGCGTTGGGTTCGTTATTGGATGACGATAAAGATTTTAGTGCGGTGGCTTTTGCGCCGGGTAGTGCTGAATTAGCTGTCGAAGAATCCGCTAAATTGGATCAGCTTAACAAAGCCTTGCTCAGCAAACCCGAGTTGACCCTGGAAATCAAAGGGATAGCCTACGAAAACATGGATTGGCCGGCGATGCGTTTTGAAGCGGTAAAAGATGTACTGAAAAAAATGAAGTCCGGCGAGTTGCGCGACAAGGGTGAGAAAGTTCGGCACGAATACATTGAATTGTCCGACGATGACTACAAGCGCTTGCTGGCCAAGTTTTTTGGCGAAGTCTTCCCGCTGGAGATGGATAGATCCTTATTGGGCAAGCCACGGATCAAGAGTAATCCGGACGCTGACTTTTACCCGTTGGCGCAACAGAAGCTGGAAGGCATTTTTCCACCCGATCCGCAGCGCCTTAACGATCTGGCGATTGCCAGAGCCAACCATATCGCGCAGTATCTGGCCGAGCCCGGTGGGATCAGCAAAGATAGGCTGTATCTAATGGCGACCGAGTTGAATCAGGCCGAAACAGCCGATGGGATTAAGTCGGTGCTATCGTTGAGCGCTTCACAGTAAACGGAAGCTTACACTGTTTGTAATATAATGGCGTTTACGCAGCGATAGTGGCGCGTCGATTTGTATTAAAGGTTTTTAAAAATGGAGATTCTAATGTCAACCCAGTTTTTTCGATTTATTCCGCTGTTGGCGCTAAGCCTAGGCGGACTGTTTTTCGTGTCTCCGGCAGCCGCGCAATCGCTAACATCCTGCACGATGACTTACAAGTTAAGTGGTTGGTCACTCGTTTATAAGCAATACGATGGCCTTGGTAATATCAGTTGTAGTAACGGACAGCGGGCACAAGTTGCACTGGCTTCCAAGAGCATAGGTTTTACCATCGGTAAATCGGAAATCGAGGGCACCGGGGTGTTTTCCGAAGTTAGAAATTTGAATGAAATCTATGGCAGCTTTGTCGCTTTTGAAGGGCATGCCGGCGCCACCAAGTCGATAGACGGGCAACTGCTAACCCGCGGCGAAATCTCTTTGGCACTCTCCGGCAAGGGTCGCGGTATAGACATTGGTGTCACGCTGGGCGCTTTGACTATCTCGCCTAGATGATCGGTTTTTACGTTGCCAGTGCTTACCGGTAAGGTTAGAGATTTTGCTGATTATGACAATGATAGGTAAGCTGTGCCGTATATAGTCCGAGATCAGGCAGGTGCAATTGTGCAACTGCGCGACAGCGGCGACGAGTGGCTTGATGTCGACCACCCGGAAGTAGCGGTATTCTTGCAGAAGGTCCCAAGTGATAAGGCAAGGGAAGCCTTGTCAGCCACCGATAACGATATGGTCAGAGTGATAGACGACTTGGTGGATTTACTGGTGGCCAATCAGGTATTGATTTTTACCGAGCTTCCTGAACGCGTGCAAACTAAGTTATTGGCAAGGAAACAACTCAGAAAGGATGTGAATGCCTTGCAAAATTTGATGATAGACGACGAAGGGTTGTTCTAGGCGATGGCTGATGGCTTAGCAACGCAGCGCGCTGTTGGTTTTGTCGCCTATTGGGATGTCATCCTGCATAGTGAGGGATACCCAGTACTTTCATCAATAATGGATTCTTTGTGAAAAACTCTTTTTTTCTGGTCATACCCCAGCAAAAAAATGATCCCCAATTATCGGCGTCGTTTACCGACGATGCGTTACGGCAATGGATTGCGGAACTGCCCACTGCCAATCCCGGTCTGGCTGCCCGTTTGTTTTACGAGTTGTTGGGTGAATTGATTTCGGTGGAAATGCCAGCGGCAAAACGCTTGCATGCCTTGGAGTTACTCAGAGACAGCTTTTACTTGATCGACGATTATTTGCGCTCGCGACTGATCAAGTTCGGTTTCCCAAAGGGTGAAAGCGAAAAAAAAATCTTCGGCTTGGCCTGCGCAATCGAAAGACAATTTACCATCGGCTATTGGAGCGTGGTGAAGGATTTGACCCGCCGCGAAATCGGTTGGTTACAGGGTAAGTCTACCGCGCTGGCGATACAGCGGACTATCCGGGGCTTGAGCCGGATAGTGATAAGTCACTACATGATGAGCTATCCGGTGCCGGATTGGATCTGGATCGATTTGCACTCGTTGTATAAACTCGCCGTGAAGCTGGATAAGGCTGGCTCCAAGGTGGCCGACCAGGGCGGTATATTCAGCAAACTGTCGTCAGTCGAAGACAGCTATAAACAAATATTGCTGTTAAGTTTGGCCTATCCTTCCGGCTTGATGCAGAAAGAGTTTCAACTGGTTTATGAGTTTCTAGAGAAAATCAGCGATTTTTTGCAAATCGAAACCAAACCGGTAGCCGAACAAGCCGTGCAATGCGCGATTTTAATGGACGAAGACCTGCCGCCGGCGTTTTTGCTTAGTGGCGCGCAAACAGATCGCAGGTCGGACTCGGCCATGCTTTACCTGAATCTGACCAAGTTGGGTAAAGTGATCAAGCAGGCAGACAAGTTGTGCAGCAAGGACGAAGCGCGCTTTAGTTCGCTGGAGATCGATAAAAATAATCATCAAAAGCTATCGGCGGAACTGTTCGACTATCTGATGCAGCGCTGGCAAGGGAAGGAGCCGCAAGGGACGGTATATTTTGCTGATCGGCTGGATAGATATGTGGCTATTGGTTTGGAAACGACCTATGATCTATTGGAAACCGGTAGGCCGGGTTTGGAAACCGGTCTGGAAATACGGGCCGAGACTGACTCCGAGCGCGCCTTGTCTTGTAATTTCCAAAAGGAAGGCGTGCTGTCTATCGGCAGCTTGGTGAGTTTCCGCAAGATAGACGCGATGCCGCAACAACGCTCGCTCGGCGTGGTGTGCAAAATACTGCTCCCCAAGCAGGATTCCAAGCTGATATTCGAGGTGATGGTAATCGCCGCCCAAGCTTTCCCGGTGGCTTATCAGGCGCTCGAGGCGGACACCGACGCGGAGCGCAAGAAAGCCTTAATCTATGGCATAAGAGATAACGAAGGCGAAAAAAGCTTTATTATCATGGATTCTTTTCGCTTGAAAGACGGCGATTTATTGCGAATGTTTATGGGACATGAGAATTTTCCCATCATTTTGAACGGCCGCAGAAATATCGGCTTGGGCTACTGGCAGTTCGAATGCCGGCGTATTCTGGACGACGTCATTCCCACGCAGAACAAGAAGAAAGGCTATGATTTTATATAACAAAGACGATTGCCGGCCGGTTCCGACAGGGAATAGGCGGCAGAACCCAGCAAGCAGATTCAATGACATCAAATACCGATCAGACAGCTGATTTTAACGCACTCGTCGATCCGCACGCCCAGCGTGAGGCCGAAAAATACGAGAACCCCATACCCAGTCGCGAGCTGATCCTCCAGCTTATTCAAGAAGCCGGCAAGCCGTTACGCCGCCAACAAATCGCCCAACAATTTGCCCTGGAAACTCCCGATGCCTTGGAAGCGCTACGCCGCAGGCTGCGCGCCATGGAGCGTGACGGTCAGTTAAGTTTTAACAGCCGGCAAAAATATAGCCTGGGCTCCGGGGATAACACCATTGCCGGACGGGTGCTCGGCCATCCGGAAGGCTTCGGTTTCTTGAAACCCGATGACGGTAGCGAAGACTTGTTTTTGTCGCCGCGGGAAATGAAGCCACTGATGCCTAATGACCGCGTAATCGCGCGCGTGGCCGGCCTTGATAGACGTGGCCGCCGTGAAGCGGCAGTGATTGAAATCAGCGAACGCAATACGCATCAAGTGGTCGGCCGGTTTTTTACCGAGGGCCGCGTGGCTTATGTGGTGCCGGATAACAAAAAAATCGCTCACGAAGTGTTGATTGCCAAGGAAGATGTTGGTCATGCCAAGCAAGGTCAGATCGTGGTGGCCGAAATCATTCAGCAACCTAGCCAGCATTGCCAGCCCTTGGGCCGCATCACCGAAGTGCTGGGCGCGCATATGGCACCTGGCATGGAAATTGAAATGGCGATTCGCTCGCACGATTTGCCCAATCAGTGGCCGGACCAGTTACTGGAAGAAATCAAGGCACTAACTCCACAAGTGCCGGAGTCCGCCAAGCAGGGCCGAGAGGATATTCGCAAGTTGCCTTTGGTCACGATAGACGGTGAAGATGCCCGCGATTTTGACGATGCAGTGTACGCGCAGAAAACCCCGAAAGGCTGGAAACTGCTGGTGGCGATTGCCGACGTCTCACACTATGTAAAAGTCGATACCGCTCTGGATGCCGAAGCCAAAAACCGCAGTACCTCGGTGTATTTCCCGGAAAAAGTGATACCGATGCTGCCGGAGATACTCTCCAACGGTTTGTGTTCGTTGAACCCGGAAGTGGATCGCTTATGCATGGTCTGCGAACTGCTGATCAACGAAGAAGGGAATGTCCTGCGTTCGCGGTTTTTTGAAGCTGTGATGCGCTCCCATGCGCGTTTGACCTATACCGAAGTAGCAAAAATACTGGTGGATGGCGATCAGAAGCTGGCAAAAAAACACGCCGCTTTGTTGCCGCATCTCCAGACCTTATACGGCTTGTATAAAGTGATGCGCAATCAGCGCGAGTTGCGCGGAGCCATGGATTTCGACACTCAGGAGACCAAGATCGTCTTTGGGCCGGAGCGCAAAATCGCGGAAATCGTGCCTTTGCAGCGCAACGATGCCCATAAGCTGATCGAAGAATTTATGATCACTGCCAACACGGCGGCGGCGAAGTTTCTGAACAAGAAAAAAATGCCGCGCCTACTGCGGATTCATGATGGCCCAGGCCCGGAAAAATTACTGGCGCTGAAAACCTTTCTAGGCGAACTGGGTTTATTTCTGGGCGGCAAGGCTCAACCCACGCCATTGGATTACATGCATTTGCTGGAGTCGGTAAAGGAGCGTCCCGACGCGCATTTGATTCAGACCATTTTACTGCGCTCCATGTCGCAAGCCGTCTACAGCCCGGAAACCAAAGGCCATTTCGGTTTGGCGCTGGATGCTTATGCGCATTTCACCTCGCCGATCCGACGTTATCCGGATTTGCTGGTGCATAGGGCTATTCGGCATTGTCTGGCCGGCAAATCCGTGGATAGTTTTTATTACACGCATCCTGACATGGTGTTGTTGGGCGAGCATTGTTCGGCGAACGAGCGCCGCGCCGACGACGCCACCCGCGATGTGGTGAGCTGGCTGAAATGCGAATACATGATGGACAAGATCGGCGAAGAGTTCGACGGCTTGATTTCCGCTGTGACCGGTTTTGGGTTTTTCGTTGAATTACAATCGATTTACGTGGAAGGCTTGGTGCACATCGCCTCCTTGGTACAGGATTATTTTGCCTTCGACGCCAGCAAACACCAGTTATACGGCGAGCGCACCGGCGTGCGTTACCGCTTGGGCGATATGGTCAAAATTCGCGTGGTGCGCGTTAATCTGGACGACAAGAAAATCGATTTCGAGTTGATACAGTCGGGTAAGAAAATCGCCAAAACCAAGTCATCTTCCAGCCGTAAAAAAGTTGCAGCTAACAGCAAAACTGTTAAATCAGATAACGATAAAAAAGCCCCAAGTAAGCCAAAAGCCAAAAGACGCCGTCGCTCATGAATTTAACCCAATTGTTTGGCATTCATGCGGTGCAGGCCGCGTTGGATTATTCGCCACAGAAAATTCGCCGTGCCTGGATCGATAGTCAACGGCAGGATGTGCGTCTGAAGCAAGTGATTGACGATCTAATCAAGCTTGGCATCAATCCGGAAAAAACCGAGCGCAAAAAACTCGAAAAGATGGCCGATGGCAAAAATCACCAAGGCATTGTGGTGGCTGTGGAATTGCCGGCGATGCGTAGCGAAGACCAACTTAAGCAGGATGTCGAAGCGCTAACCACTACGCCGTTTTATCTGGTGCTGGATCAAGTGCAAGATCCGCATAATCTTGGCGCTTGTCTACGCACCGCCGATGCAGTAGGTGCGCATGGCGTGATCGTCACCAAAGACAATGCCGCCGGGATTACGCCGACGGTTTGCAAAGTAGCCAGTGGCGCGGCGGAAACGGTGCCGGTTTATCAGGTCACCAATCTGGCCAGGGTACTGCGCTGGTTGAAAGAGCAGAACATTTGGATCATGGGCGCGGCCGGCGAAGCCGAGCAGACCGTGTTTCAGACGAAGCTGGATATGCCCCTGGCGGTGGTGATGGGTACGGAAGGTACCGGCATGCGCCATTTGACCCGTCAGCATTGCGATTTTCTGGTGAAAATCCCGATGGCCGGGCAGGTGGAAAGCCTGAACGTATCGGTGGCCGCTGGCGTATTGTTGTACGAAGTGTTTCGGCAGAAACTGCTTGCTTAAACGGCATGAAGCGCATTTGCTATGTCTCGGCGGCTTTGCTTGCTAGTGCGTTAAACACGATGGCTTATGCCGAAATCGATGCACGAGCAATTGCCTTCAATTGTCGGAATTGTCACGCCGAGTCAAGTTTGGATGCCAAAAGCTCTATCCCTTCGCTAAAAAGTTTATCCGCTCAGCAGATCCAGCAGGCCTTGCTGGATTTTAAATACGACAAAAAGCCTGCCACATTGATGCCGCGTTTGGCTAAAGCTTATAGCGATGCTGAACTTGCGGCTGTTGCGAAATTCTTGAGTCGCAATTAGTGGCAGGCTTATCCCGAAGACGTTTTTTGCAAGGCATTGCCGGCTTGGGAGCGGGCGTTCTTAGCGGTTGTGGCGGGGTGCCGCTCCGTAGTGGCGGTAAAGCGCATGTCGTTGTGGTCGGCGGCGGCTTCGGCGGCGCGACGGCGGCGAAATATCTGCGTTTGCTGGACGCGAATATTCAAGTCACGCTGATCGAACCCAAAGCCAAATATATCACTTGTCCCGGCAGTAATTGGCTGTTTGCCGGTTTGGCGAACCTCGACCAATTGACGGTCGATTACCAGGATTTACAAGACAGATATGGCGTCAAGCTGTTAGTTGATCGCATTAGTAGTTTGGACGCTGCACAAAGGCAATTGCGCTTGGCCGGGGGACAAAGTGTCACCTATGACAGGTTAATCATGTCGCCCGGCATAGATTTTCGCTGGGATGCGATGGCCGGTTACGATCAGGCTGCCGCAGAACAATTTCCGCATGCCTGGCAGGCCGGTCCGCAGACCTTGCTGTTGGCGCGGCAACTGCAAGCGATGCCCGATGGTGGGGTGGTGTTAATCGCGGTGCCGGCCGATCCTTATCGATGCCCGCCTGGCCCTTACGAGCGGGCAAGTATGATGGCCTATTGGCTGAAACAGCATAAACCGCGTTCGAAAATTCTCATTCTCGATGCCAAGCGCAGCTTTTCCAAGCAAGCGCTGTTCGAAGCCGGTTGGACGAAACATTACGGTTACGGCACCACCAATAGCCTGATCGAGTGGCTTAGCTTGGCCGATAATCCTTTGCTCCAACTAGATAAGCAGAATAGGGTACTGACTAGCGAATTCGGCGACCGCTTCCGAGGCGATGTGTTGAATATCATTCCGCCGCAAACCGCCGCGCAAATAGCATTGCAGCATGGTTTGGCAGATGCCACGGGGTGGTGTCCGGTTCGGCCGCTGACCGGGCAATCGCTATTCGACGAGTTTATTCATGTAATCGGCGATGCCGCACACTACGCGCCTATCCCTAAATCCGCTTTTGCCGCGAATTCCGAGGCCAAAGCGTGTGCGTTGGCGGTGACGAGCTTAATCAATCAGACCGCCATCGCTGAAGCGCATTGGCTGAATACCTGCTATAGCCTGATCGCGCCCGATCACGGTATTTCCGTGGCTGGGGTTTACAAACTGGATGCGGCCAATGCGATTGCGCCGGTGAAAGGAGCCGGCGGAGTGAGTGCGCGAACCGATGCCCAAGTTGCCGCTACGGAAGCGGATTACACGCGTGCCGTTTATCGGAGCTTGATTGCCGATACATTTGGTTAATTTGATCATAAATGTTTTATTTCAATAGCTTGTGTTGGTTTTTTGTAATTTTTTTTGAATTGTTTTTCCTTGCAATTGAAACTGAATAAGAAAGCAATTTTTCGGCCAGAATTTACGAGTATTTACTATTGAAGGCGCGGGAATCCGAAAACAGCGTGTTACAATCGCGCCTGTTCCTTTTCCATGGTTGACTGCGTGAAGAAAAAACCGCTATTACAAATACTGTTGCTGAGTATGCTGTCCGGCAAGGCCGCTCATGCAAGCAGCTTTGTAGTTGAGGATATTCAGGTCAAGGGCTTACAAAGAATTTCCGCCGGTACTGTCTACAACTATTTGCCGGTTAATGTCGGCGAAACCTTTTCCGAAGACAAGCAAGCCGCGGCCATCAGAGCCTTATTCAACACCGGGTTTTTCAAGGATATATCGCTGGAACGCGATGGCGGTACGCTGGTGGTGAATGTGGTCGAGCGGCCTTCGGTTGCGAAAGTGGTGATCGAAGGCAACAAAGACATCAAAAAAGAAGACTTGACCGAAGCCTTGAAGAAAATCGGCTTGGCGGAAGGTAAGGTTTACAACAAACAAATCCTGGATAAGGTTGAGCAAGAACTGCGCCGGCAATATTTTAGCCACGGTAAATACGGCCTGAAAATTAAAACCGAAGTCTCGGAATTGACGCGTAACCGGGTCGGCATTCATATCGATATTTCCGAAGGCCGGGTTGCAAAAATCAAGCAAATCAATATCGTCGGCAGCAAATCCTTTGCCAACGATCTATTGCGGAAAGAATTCGAATTAAGCACGACCAACTTCCTGTCTTTTTATTCCAAAGACGACCAATATTCCAAACAAAAGCTGTCCGCCGATCTGGAAAAACTGCGTTCGTATTATCTGGACCGTGGTTATATCAATTTCTCCATCGAATCTACTCAGGTCGATATTACGGCTGATAAAAAGGAAATTTACATCACCATCAACGTCAAGGAAGGCGATGTGTACACCTTGGAAAAGGTCAAACTGTCCGGTGAACTGATCGTGCCGCCGGAAGAGTTGATCAAGCTGGTTAAGGTCGGGCCGGGCGAGATTTTTTCCCGGAAAAACGCTACCGAAACGTCCAAGTCCATTTCTGACCGCTTGGGCGACGAGGGCTATACCTTTGCCAACGTGAATATGGTGCCGGAGATTAACGAGCAGCAAAAAACCGTGGCGATGACCTTTTTTGTCGATCCCGGTAAACGCGTGTATGTGCGGCGAATAAACGTTAAAGGCAATACCAAGACCCGTGACGAAGTGATTCGCCGCGAAGCCCGGCAGATGGAGTCCAGTTGGGCGGCCAGCAGCAAGATTGAACGGACCAAGACCCGTTTGGATAGATTGGGTTATTTTGAGGAAGTGGGGGTAGAAACCCCGCCGGTAGTGGGTTCGGCCGATCAGATCGATGTCAATTACACCATCAAGGAAAAAGCTTCCGGTAACTTGCAGGCCGGTGTCGGTTACTCGCAGGTGCAAGGGATTATTTTTAACGCCAACGTGTCGCAAGACAATATCTTCGGTACCGGTAAGCGGGTAGATTTTGCCTTTAACAACAGCAGTATTTTGACGCGCTACAATCTGGGTTTTTCCGATCCTTACTACACGTTGGATGGCGTGGCGATGGGCTACAACCTCGGTTACACCTCTCGAAATGCTTATGCGGCTAACTTGGCGGCTTACAACACAACGATCACGAATGCCGGTATCAACTTCGGTATCCCGTTGAATGAGTTCGACCGCATTGGTTTTGATATTGATTTAAAGCGCACCGAGATCGAAAACACGAACTTATCGTCGGACACGATTCTAAAATTCTTAGGGTTTCAGAAGGGTGATAATATCTCGGCTATCAGATCCAGAAGCTTTGATACCCTGTCAACTTCTGCCGGTTGGACTCACGATACTTTGGATAGAGCGACTTTTGCCCACAGCGGTGGACAGCAGAGGCTGTCCGGATTGATTACTGTACCCGGTAGTGATCTGGAATATTTCAAAGTCGGATATAAACATCAGCATTATTTCCCCTTATCCAACGACTTTACCTTCCGTTTGTTAGGTGAGGTGGCGCATGGCGGCAGCTACGGTGGTAGTTCCGGTTTGCCGTTTTTTGAAAACTACTTTGCCGGTGGTACTGGGGACGTTCGCGGTTTTATGCAAAACACCCTGGGTGTAATCGATACAAACGAAATCAATACTGCCAACACCTACAACCGTCCTATCGGTGGTTCTACAAAGATGATTGGCAAAGCCGAACTGTTTTTCCCTGTGCCGTTCTTAAGTGATATGAAATCGGTGCGGATTGGCTCTTTTGTTGACGCGGGTACTTTGGCACCTGGACTCAATACCGGCGATTTGCGCAAGTATTTCCGCTATTCGGTGGGCTTGTCCGGCGAATGGTTATCGCCGTTCGGTGCGTTGGCAGTTAGTGTTGCCCAACCCCTTAATTCGGAGAGTACCGATAGAACTCAAGCCTTCCAGTTCACCTTCGGCTCGGGATTTTAGTTTAGTTTGAGCCTGTTTTGCCCTATAATCGCCTTTGCGTTCTGTCTTAAACTCAAAAAATTAACCGGAGATGGTTTTGACCATGAAAAATAGAATTTCTTTGTTTCTAATGCTGATGATTTTTGCTGGCGTGAGTCACGCAGAGCTGAAAATCGGTTTTGTCAATGTGGCCAAGGTTTTGGAAAAAGCGCCACAAGCCGCCAAAGCAAAAACTCGCTTGGAAACTGAATTTTCACCAAGAGACAAAGCGCTGGTTTCTCAGCAAAAAGAGATTAAATCGCTGGAAGAAAAGTTGGGTCGTGACACTGCGGTAATGGGCGAAGAAGAGCGTCATAGAATCGAAAAAGACATTCTGGACAAAAAACGCGACGCGGCTCGTGCACAACAAGAGTTCAGCGAAGATTTCAACATGCGTAGAAACGAAGAGTTGGGCAACCTGCAAAAACGCATCGTAGAAGCAGTAAGAGCGTTAGCCAAAGAAGAGTCTTTTGATTTGTTGCTGACCGACGGTGTTATTTACGCCAACGATCAAATTGACGTTACCAGTCGCGTTCAGCAAAAACTGGAAAACTTGTCGCAGTAAGATTTTCCCCGATGCTTCCCTGATTGCGGAAGCATGCAGCACCTTAAGTGGGGGAGTTCCTGGTCTAAGCGAACTTCCCGCTTCTCCTCATTTCGCACAGATAACTCATGGCCGGCACACTCGATATTTTACAAATTCAGGAACTCTTGCCTCATCGCTATCCTTTCTTGCTGGTAGACAGGGTGCTTGAGTGCGAGCCGGGCGTGCGTTTGCTGGCTGTGAAAAACGTGACATTTAACGAGCCGTTTTTTCAAGGCCACTTTCCAAGTCAGCCCATCATGCCTGGTGTGTTGATCATGGAAGCCCTGGCGCAAGCCACCGCGCTACTGACGTCGCAAAGTAACGACCAATTGGGCAAAGGCACGATTTATTACTTGGCGGGCATCGACAATGCCCGTTTCAAAAAACAAGTCGTTCCCGGCGACCAATTGCGTCTGGAAGTGACTTATATCAAACACAAGCGTCACCTATGGTCGTTCGATTGCCGTGCGGAAGTGGATGGTGAACTGGCCGCCAGTGCGCAAATCATGTGTGCGGCTGTGGCCGCAGAGGCTTAAATGATAGATCCCAGAGCGGTTGTGCATATCAATGCCGAATTGGCCGACGATGTTAAAGTGGGGCCATTCTCGGTTATTGGCCCGGATGTGCAGATAGATTCAGGTACCGAGATCGGGCCGCATGTGGTGATTAAAGGCCCTACCGCCATTGGTAAAGATAATACTATCTACCAATTCACCTCGATAGGCGAAGACCCGCAAGATAAAAAGTACGCCGATGAAATCACCCGCCTGGAAATCGGCGACCGCAATGTGATACGCGAATTTTGCACGATGCACCGTGGGACGCAGCAAGATCGAGGTTTGACTTTGATCGGCAGCGACAATCTGTTCATGGCTTATACCCATGTCGCGCATGATTGCGAAATCGGCGATCATGTCATCATGGCTAACGGCGCCTCGATTGCCGGCCATGTGCATCTCGGCGATCACGCTATTTTGGGCGGTTTTACGTTGGTGCATCAGTTTACCCAAATCGGCGAATACAGCTTTTCGGCGATGGGTAGTGCGATCACTCAGGATATTCCGCCGTATGTGATGGTAGGTGGCAGACCTACTCGCCCGCACGGCATCAATTCGGTCGGTATGGAACGTAACGGCGTGCCGCCGGAAGTGATTCGGCAGATTCGTAAAGCCTATAAGATCCTCTATAAGAACAATCTGCGTCTGGAAGACGCCATCGAAGAAATGGAAGATATGGCCGGCGAAAGCAACGAACTTTCCAATATGGTCAGCTTTCTACGTAATGTCACGCGCGGTATCCTCCGATAACACCCCACGCATAGCCGGTATCGACGAAGTTGGCCGCGGCTGCATAGTCGGCCCGGTGGTTGCCGCTGCCGTGATTCTCGATTCTGCCAAACCGATTCCCGGATTGACCGACTCTAAAAAGCTCACCGAAAAGAAACGCAAGTTGCTGGCCGAACAGATCAAGGCCAACGCCTTATGCTGGGCCGTTGCCCGCGCCGAAGCCAGTGAAATCGACGATATCAACATTCTGCAAGCCACAATGGTAGCGATGCAAAGAGCTGTGTCGCAATTGAACTATCGCCCGGATTGGGTCAAGGTGGACGGCAATCGTTTGCCAATATTGGATATACCTGGCGAAGCTATCGTGCAAGGCGATTTATTGGTCGAGGAAATTTCCGCCGCTTCGATATTAGCCAAAGTCGCCCGCGATGAGGAAATGCAGACGCTGGATAGGCTGTATCCCGGCTATTCTTTTGCTATCCACAAAGGCTATCCTACCCAGCAGCATTTGGCGGCATTAGCGCAGCTTGGGATCACCCCGCAGCATCGAAAATCGTTTGCCCCTGTTAAAAAGTATCTTGTTTAAACAGCCATGACGCCGAGTTTCGTTCATCTTCGTATTCATACCGAGTTCTCGCTAGTTGACGGTATCGTCAGAATTAAGCCGTTGGTGAAGAAACTGGCTGAGTATCAAATGCCGGCTGCTGCGATTACCGAACAGAGCAATTTGTTCTCGCTGGTTAAATTCTATAAAGCAGCGCAAGGTGCCGGCATCAAACCCTTGATCGGCGCCGATGTGCTGATTTTCAACCCCGACGAACCGGCCTCGCCGTTTCGTTTGACCATGTTGGCGCGCAATAAAAAAGGCTACGTTACACTGACCGAGCTGATTTCCCGAGGCTACCAGGAAGGGCAGCATCAAGGGATTCCAATGTTGCAGAAAGACTGGATTGCCGAGAATCATGAGGGTTTGATCGTGTTATCGGGAGCGATGGACGGCGATGTCGGTCAGGCCTTGTTGGCGGAGAATGCCGAGCAAGCCAAACGTTGTGCCGAATATTGGCGGGATTTGTTCGAAGACAGTTTTTACCTGGAATTGCAGCGGCTCGGTAAAGCGGACGAGGAGCGTTACATCAAATTAGCGGCGGATTTGGCTTCCGAGTTAGATTTGCCGGTGGTTGCCACCAACGATGTGCGATTTATCAGCAAAAATGATTTCGACGCCCATGAAGTGCGGGTTTGCATTCATCAGGGGCGGGTGCTGGACGATAGCCGCCGGCCGAAAAACTATACCGCTCAACAATATTTACGCACTGCCGAGGAAATGGCGGAATTGTTCGCCGACATTCCGGAGGCCTTAGCCAATAGCGTGGAAATTGCCAAACGCTGCAATGTCGAGCTGACGCTTGGCGAAAACTATTTGCCCGATTTTCCGGTCCCCGAAGGCATGACTCTGGACGAGTATTTTAAACAAGCCTCTCGGCAAGGCCTGGAAGAACGCTTGATCCAGTATCCGCCGATAGGCAAGGCCAGCTTCGCGGAGAACCGCAAAGTCTATGACGAACGCTTGGAAGTCGAGCTGAACGTGATCACCCAAATGGGTTTTCCCGGCTATTTCATGATTGTCGCCGACTTTATTCAGTGGGCCAAGAACAATGCGATACCGGTGGGGCCGGGGCGGGGCTCCGGTGCCGGTTCCTTGGTGGCGTACGCATTGAAGATTACCGATCTGGATCCGATCGAATTCGATTTGCTGTTTGAGCGGTTTTTGAATCCGGAACGGGTATCGATGCCGGATTTTGATATCGACTTTTGCATGGAGCGCCGAGACGAGGTGATCGACTATGTAGCTCGCCATTATGGCCGCGATCACGTGTCACAGATTATCACCTACGGCTCGATGGCGGCCAAGGCGGTGATTCGCGACGTGGGGCGGGTGATGGGGCATGCCTACGGCTTCGTGGATAGGTTGGCAAAACTGATCCCATTTGAAATCGGCATGACCCTGGACAAAGCCCTGCAAGACAGTGCCGAATTGAAGGCATTGTACGATACCGAGGAAGAGGTCAAGTCGCTGATCGATATGGCGCGTTCGCTGGAAGGGATTTCCCGTAACGCCGGTAAACATGCCGGTGGCGTGGTGATTTCGCCGACCAAGCTAACCGATTTCAGCCCCTTGTATTGTGAACAGGGCGGCGGCAACCTGGTGACGCAGTTCGATAAGGACGATGTCGAAGCGGTTGGCTTGGTCAAATTCGACTTCCTGGGTTTGCGCACGCTGACGATTATCGATTGGGCGCTGCAAACCATCAATCGCCAGCGCGCGCAACGTGGCGAAGAGCCGGTCGATATTTCCCAGATTCCGCGCGACGACCTGCCTAGTTACGAATTATTAAAGAACGCCCAGACCACGGCCGTGTTTCAGCTGGAGTCGCGCGGTATGAAGGAGCTGATCAAAAAACTGAAACCGGATTGCTTTGACGACATCATCGCGCTGGTGGCTTTATTCCGTCCCGGACCGTTGGAATCGGGCATGGTCGACGACTATATCAATGTCAAACACGGTGCCAAGGCCGAATACGCTCATCCCTTGCTGGAGCCGATTCTAAAACCTACCAATGGCGTTATTCTGTATCAGGAGCAGGTGATGCAGATTGCTCGGGAATTGGCCAGTTACACCTTGGGCGGCGCCGATATGTTGCGGCGGGCGATGGGTAAGAAAAAGCCGGAGGAAATGGCAAAAGAGCGGGAAAAATTCATGTCGGGCGCGGTGGCAAACCAGATAGACGCAGCCATCGCGACATACGTTTTCGACCTGATGGAGAAATTCGCCGGCTACGGTTTCAACAAGTCGCATTCGGCGGCCTACGCTTTGGTTGCTTATCAAACCGCCTGGTTGAAGGCACATTTTCCGGCCGCGTTCATGGCGGCGGTAATGTCCTCGGATATGGATAACACCGATAAAGTGGTGGTGTTGATCGACGAATGCCGGGAAATGAAGCTGGAGATCTGCCCGCCGGACATTAATGTTTCCGACTTTCGTTTTACGGTAAACGACCAGGGGCAGATTGTTTACGGTATCGGTGCGATCAAGGGTGTCGGCGAAAATGCAATTGAAGATCTGTTAAAAGAGCGGGCCGCCAACGGAGCGTTTGCGGGTTTGTACGATCTGTGCAAGCGTGTCGATTTACGCAAGGTCAATCGCCGGGTTCTGGAAGCATTGATCAGAGCCGGAGCGCTGGATACTATCGATCCAAATCGCGCGGCGCATCTCGCCGAATTGACCACAGCGCTGCGAGTTGCCGAACAACACGGAAAAATGGCGCTGGCCGGTCAAAACGATCTATTCGGTCTGGCGGTGCAAGTGGAAGTGAGCGACGGTGAAGCGGAAGCTTATTCCACCGTGGTCGAGCCTTGGACCGAAAAAGAAAAGCTGGAAGCGGAAAAGCAAACTTTGGGTCTGTTTCTAACAGGTCATCCTATCGCCGAATATCTGCCGGAATTGAAGCATATTACCCACGGTTCGCTCGCCAGTCTGGAAGTCGATGCCGGCCGCTCCAGAGGCAAAATGGAAGCGCGTGTTGCCGGCTTGATCGTGGAAATGCGTACCCGGCAAACCAAGCAGGGCAAGATGATGGGTTTTGCAACGCTGGACGACCGTACCGGCCGGCTGGAAGTGGCGGCCTTCAGCAATATTTACGACAAATATCGCAACCTGCTCAGCAAAGACACAATCCTGATTGCCGAAGGCTCATTGGCAATGGACGACTTTACCAACAGTCTGAGGATGACTGCCGAGAAGCTCTACAGCATGGAAGAAGCGCGCGAGTTATATGCCCGCGGAATTACATTGACGATAGACCTGGCCAATGGCGACCTGCCGCCGGGTTGGCTGGCAAGCCTACAGACCACACTAACGCCATTCTGCGGCGGCCAATGTCCGATCCAAATCGAGTATCGCACTGCCACCGACAAAGCCACCCTGCAATTGGGTGACGACTGGCGCGTACGTCCGAGCGATGAACTCCTGATCCGCCTGCGGCGCTTGCTGTCTAACGTAACGGTGCTGGTCAGGTACTGACCTGGCGTCTAAGGGCGCTGCATTTCTGTTTGCTGAGGGGATGGGCTGAGTTCGGCCACAACCCGACCGTAGGGGCACCATCCAATTTAATTAGTTAAGGCATCCTGTGACCCAGCCGAATGTCCGGTATTCGGCGAGCAAATTGGCATTATCACTGCACTACTACGGCCAATGGACTGCCGGTTGGAGCGGCTTTCCAATTTCAATGATTAATACATCGTTTTATCTCGTCGAATGGTCGGTATTGGGTGAAAAATTGCTAATATTGCGACCTAACTGTGCAAAACGCAGGTCTTGGTATAATTTGCGTCAGGATTTATTGATTGGAGCCAGTTGATGAATAGATTCATTAAAAGCGGTTGTTGCACCTAGACCGCCTTGCTGCCAGAGAGTTTGGGCGACTATTTCATCGAGATCAATCCTGTATGAGTATTTGATGTTTTATTGATGAATTGGATCTTAATCAACTCGGTTTTTAGGGGGCAATCGGATGACTGGCAGACCAACCTATCACCCTGCAGTTCTATTGAATATTTCGATCGAACTTCTTCGCTTGAATTCTTTATTCCAAAGACATGCTAACTTTTTGTAAGCCACTCATTTTGCTATAAGGTCATCAATGTCAGAACTACTATATTTTTTAAACAAATACTTTGTCAATACTACTCTAGAGGCATTTATTTTGTTTGTGGTAATTCCCGGCTTACTTTATTACTTGAGACAAACTCAAAAATGGGACATTGCACTGCAAATGTGCACATTGGTGCTAGATGATCTTGATGACTTTAGTCATTTAGAAAAAATATCATCCCAAGCTGTCACATTTAAAAATTTGAAATTAGATAGAGATATAAGGCTTTCAAAAATTTCTTGCTACAGAGACTATTTTGGCTCGCGTGAAGCAAATATTATTAATATATCACATTTCAGTGATAAAGAACTTCGCAATGATATACTCACGATCGGGCGAAAAATAAGACAGTTCATTGGTTCGGCCAGATCACACAATCAAAAACTAGAACAAAATGAATATAAATGGCGTGATAACGACCCCATTTCAGATGTCGTTATTAACGAGATTAGCCGACAGTCTGAGGTGCTAAACGATGAATACCGAAAGATTGTTAGTGACATTAATGAACTAAGGGAAAGAATATTCTTTTTTGAAAAGAAAACAATCCGATCAAAAAAATATCATTACTCCATAATTGCAATAACAATCCTTTTTATCTTAAGTATTGTTATTGTTCCTAAATTACTTTTAGAGCCATCAGACTCTTCTAGTGGTAACTCTGTAGGGGCTTTGGATACTGGGGATGATGGGGATGTTGGGGATGTTGGGGATACTGGGAATACTGGGAATACTGGGAATACTGGGAATACTGGGAATACTGGGAATACTGGGAATACTGGGAATACTGGGAATACTGGGAATACTGGGAGTGCTCAAGATAATGAAAACCCTGATAACTTGGTATTTTGGGTGCCTGCTTTATTGTTTCTTATCGCTGGCGTCGGAGCGTTTGCCCTAAGGAAGGGAGCCTGGAGCGTAGTTTTTGGAAGCTCTTCATTAATAATTGGCGCAATCTATGTAGGAGGATTTAGATTGGCTGATAAATTAAGTTTTGTCGAAAAAATGGAGGCTCCTGTTAATTTAACATTTGAAGGGATAACCATCAGCAAAACCATAAATGAAACTCTTCCAATTAAGCAGATATCCGAAAATAGCAGCAATAATCTTGCTAAACTCGAGTTCGTTGGAAAAATCGAAGGATTTAAAACAGGCGAAGACAAAATTCCATTGTTTGATATTCAACAGCAACTAAATAATATTGTCAATAACCATCCTTATTTTCCTTCGAGGAATTGCATTGTTCTCATGGGTAGCGCGGACAAACGGATGCTTAGAAACGCAGTTATGCTTCTTCATGAGTCTAATACATTGCTTGCAAAGAAACGAGGGTATTGGGTTGCGGAACAGGTTTCAAATTACATAAGCGGGTTAACTGAAGGTTATGTAGAAAAATATAAGCCTGATATTTCAGTATTCGCAGTTGCTCCAAAACACCCCTCATCAAAAGCCACGGATTTTGATTTAGCATCAGATCGACGTGTTGATATATATGTTTGCGATACAAATACTGACAAAACAAAAACTTCAGAAGTAAAATTACCGACGAGTCCAGGTTGAATGATCGGAATAATATTTCTATATGTGCGATGCTGTGTGATATCAAGAGCTAGATAAGAAACTCACTAATTTAACATTTGCTCAGAAATGTCAGAAGCTTGCCATTCAGAAATCAACCTTGAAGGTCGGAAATGGCTTGGGTGAGGTTGCCAACGACTGCTTTGTAGTACTCCAGGTTCATGAATCTGGAGTTGACTGACAGTCCGCTTTGGAGAAACGGGACAGGCCGGTTTGGGTGTGCGCCGTGCAAAGGCGGCGCTTTATCAGTGGGTGAGAGACCCACCCGGCTAAATCGCTCCGGCCGGAAGCAATCGGAGCAGTCATGGAGGTAACGAAGTGGCTGAAGCCTTCGATGTAAAGAGATCGCTTTAGGCGATTCAGCGAGTGTGCAGGCCGTAACGCGAGTGAACACTGAGCAAGCCTCGAAAAGGTCGATGCGCAGGCCGACCCGGCAGCCATTCCGGGGAAGGCTGATACGGTTGGGGAAACGAGCGAAGAGTATTCCCAGTCGCTGCGCCGGGGTAGTGGTGACAGCATGTACACAAGGTAAGCGCACGCAACACGGGAAGCCCTGCGGCGTGGTCAGCGATGACCAACCGGACGCCCGCGAGGGACAGGCCGGGCGCTGTAGGGTGGCGGAGAGGCTTGTAGTACCGGGGAAGCCGGGTAATGCCGGTGGAGGGAAGGGGCCTTAGTTCAAGATCAACGCAATAAGTGGAAAAGGACAGGAGATTGGGTAACCTATCAACTCCGTTAAGAGTTCAGAAACTACAGATGGCGTTACACGCAAAAGCGAAGGCTGAAGCTGACTATCGTTTCTATGCGCTGTACGACAAGATATACCGGGAAGACATCTTGGCGCATGCCTACGTCTGTTGCCGGGCCAACAAAGGTGCGCCGGGCGTGGATCGTCAGGACTTTGCCGATGTCGAAACGTATGGCCGGGAGCGATGGCTTGCGGAACTGGCGCTTGCGCTCAGAGAGGAGAATTACCGACCGAATCCTATCAGACGTGTTTATATCCCCAAACCGAATGGCAAACTGAGGCCACTGGGTATATCGACCTTACGAGATCGGGTCTGCATGACGGCAGCGATGCTGATATTGGAGCCGATCTTCGAAGCGGATTTACCCGACGAGCAATATGCCTATCGAGCGGGCCGTCATGCCCAGCAAGCGGTGGGCGAAATCAATCGCCATATGTTTAAAGGTCATCTGGACGTCGTTGATGCCGACTTGGCGGATTACTTCGGGAGTATTCCACATGCCGAGCTAATGAAATCGGTAGCTCGCCGTGTTGTAGATCGACGTGTGTTGCATCTCATCACGATGTGGTTGGAATGTGCGGTAGAAGAAACCGACCGACATGGGCGGACGATACGCACTACCGAGGCCAAAGATAAGCAACGCGGTATCCCGCAGGGTTCACCCATATCACCCTTACTGTCGAATTTATACATGCGGCGGTTTGTATTGGCATGGAAGAAACTGGGCCTGGAACGGGGGCTCGGCAGTCAAATCGTCACCTACGCCGACGACCTTGTTATCTTGTGTCGACGTGGCAAGGCTGAAGAAGCCTTGTTATGGATGCGTAAGATCATGGAGCGGTTGAAGCTCACGGTCAATGAGGAGAAAACGCAAATCTGCAAAGTGCCGGAAGGTGTGTTCGATTTTCTGGGTTACACATTCGGTCTGTTATATAGACCGCAAAACGGTAAGCCCTATCTGGGCTACCGGCCATCCAAGAAAAGTATTCGGCGCATGGTCGAGAAGGTTCAGGCGTTGACGGCTTATTCAATGGCGTGGCATGACACCACGTTGCTGATCTATAAATTGAACCGCATGCTACGCGGTTGGGCGAACTACTTTAGGGTAGGAACCTTCAATCGTGCCTATCGTGCGCTTGATAATTACACGGCAGCGCGGTTGCGTCGGTGGTTACGCAACAAGTATAAGGTGAGAAAGCGAGCAGGCGGAGGCTATCCATCTTCGTACCTCTATCAGACCCTTTTGGTTTGGTACGCTTAAGCCGCTTGGGGCGCGACGATCCGTGGGCGAAAGCGTGACATCTTGTCCGAGAGCCGGATGCGGGAAATCTGCCAGTCCGGTTCGATGAGCGGGGTGTGGAAACGGGGTTAAGGCAAGGCTATTTGGGCACCGTCAAACGAAAGAGGCGGAAACAGACAAGCTAAACCTAATTCTACCGCGCCACATCTCGACTCTACCGAACTCGACCACTGAAAACAAAATATTCCAAAGCTTTAAGCCGAATAGCTCGTTCGCTTTTTCAGCCTCTGTAGATATGCTGCTCGCTTTGGTTTATACGCCAAAAATCCAAAATCATGCATATCAAAAACTTTCGAATTCACTGGCGAAATTTTGGAATACTCGATTTAAGGTATTTTATAGGCATGCCATGGTTTCGTGTGCATACCTTGCAGATAGGTGGGTGAGGGCGGAGGTATCGAAGGTAGGTTCCAGACATAAAGCGTTGTGAACCCTGGCCTGGAATATGCCCAACAAGGTTTTAAATTTACATCTATGTTTGCGAACGCGCCAACGGGGCAAGAATTTGTGGATCTTTAGCGGCTGAAACTACGCCAACGTGTTGTGTCGCCATTGTGCTTCCATACCTGCGGATGCTTTGATAAATTGACGATTACGCCACGCGGCACCAATATGAGGTGGCAGTCGATTCGACTGGTCTGGACATTAAAAAAGGGAGGCCTAGCTAGGCCTCCCTTGTGTCGTTAAGCTGGAAGCTTATCGTTTAGCGGTCGGTACGTTTGTATTCGACACGGCGGTTGTAGGCACGGCCTTCATCGGTTTCATTGGTATCGACCGGTTTGGACTCTCCGAAGCCAACCGCTGTCAGGCGCTTGCCTTCCACGCCTTGTTTGATCAGCTCGGCTTTGACCGCATTAGCTCTACGTTCCGACAGTTTTTGGTTGTAAGCATCCTTACCGTAACTATCGGTGTGGCCCTGAATCTCAATGGTCAAACCAGGGTTCATTTTCATCACTTCCACGGCGTTTTGGATCAGTGGGCCGTATTTGGCTTTGACGTTAGATTTGTCGAAATCGAATAACAAGCCGCGAAATGCCCAGCAACCGTCTTTATCGACGATGGCGCCTTTTGGGGTGTCAGGACATTTGTCCACACAATTGCTTACGCCGTCTTTGTCGTCGTCTTGTGTTGAACAATCGGCCACTTTTGGTGTGCCCGCTTTCAGGAAGACGTTTTTAACGAAATCGCTCATGCCTTTAGAGGTGGTAATCGCTTCGGCAGTAGTCGAGAATCCACAACCCGATGCATTGGCCAGTTCTTGCAGCACCGTTTGCCCCGCGGCATCTTGGTCATTGCCGACCCAAACTGTATAAATGCACAGCTTGTCCCCGTATTGGGATTTAAGCGCTTCGGCAGTTGGTAGGGGCGAGACTTCCTCGATACCATCACTAAAAACGATTAAGGCAATATTGCCGGGAGCAGCGGTGATATCTTTGCCGGAATCGCTTAGCGCAGTGGCCAGTGGTGTGCCGCCGCTAGAGCATTCGAGAGAAGTAATCGCACTTTCGAAACCGGCTGGAGTGTAATTCTGCACGGCTTGATTGAGATAAGTCGAGCCCCATGATAGGCATGGACCAAAACCGAAGCTGCGTAAACCGGATGTCAGCGGCATGACCGGAATGGATTTGTTAAACTTGTTGAGCAGATTTTTTTCGACATCCAGCTTGGTGCCACTGTAATCGGTAGAATTTACATAGGTGCGGCTCATTGACGAAGATGAATCATTAACCACGAAAAAGCTGTTGGTTTTTTGTACCAGTTTTCCGGATTTAACCAGTGCGTTAAGGTCTTCCGGCTGGAAGGCCTGGAAATTATTGCTCGACTGCGTCGCGCAACCGGAAAGCAGCGCTCCGGCCAGAGTGGCCGTGAATAAAAGGTTTCTTTTCATGTTTTAATTCTCCAGGTTGTTATTCTGCATCTACAAGGCCTAGCGTACCGCCTTGGTGTCTTAAGTCTAACATCAATCCCTTATTTTTAAATAGTGCGTTCATCTTATCCAGGCGCCGTGAAATAATGCCGGTTTGTTTTTAATCCGTAGGCTTCCTTGGAGAATGTAATGGGCAAGATTTTAATTTTCTGTGCGATGTTTTTACTTGCTAGTGCGGTAAAGGCTGACAGCGTGAAAGAAATGGCTGAGCACGGTAATGCGCAGGCGCAAGCCAAATTGGCGTCGCTATATTTACTCGGCCGAGAGGGCTTTGAGAAGGATGAACACAAGGCTGCGGAGTGGATGGAAAAAGCCGCGAATCAAGGTCTACTCGATGCCCAGGTAGTCATGGGGGCGATGTACGATAGAGGCATGGGTGTCAGCAGCGACAGAGATAAGGCGACCGATTGGTACGAAAAAGCTGCTAAACAAGGACATGCCACCTCCCTGGCCATATTAGGCAGAAACGACGCAGCCAAAGGCAGCGTACAATTTAATTATCAAGCGATGCGATTAAACGCATCGCGCTCCATTCCCGGCGAATACGCCAAGAAATTTTTAACAACTAAATAATTGACGATGAGTATTAGAACCCGCTTTGCCCCCAGTCCTACCGGTTATTTACATGTTGGCGGTGCCAGAACCGCTTTGTTTTCGTGGTTGTATGCGCGCAAACACGGCGGCAGATTTATTTTGCGAATCGAGGATACCGATCTTGAGCGTTCCAGTCAGGAGTCCGTGAATGCAATTCTGGAAGGCATGACTTGGTTAGGCTTGGAATATGACGAGGGCCCTTTCTATCAGACGCATCGTTTTGATCGTTACAAAGATGTGATTCAGCAATTGCTGGCGCAGGGTGATGCCTATTATTGCTATTGCAGTCGCGAGGAGTTGGAGGTTTTACGCGAGCAGCAAATGGCCAACAAGGAAAAGCCGCGTTACAACGGTAAGTGCCGGCACGGTGTTGAAAATCCGCAAGGTGAGCGGGTGGTGCGCTTTAAGAACCCGGAGCAGGGCGAGGTTATCATCGACGATCTGGTGAAAGGTCGTATCGTTGTCGCTAACAAGGAGCTGGATGATCTGATTATTGCCCGTTCCGACGGCACCCCGACCTATAACCTGACGGTGGTAGTCGATGACATGGATATGGGGGTTACGCATGTGATCCGTGGTGACGATCATGTCAATAATACGCCCAGGCAGATTAATATTCTGAAAGCCTTGGGTGCGCAATTGCCGGTGTATGCACACGTGCCGATGATTTTAGGTTCGGATGGCGCGCGCCTGTCCAAACGCCACGGTGCGGTCAGCGTGATGCAGTATCGCAATGACGGGTATTTACCCGAGGCTTTGTTGAACTATCTGGTGCGATTGGGTTGGTCGCATGGTGATCAGGAATTGTTTTCCTTGGAAGAGATGGTGGCGTTGTTCGAGTTGGAAAAAGTCAACGTTTCCGCGTCCACGTTTAACACCGAGAAGTTGTTGTGGTTGAATCACCAATACATCATGAACAGCGATCCGGCGCATGTTGCCAGACATTTGGCTTGGCACATGGGGGAGCGCGGTATCGATCCGACCACCGGTCCGGGATTGGTGGATGTGGTTAAAGCGCAACGCGAACGTTGCAAAACCCTGGTGGATATGGCAGCCGAAAGCGAATACTTTTACAAGGAATTCGACGCTTACGAAGAAAAAGCCGCCAAGAAGAATTTCAAAGCGGGCGTGGACGATGTATTGCAACATTTACTGGCGCAATTTAACGCTATCGGCGATTGGGAAGCGTCAGGCCTTCATCAAGTGGTATTGGATAGTGCCGAGCAATTGCAGCTTAATCTGGGTAAAGTCGCGCAACCCCTGCGCGTAGCGGTTTGTGGCAGTGGTGTATCGCCGGCTATTGATCTGACTTTGGCTCTATTAGGCAGAGAGAAAACCTTGCGCAGAATAGAGCGAGCCATCCGATACATAAAGAATGTAGAAAAGTCCTAGACAAAGTTCTGAATATCCGTATAATACGAGGACTCAACTACGGGGCCATAGCTCAGCTGGGAGAGCGCTTGCATGGCATGCAAGAGGTCAGGAGTTCGATCCTCCTTGGCTCCACCAAATAATAGTTGATTTAGTCCTGAGTCCCCATCGTCTAGTGGCCTAGGACACCGCCCTTTCACGGCGGTAACCGGGGTTCGAACCCCCGTGGGGACGCCAATTTGGCTAAAGTCGGTTAAGCCGGCAATTCGTATTAAAGAAGTCATTCTTAAAAAATAGTCTTAGTCCCCATCGTCTAGTGGCCTAGGACACCGCCCTTTCACGGCGGTAACCGGGGTTCGAACCCCCGTGGGGACGCCATCAATTCTTAAGGTTATAGCTCTGGCACAGTAGCAATATGCGGTGCCAAGTTTGCTATGCCGTCTGTGTTAATTCAATATCTTAAGTCGAATCGCTATTTCTCTGGGATGTAGCGATTAGTTTCTTCTGTGCTGATCGCTTTAGTAGGGCTGTTTGATCTCGCGAAGCGTAAGGGTAAACCTAAATTGCTGATTTAAGTTTACCCTTATGGCGAATCAGAAAGATCTAATTTCGCAAATCGATTTGAACTGTACGCAGGGTTATCTGAAGCCCTAGGTGGACGGATGGCCGGCCTCAATCATTACTTTTAGCTTAGAGCCCGGTTTGATGTCCGCCTTGTTTTTGGGAACGTTATTCCATTTGCGGAGCTCGGTGACGTTGACATTAAATTTCTTTGATATCTGTGCCAATGTGTCGCCGGCTTTCACCGTGTAGCTGATTTGCTTGATGGAAGGCGCGGTCGATGCCACGGTTATACTGCTGCTGGTTTTCTTGATAGTCAGTTTTTGGCCGGGTTTCAGCGCCGCTTTTTTGGGTAATTTATTCCAACTCACAATATCGTCTTTATCAACAGAAAAACGTTGCGAGACATCCCATAGGGTATCGCCTTTCTTAACCGTATATTGTTGTTTGCTTGATTGAGCAGGCGTTGGTGTGGATTGTTGCGATACTGCAGCAACAGCCGGTGTGGTTGGTTCGCCCTTTTGTGAATGAAAAGAGACCGGGATTAACAGGATTGAGCCTTGGGCAACCGTATCGTCGTCAAGATGATTGACATTGATAATCTCTTCGACGCTGGTGCTGTGTTTGCTGGCTATGCTTTTTAGAGTCTCTTTCTTGCCCACCGTATGGTGTTCCCATTTGATTCTCTCTTGGTGTGGCAATTCAGCCAGTTTTTCTTTAAAAGAATCGGCTTTGCTTACCGGAATCAGCAGATGTTGCGCGCCGTTCGGATCGGTGCTCCAGCGGTTATAGCCAGGATTGAGCTTTAAGAAATCATCTAGCGGGGTTTGTGCCATTTCGGCGGCTTTACCCAAGTCGAGCTGGGACTTTACATCGACCAATTCAAAATAAGGTTGGTTGGCGAATTGATGCAGATTGACGTTGTATTTTTCCGGGTTGGCAAAGATCTTGGCGATTGCCAGCAGCCTGGGTACGTAAGCTGAGGTCTCGTTGTTCAAGTCCAAGGACCAGAAGTCGGTAGGCTGTCCGCGCTCGAGGTTTCTATCCACGGCGTTTTTTATATTGCCTTTGCCGGCGTTGTATGAGGCGAGAGCAAGTAACCAGTCGTTATTGAAAGTCTCGCTCAGTTCTTTCAGGAAGGTGGTGGCTGCTTGAGTCGATTGCACTACATCGCGTCGTGCGTCATACCAGCTGTTCTGTTTTAACCCGTAAAGACGCCCGGTAGGCGGAATGAATTGCCAGAGACCGGATGCTTGAGCTGGCGACATTGCGTCAGGTCTGAAAGCGCTCTCAACCGCAGGTAACAGTGCCAGTTCTCCGGGGATATTTTTCGCTTCAATTTCGTTGAGGATGAAATATAAATAGGGCTCGGCGCGTTGTTGTACCCTGGTCAGATATTCAGGGTTTCTAAGATACCAGTTTACTTCGCGGTCGATTCTGGCATTATCGATTTCCGGTAAGGCATAAAGAGACAGCATCCTATCCCAGATGGTGGCGTGCTCTTTTGCTTCTACCTGCTTGTTGTGGATTTTTCCGGCATTGCCATTACGGGTAAATACGGAAAACTTGCTAGTTGATGATTGGCTTAGATGGTCTTTTTGCGCATGTTGGCTACAACCGGTTGCTAGCAGAATAGGCAGTAGATAAGACAGATGACGGCCTGATTTTTTGGAAATTGAGCGGGGCATTGTCTGAACTCGCTAAAATAAAAAAATTAGATCCTAGCATGGCTTTCTAAAATAGCCAAAAAAACATACCCTTAGCGGCGGTTAAATGAAGAGACAATTTCTATTTGCGTTGTACCAAACCCCACGGGGTAAGCTACTGCAAACCATGGAAGCCAACTATCTGCGAAGATCAATAACGGTGAGTTGTAAGCAACAACAACTCCAGATCGGTGGTTTAGGTTGGGAAAATGAGTTCGTCGATTTTTCCTTGTATAGGAATTATCTAATTCTTGACGGCAAGGCCTTGGGTGATGCTGGCGCGTTGAAGGTGACCGCTAAAGCTTTTAACTTGCCTATTCAAACTGAATCGATGGATTTAGTCATACTTCCGCACATTTTAGAGTTTGACGCACGGCGATTTCAAACCCTGCGCGAAGTCAATCGCGTGTTAAAGCCGGGCGGCGAATTGGTCATGCTGAATTTCAATCCTTTCAGTATGTCGGTACGTTTCCAGTTTTTATGGGACCGGAAGCTTGCGGAATCTTGGCGGGCGCATTTCATTACCAAAGCGCGGGTTTTGGATTGGTTGAAATTGATGAACTTCGAATTGTTAACGACTGCCGAGTTTGGACTAGACAGCTATACCATCGCTCACGGTAAATTCGAATTTAGTTTTGCGTCTTTGTTTGCTATGGCTTACGGCATTAAAGCGGTGAAGAGGCAATATACATTGATTCCTTTGACCGCGACGCAGCAACGCCGAAGCAATTTGGCTGCGGTTGGATTAGGTTTGAAATCGAATTTACTTAGATAGGTTGACCATGACTGAAGTGATTGTTTACACAGATGGTGCATGCAAGGGCAATCCTGGGCCTGGAGGCTGGGGTGTGCGCTTGGAATATCGAGACAAAGAAAAGGAACTATGCGGTGGTGAACCTGAAACGACGAACAACCGGATGGAGTTGGTAGCCGCAATACAAGCTTTAGAAACTTTAACTAAGCCTTGCAGCGTCAAATTGCACACTGACTCCAAATATGTTTTGCAAGGCATTACCGAATGGATGGCTAACTGGAAAAAGCGGGCATGGAAAACTGCGGCAAATAAACCGGTGAAAAACGAAGATTTATGGCGACGTTTGGATGCTGCGATCCAGCGGCACAACATCGATTGGATATGGGTGAAAGGACATGCCGGGGATGTTGGTAACGAGCGTGCCGATCAGTTGGCCAACCTGGGAATCGAACGATTGTCTCGCCGCTAAACTAATTAAAATCGGGAAAACACATGTTAGGTTCGATAGCTGCCGCGTTAGTCGGCATTTGGTTTTTCAACACTGCGGCACGCTCAGGTCGTCCGGCTGTCTCATGGGCGGTGTCGGGTGTGGTGGTGTATTTTTTGGCGGCGCTTCTCTGGACTTTGGCAATTACGCCCGGTGTCAAAGATGCTGCAAGTCACAGCCAGAGCACTACGCTGATCTTTATCGTTCGCTATGCCTATATCGGTTTTGGCGTATCGGTAGCGGTTTTGCTGAATGGTTGGTTGAATAAATCCGCCGACTCTGAATAGCGCGCCAGTGTCAAATTGGTCGGTCTATATCATTCAGTGTGATGACGGCAGCTTATATACCGGCATTAGTACCGATGTTGAGCGACGTTTCCACCAGCATCTGATGCAAAAAGGGGCCAAATATTTCAGAAGCCGACAACCTCGGCAACTGGTGTTTGTCGAAGCGGGGCACGACCGCGTCTCGGCTTCCAGAAAGGAGGCGTTGATCAAACAAATGAAACGTTGCGAAAAGCTGGAGCTTATCGCTGCTTACAGGCGTTAAATTATTAATTACAGCTATTTTGCGGGAGATAAATTTGGCCTGTTAATGCGGATAGATTTGAGAATGATTTGCATTAAATGTTGTAGGGGTTTTATACTCGAGTCTCAAATTCTTGGAGACCGATATGAAGCCATTCAACTCAAAACTTAGCGCCGCGATCTCGGCGATTGTCGTCAGTGCCGGGGTAAACGCTGCGGGGATTCCCGTCGAAAAGCCGCAGACCATGGATGAAATGTGGAAGATCATTCAAGCTCAGCAGCAGCAGATTGATAGCATGACTAAGAAGCTGGAGGCGGTTGCCCAAAAGGCGCCAACTGGCGAAGTCAGCAATTTAGAGCGCAAAACTAATGTGTTGACGGAAGAAGTGGAAAAGCTCCGTACCGAATTGGTGGTGCCGGAAAAAGTGGAATACAAAAGTGCTTATGGTTTAGGTCCTGCGGCGTCGAAAGTTTATCAAGCCAGCAAAGGGTTGTCATTGGGTGGCTACGGTGAGGCCAATTATCAGGCTAGAGTCAACGACCAAGGCGGTCGAGATGAAGATGGTAATGTCAGGAATTCAAATAATGCCGACCTGGAGCGCTTGGTTATTTACGCGGGTTACAAATTTACTGACAGCATTCTGTTTAACAGCGAGATCGAGTTCGAACATGGAACCACAGGTGAAGGTAGTGAAGAAAGGGGTGAGGTTTCGGTAGAGTTTGCGTCTTTGGATTTTTTCATCAATAGAATGGCTAATGTTCGGGCAGGTATGTTGCTGATGCCTATGGGCTTCATCAACCAAATACATGAACCGCCATTTTTCTTCGGAAACAATCGTCCCGAAGTCGAACGGCGTATTATTCCGAGTACCTGGCATGAAAATGGACTCGGTCTATTTGGTGAATTGTTGCCAGGATTGACCTATACCACATACGTAGTCAATGGTATGAATGCTAGAGGATTTGCGTCCAATGGTATTCGAGAAGGCCGCCAAGGCGGCAGTCAGGCATTAGCGGAAGATTTGGCCTACGTGGGTCGAGTAGATTACGCGCCAGCGTTTGTACCTGGATTAAGTGTCGGCGGATCTGCGTATCTTGGTAAGTCTGGTCAAAATCAGTTTTTCGCTGGCGAGAAAGCCGATGTGATGACAGAGCTATATGAAGCGCACTTGCAGTGGAAATATCGCGGTCTCGAATTCCGTACGCTGGGTTCCTTTGGTCATGTTGGCAATGCGGCGATATTGTCTGCTGCAAATGGTAATGGAGTCATTGGCTCGGAAAATTACGGCTGGTACAGCGAGGTCGGTTACGACATTCTGCCGCATGTCTTGCACGATACCACCCAATATTTGGCGCCATTTTTCCGCTATGAACGCTTGGATACAGTTGCCAAAGTGCCAGTGGGGTATGCCGATGATTTCACCAAGGATATCGAAATCTTCCAGGTCGGTATGAACTACAAACCGATACCCAATGTGGTGATCAAAGCCGATTACCGTAATTTCAATCAGAAATCAGGTACGTCACCCGATGATTTCAACCTCGGTGTAGGCTTTATTTTCTAACAACGATATTGTTATCAGCATGCCCCGTTGCTTTGATTGACGGGGCAATCCCTTGTTTTACCGGCATAACCAATCCAATTTTCAACTGCTGCGGCTTGGCAAATTGATGCCCGGTCTCTATCATAGCCGCCCTGTCATTCACTTAATTGGATTTCTCCAAAGTATGCTGTTTTCAAAATATTCCCGGTTCTTCCTGATTCTACTGGCTTTTTGCCTGACGACTCTGAGTGCTTATGCCACTGTGTTCTACAGCAAAGAAGAAGCAATGAAGCTGGCCTTCGGCGACGACGCGACCGTGGAAATGCAATCGCTGTTTCCCACGCCGGAGGAAGTAGCGCAGATCGAACAGCTTGCGAAGGTCAAGCTGGAATCCAATCTGTTCAGCTTTTATGTGGGCAAGAAGCAAGGCGCCGTGATCGGCTATGCCGCCATTGAAGCGCACACGGTTAGAACCAAGCCGGAAACCTTGCTGGTGGTATTAACGCCGGAAGGCAAATTGCGTAACGTCCATACGCTGGCGTTTCATGAGCCGCCGGAATATCAACCGCCTGAGCGCTGGATGGCCTTGCTGGCGAATCATTCCATCGAAGAGTTGAGCCTGAATCAAGATATACAAGGGGTGGCCGGGGCGACGCTCAGCACCCGTGCCGCAATTAATAGCGCCCGTAAGGTACTGGCGATTTATCAAGTTCTCATCCAAAACAAGCCACACTGATGCGTTTTTTTGTTACCGGCGAACAGAATCGCCAGCTGCTGATCAATACTCTGATCTTGATGTTCTTGGCCTATGTGGCTTTGTTGTGGATCAGCAATGGTCTGATGTACTTCCATAAAATGAATCTCACACCGGAGTCGGTCGTTTCTTACTATTTGGGCAACGAGCAAGAGTTTAACGAACCGAAAAGCTATCAAAGTTTGCTGGAAGTCAGTCATTTTCATTTGTTTGCAATGGGCATGTTGGTATTGACACTGACGCACCTCATGCTGATGACCTCGTTGCCGACGCTGATGAAAGTCTGGATTAGCACGATAGTTTATGGTGCGGCGATAGCCGATGAAGCGGCCGGGTGGTTGGTGCGTTATGTCGATCCGGCTTTTGCTTATTTCAAAATAGCCGCGTTTTTATTACTGGAAACATCCTTGTTCCTTTTGATCGTCATAGTCAGTTTGTCGTTGATTGAATCGCGTCGGCAATTGCGTTAAAACCGTTTTCCTCGTTGTCACTATTTAATTAATCGGCGCACTCTGCCTGTTCGCTACTGTCCTATCAACGGGTAGGCCGGTAGCTGTATATATTGTCTAGCGCCGCGCCACTCTTCATCCGAACTCTTTGAATCCAATCCCCGGAGCAGAATCATGAACAAACATTTACAACAAGTTAGAGATTTTCACCGGAAATTCGCTATCAAGCAGCCCGACGATGGCGAAATCGGGCATTTGTCCGACATGGATATTGTGATGCGCCAAGCCTTATTGCTGGATTGCGGTAGCGAGACATTTAAAGCCATTGCCAGCGGTGACCTGATCAAAATTTTGGCTGGGCTGGTGGATTTATCCTTTAATGCGCTGGCGGCCATCGCGTGCAGGGGTGACGAGGTGGTAAGCGTGTCCGCCAACTGGCGGCAAGATGGTTCGGTACTGTCAGTGATGCGGGTGCTGTCCGAGAAAATCAACCTGTGTACTTCCGGCGAGACCGTGCATTATTCGGGCTTATATGCAATCTGCGCGCATTTATCCCAGCGTTTTGTGAATGCCGATTTCGATGAAGCTTTTCAAATCGTGTATCAACAGTTGATGAGTGGGCGCGGCAGCGAGCGTTTGGATTTAAGTCCGGCACTATTCGAATAACTGCGAGTTTCACTATGGCAGAACAACGTTACACGCTGGGCTTCGTCGGCATAGGCCTGATGGGGCAACCGCTAAGCCTGCGGCTTCTGGAGGCCGGTTTTCAGGTCAATGTCTGGAATCGCACGGTTGCCAAATTGGATGTGGTGGCTGGTGCGGGTGCTAAGGTCTGCGGCAGTGTCGGTGAATTGGTAAAAGCCTCCGATGTGGTGATTTTGTGCCTGGCCGACACCATGGCCGTTGAAGCGGTGGTGACGGAACAAATTATTGTTAACGGCGCTGCCGATAAATTGTTAATAGATTTGTCCAGCATCCATCCGGAAGCCACCCGGAGTATCGCGGCGACATTGCAGGCCGCGTGCGGCATGCGCTGGGTGGACGCGCCGGTATCCGGAGGTACGGCCGGGGCAGAGCAGGGTAGTTTGGCGATTATGGCTGGTGGTGCTGAACCGGATATTGAAATTGCCAGAGAAGTATTGCGACCGCTGTATAGCCGTTTGACGCATATGGGGCCAATTGGCAGTGGTCAGACCACTAAAATCTGCAATCAGATGATCGTCAGTTGCAATGTGCTAGTCATAGCAGAAATGATGGCGCTGGCAAAAGCCGCCGGTGTCGACGCCGCAAAAATTCCCGAAGCGCTGGCCGGTGGCTTTGCCGATTCCAAGCCACTGCAAATCGTCGGACCGGAAATGGCCGATAAGCGTTTCGAACCGGTAAAGTGGCGCGTGAAAACTTTATTGAAAGATTTAAATATGGCCGTCGATTTAGCCGGCAAACAGGGTAGTGCGATACCTATGTCGGGCTTGGCTGCGCAACTAATGCAATTGCACGGCAGTGGCGGCTTTTTGGAGCAAGATCCCGCGACGCTCATCAAACTGTACGCCCAAGACTGATGCTGCGCTTTACCGCCAATCTGAGTTTATTGTTTACTGAACTGCCGTTGCCGGAACGGTTTCAGGCGGCTAAACAGTGCGGTTTCGATGCAGTGGAAATCCAGTTTCCCTACTCGCTACCCGCCGAACAAATCTGCGATATATTGGATCAGCAGGATTTGCAGTTGGTGTTGTTCAATGTCGATGCCGATACTTTGCTGCAAGGTGGCGAGGGTTTGGCGGCGGTTCCGGAAAAACGCGATCAATTTAAAGCCGCGGTAGAGCAGACGCTGACTTATACCGAACGATTAAAGCCCTACGTTATTAACGTGTTACCGGGTCGTTGTTTGGACCCACAACGCTTGGGCGAATATCAAACGACTTTGCTGGAAAATCTGGCTTACGCCGCTTCAGCTTTTGCCGATTTGGGTATCAAAATCGTATTCGAAGCCGTCAATAGCTATGACATGCCTGGCTTTATTTTCGACACCAGTCAGAAGATGCTGGATGCGCTAAAGCAAATCGATCATCCGAACTTATTCATACAATACGACATTTATCACATGAGCCGAATGGGCGAAGATTGTGCCGGATTTTTACGTCAACATTTGGATAAGATCGGCCATATTCAGTTTGCCGATTGCCCAGGCCGCGCTCAGCCGGGCACCGGCGCCGTGGATTTCGATAGCCTGTTCAACATTATCGCGACGTCGGACTATCAAGGTTGGGTTGGGGCCGAGTACCGGCCGACCGCTGGCACCGTTGCCAGTTTGCCTTGGTTGAAAACCTACTCGATAAAATAATCGGGCGGTATAATCGCTTGGTCTTACTCACCTGTTGATTACTATGTCCAAACATAATTTCACGATACATCACGCCAGTTTGATCGTCTCCGATACCGAGCAATCGCTGCTTTTTTACCGCGATGTGTTGGGAATGGAGCAGACTGAGCGGCCGAATCTGCCGTTTCCCGGTGCCTGGTTGCAAATCGGCGCCCAGCAAATTCATTTGCTGGAATTGGATAATCCCGATCCAACAACCGGCAGGCCGGCGCATGGCGGTCGTGATCGGCATGTGGCGATGCATATCGATTCGGTTGATGCTTTGCGCGAAGATCTGGAGCGGACCGGTACGGCTTATACGGTGAGTATTTCCGGCCGCAAGGCGCTGTTTTGCCGCGACCGTGACGGCAATGCGCTGGAGTTTATTGAGCGGCCTTGATGCCCATGTTCGGACGGCTTTTTTATGGCGGACTACTGATAGGCAGCCTGGCGATGCTGCTGTTTGTGCTAGGGTTTGTCTGTTTGCAGTTTGGTTTGGCTTTGTTGATGGGTTTGTTTTATCTGTTAGCCAGTAAAGTGATGTTATTGGCTTTGGTTTTGTTGGCTTTGCTTGGTCTGATGATGTTATTTAAGGCGGTTTGCCGCGAACTGCGCGGGTATTTCAGCCGCGAATCGGCGGCGGTGCGGCAACTATTGTCTTTACAGGTTCGCCAGCAAGATCTGGCGCGGCGCAAGTCTGCCGAATGCCGACAATTAAGTTATTGGCACAGATTCAAGCGGCAACGCCTGCTGGTAGCCGATAACCGCAAACAGGCCTGGGCCTTATCTGTGGCAATTAGCCATGAATTGCAAGCGGTGCGGGCGCAACTGCCGGCCGCTCGATATAAAAATCTGCGTAAATCCTTGCGCACGTATCGTAAACAAGCCGATTCCGCGGCGATGCTGGCTTTACGCCAACAGCTCCATGTCGCCGATTAGTCGCTGGCTGGGTGACGCACTGGCGTTTTTGCGGCGCAGTCGCGACGACAATCTGCAATGGCATTTATCCAGGCACGAAGATGTCGCCGAACTGCGGCAAACCAAGGCGCTGGCGGAACAGGCTTTGGTGGCGCAACTGAAAAAACAGTCGCAGCAATTGGCTCATGAGTTGGCCGTCAACAAAGCCCGCAACAGCAACGAGCTGGCGATGGTGAAAACCCAATGTCAGCAAGATTTAAGAGACTATCAGCAATATCTGCAATCACTGGATAAGCTGAAGGAGTCTTTGCGCAGTAGTTATGCCCATCTACCGGAAGCAGTGGCGTTCACGATCCACCATCACGCCAAGCAGTTATTGAATCGAATGTGGGATGCCCAAGAGCCGCAGGAAAAAATGAAAATTGAAATGCAATTGTTGCAGTTCATGACAGCGGTACATGAAGACAGTCAGAGGTCTTTGCAAGGCGAGAGCAAAGACGGTTTGCCGCAGCGGGCACTGGCTTTTATCGATGCCGATTTGGCGGATTAGATCGGCTGGAAATAGCCTTCGATGTCTCTGACCATTTTCTTGTTCAGCGCAAACATCACTACGTGATCACCTTCCGCGAATACGGTGTCGTGATGCACCGGAATCACTTCCTTTTCGCGAATCAGCGCCCCTAATATCACGCCGTCCGGTAAGTTGACCTGATCTACCCGCAAGCCAACCACGGAGCTGGAATTCTTGCTGCGGTGAGCAATGGCTTCAATTGCTTCCGCACTCCCGCCACATACCGAGCTGACGCCGACCACGTCGCCTTTACGCACGTGTTTGAGGATGCCGCCCAAGGTTTCCAGTTTTGGTTGAATCGCCAGATCGATTTCGGTGCCGTCCAATAATTTCAGGTAGGAATTGTTGTTGATCAGGCAGATGGCTTTTTTGGCGCCGAGTTTTTTCGCCAGACCGGCGGCAATCAGGTTGATGCCGTCATTATTGGTAATCGCGCAGAACAAATCGATGTCTTCGATCATTTCTTCTTGCAGTAGCGATTCGTCGGTACAGTCGCCGTGTAGAATTAAGGTGTTACGCAAATCGTTGGAGATTTCCCGCGCTCGCTCAATGTCTTGCTCGATGACTTTGACGTGGTAGTTTTTTTCCAAGGCAATTGCCAGCCGCTTGCCGACGTGGCCGCCGCCGGCCAGCATAATGGTTTTGATCGGCGATTCCAGTTTATGCAGATCCACCAAGGTTTTACGGACCTTATCGCGGGGGCAGACAAAGAATACTTCGTCGCCGGTGGCGATCACCGCCTCGCCGTTTACCGCGATGGCTTTACCGTCGCGGAAAATCGCGGCGACCCGGATCATGCTGTCGGCCAGTTTTTCTTTCACGGCATGGATGCGTTTACCGGTCAGAAAGCCGGTCGGCACCACGCGAATCGAGAACAGCCTGACCAAGCCGTCGGCAAACTCCGACACATGCAGCGCGCCGGGGTATTTGATCAGATTATGAATGGATTCGGTGACCACCTGCTCAGGGCTGATGACAATATCAATACCGCCCGGCGCAAATAATTCCGGGTGGTTTAGAAAGTCGATGGCGCGCACCCGGGCGATGGTTTTGGGTTTGCTGTACAGGGTGTTAATCACCTGACAGGCCAGCATATTGGTCTCGTCGCGGTCGGTAACCGCAATCACCATGTCGGCGTCCTGAATACCGGCTTGTTCCAGCACGCTGGGATGGGCAGCGTTACCTTCGACGGTGGCTATATCCAGGCGGCCCTTCAATGCGGTGAGCAATTGGGCATTTTTATCGATAACGACAATATCGTTTTCTTCACTGGCCAATGCGCCGGCAACCGAAGAGCCGGTAACGCCGGCACCGAGAATCACTATTTTCATAAGTTTTTAAAGCCAGTAATGATGTCGAATGCTTGTCGCCACAAGGGCCGAAGCCGGCGAATTATACGCTGATCGATAGGCTTGTCCATGTTCCAGCGAGCGCGCAGACTTTGCTTTGATGGAAATCGCCCAATTGTGGAGTTAGGCTGCGGCTGCAAAGCAAAAATCGCGTTTTAAATGGCCGATAGCGGTATTTAAATAGCCGATTTACAAAAACCGGCTGGTCAATCGTCCTAGCTTGCCGGGCTTGTTTTCTGGTCACAGCTGCCCCATACCGTTTATAATCGCAAACTTTGGTTCACTCTCACTCTGGAAATATCATGCTGGGTAAGCTGGTTAAATTGGTAGTTGGCAGCCGCAACGACAGGCTGGTCAAGAAGAAACGCAAGTTAGTCAAGAAAGTCAACGCGCTGGCCGCCGAATACGAAAAATTATCCGATGCGGCGTTACAAGCCAAGACGCAGGAATTTCGCGACCGCCTGGCCCAAGGCGAAGACTTAGACAATTTACTCCCAGAAGCCTTTGCCGCCGTGCGGGAAGCCTCGACCCGCGTATTTGGCATGCGGCATTTCGACGTGCAGTTGATCGGCGGTATGGTCTTGCATAGCGGCAAGATAGCCGAGATGAAAACCGGTGAGGGTAAAACCCTGATGGCCACTCTGGCCGCCTATTTGAATGCCTTGCCGGGTAAAGGCGTACATGTCGTTACCGTCAATGATTACTTGGCCCGCCGCGACGCGGAATGGATGGGCAAACTATACGGTTTCCTGGGCTTGACCACCGGAGTCATCGTCAGCGATTTAACCCACGAGCAACGCCAGGTTGCCTATGCGGCGGATATTACTTACGGCACCAACAACGAATTTGGTTTCGATTATCTGCGTGACAACATGGCCTTCAGCCTGGAACAAAAAGTCCAGCGAGATCTGAATTTTGCCATCGTCGACGAGGTTGACTCGATTCTGATCGACGAAGCCAGAACGCCGTTGATCATCTCCGGCCAGGCGGAAGGCAGTACCGATATTTACCTGAAGACCAATCAAATCATTCCTTACCTGACCAAACAGGAAAAAGCCGACGATCCGGAGAAACAGGATCAAATGCCCGGTGATTATGCGGTGGACGAAAAGTCCCGGCAGATTCATTTAACCGAAGCCGGTTACGAACATGTGGAACGCTTGTTGGCGGAGCACGGCTTGATAGCCGACGGCTCGACCTTATACGAAGCCGCGAATATCCGCTTGATGCACTACCTGAATGCGTCTTTGCGGGCGCATGTGCTGTTCCAGAAGGATGTGGATTATGTGGTCAAGGATGGCCAAGTTATTATAGTCGACGAGTTTACCGGCCGAATGATGAGCGGTCGGCGCTGGTCCGAGGGTTTGCATCAAGCGATGGAAGCCAAGGAAAACGTGACCATTCAAAACGAAAACCAAACGCTGGCTTCGATTACCTTCCAGAATTATTTCCGGCTTTACAACAAGTTGTCGGGTATGACCGGTACTGCGGATACCGAAGCGTTTGAGTTGAACAAAATCTACGGTCTGGAAGTGGTGGTTATTCCTACCCACAGACCGATGATACGCAAAGACAAAGGCGATTTGGTTTATCTTTCGGCGCGGGAAAAATACAACGCCGTCATCGAAGATATCAAGGATTGCGTGCAGCGCGGCCAGCCGGTCTTGGTCGGTACGACGTCGATAGAAAACTCTGAATTGATTTCCCGGATGCTGCAACAACAAAACATCCGCCATGAAGTCTTGAATGCCAAACAGCACGAGCGCGAAGCGCACATTATCGAAAATGCCGGTATGCCGGGCGCTGTCACCATCGCTACCAATATGGCCGGTCGCGGTACCGACATCGTGCTGGGTGGTAATCTGAATGCCGAACTGGCAGCCTTGGGTCCGGATGCCAGCGAAGCCGATAAAGAGCGAGTACGCGCTGCTTGGCTGGAAAGACATGAAAAAGTGTTGGCTAGCGGTGGTCTGCATGTGATCGGTTCGGAACGCCACGAATCGCGGCGGATCGACAACCAATTGCGTGGCCGTTCCGGTCGGCAGGGCGACCCCGGCTCCACACGGTTTTATTTGTCTCTCGAAGACGACTTGATGAGGATTTTCGCGTCCGAACGGGTAGCCAGCTTGATGCAAAAACTGGGTATGGAAGAAGGTGAAGCTATCGAGCATCCTTGGGTGACGCGTTCCATCGAAAGCGCGCAACGCAAGGTGGAGAATCGTAACTTCGATATTCGCAAAGAAATTCTGGCTTACGACGACGTCGCCAACGATCAACGTAAGGTTATTTACGCGCAGCGCAATGAATTGATGGCTGCCGAAGACATCAACGACATTATCAACGCGATTCGTGCCGACGTACTGAACGACGTCATCACCGAATACATCCCGCCGAAAACCATGGAAGAGCAATGGGATGTGCGTGGTTTGGAAACGCATTTGCAGCAAGAGTTTAATCTGCAGATGCCGTTAATGGAAATGCTGGAGAGCGACCGTACACTGAACGAACCGAAATTGCGCCAGTTGATCATCGAAAAAGCCGAACAAGAAAGTCGTGCCCGTGAAGAGGCCGTAGGCGTGCAAGTGCTGCGGCATTTCGAGAAATCGGTCATGTTGCAAGTGCTGGATAATAGCTGGAAAGAACATTTGGCGGCGATGGACCAATTGCGCCAAGGTATTCATTTCAGAGGCTATGCGCAAAAAGATCCCAAGCAGGAGTACAAGCGCGAGTCGTTCCAAATGTTTACCGGCCTGTTGACGCATATCAAACAGGAAGTGGTAGGCATACTCGCCAAAGTGCAGGTGGCGCGTGAAGAGGATGTTCAAGCTATCGACGAACAACGCCAAGCACCGCTGGAAATGCATTACGAACACGCGGAAGCTCACTCCATTTTTGAAGAAGAGCCGGCGGCACAAGCAGCTCAGTCTGACTCAGACTCGGAGAGCGCGGAGCAGCCTTTTGTCAGACTCGGCAGCAAAGTGGGCCGTAACGACCCATGCCCTTGTGGTTCGGGTAAAAAGTACAAGCAATGCCACGGCAAATTGAACTAATGTTTAACCGCGACGCTTCAAACCGGGCGTCGCGGCTGCCCGACAATTCGATTTAGAGGGCCTTTCTGCATCGCTTTCAGCCTTGCACAATCAAGCGGCCCACGGCTTTTAATTTTCACTGTCCTCAAGGGTAAGCACTATGCCGCATAGAGTCTTTAATAAGAGTAATCCCGCCGCCGATATTACCAAGCTCCCCAAGTTGGGCATGGAAAAAAAGCATTTCATCGCCGATTTCAAACACTATTACAGTCATCGTCTCGGGCGCGATCAAAACTGCCGTTCTCCGCATTACGCCTACGAGGCCTTGTCCTTGGCGATCAGCGACCGTCTGGTCGAACGCTGGAAAAAAACCTACAACGTCTATCGGGACTCCGACTGTAAAAAAGCCTTCTATCTGTCGATGGAGTTTTTGATGGGGCGCTCGCTGAGCAACGCCATGTTGAATCTCGGGGTTGACGATATCGTGACGCAAGCACTTTACGATTTGGGTTTGGAAGCTGAGGAACTCATCGAAAGCGAACCGGATGCCGGTTTAGGTAACGGTGGTCTGGGACGCTTGGCCGCGTGTTTCATCGACAGTTGCGCCACCTTGCAATTGCCGGTCACCGGCTACGGTTTGCGTTACGAATACGGTATGTTTTCGCAACAAATCGTCAACGGCGAGCAAGTCGAAAAACCGGATCATTGGTTGCGGATGGGCAATGTTTGGGAAATCGAGCGTCCTGAGTACATGCACCGCATCAAGTTTGGCGGCCACACGCAAACGCACATCGACGAAAAAGGCAACAAGCGCACCAGCTGGCTGGATACCCATGACGTGATTGCCATGCCTTACGACACGCCGGTGCCAGGGTATAAAAACGGCACGGTCAATACCTTGCGCTTGTGGAAAGCCATCGCCACGGAAGAGTTCAATTTACAAGAGTTCAATGCTGGCGATTATGCCGAAGCGGTGGCCGAGAAAAACACCGCCGAAAATATTACGATGGTGTTGTATCCCAACGACGCGAACGAAAACGGCAAAGCCTTGCGCCTGCAACAACAATATCTGTTGGCGTCCGCCAGTTTGCAGGACGTCATCGCTAACTGGGTGGGTCGCCACGGTAATAATTTCAGTAAATTTGCCGAAAAAAACTGTTTTCAGCTCAACGATACCCATCCCAGCATCGCGGTGGCCGAGCTAATGCGCTTGCTGATGGATATTCACGGTCTGCCTTGGAAAGAAGCCTGGCACATCACTCGGCACACGATGGCCTACACCAATCATACCTTGTTGCCCGAGGCCTTGGAAAAATGGTCGGTCAATCTGATGCAGCATTTGCTGCCGCGCTTGATGGAAATTATTTTTGAAATCAACGCGCATTTCATGGCGGAAGTGTCCGCGCGTTGGCCAGGCGACAATCCACGTATGGCGCGGATGTCCATCATCGAAGAAGGTCATCAAAAACAGGTGCGGATGGCATTTTTGGCCATCGTCGGTAGTTTTTCGGTCAACGGTGTCGCCGAATTGCATTCCAAGTTGTTGCAGGAGGGCTTGTTTAAAGACTTTTTCGAGCTCTGGCCGCAAAAATTTAATAACAAAACTAACGGTGTGACCCCCAGACGCTGGCTGGCCGGTTGTAATCCGGAATTGGCCGAGTTTATCACCGCAACTATTGGTGATGGCTGGATTACCGACCTTTCTCAGCTGTCCAAATTAGCGCCTTACGCCGAAGACGCCGCGTTCAGGCAAAAATGGTACGACTTAAATCGGGCCAGCAAACAGCGTCTTGTTGATTACAAAAAAGAAGAACACGACATTGAGATCAATGTCGATGCCTTGTTCGATGTGCAGGTTAAACGCATCCATGAATACAAACGGCAAATTTTGAATGTGCTGCATGTGATTCATCTTTATGATCGGATAAAACGCGGCGATACGCAAAACTGGGTGGATCGTTGCGTCTTGATCGGCGGCAAGGCCGCGCCCGGCTATGTGATGGCGAAAAAAATCATCAAGCTGATAAACAATGTCGGCAATGTCATTAATGAAGATCCGGAAGTAGGCAACAAGCTGAGATTGGTGTTTATGCCCAATTACTGCGTGTCGGCGATGGAGAAAATCTGTCCGGGCGCGGATTTGTCGGAACAAATTTCGACTGCCGGTAAGGAAGCGTCCGGTACCGGTAACATGAAATTTATGATGAACGGCGCGCTGACCATCGGTACGTTGGACGGTGCCAACATCGAAATTCGTGAAGAGGTCGGTGCCGACAATTTCTTCCTGTTCGGCTTGACCGAAACCGAAGTGGAGGCGCTCCGGCCGCATTACGATCCGCAATGGTTCATCAATCAGGACAGCGATTTGCAAGGCGTGATGCGCTTGCTGGAATGCGGACATTTCAATCAGTTCGAGCCGGGCATTTTCGACGACATCATTGCCTCGATTAAAAGTCCGCACGATCCGTGGATGACTATCGCTGATTTCCGCAGTTATCTGGAAGCGCAAAAGCGCGTCGAGCAAACTTGGCGTGATCAAGAGCGCTGGACCAAAATGAGTATTCTGAATACAGCGGCCAGCGGTAAGTTTTCCACCGATAGAACGATTAGCGAATACAACCGCGAGATTTGGAAACTGTCGCCGGTGGACGTGGAAAAATACTAAAGCAATGCTGGATATTGTCTTGTTCGAGCCGGAAATACCGGCCAATACCGGCAATATCATCCGTTTATGCGCTAATACCGGTGCGCATCTGCATTTAATCCAGCCTCTGGGGTTTGACTTGGACGACAAACGTCTGCGTCGCGCCGGGCTGGATTATCATGAATGGGTGAACATCCGCCAGTACGGTTCCTTGCACGATTACGTCGAAAAAGCCAAGCCGCAGCGTTTATTTGCATTAACCACCAAAGGTCACACCGGTTACAGTGAGGTACGATATAAAGCTGGAGATGCCTTGTTATTCGGTCCGGAAACCCGCGGCTTACCAACCGCCTTTCTGAATCAACATCCGGCCGCGTTGCAGCTGTATTTGCCGATGCGTAAGGAAAGCCGCAGTCTTAATCTATCCAATACCGTTGCCATAGTGCTGTACGAAGCCTGGAAGCAATTGAATTTTGTGGATGCGGCTCGTTGACTTAGTGACGGTTCAGCGGGTTGGTTTTCAGCGCCCGCAGCAACGTTTAAATTTCTTGCCGCTGCCGCACGCACAAGGCGCATTCCGGCCGGTGTCCGTGCTTATCGCGACTTTGCCCGCGGCTTTGATGACGCCGTCCAGATAGAGCCAGCGCGAATCCGTCTTAACGAAACGACTGATTTCGTGCATGAAATAGTCTTCGCCGTCCTGTCGGTAAAAAGCCTTAAACTCGACCATGCCTTTGCTGTCGTGCGTACCGCCTTTCTTAGTGTCGACTATAACGAGTTTTTGCCACTGCGCGGTTTCCTTGGAAAAATCGATTGCTGCGGGGCGTTTGCTTGTTTCCCAAGTATTTAATAAATAGTCCACGTTGCGTTGGGCATAAGCGCTGAAACGCGAGCGCATCAAGGCTTCTGCCGTTGGCGGGAAGTGTTCGCAGCTGTGATAGCGGCCGCAGCACTCCAGATAATGCAGGCCGGAGCCGCATAAACAAGTTTCGGTGTTGTCGGTGATTGTCGTCATAGCAGCTGATTTTACCGAAGTAGATAAGCCAAAAGCCAATCTTCGCCGCTATCATGACGGATCACGTCTGCTGAGTGACCGGGCCAATACATCATAGGTTGCCGGGCTTGCTATGATAAATCTCAATACTTTGACGCTTTACGATGAGCGCATTTTCAGGAGGCTGCATTGAAAGTCGCATTAAATACACAGATTTTTCTCGGTGCCGTGTTTGGCGTCCTGCTGGGATTAGGGTTCGCCAAGCTTGGACCGGAAGCAGCCCTTACAAAACAGGGTATCTACGTTTGCGGTCTCTTCAGTAACTTATTCATGGACTTGCTGAAAATGGTATTGGTGCCTTTGGTATTTACCTCTATAGCGGTCGGTGTCGCCAATTTGCGCATGCACAGCCAACTGCACCGGGTTTGGATGTCTACGCTGGGATTTTTCGCAGTGTCCATGGTCTTGGCCATTTTGTTGGGCTTGGGCGCGGCCAATTGGTTCGAGCCGGGTAAGGGCCTGAATCTGGACCTGTTTCAGAATGCCGGCCAGGGTTTTGCCGCCAAGCAGATGACGTTTGCCGAATTCATCGCCAGTTTTTTACACGGCTTGTTTGTCAATCCGTTCGCGGCGCTGGCGCAAGCCAACGTGCTGGCGATCGTGATGTTTGCGTTGTTGCTGGGCATAGCTTTGGTAGTTGGCGGGGACCGTTATCGAAACATATTGCTGTTAATGCAGGAATGCTTGGAATTGATGTTGCGCTTGGTCGGCTGGATCATGCGGCTGGCGCCGTTCGGCATCATGGCACTACTGGCACAGTTGCTAGCGACGCAGAACATGGCTTTGTTAAGCAGCCTAGCCGAGTTTGTAGCGGTTGTGGTGGGCTCGACATTGCTGCATGGCTTCGTCGTGTTGCCGCTATTGTTATTTCTAGTTACCAAAATCACGCCGTTAAAGTTTTTTCGCGGTTCTCGGGAAGCATTGATGACCGCGTTTGCCACCAGTTCCAGCTCGGCGACCTTGCCGGTCACCTTGCGCTGTGTTGAACAGCATCTGCATGTCAAACCCAGTATTGCCGGGTTTGTGGTGCCGTTGGGTGCAACCGTCAACATGGATGGCACCGCGCTTTACGAAGCGGCTGCCGCGCTATTTGTGGCTAATTTGGCGGGTATTGAGTTGGATTTGGCTCAGCAATTGATCGTGTTTTTTACCACGATGATCGCCGCCATCGGCGCGCCGGGTATTCCCAGCGCCGGCATGGTGACCATGATAATGGTGTTGCAGTCGGTAGGTTTGCCGGCCGAAGCCATTGCCATATTGTTACCCATAGACCGCTTACTCGATACCGTGCGGACCATGGTAAATGTCGAGGGCGATATGGTGGGCAGTTTGGTGGTACAACGCCTCAGCGAACGCTAATCGGCTGCGGCGGATATTCTGAAATGTTCATGAATGTATTACTTGATTGCGGCCGCTTTGCTTGGCTTTATACAGGGCGTTATCGGCGCGGACGATAAAGCTTTCCGGATTGTCGCCCGGTTGCAATCTGGCAACGCCGATCGACAAGGTGATTTTACCCAGTGACTGGTTATCGTTTTTGCGCTGCAAGCGGCTGGTCTCCATCGCGTTGCGAATATTTTCGGATATTTCTACCGCCTTTTCGTGGCTGGTATTGGGCATGATAATCGCCAGTTCCTCGCCTCCGTAACGCGCCACATGATGATGATCTTCAGCGTGTTTCTTCATTAAAGAGGCCACATATTTAATGACATTGTCGCCGATGGTGTGGCCGTATGTGTCGTTAATGCGTTTGAAATGGTCTATATCCAGCATCGACAGGCAAGCGGTATTGGGTGCGGATTGTTCGATAATTTCCGCCAAGGTCATGTCGAACGCGCGCCGATTCAATAGGCCAGTTAAGCCGTCGGTAGTGGCGATTTGCCTTGCTTGTGTAAGCTCTGCACGTAGTTGTTCCATTTCACGGTTAGCATCGGTCAGCTTGGCCTGCATGGCCTGACTGGTGATTGCCAGGGCTTTTGTTTCCTGAATGATTTCCTGCAAGACGATTTTCAATCCGTCGGACGCGGAGAAATTCTCCAAGATGACAGATTTTTTCTGGAAGCTATCGTTGGTTTGTTCGGCCTTGTTATAAGTTTCGTTGATCGCGCTAGTGGCTTGTTCGATAACTTTGTGCAGTTGTCGGTTGATTTGCTCAAAAGATTCCAAAGATGCATTACAAATGTGTGATTTGTAAAGCTCCACGCTGTTGTCATAATCGAAGGCTTGGTTTTCTGCGAGCAACAAGTCAACGGCTTTGTTTAAGGTCGGGTTATCACCGGCTACATAGTCGTACCAAATGGCGTAATTGATGGGATTGGCCGCCACATTATGCCGCACCAGCAGCGGCAGGATTTGTTTTAGATAACCGGCGTTAATGCTCGGTGAGAAATCGTAAATCGGTATGTAAGTGGTGCCTTTACTCATCAGATTTTTGTCGATAAACGTATAAGGGTTTAAGTATTGCTCGCGCCGGGATTATTAACCCTGTCACTGCTTTCGATTGTTCCGTTTCGTTGCGCTTGGTTTAGCGCTTAGTAGAACGTGTCTCCGGTGACTTGGATGTGCCTCGCCAAATTTGGCTTGAAACATAATTGACCATCCAGGCTTTCATCTTTCGTAGTCATAAGCCTACATAAAAGTAACTTAAAACCGGGATTTTTCAATACATCCGGAAAATAAGCTTACACGGACAGCGTTTGCGGTTTGCGTACAGGGGATGGTTTTTTGGGTGGTGAGCATAACTTTGTATAGAAATAGTTTGCTCGTACTGGCTTGCTGTCCGGAGAATGCAAACTGTTGGCAACTGCACGCGTGGCAAGAGTATTTGCATCGCAAAGTTAACAAAACATTTTGCAGCAGCTCGAGTTTTGGATAAAATGCGCGGCCTTTAGTCGGGTGCTTAGCTCAGCTGGGAGAGCATCGCCCTTACAAGGCGAGGGTCGGGGGTTCGAACCCCTCAGCACCCACCAGGCTATCCGAGGTAAAAAGTAAAATCTCCCACGATTCTATTCGGTAATCCCAAGCTTGCTATTCAATAATCCGTAGGCAAGCGCGACGCCAGTTCGTCCCAACGGATGACAATGTCCGGCAAGATGCCAACCTGGTTTTCGCCTTCCAATTGATACATTTGCGGCTTGCCAAATTCCCCATCTGCCAAGCTGTATATCGTTAATACCCGATCAACGGGATGAACCAGCCAGTACTCACGCACACCGTGGCGTTCGTAGAGCTGGCGTTTTTTGATTTGGTCATGACCGGCGGTAGAGGGCGACAATACTTCCACGACCCAGTCCGGCGCACCGCGCACGCCGCGTTTATCGAGTTTATTGCCATCGCATACCACCAACACATCGGGTTGTACGACCGTATCGATAGATTCGTCGGCTTCCTGATCTTTGGGTAAACGTACATCGACCGGTGCGATAAACGCACGGCAAGATTTGCCCTGCAGCGCTTGCCGAGTTTGGAAATAAATCTCCCCCGCCACGTCCTGATGCGGTAAATCCGGCGCGGGTGACATCAAATAAGCATCGCCGTCTATTAATTCGTAACGCACATCGTCCGGCCAGTTTAGATAGTCGCCGTAAGTGTGGGATTCCCGATCTTTCAATGCCAAAGCCATTGTCTTAACTCCCGGTTTGCCTTGCTGCTAGAACGCATTCGATATTTTATCCAGATGCGGCAGCGATGCGAGACATTTCAGATAAAAAACGTTTGAGCCAAAAAGATGGCACTGGCTTGAAGGCCAACTCCAATGCAACCAAAGCGCACCGCACAATCTATTCGTAGCTACTTTAAAGCTAGCCGTTCAGCGAGTGGGTGCAACTGCTGATAATCAAGTTCGATACCAAACTGTTCGCTCAGCAAATCGCTTAGATGCGCCCGGCTTTTGATTGTATGACTGATTTGCTCACCCGCTTGGTATCGCGAAAAATTGGTATTAAATAATTGCACCCAGCCCTCGGCGGTATTGCGGCAGATCAACAGATTTTGTGCCAGTAGTGATTGATCCCAGGTTGTGCACACCAAGTTAGCCGCGTCCAGGTCGCAGCGTTGTACCTTAGCGCGGTCGAAACTATATAACGCGAACCAATCGCCGTTTTGCAGTCGCTCTAGCACGGTTTCTCCCGATGCCGTTTCCTGGCGCAACCGAAACTGATTGCCGTCCTGGCTTTGCGCCTGCTCGGTACTCAGGCGTAGCGGCCGATAATGGCTAGGCCCGCCGAAGCCGGCATCGACCAGCCAAGAGTCGCCTTCAGCTTCCACGATAAACGCTAAATGCAGGCGCGGTCCACCTTCATTACGCCCCATCCGCACTCTGGCCATAATCGGCTGATAACTGAATCCCAACTCAGACAGCGCCTGTCCAAATAATCCGTTCAATTCGAAACAGTAACCGCCGCGTCGATTGGCGACGATCTTTTTCATCAACGCCGCTGTTTCCAAATCAGGTATCAAGCCCAGCAGCGGATTGATGTTTTCAAACGGAATAGCGCTCAGTTGCGCTTGCTGTAATTGGCTTAGGCCGGCGAGGGTGGCCTCCGGTTTGGCTATGCCGATGCGGCTTAGGTAAGCGTTAAAGTCAAAACTCATGGATCAATTTTGGATGTTAAAACTATCGGTAAAGAGCGCCAGTTTTGCGGCGATAGGATATCGGGGCGAGAAAGATAGCAGATTCTGGTAAACGGTTTCAAACCCCCAGCTCGACTGCCGTATCCTTGATGCCAAGCTTGGCAACGGCTATCGGTAATTTAGACCGGCACTGCCGAGGTTGAGATATAGCCCGTTTCCGCCCTCTTGAATCGATGGTTTATGCGAGTCACCGGAATTGATGTCGTGAATCCTGGTTGTGAATGGATCAATGGGTAGCTCTGTCAAATCGTGGGGCGGGTAGATTGAAACTTGTCCGACGGTGTTGCTGGTCCGCCATTCCCCAAGCCAAAACCTCCAATTTGACGATGCCACCGGCTTGTATGATCGGGTAGTAAGCTATTTTCCCGGCGCATAGTTGTCTATGGACTTCTGTGGTCATCACAAGCCCGCTCACAATGTCGAAACCCTTAAAAATGGGTTCGCCCCAGATGTTTGCCTGGGTAACGGGCGCTTCTGGATATTTAGGCGAAATTGCCTAGAACCCTAAAAAATTACCGGCTGAGTCAAGGCTCACGCATTCATGCTGGCTCATCTCGGGCATGTGCCAGCATGCCAAAAATACTATGCAATAGCTGGCTATCGTAAAAAATCGATTTGCTGTTTTCACAACAGTGATCTTATGGCCGGGCTATCTAAAGCGAAATTAAAATTAAATGCCGCCGCTAACTCCTTGAGTTAAAAAAACAAAGCCGCAAACGGGGTTATTTAGTAAAAATTTCCCGCTGACAACACAATATGTTGTGCTAGAATTTTCACATAGACACTATATGCAGTATGTCGCCAGGCTGTAGTGTTTTTCGGTTTTAACCCAATAAACATCAATATCTTAGCCGTGCCGGAGTGCTGAGATAGGCCAATAACCATTCAACTAGAAAAGGGAATCCACGAATGACCGCAAAACTTCATGTTGTGACGCAAGACACCACCGAAATCCCGCTACAAAGTGCTTCCCTGGATATTTGGGACAGTAAATATCGCTTAAAAACCAAGGACGGCAAAGCGATTGACGAAACCATAGACGAAACCTACAAGCGCGTCGCCAAAGCCCTGTCTAGCGTGGAGAAAACCAAGGCGCTGCAAGAAAAACACTATAAAGAATTTCTGTGGGCCTTGCGTAAAGGCGTTATTCCGGCAGGCCGCATCGTCTCCAACGCCGGCGCGCTGGAACACAAACCGGCTACCTCCACCATCAATTGCACCGTGTCCGGCATCATCGAAGATTCGATGGACGACATTCTGCACAAGGTCCACGAAGCCGGTCTGACCCTGAAAGCCGGCTGCGGTATAGGCTATGAATTTTCTACGTTAAGACCCCGCGATGCATATGTGTCCGGTGCCGGTGCGTACACCTCCGGTCCGCTGTCGTTTATGGATATTTACGACAAGATGTGTTTTACCGTATCGTCCGCCGGTGGCCGTCGTGGTGCGCAAATGGCCACCTTCGACGTAGCACATCCTGACGTGGTGGACTTTATTCGCGCCAAACGCGAAGACGGCCGCTTGCGCCAGTTCAACTTGTCGCTGCTGATTACCAGCGAATTCGTCGAAGCCGTTAAAAACAACGGTCAATGGCCGCTGTCCTTTCCGGTTACCGAGCGCGAAGCCAATGTCGACAAACTGGATCTGACCGATACCGACAAAATCGTCTGGCGTGATCTGCCCAATAAAAAAGGTTATGTGGTCAACGAGGCCGGTCTGGTGGCGTGCCGCATTACCAAAGTCATGCCGGCCCGCCGTTTGTGGGACATCATTATGTCCTCCACTTACGACTATGCCGAACCAGGATTTATCTTGATCGACAAGGTCAACGAAATGAACAATAACTGGTTTTGCGAGCACATCCGCGCTACCAACCCCTGCGGCGAACAACCGCTGCCGCCTTACGGCAGTTGCCTGTTGGGCTCGATCAACCTGACCCGTTTCATCGACAAACCCTTCACCAAAGAGGCCCGTTTCGATTGGGAAGGCTACCGCAAAACCATCCGCATCTTTACCCGCATGCTGGATAACGTGGTCGAGATCAACGGCTTGCCGCTGGAAAAACAACGTGAAGAAATCGTCGGCAAACGCCGCCACGGCATGGGCTATTTGGGCTTGGGTTCTACTATTACCATCCTGGGTATGAAATACGGCGATGAAGAATCGCTGGAATTTACCGAACAAGTCACCAAAGAGTTGGCTTTGGAAGGCTGGAAAGCCGGCCTGGAACTGGCGAAAGAAAAAGGCCCGGCACCTATCATGGACCAGCTATTCACCGTCACCGGCGAAATGCTGCACAAACGCCCGGAAATGCAAGCCGACGGCTACAAACTGGGTGACCAAGTCCCAGGTCGTGTATTGCACGCCAAATACAGCCGCTACATGCAAAAAGTCGCGCAGGAACTGCCGGAATTGGTCGCGGAACTGGCGGAAGTGGGATGCCGCTTTACCCATCACAGCTCGATTGCGCCGACCGGCACCATCTCACTGTCTTTGGCGAATAACGCCAGCAATGGCATCGAGCCCAGCTTTGCGCATCATTATTCACGTAACGTGATCCGCGAAGGCAAAAAATCCAAAGAAAAAATCGACGTATTTTCCTTTGAATTACTGGCTTACCGCCATCTGGTCAACCCGGATGCGATGCCGTATAGCGAAGACCCAAACCAACAATTACCGGCTTATTTTATTGCCGCCGACGATGTGACGCCGAAACAGCATGTGGATATCCAGGCTGCCGCGCAACGCTGGATTGATTCGTCCATTTCCAAAACCGCCAACGTGCCGACCGATTATCCGTACGAAGACTTTAAGTCCATCTACGAATATGCCTACGACCAGGGCCTGAAAGGCTGTACCACCTTCCGCTTCAACCCGGAAGTGTTCCAGGGCGTGTTGGTGAAAGAATCCGATTTGGAAAACACCACCTACCAGTTCACGTTGGAAGACGGCCATGTGGTGGAATTTAAAGGCAACGAAGACGTGGAATACGACGGTGAAATCCATACCGCCGCCAACTTGTTCGATGCCTTGAAAGAAGGCTATTACGGCAAGTTTTGATAATCAAAATACGTAGGTTGGGTTTACCCGCAGGGCATAAAAGCCTAGCGTAACCCAACATTTGGCCTTGATGAGTGTTGGGTTACGGCTGGCGCCTTTTACACCCTTTGGGTGAACCCAACCTACACAGAATATGAGATACCCCCATGACCCTACACAAAATCAACAAAAAAATCGTCGGCTACAAAGTGCTGACCAAAGAAAATCTGGAAGCAGCTGCGCAGGCGGAAGCCGAAGTGGCAAAACCTTCGCTGGAAGAAATGCACGAAAATCTGGCGCGCCCGGAGATGCTGCTGGGTTCCACCTATAAGATCAAAACCCCGCAGTCTGAGCACGCCCTGTACATCACCATCAACGACATCATCCTGAATGAGGGCACGGTTCATCAGGAGCGCCGGCCTTACGAAATCTTCATCAACTCCAAAAACATGGAGCATTTTCAATGGGTACTGGCGCTGACCCGCTTGATTTCGGCAGTGTTTCGTAAAGGCGGCGACGCCACCTTTTTGGTGGAAGAAATGAAGGCGGTATTTGACCCACAGGGCGGCTATTTCAAAAAAGGCGGTGTCTTTATGCCGTCTCTGGTCGCCGAGATCGGCCACGCCATCGAATCGCACATGAAACACATCGGCATGATCAAGCCGGACAAACTCAGCGATCATCACCAGCAATTACTGGATGAAAAGCGCCGGGAGTTTGAAGCTCAGCATGGGGCGTCGGAGGGGCAGGCGTTTCCGGAGAAAGCTGTGTTGTGCAATAAGTGCAGCACCAAGGCGATGGTGTTGATGGATGGGTGTATGACTTGTTTGAATTGTGGGGAGAGTAAGTGTGGGTGATATTTAATTCTTATGCGTAAGAATTTATTTTACTTTGTAAAACTTGGAATTATTGAATATGGCATTGGATTTATCGGATACTCTGGTCGTTGGAATAACTGCAACAGCGTTGTTTGACTTAAGTGACGCTGATAAAGTATTTAGAGCAAAGTTTGATGAGGATAAAGATACAGCAATCTCCGAGTATCGTAACTACATGCTTCAGAAAGAGAATGACCCATCTTGAAGATGGAACAGCAATGCCATTGGTTAAAGCACTACTGGAGTTAAACAAATTCAAAAATGAAGGTGATACAAGTCCTCTTGTTGAAGTTGTTGTTATGTCACGCAATAGCCCAGAAACAGGGGTAAGAGTATTTAACAATATTCGAAGACTTCAGTTGCCAATTTCGCGTCATGCATTTACAGGAGGGGAATCAGTCGTTGATTATCTTGACGCATACGATGTTGATTTGTTTCTTACTACTCATGCGAAAGATGCTCAGAGAGTAATTGATGCAAGAAGTTGTGCAGCGGCTATTTTGAAAGAACCTCCTAAAGATATTGAAAAAATACCTGAAGGCCAAGTACGAATTGCATTTGATGGAGATGCCGTTCTTTTTGACGATAGTAGTGAAATTGTTTATAAAGCCGATGGTCTTGGAGGATTTCATAAGAATGAAGACTCAAAAAAAGATATTCCAATGCAAGAAGGCCCCTATACATCGTTATTGAAGAAGTTATCTCGACTGCAAGAGCGACTTCCTTTTAGCGTCGAATACTCGCCAGTTAGGATTGCAATAGTTACAGCTCGAAATGCACCAGCTGAAATGCGAGTAATTAAAACATTAAGGCATTGGGGGGTATATGTAGATGAGGTATTTTTTCTTGGTGGTCTTGAGAAAGCCAAAGTATTGCGAGCATTTAAACCGCACATTTTCTTTGATGATCAGGACCTTCATTTGGAGCCTGCATCAAACTATATTCCAGCCGGTAAGGTTCCTTATAGCAGTGATTCTCCACTTAACCAATAGCATGGAGGTAGCCGGTTAGGGTGGGCACGGTTCTTGTGCCCGCCCGGGACCGCCGGTTTGCATCAACAATGATTTTCTGTTGCGAATCCTGATTTAATGCCGGTTCGCGAGCCAGCAGCCTTTCGCGTCGTCAAAAGAAAACATTGGCATTCAGCACATTTCAGCTGAGCGCTTACAATCAATCAATGAATCAGACGACAAGATATTTCAATATATCAACGGCCTTGGCATTGGTGTGGCTGGCGTGGGCGGTGTTGGGTGTTGTCGATGTGGCAGCGAAGGAAAAGTCTGCCGCGTCGGGAAAAAGGGCCACGCGTAATTTACCCGACATCGATACCACCGAGCCGGCAGCCATTGATGTGGAACAAGAGACTAATATATTTTTCAACGCGGCGGTGGCTAATTTATCGGCGAACTTTGGTTTGGCGGCCGGTTGGGACGTGGGTTTGAGTGTTCTGAACGCGCAGTTTGCGTCGACTACATCGCCGGCGGCGCCGTTCCAGCCGGATATTTTGTTTAACGTGGAAAAACACTGGACCACGGAAAACCTGCAAATCATTGTCGGCACGCAAAGCGGTATTGGCATCGTCCAACCCAATAACGTTTTTATGAGCCTGTCTTATCTGGAATATCAACGCCATCTGCCGGATTGGGATGTGGATATCGATACCGGCGTTTACTATGCCAACGCCGGTATAGCCAACCACGACAGTGTTGGTATGCACCTCAGCGCTGAAATTCCGTTGTGGGATGGGCTAAGGCTGAACGGCGATTATTGGTCTGGAAACAACGCCGTCGGTAGTAAAACCGTCAAGCTGATTTACCCGTTGGTCGGTAACTGGCGTTTAGTACTCGGTGCGCAATTTCCCAACCTCAATAGCGGTGATCAGATAATCGGTATCGTCGGGCTTTATTGGCAGACTATATAAATCAGGCCGGCAGGGTTTTTGTGCCCGCAGAATTGCCTGTTTGTACAAACGGTGATTCACTAATGCGAGGCTTGTTTTAAGGTTGGATTTACTGCCTTTACTGCCCGCGCCGCGGGCCTAATCGCCGCAGTGCGGCTAAAGCAGAGTTACCACGCCTTGCAGGGTAACCAGAAAAAGAGGTAACGGTGAAAATATTTTCTTTGATTCTATCGGCATGGCTTTTAACCGGGTGTTCAACGCATCATCTCAATACGGGTTCTTCTGAAAATGTGTCCAGTTATGGGAAAGATATTACGGTAAAAGTCACGGGCGCAAATGCGGATATTGTCGATAAACTTACCCGGTATATTCAGGCCGCCCTTTTAACCGAAGGGTTTAATCTAGTCACCGAAGACAATGCAACGCACTTGGAGGTGGCAATTTCAGACTTTGATCCGGGTAATGCGGCATTACGTTTGACGGTGGGCTTTGGCGCCGGCCGAGGCTCGTTGGTTTACAACGCTAAATATACAAAAAGCGGTAAAGTGTTGGTTGATTACGATGGCGCCGAACGTTTTACCGGATTGGAAATCGCGCCCGGAACAAAGTACGAAACTTTCCGCAATTTTGGCGGCGAAGAAACGTCAACCCAGATTTTATTGGAAGAAGCTTCAAAGCATATTGTTGAACAGGCAATAAACCAGAAATAAACATCATGGACTTAAAAAATATTTGAGTGTTCTTAATGGGAAAGCGTTGATAACTGTGTATTTATAATCAGTGTGGGGTGCAATATATGAACAAATATTTAAAGATATTAGGCCTGATATTGGTGTTGTTTTCAGTGAAAATTAATGCATCGACATAGGTATAAAAACTTCCCGGATGTATATAAAAATATTCGGAAGGTGTGGCTGCCGGCTGGGAGGGCATAGATAAATGTCTTGGAGGTGCGGTCAAGGTTGTTGAATGCACCTTCGAGATTTGCGAGGGTATGTTCGAAAGCATGGTGGGTGCCTCCCTGATATTTTTATATCCCTTCGGCTTAATGGGGATTGCCTTCGCGTCAGCTGGAAGTGTATACAGGGTTCGGATCGCAATCCAGATACTATTCTTCCTAGCATCGTTTTGTAGCAAATATTGCTTGTTTGAGTCTTGTAAACAAAAAAGGCCTTGTTAAACAAGGCCTTTTTAGAAATATGGCGGAGAGCTAGTCCGCCTAACAGAAGTCCGATATCGTTTTTTGTTGTCCTAAATTCTTGTTAAAAAACGATAAGTTACAAATTTATTGTCCAGCTTGGTTCGATAAAATATACTCCAATCCGATGCCGAAAGTAGGGTAGGAAGTAGGGTAGGAATTATGAGCCGGACATTGAATAAGCTGAACGCACGCAGGGTTGTGACTATCAAAACTCCCGGATATCACAGTGATGGTGGTGGTCTTTACCTACAGGTTAGTCCGACACTTTCAAAAAGCTGGATTTTCAAATTTGTCAGGAATAAAAAGGCTACCGAGATAGGTCTGGGTAGTTTTGGCGATATTTCGCTGGAAGCAGCCAGGGAGCAAGCATCTGAATATCGAAAGCTGCTCAAGCAAGGTCTGAATCCCTTGGCGGAAAAACGGAAAATTGAACGCGAGCTTCATTTGTCCGTCGCCAAATCTATGACGTTTGCAGAATGTGCAGCCGCTTACATTGGGATTAATCGCCATGGCTGGAAAAATCCTAAGCATGCTCAGCAATGGTCCAATACCCTAGAACAGTACGCATATCCAACCATTGGCAAACTCCCGGTCATGGAAGTCGATACGGCATTGGTTGTTAAATGTCTTGAAGGAATCTGGACGTCCAAAAATGAAACGGCCAGTAGATTACGAGGTCGTATCGAGACGGTGCTGGATTGGGCGACTGTTAGCAAATATCGTGAAGGCGAAAATCCAGCTCGATGGCGTGGTCATCTCGACAAGATATTACCTAAACCATCCAAAGTTCAAAATGTCGAACATCACGTCGCATTGCCTTACACGGATATATCGGGATTTATTGTAAAACTAAGAAATCAACAAGGCATAGCCGCGCGATGTCTGGAATTTACGATCCTTACCGCCGCCCGAACTAATGAATCCATCGGCGCAACTTGGGATGAAATAGATGTGATCAGTCAGACATGGATAATTCCCGTTGAACGGATGAAAGCCAAAAAACCTCATCGAGTACCCTTGCCACCTCGCGCAATAGCTATCGTTCAGGAGATGAGTCTACTCAAAACGAATGAATTTGTGTTCCCCGGATTAAAAAGAGGTTTGTCGAATATGGCCATGCTGCAACTATTAAAACGCATGGGCCTCCCGGAACTGACGGTTCATGGATTTCGATCTAGTTTTAGGGATTGGGCCGCTGAAACAACCCATTATCCCAATGAAGTAGTTGAAATGGCATTAGCTCACACGATTAAAAATCAGGCGGAGGCAGCGTATCGCCGAGGGGATTTGATGGAAAAGCGATCACTGCTTATGGCCGACTGGGCCAGATATTGCGAGCAGGGTATTTAGACTTCAAGGTAGTGATCCGGTTAAATTCAAATAGTAGCGCGTATGTTTCCGTTCGCCCGTTCGAATCAATGCTCCATTGGAGACCAGATCCTGCAGATCGCGAGTGGCCGTTGCCGATGGTGCCCCTGTGATGCTTCGATATTTGTCCGCGCTGAGTCCGCCAGTGAAGCCATCTGGACCTTCCCGAAATATTCTGGCCAAGGCTTTTTCCTGACGCAGATTCAGTTGTCCGCGTACGCGGTCGTAGAGCTTGGTTTTTTGAATTAAAAAATCGATCCATTGGTGAGTGTAATCCTGAGCGGCCGTCACCAATTCGGCGAAATACACCAGCCAATCAGTCACGTCGATCTGCTTGTTGGCCATTTCCAAGGCAGTGTAGTACGCATTGCGGTGGCGTTCGATGGTAAACGCCAGCGCGATTAATGTTGGTTGTCCCAGGCATTGAGCCAATGCCTTTTCGGCAATCGCCCGACCGATGCGACCGTTGCCGTCCTCGAACGGGTGGATGCTAACGAAATAAAGATGGGCAATCCCAGCGCGTTGTAATGCAGGCAAAGGCGTGTTTCCCTCAGGTGACGTGCGATTGAACCAGTCAATGAACTGATCCATCTCCCGCGTCATCTGGCAGGACGGTGGCGCTTCGAAATGCACTTTGGGCGCGTAAATGGGACCGGAGACTATTTGCATCGGGTCTTCGTGGCTTCGATAACATCCGACATCCTGTAGATCATTGCGACCGGCGGTAATCCAGGAATGCCATTGATATAGTTGCTCGTGAGTCATAGGCGTTGCGAAGTGCTGGTACAGATCGACCATAACCTCTGCGATGCCTTGCTCGGCCGGCGGGACTTTTCGATGATCGGTGATTAAACCGAATTGGCGGCAAATTGATGACTGCAGGCTGTCCCGGTTGAGGTATTCGCCTTCAATGGCTGACGTTTTTAGCGCTTCATTGCTGATCAGCTCGATAGTCAGCTGCCGTCTGTCGTCTTCGGATAAATGCTTAACCGCGCCGAATGACACGCCAGCGCCAAGCAATAAGCGCTTTTCAAAATCGTCCAGCTGTGACGCGTTATAGGTGAAGTGCGGCCAATCCGTCAGTTGCCAATTCCAGAGCATGATTAATACAAAATGATTTTATCGATCACTAATATAGCATTTTATGATCTATAAAAGACCTGTTTAAACATCACGATAGACTGTAGTGCCTCTCTGGGCAAACCCGAGCGCAATAACTGTTGAACTTATAGTGAAGTGAGATTACTGGTATTACCGGTATTACCGCCTTATCTGGCGTGGGCTACAGAGGATATGTCTCTTTAATACCAAGTAATACCGGTATTACTTGTGGAGATTTCTATAAACCTTATCCAGGTTGACAAAGTCTGTGTTTTCTTCAAAATCGAATTAACCGATCTTGGCGCCGCCTCAATTTTCACGGGCGAATCACCCGAAAATCATCCTTGTCCTTACAGCTGAATTGTCCAGTAAAATCCATCGACGTCCAGTCTGTATTTGTAGATTAACCAATTGAAATAAAATGAAAAAATCATTTGACAGCGGCTCAATTCCAACTCCAAAATAACCTCGCACGTAGAACTTTTCGGGACGAAATTTTCATAGACTGCGCTTCGGCAGTATAAAAAGCGAAGACGTACCAGCTATAGAGTCCCTAGTGGGATGGCAGAGGAACGCCGCTGGATGTACTGTGTCCGTTGGGCCTTAGGGCAATGCGTCCACGCTTAAATTTATTTTTGGTGCAGATGGGGCGTTGAAAACGCTCTATTTGGGTCGGCAGGGAAAATGCGCCTTGATGAAAGGCACGGTCGCTGTCGATAGTGAAGCAATTTAAAAATCCATCAACGATCGTCTGCCGATCGCTGAGTAATCAAAAGCGCCTTTGATGGCGCAAACCATTAGACCGCGCGAGTAGAGTTTCGAAAGGTGGTGTTGCCGTTGCGCGTGTGCAGGCGCGCAGAAATTTTGTCAGGAACCCCGGTTCCGCAAAATGGATACTGAAAGGTCTTTTGACGACTTCAGTGGTGGCAATCTTATAGCTAGGGTTTTATATCAATCGTCCCCCCCTGGATCGGCGACAGGCGACTGCCTGCCCGCCAGAGTAAGGCGGTTGAACCTCTCTAAAGAATCCCGACCTCCCGTTTTCTGATCGACCTGTGCCACCGGCGGACGCTTTTGCCGGCGAAGCAGTTGGCTCAGTCATGTGGATTCGATCCGGATTCCCTTCCATGTCATACCCGGACGTTCAAAAAAACGCTCTCCGGTAAAAGCCCAATCCTGCTGTTTCGCCGTTTCTAAAATACAGAAACAGAACGGGATTTAAGCATTTCCATCAAGTAAATCAACCGGATACCTGCGTAATAGTCGCGGGTTTTGCCGGGTCAGTCTGTCTCGAACGTGTAAGGGGCCGAGTTTAGCGTCGCAATTGGACGCTGAATGCGTCTGGCCAGCACCCCGAGTTCGTCACCGACCGACAAAAATTACTCGCCCGCGCAGCGAGTCATAAGCCGCGCACCTCACACTGGGTATACACCTCCGCCGGGTAGGCAACCCGTGCGTCAACACTCATCGTCATGAGTTTGGCCTTGTATACCGAAGTGGGGTTGGAGCCGGGGTCCCCCGCTCATGACGAAAGAAAAACCTGTTTTACCAAGGCCGCCCCGGCTCCCTTGCTCAAAGCCGACTGCTGATACGCATGGCATTGTCCATGAAATCAGTGCCAGTCCGCTTTGGACAAGGGAGTCAGTTGTCCACTTTTATCGGAGGTTAACCATGTCAATCGATCGACCTGACCAATACCAACTAAACCAGACTGACCCATGCGCGTGTGTCAGTCCTCCCGATGACCGAGCGCCAGGGTCGTTGCCGCCGGGTCGAAAGCGCGGCCGTAATCTCGGCTTGGGCAGTCGCAACCTGAACCGAGCCGGCAAAACCTGCGCCCATCAATCCGGCAAGGCCTTCGCTACGCGCGGCACGCTCGCCGAGCGCTGGTCGGTGTTTGCCAAATGGCTGGAACAAACCAATGGCATTAAACGCATGGAAGACATTAACCGCGAACACGTGATGGCTTATGGCCAGGCATTGAAAGCACGGGTGGAACGTGATGAATTGAAAGCCTCGACCGCGCAACTGTATGTTTCGGCGGTCAACAGCATCATGACGTCGGCAACGCAAGGCCAATGGCAAACGGTCAGTCCGACCCGGGATTGCGGCATCCCCAAACGGTGCTACATCTCGGAAACCAGCAAAGCCATGCCGCAGTCGCAGCACGACCAGTTGCAAGTCAGCGTCGACGACGAACGCATTGTCGCCTTGCTCAATCTGCAACGGACATTGGGGCTGCGTTTCAAGGAATCGGCCTTGCTGGATGCACAAAAAGCTTTTCGTCAGGCACAACGGGAAAATCGCATAACAGTCTTCAGCGGCACCAAAGGCGGTAAACGGCGCCAGGTGCCGGTATCAACGGAAGCCATGGCGGCACTGGAAATAGCCGCCAGCCTGCAGGATGGGGCGTCAATGATTCCCGCCAATCTGCGCTATGTCGACTTTCGCGACCACTGCTATCGCCAGGCACAACAGCAGCCATTCCAGTTTCACGGCCAGCGCCACCATTATGCCCAGCAGCGTTACCAGGTATTAACCGGCGTGCCGGCGCCGATTAAGGCTGGCATTGCAAAATCGGCCTGGCATGCCTATATGGCAATGCAGTTGCACATTGACGAAGCCACCGCCGAAAAACTGGATCAACGCGCCCGCAGCATCCTGTCTCAGGAACTAGGCCATGAGCGTCTGGAGGTGGTGCGTGTCTATATTGGTTAAACAGATCCAGGCGCTGGCCCACCATTATGTCCGCCAAGGCGCCAAAGCCCATCGCCGCTTGCAGGTCGGCCGGATGATCAAGTTAGTCGAATTCATCGAGCAGACCGAGCGACCGCACAACCTGCACGAAATCGGCAAACGTCATGTGATTGCCTTCTGGAAAGCCCATCGCGACCTGGCGCCGAAAACCGCGCATGCCTATTGGTTGGCGTTATGCGTAATTTGGGAATGGACGGACAAACCAGGGCAGCCGCCCAAGCCGTTGTGTATTCTCAAAACAATTTCAGACGGCACAGATGACTAAAACCGCTATCAACAAAGTCCGGCAAAATCCGTTCGCGACGGCTTTTACTTTGCTTGCTCCGGCCTAAAAATGTTAATTTCGTTGTTTTGGCCACTCGATTTACTTGGTAGTCCTGATTCGACATTAGGATTTTGATTTAGTAAGGATATATGCAGACACCAACGCCTAACCCGTTACCACGTTATCAACTCAGTCCTTGGGCCAAGTGGTTTGCTAAAGATCGCCGCTTTCACAGCGTTGCCCTCGAGCAAAAAATACTGGTGTTAATCGATGAGTACCAAAAGCAACACAAGCTCCAGCTATTGAGTCTTAAGCCTGGTATTGGCATCGAAAATGGTTGGTTTTGGGATACTTTGCTGATCTCTCAGCTGGATGGCCAAACCTTACGATTTGGCGGCGTCGACAAAAAGCAGTCGGCGTTGTTGCAAGTAGCGTTAAAACGCCACGTTATTCAGCACATCCAGCGTTTCTATCAGCAGCTTGCACCCGCTTTGATACAAGCAGCCCAAGAAGCCAAACTGGTATTTTCCGGCCAACGTTATATTCGTCGCGCCGTGGCGGATTATTGGTTTAATCGCCATGCGGCGTTAGCGACAGGATTCCATCGTCCGGATTGTTTACAGCATTTGCCAAATGAACTGCACCCGGACTATCAGTATGTCCGGCCATTGCTAGACAACACGCACGAACAAATCGCCAGATTGAACCAAGCGTTTATCGATCGACAAGCCCAGCAATTCAAAGCCTTTTTTGATCAGGTCGAAACCAATCCACTGACCGAAGCGCAACGTAGCGCTTGCATCATCGACGAGCAGCATAACTTGGTGCTGGCCGGCGCGGGTACCGGTAAGACTAGCACCATGATCGGTCGCGCGGGTTATCTGATTTACGCAGGCCTGGCAAAACCCGAACAGATATTGATGCTGGCGTATGCCCGCAAAGCGGCGCACGAAATGGAAGAGCGCATCCAGTCCAAACTAGGGATTCAAAACCTGACGGTGAAAACCTTTCATGCCCTGGGTTTAGACATCATTAGCCAGGTTGAAGGTGCCATGCCGGCCATCGACAAAATGGCCGAAGACGACACCTTGCGAGCCGCGTTTGTCGATAGTCAAATTCAAAGTTTGCTGGAGGATGAACGTTATCGCTCGCGGCTGCTGACCTATTTTTTGCGCTTTGCCTATCCCTACAAAAGCCAATTCAATTTCAAGACTTTGGGTGACTACAACGCGTACATCCGTGAAAACGATATGCGTACGCTACAGGGCGAGCTCGTCAAAAGCTACGAGGAGTGCGAGATTGCCAATTTCTTGTATCGACAAGGCATTGTCTACCAATACGAAGCCAATTATCAGGTCAATACCTCGGGCCCGGACTATCGCGTCTACCAACCGGATTTCTTCCTGCCGGCTTACGGCATTTACATCGAACACTTTGCGGTCAACGAGCTGAATCAAACGCCGCCGTTTATCAATCAAGAAAACTACTTGGCCGGCATGACCTGGAAGCGGGCGTTACATGCGAAATATCAAACCCCGTTGATCGAAACTTACAGCTACCAGAAACAACAAGGACGATTGACCGAGGTTCTCAGTGAAAAATTACGGGCTGCTGGTGTTCAGTTCCAGCCTTTGCCGCAAAATGAATTATTGAACCAACTCAATCAGCTAGGCCAAGTATCGGAATTTAGCAAACTGATGGCCCAAATCCTCAGTTTGTTCAAAGCCGCTTACCTCAGCATCAAACAACTGGTCGAAAAGGCTGACAAGCATGAAGACCAGGAACGCATGCGCGCTGCCGCATATTTATTCGAACCGATCTACCAAGCCTACCAACAACAGTTGCGCGACAACGCCACCATCGACTTTGACGATATGATTGGCAGAGCCATTGAATACGTCGAATCCGGACGCTTTCAGTCTCCGTACCAATACTTATTGGTGGACGAGTTTCAGGATATTTCGGCTAGCCGGGCGCGCTTACTGAAAGCCTTGATGTCCCAGCAACCGGAAGCCAGCCTGTTCAGCGTGGGCGATGATTGGCAATCCATCTACCGTTTTACCGGCAGCGACGTTGCGCTGACCAAGGAGTTTCAAACCCACTTTGGCGATACGGCGACCAGCGTGCTGGATCAAACCTTTCGCTTCAATAACAAAATCGGTGAAGTGGCGTCGCGCTTCGTCATCCAAAACCCCAGCCAGATCAACAAACAGATTCGTAGCCTGCGACTTGTCGAGCAGGCTGCTGTGTCGCTAATCAAAACCGATCAGGATTTAACCGGCATACAGGCGGCACTCGACGTCATCGCTGGTAAGGCCAAGCCATCCGCGAGTGTTCTGCTGTTAGCGCGTTTCAACTTTAAACGGCCCGATGTCGCCGCTTTAAAGCGGTGCTATCCGCAGCTGTCACTGCAATTCATGACGGTACATGCCTCCAAGGGCAAAGAAGCCGATTACGTCATCGTGTTTGGCTTGGAAAAGGGCGAACACGGCTTTCCATCGGAAAAAGCTACCCATCCCTTGCTAGAGCTATTGCTGCCTCAGGCCGAGGCCTTCGCGCATGCCGAAGAACGGCGCCTGTTTTACGTGGCACTGACGCGGGCTCGGCATCACGTGTATTTGGTCACGAACGGCCTTAACCCGTCGCCATTCGTCAGAGAATTAATCGACGGTGACTATGCCGTTACAGTCGACGAATTTAGCGGACCCGGTTTTCAAGAGCAAATTGCCGACATTCCCTGTCCAGCGTGCAAAACTGGCTGGATGGTGCCACGAGACAGCCAGTACGGCAGTTTCTTCGGCTGCAACCAATATCCACTCTGCAATCACACACAACGGGCTTGCCAATGGTGTGGCGGTGGCTTGAAAACCCAAGGCCGTTTTCGTGTTTGTGAAAATCGCCGTTGCGACTTCGTAGAACCCGTTTGCCCACGTTGCCAAGGTGCCATGGTACTGCGCAAAGGCCCACATGGCCAATTCTGGGGCTGCTCGCATTACCGTAAAAACGCGGCGTTTTCCTGTTCGCATACCGAGCAATTTATCGATTTGCAGGCGGCAAAGGTCAAATCAACCGTCAACGCCGCTTAATAGCGGCTACGGGCATGGTCTAAACTTGGTCTGATCTAACTAGAGAAATACAGAGATGAGTGACGAGAAACGCCTATCCACCACCCAACTGGCCAAATTGCGCGGGGTGTCCCAAGAGCAAATGTTTGGGCAGTTGACTGCGCTGGGCCTAATCGAAAAACAAGAAGACAAATGGCAGTTAACTGACGCAGCCAGTGCCGCCGGCGGTGTCTATCTAACCGGTAAATACGGCCAATACGTCGCCTGGCCCGAGGATTTTCAAGTGCCAACCGCGACTGCCAAACCGGAAGCAGCTAAGTTGCTGACCGCCACCGTGTTGGGGCAACACTTTGAGCTGTCCGCCAACAAAATGAACTATATCCTTTCAGAACTCGGCTGGATCAAAAAGGGCTTGAAAGGCTGGTTGGTCACCGAGCAGGGATTGGCGATGGGTGCCGAGCAAGGCGAAGACAGCCGTTCCGGCATTCCTTACGTGCGCTGGCCGGAAAAAATCACCCGCAATCGGGCATTGAAAGACAACGTCGATAACATCAAGGGCGTCGATAAGCCCAAGACCGATACCGACAAGATGGACAGCTTCCGTCACAAATTCGAAGCCACCCACCGAACCACCGATGGTCATTTCGTCCGCTCTAAGGCGGAAATGCTGATCGACAACTGGCTGTACATGGCGGAAATCGTTCACGCCTACGAGCGCAAACTGCCGATTGAGGAAGAAATGTACTGCGACTTTTACATCCCCACCGGCAAGGTGTATATCGAATTCTGGGGCTACGAAAACGACGCCAAATACCAAGCCCGAAAACAGGAAAAACTCGCCATTTACCAGAAATATAATTTCAATCTGATTGAATTGACCGACAAGGACGTGCTGAATCTGGACGATATTTTGCCGAGGTTGTTGCTGAAGTTTGGGGTGCAAGCGTATTGATTTTAATTCTCTGTTACCGTAAAAATAACTAATCACATTTTTGTAAGTTATTATACTAGAGGCGTTATATTAATTGATTATCTGTTTGTGCATTATTTATACTGTTTAATCGTGCGAACTAGTATAAATAATAACTGTGTCCTGCTATTTTTTAAAGGCTGTAAAGCCTATACCTAAAAAACTTACAAAGAGGAATAATTTTGGACGAGCTAAAAAATAGATTGATCGCTCATTTTGAACAAGCTGGGTCTGCGCCATTTCTATTTATTGGCTCAGGCTTTTCTAGACGCTATCTCAATTTGGAAGACTGGAGTTCTCTCCTAAAATTATTCACAGAAGGTCTGAAACCATATGAATACTATCTTGCAACGGCAAATGGGGATTTACCTAAAGTTGCATCTTTGATTGCAGAGGATTTTCACGATAAATGGTGGCAGGATGAAAAATTTAAAATTAGCCGAGAGAAGAACAAAAGCAAGTTACGCGATAAGACGTCCGCTTTGCGAATCGAAATTTGCAACCATTTAAATGTAATTGCGGATGTAGGCTTTACGGAAACCGCTTATCCAGAGGAAGTTGCCGCATTATCTAAGCTCAATGTAGATGGAATAATAACCACGAATTGGGATCTATTCCTGGAAAAGTTATTTCCAGATTATCGCGTATATGTGGGTCAAAGTGAGCTATTGTTTTCCCATCCACAATCAATTGCGGAAATATACAAAATTCATGGCTCAGCCTCTCGGCCATCCTCATTGGTACTTACTCGCGAAGATTATGACTTATTTGAAGACAAAAACCCTTATCTGGCGGCAAAAATAATTACACTTTTTGTTGAGCATCCAATTGTATTTATTGGGTATTCGCTTTCGGATAAAAATATTTCTGCATTACTAAAAGCTATTGTTTCTTGTTTAGGAACTGAAAATATAAATAAACTTCGAGATAACTTGGTTTTTATACAAAGATCAAATGAAGCTGAGCCTAGTTACAGCAAAACATTGATAACTATTGATGGCGCTCAACTCCCTATCACCATAGTTAAATCAGACGACTTTTTGCCTGTCTACGAAGCTTTAGATGCAACAAAGCGGAGGATCCCTGCTCGAATTTTGAGATTTTGCAAGGAACAACTTTATGAGTTAGTGCAGTCTGCGGTGCCGGAAAAAAAGATGCGAGTTATCGATATTGATAACATAGAGAACTCAAAGGATGTTGAGTTCGTTGTGGGTGTTGGAGTGGCCGGTGGCAATACTTCCGAAATTGGCTATCAAGGGTTAAGTGCAATCGATTTATTTAGAGACCTAATTATAGAAGAGGATCGTAAGCTAGACGGTTCAAAGATTTTGGAATCTACAATTCCAACTTTGTCCAAAAACTGCAAGTATTTGCCCATTTATAAATATCTAAGAGATGTAGGCATAAATTCGCTTGAAGAATGCGAAAACAGACAGCTTGATATTACAAGACATATAGAAAAGACTCCTGCCGAATTTACTAGTACTATTTATGCTCGGCAGTTTGTTAAAACCGAGCGCCAGAAAACAGCACAAGAAATTATTGAAACTAATCCAGCAGAGAAAGCGGCAATTTTTCTTTCATTTGTTTCCAAAGAAAAATTTGATGCTAAAACGGTGAGAGAATTTCTTGTTGACAACATCGATAAGCTTGAAACTTCAAACTCAAACTACGCCACGTATTTTCGAAAAGTTGCTTGCCTTTACGATTACTACGTCTATGGTTGGTACATAAAATAGTGTTCCTGATTATCTCGTAGCGTGAGGTAATGAACCGCACGGAACAAATGTAAATCAATACGCGGTCGACGAAGTTTGATAACTAATGTCAAAGTGCTCCTGCCTGTCTCGCCAACCGTTTGTCCAACGTCCATAACTTGGCGCCTGGCGTGATCAGAACCGACGCCAGCAACTGCAATCAATTAGCCGCAACCCAAGCCATATAGCGCTTACCGCTCGATAAATTCTTCCACTATCTGCAAACCGCTTTGATTGCAGCGCTAACTGACGAAGGTTATTCAGTGTGGTTCGGCGCCAGTACTATCGGGACCATAGTTGTTAGCCGGCTTAAAATTCCGCATGAAATCAGCGACCCAATATAGTTCTTCGTATTTATAAGAAACTCGTTGTTTTGGATCATCACTCCAACTTCCAAATTTCGATTAAACGCATCATCCGTCAGGTTTGCACTGGAAATCAAAACCGTATCGTCAACAATTGCTAACTTCGCATGAAGTTTTCCTGGACGTCCGGCTTGATTTCTATAGCGTTTCTCTACTGGCCAGCAATAAACTTCAATATTCTGTACAAAGGTTTCTGGAAAAGCTTTCAACGCATCGTAGCTTAATTGCCCCTCGGAGCTTTGTTCGAACTCAAGGATCAACCGGATTTTTACACCACGCTGTCGAGCATTGACCAATTCACTTACAAGCCGCTGAATCTTCGACGCCGCAAATGTAACCAGCAAAATTTCACTTTTGGCTGCAGCAATTAAATCGTAAAGAGCCTGATCGATTCGGCGGGCAGGAATCTGTGCAACCGGCGTTGGGCCTGACCAAAGTAATTCGATACGTTGAGAGGCTAAGGTTTGTTGATAAACTTCAAAACTCGAATCAAGAGCCCAACTCAATGCCTCCCAAGACATGGTGTTGGAAGCCATTCGCACCGTTTCACCAACCAGAAATGAAAGATCGGTATTATTCGTTGACGGTAGTTTTTTGATAATCCTGTCTGATGACGCATCAGCATCAATCGACCTAAGTGTTTCGCATACGGCATTCATCCAATCAACCGGTGCTTTCTTGACTAGCTTGTCAATCAATACAAATAAATCTTTACGCACGTTGGTCATTCAAAAAACGCTGTGCCGCGGGCGGAAAATGTATCGACAAGTACTGATCGATCCAGATACCTATTGCCTCGTTCGCACGACGTTTCCGCGGTAAATTGGCAAGCATGGCAGCAAGCACCGTGAATGCCTCGGCCCAGCGTATCGGGTCTATGTTCCGAACACAACGGATCAGACGCACATAAGCGCATACTCTCTAGCGCTTGTTGAAGGTGCCGCCCTAAAGTGAGTGGATCACCCAATTCGACTAAACCGCCCAGCGTACCTTCACTATCCGGCGCCGCGGTGTACAACAATATGCCAGTCATAGGTCCGCCATCTTCTCCAGGGTTGCGCGAATACAATCGCTCACGAACACTGGAAGCCGTATAGCCGCAGTCCAAAACGATCTGTCGCATCAAAGCATGGGATAACGAGTGCAAAAGAATCAGTCGGATACCTGGAAAGCCATCTTGCACAGGTTCAAGTTTTCTCAGTCGGCGCCATGCTTTATGTGACTCGAAAAACTCTTGCTCAAGTTGCTTGACCTCATCTTTCGATTGCCAGGCCACAAGAACATCTTCTCGGATGCGCAAAAATAAGCCTTCGCCACGTACTTCCGCTGCCGGCAACCAGCTTGGATTTTCTCGACAGAGTTTGGTCATACGACCATCTTGAATGATCGTTGCTTCGGCAAAATCAGCGTTAGATTCGATTCGGGTAAATCCTAACAAAGTCCGCACCTCACGGATTCGTTCCACTAAGACCGTGTCTTCGAGAAACGCCTCAAACCCTTTTGGCGGTGATACTCGCTTTAATTTGAAGTCTCGATTTTCCTTGGATGACTCCGGATTTGAGAAAGCCATCCATTCGGGCAGCTTCAAATCTTCGGCAGGTAGGGCACTCTGTTGTCCTGCGCGTTTTTCCTCAATGGCTACCCAGATTTCTTCGTCAGAAAATTCCGCAAATAAGGGAATTAGCGATTGATAGGTCTGTTGCTCCTCTCGATAAAAGCCCAGTTTCGCTAACGAATTCGCGTTCATCAGCTTGGCCCACTGTTCTTCAACCAATTTCCCCAATTTGTCAGTGGCACGAGGTATAGATAACGCAGAAAGAGCTATGGGAAACCAGCTATTCGACGCACCAAGCAAAATGGGTTTTGCTTTTTCTTTGCAGTCATTTTCAACCAGGCGCAAATGTGGATGATGACCCGTGCATGCATATTCGGCCGCCGGATCAAATGCGTCGGCCATACGCCGTTCTGTACCGCACTTATGACACTTCACAATAATGTCAGAGGCGTCACCCGAGGCGCCGAACTCCCGCATGCTCAATGTCGCCGGCCGACAAGGGACATTGCCTTTGTGCACAAAACTTGACCAAGAAAAATCGGTTAAATGGCCCTCGCGGCATGCCAATAAAAAACGTACCGACAAGGCCGATGGAGATCGTCCACCCAAACTTTTCAAGCAACCTTGATGGACATATTCCGTCCGATCCGGGCGATAAGGGTCTTGAATCAATTTAAAAACCCCGGACTCGACAGTCGCCAAGGTGTCACATAACGAACAGCGCATCCAGCGCGGAAATGGCACCACCGGCACACCGATGGCCGGCGCCGTCGGATCACGGTCCATGCTATCCAACTTTATTGGTGGCATGTAAAGCCTGTTCATCTGTGCACCGAGGCGCTTTTGTACCGCGGCGATCAAGCGATCTTCCTCGATCTCCTTACAATACCGAGTATCCCAGTCGTCCAGTCCCATTACCAGAGCCGACATGTTCGGCAAATCGACTAATGAGCCAATGCCAAAGGTAAAAATTAACTGGCTGGGGCGCAGTTCTCCAAGTTCGTTCATCGTCGTTTCCTTAATCCGTGTGTAAACCTGTGGTGCGCTGATCCAGCACCAGATCGACGGTGCCTTCCACGTCACGCAGCGAACTCAGACAGGTAAATAGCTTCCACTCTTTATCATCGGTCAACTCCAGTAAGCCGACAGTGGCGCCTCCTTCGGAACGGTAACAAAGCTGGTGATCCTTTTGGTTATGCACCCGACACAACCATTCATCCCGACGCCTATCCAGCATATCCTTGATGCGTTCGGCGACAGCAGGATCATGAGTGGCATTAACGCCTCGCTTTGCTAAAACATCAGCCATCATGTTCCAAAATGCGTCTGTATCCGCTACCAGACCAGCCGCAGCATTTTCGTTCAAATGCTCATCCCACAAACGCATCAAACCGACCATGACACCCGACAAACCACGATCCAGTGCCCTCGCGGAAAATGGCGTTACTGACAAGGCTTCGACATGCTTGTAAAAAGTTTCATGGTAGTGTTCAAAACGTTCGTAATGCGATAAATCGCGTGGACGCGCCCAGTTGAATACCGTACAGACCAAGCCTGGTCCGTCCGAAGAACGCCCCACGCGGCTAGTAGCCTGAATATATTCAGAAGTGTTTTTGGGTTGACCGGCGACCAGCATGAGGCCTAAGCGGTCAATATCGACACCGACCGAAATCATGTTGGTTGCCAGAATTACATCGTAAGGCATTGAAGAACTAACAGGCTGATTAGCTTTACGCTCAGCAGCACGCTGTGCTTCCAATTCCTTATCAAATACAGCCTCCAAACGGTCCAATATTCTTGGAATGTCCGAGCCAGATTTACGCGAAGTCAGCTCTTCAACGGCGCCCATTCGTACCCGACGCTTTGCCAATCCCCGTTGATCGGCATCACGGAGACGAGCACGAATATCATCTTCGACCAGTCGACGCGTACCGGCCAATTCGCGTATGGAATTGAAGTATCCAGCCAACGTCATCCAAGGATCAGCCAAGCGACCGTATTTATCATAAAGCGCTTGCGCCGCAGCCATATGCGCCACGTAGCTACGAATCATAGCCACCGGATAACGGCGACCAAAGGCATTGATGCCTAAATACCGCCGACCAGGATACTCTGCTCCCGTTGGCCTTTGAATAGCGAAAAAGCTATCCCTAATAGTGGTACCTTGCGGCGGAAACACTTCCAGTTTACGCACAAACAGTTTTTGCACCTGATCCGGCGCACGACGAATCGTCGCCGTCGAAGCCACAACCTTAGGCCGTACCTTCTTGCCGCCGACTTGCCAAGAGCACAGCTCATCAACCGCTGATTCGTAAAGCCCGACCATTGAACCCAATGGTCCGCTGATCAAATGTAATTCGTCCTGAATGATCAAATCCGGTGGTCGTAATGCCCCATGCGGCCGATTTTTGACTGACGGCAAACCGTTACGGGAGGGATGGGATTGCCCATCATCGATTTCCGGTGACAAAAACCCGTGCCGATCGCAAACCTCAGTAACCTTACCAAACAGCATTTGCGTTTCGCCTTTCCAGGGCATTTGCGCAAACTTGTCGACCGTGGCAATCAATAGCGAGGGTGGCCGGCGATAGATTTCTTCATCCACCACCATCACCGGCAAACCTTCCTTGGGCGCTTTGGCTTCGGAAAACTCGCATCTTCCTAAATCGTCACCGCAATAGGTGACACAGCGGCCAATGTCGCTGGGTGCTTCATAGACCCGCAAATGTTTTTCCTTGATTTCACAACCACACCAAGGACAGGACGTGATTTGTTGCGGCGTACCTGAAGCCGACGGTCTGCCACCGACATTGCGCTGCCTTAAAGAATTGGCTGCAGCGGCAAGGGTGTTTGGGGTGGTTTTGTTACCCACCCAAAGCCCCAGACGGAAGGGTATTTCACCCCATTTGCCAATATCGGCCCGACGAATCGATTCACAGGCGCACATCAACGCCGCCGCCCGTTGAAACTGCTGTAACGTCAATAAGCGCAGGGTATAGCGCATTAAAACCGCCACGCCATGGTCGCCGCGTCGCCCCTCAATTTCGCCTTGTAATCGCCTTAATGCCAGGGTATAGGCGGTCAAGCCTAGATATGCTTCGGTTTTACCACCACCCGTGGCAAACCACAGCAGGTCTGCAACTGCGTCAGTCTCATGACTACGATCAGGGTGATGTAAATCGGTCAGACTCGGTAAATTGAGTAACACGAATGCCAACTGAAACAAACGCCAGCTGCGGTTTTTGGCAATATCCAACGAAGAAGTGCCATCTTCCAGCTTGATTTCCTTTTTCCGCACCTTTCGGGAAAAGGTGGTGTGAATACGTTGTTGCCACATCGCCCGATTGGCAAATCGAAACGCTTCCTCCGCCAGCGCATCGTTTTCGATCAGATCGATACCGGCCTTAATCCGTTGCAAGGCCCGTGTACAACGCTCCACGGCTCGACGCGCCGTTTCCTCATGGCCAGCTAGTTTCTCAGAGGGCAAGGTCAGCTTGTTGGCTTCCGCCTTGATCCACACCCGATAGGCCGTCTCAATATGGCGCAAGCTGGCAATCAAGCCTTCCTTGGGTAAATCAGCCAAGGCCTTCATATCCATACTCAAACCGGCAAGATTTTCATCGTCTGCGGCAGAACGCGGCGTTTGTTGTGGCACTTCAAAACAAGGCACCCATTCGGTTTCCACCTGGCTGGCACGCTCTGCCAAAAGCTCAGGTAACGTGGCATGTACCGAAATGCCGTGACCAACGGCAAACTCTCGTTGATGCCGGTAGAGCATTTCCAAAGTTTCGGATTCCTCTCGCGTCAACGGGTCCATTTTCGACAGATCAAGCTTGGCGTTTTTGCGTTGTACGAAAATCGGCTGGCTATTCGCGGCATACACTTTTAGCTTCGGTTGAAATACCCATACCTCATCTTTTGGTTCGTTCCGGCCTTTACGTTCTTCCTGTTGATTGATCATGAATAACGTAACGACCCAACCGTCAGCAGTAGAACGGATGCGTCCTTGTAGCAACACCAAGGGGTGGTCGGGATGAAGCGCTTGTGGGGCAATATTGCCTTCCTTCAACACTAACGGTAATTCTGGCGCAACCACCGGCCTGCGTTTCCAGACATTGGCAGGATTGCCGTCTTTGTTCTGCTGATTATCGCTTTTGATCCGTTGATACTGCCCCCATTCGGCAGCAACCAGAATTTCAGCCGTTTCGGATGCCACCACAAAACTTACACCCATTGAAGACGGAAAATACGTGCTGCCCGCGGGTACGCCCGCATCGGCGTTGCCTTCTTCGCCCTCGTCACCGTCGCCCGTTGCCAATTCGTCCAATTCGCCGCCAGCAACCTCCTTGTCCTTCGGCGCCAACATACCAACTAAATAACGTTGGTAGGCATGGTCTTCGTATTGATTTAACTCTTCCTCAACACCGCCGGCAGGGCCGAGAAGATCGCGAATGACCATCTGCGTGAGTTCATCGCGAATCGTCGTGGGGGTTGTGTTAGGTAAGGTTGCCAGGGCGGTTACAGCGGCGCTGTCATCGGTCATACTTGGCCTATTCAATCCGTAAATGGGTTTAACAATTTGACGCCGGAGCGCTGTACATCATCGACATTGCGTGTGACCAGCGTTAGGTTGTGTTCCAATGCTGTAGCAGCCAGCAAGGAATCAATGACCGGCAAGGGATCAGGGGCATTCAGTTGGCCCCAGCGGTCGGCGATAGCAGTGGTCACCGGTAAAATGCGGCCTGCCATGTCGTTTTCTACCTTGGATAACCAGCGATCCTGATTTTCTGCGGACGCGGGGTCGCGACGGCGCAGGCGTTCAATTCCGTTACGCACCTCGCCAATGACCAATACTGACAAATACAGGCTTTTGCCATCCACACTGGAAAACCACTGTTTAACACCGGTATTGGCGCGATCCTTCTTACGCAATTCCGACAAGACGTTGGTGTCGATCAGGAATCCCATTCCGGCACCTCTCTGCCCATGTCACGAGAACGAGAAAAATCAACATCGTCGCCGACATCCGGCATCGCGGCCAGCAGGTTTTTAATGTCTTGTCCGGCGCTATCGATAGCCCGATCATAAATAATCGCGATTCGCACCGGGCCAGCGGGTATTTCCGGCGGCAGTTGCAAGTGCAGACAATGGTCTAACGGAATTTCGGCAACGGCTTCGTAATATTGGGCGGTCATAGCGGTTCTCCTTCTGAATGACGTTCAGAAAAGTTGGAATTGTTCGGGTTCATTGGCTACAGCAGGCTCGGTTTTTTTCTTGCGGTCACTGCCAGTGCCAGCAGACTTGGCGGTTTTTTTGTCGTGCAAACCGGCAGCGACTTCTTCGGCGTAGCGTTGGTGATTCAGTTCCAGCAGGCGGTCGAGGACTTCGCGGCGGGCATTTTCGCTTATGGTGTAACGTAGGCCTTGTTTGGTTTCGTGAAAACCGTGGTCGAGTGGTAAATCTTGCCAACAATAGGCTGCAGCAACGGCGTTGTCCATTTCCTCATGCAAACGGCGCAATTCGACAATATCGTCGGCAGTTTCTGTAAGGTTGTGGAACCGGTTGTAGGTTTTGGTCAACCCTTCTTGGCGGGTTTGCATGATGATTTGACGATGCTGGTAGTAGCGTTCACCTATAGTTTCCAAATGATTAAAGTTTCTTGGGAATGGAAATGTTTCAAAGCACTGGGATGGGGTGTATTGAGGATCCTTTCCAGCGCCAATTTTATTACCGTATTCTAAAGCCCATTTCCAATGAACTTTACTTTGAAGAAGTGCATATTCAGCCCAAGAATCAATAGCCAGAATAACAGTCATGTGACTTGGAACCTGACCATGACTATAAAAAACTAGATTGTGATGCTTACTAGTAAGTGGATGAATGAGATACCGAGCCATCTCTGCAATAGTGGCATATAGAGCTGGACGCTTTTCGGCATAATGCCACCAACGAATACGATAAACATCTCGATTATTTTTCATCCGCTCTGGTTTCACGTTCTCTTCAACAATCGCCAACAAATCCGGGTAATCGGCGGCGACAGGTTCTGGATAATCGGCAGGCACAATCCCTAATTGCAACCACGCCTTTCTTTGCTTTTCGTCTGCAACCAGCCAAACGCCGTCGGCAGTGCGTTTTAGCGGATAATCATGAAAATTGATAACCCAACGCGACGGCGACTGATCTAGGCGACTGTTTAAATCTTCGCCGTTAAGATACGGAAATAAGCATTCCTTGTTTTTCGCGTTTTGTGCAATCAAGGCCGCGGCTGATTTAGGCTCAAGGACGAACCCCATACCTAAGACATAGGACCCAATAAAAGATTTAGCTTCGTTAGCCTTCAAGCACTCAGGGTTACCTTGTAAACGTCCGGGCGGAGTTAGAAATGGCGTAATGCCGGACACCACCACGTCATTTAGACTGAACATACCAAACCAAACGCCACGATAAATCCAAACATTTGCTACTTCCAATGCCGCCGCACCCGGCCAAGGCATAGATGGCACTGCTCGCGGAATGCTAAAACCTGCTGCTGTCATTTGGTCCAAGCCCACTTCTCGACTACCACCTTGGGCGATAGTGTTAGTGGCCAACAATCCCGCCGAGCCCTTTTCTTGCAACAATTGCCCAATGCGCAGGAAAAAATATACGCACAAATCCGCACTGCCTTTTTGCCCATCAGCCAAATGGGATACCAAGTAATTACGATAATCTGTACCCAAGGTACCTGTAATCTTTTGCCCCCCAATAAACGGTGGATTACCGACGAAAGCATGAAAACCGCCGGCGCCGGTAATTTCAGGGAAGGCCAACGCCCAATGAAAACAATGGCGTTCGCCCACTTGCTGCCCCGCGTAACCTCGTAAATCGGATAGCCCTTGTGCCCAATACACCATCATGTGATCCGCCAATTCATCCCGTTTGCCTTCGTAGGCTCTTCCGCTTAATCCCTGCAATTCCAGGGCAAGCAAGACATCGGCGGCGGCATTTAGTTTGGCGACCGCTTCTTCTGCTTCAGCAAACAACGTCATTTTGGTTGCGATCTGCTCTGGCGTATCAGACGGCATCGCTTCGAGGGCTTCGCGCTTGCTTTTCGCGTCGTCAATATGTCGCCACAAATTCAGCGTTGCAAACGAAGTTTGCTTGTTTTCGTCTGGCCGCAAGCTGAAGTTTTCCAATTGCGATAGTGAGGTAATACCCAATAGCGAATCGCCGCATTTAAAGGCATGATCCAAAAACGTAAACGGGCGGTGTTTATCGACGGTAATTAGCCACATCGACAGCTTGGCCATTTCTACGGCCATTGGGTTGATGTCCACGCCATACAGACAACGATCAGCCACTACCCGGCGGGCGATGGCAATGCGCTCTGCGGCATCTTGTGGAATCAAGCGTTCGCTGGGCGCGGCTTTGGAAAACTCACCTTCCGGACTGGTCAATACTTCGCCGGGATGGCGTTTTTCCTCGTTCTCCCAGGCTTCCACCAAACGCTCAGCCAAATAGCGGCAAGCTTGTACCAGGAAGGCGCCGGAACCCATCGCCATATCGCAGACTTTGAGTGCCAGAATTTGTTTGGGCGATTTGAGTTGCCATTGCTCATGCGGCCAACCTTCGGCGGGGCCTTGATACACCAGAGGCTCCAGCGTGTGCTGAACCACCGGTTCCGTCAGTGTCGGCGGGGTGTAATGGGTGCCGGTGCTGCGCCGGGTGGTGCCGGTGGTGACATAAGTGCTACCGGGCAAGACCACCAGCGGTCGATCAAAGGAATCGTCACGGATAATGCCTACAAAGGGTCGCAAGCGTTCCAGCAAGGTTTGATCCTGGCCGCAAGCGAGCAATAGCTTGTGTCCGTCAAGCAAACTGCCTTGTTCCAAGGCTTTGCGCAACGCTGACACGGATCGGCCGGTTTCGTCTTTGAGAAAATTGATGAGTTTATCTTGGCTGTCCGCCAGTAAGGCTTCCAACTCGGACAAGGGTATTTCCGGCTCTTTTTTTCGGGTGCCGGCAATTCCCAACACGATTTCATGGGCCCGGACCGCGGTGTGGTCGAGCAAACCTTCATAGACATGGCCAATTTGCTCCACGCCCAAGGCACGAAATGATACGCGGCGGGTCTCTGACATGCCTGCGGGACCATTTTTAGTGCGCAGTCTTTGCAAGGAGTTGAGCAGATGCAAAACCACGCGGTTATTGACGGCCAACGGCTCGGCACTGCTGTTACGCCAGGTGCTACCGATACTGCGGCCTTCCAAAAAAGGATAGCGGTCAGGATCGAACAGCGAGCCGCCGTAGGCTTGCATCATTAAATCCTGGTGATCGACACCACCATGTACCGCGCGAAAAGTGGCTAATAGTCGAGTCCAGGCATCGTAGCGTCTTTCCAACACTTCTTCGCCGTAACGGTCGGCTACTTCCTGGAGTTGTTCCTGCAGGGTGGAAACGGCATAGTTTTCGTCATACAGTGGTTTGCCCAAATGCAGCAGGTCGCGTTCTTCGGCAGAAAACAGAAACACCAAACGCATCATGATGGTGAGTGCTGCTTCGTACTGGCTTTTGGCACTGACGCCTTTTAATAAGACACGGTTGCTTTCCTTGTCCAAGGCATCGAAGGATTGCACCAATACTTCAACCGCTTCCCGGACTTGGTAACCGAGTTGGTCAGTGACTTCCTGCTGATCTTGTGCGCTTTCTTTAAGCATGGCTTGCAGCGTGCTGCCTTCGGCGACACCAAAGAAGCGACGGATGCTCAGCAGGGAATGGAAAGCGCGCAGGGTAATGGGTTCATCTAACCAGAGGCTGGCATACCAGGAGGTATAACCTGTAATTTCGCCGCGGGGCGCATAGACCAACATCCATTGTTCGCCGTTACTGACCAACCCTAATGGCACATCGGCACCGTGCAGCAATTCCATCATGCGGGTGGCGGGTGTGGCTTTCCAGAGTTTACCCATCACCGGTTTATCCAGTGCCTGTTCGGACGGGTAAATCGTTATCAACATTTGCGATTGGCCCGGTTTGTGGGAACCAGCAGGGCTTACTAAGGCAAAATCCGGACGCAGGGTTTCGCCCATTTCCGGCAAGCTGGCTTCGAGGCCAGCAGGTAGAGTTTGACCTTCGGCAATCAGATCTTGCGGATACCCCAGGAGCTGAGTTAGGACATGCAGTATCCAGGCACGCTGTTTGCCGGGGCCATTGGGGTTGTCTTGCCATTCCTCATAGGCAGCGCGTAACACTTTGGCTTGCGCCGGATCGCGAGCGTCCAGACCTTGCGGAAAGGTTATAAGTAATACCGGCAATGAAACAAATGGCCCGGAGACTTCGACCAGCGACAACCAGTCGGCATGATGACGCGAAACGTTAGGCGGCTGGCTCATGCTTTACCCCCGGTGATTTCGAGTACGGCTTTACGCGGGATTAACCAGGTAACCGCGACCGGGAATAGTCGGGCATGGGGATTAGTAAAGCGCGAGCGGATATGTCGTGATTCGCGTTCAATTTCTTCGGGAATTTCCTCTAGTCGTCTACGCAATGCCGATAGATCGCGTTCGCGCTGTTGTTTACCAAGATCGTCGCCCAGGAGAAACAGGTCTAATTGTTCGATTTGGTGGGGAGCGAGTTCGGCTTGAATCGAGCGCTGTAGTTCGGTCATGGTGGTGGTTAGTTTGCTGACTTCTTTTTCGGCGCGTTCTTCCAGCGTTTTTTCCAGATTTTTGGTGCGGTCGACGCGTCGCGCTTCCAGGGCAGCCAGTAAGCTATCAGCGTGTTTTGGCCATAGCGATTGGAAGCGGGCTTCTATTGCAGCAGGTGTGGATGTATCGGTAGCTGATTCTAAAGCAGCTTTGGTTTCGCCGACATTCAATCGGTTAAAGCGGCCTTCAATTAAGGCGCCGCCGGCGGTGATGATTTCTTCATGCAATCGATGATTATCGCCACCTAAAACGACAATTCGGCCATGCGCAATCACCACGGGATGGCTTAAGGCGGAATCATCAACGATGCAGGCCGAGACACGCGACAAATGCTGCGTTTGGCTGTCCAGTGACCAGATTTCGGCACGCAACAGTCGCAAGCACATTTGCACCAAACGATGATTGAGATGGGCCAAAACCACATCGTCACGACCGGTTGCCAAAGCGGCATCAAAAACAATCGGGCGAATGGTTTTGCTGTGTGGATGAGCCAGTCCATCGGTACATTGCGCCCAGCTATTCGATAGCGCCGGTAAATGAAATACCGGGCAAGTTTTCCGCAGACAGGTCGGGTCGGGCCAAATGCCGTCTATCTCGACCGGTATCAGTGCAGGCTGACCGGCGAGTTCCAAGCCAACTCGAACCACGTTTTCGATATGGTCGGGCGTGAGATTGAGGTCGTGCTGGGTTTCGTGTAACTGAGCGGCCAGTTTTTCCAGTTGCTCGCGTAGTTTGCGTTCAAATTTCAGCATGCGGCGCACGGGTTCAGCATCCTGCTCAGCACGGCTGGTATCAAGGCGCTGGCGTTTGCCGAGCATAGCTTCTTCAACTTGTGTGGCGATTACCGGGCCAACTTTGCCAAGGTCTTCACGTATGGTTTCCACCTTGAGCGCAGCGCGCATCAAAAACTCTAAATCGGCTTCCAGGTCGCCCACCTTGGCAGTAGATTGAGCCTTATCAAAGCCTTTGCCGACAAAGTGATAAATATTCACTTCGTCCGCTTTTTGACCGTGACGATCCACCCGGCCGTTGCGCTGTTCCATACGGTTAGGGTTCCAGGGGATTTCAAAATGAATCAGCTTGGAACAATAATTTTGTAAGTTGACACCTTCGGATGCAGCATCAGTCGCTAATAAGATGCGAACAGTGGAATCCTTGGGGTGAGTCTGGAAAGCCGCTTTGATGGCTTCGCGCTGCTTATTGTCCATGCCGCCATAGATCATCTCCAGGCGTTCATTTTCGGCGAAGCCTTCACGGGCAAGCAGGTCAAAAAGCCATTTTTGTGTGGCGCGGTATTCGGTGAAGATGATCACACGTTCTTCATTCCATAGTCCGCCTGGGCGCAAAGAGTTTTTGAGCCAGTTGATCAGGGTCTCGGCTTTGCTGTCCGGTCGCAAACTGGTTTTGACAGCATAGTCGCTGAGCTGTCTGAGTAGGCTTTGCTCTTCGCTGGTCAAGGCTGATAACGATTGACTGACTGAACTGACGACTTCGCCGGTTTCGAGTTCGTATTCATCGTCGTCTGCGTAGTCATCGGAAAAGTCGGCAATATCGCGGTTGGCAATCACTTTGCCGCTTTGCTTACCGACGGATGCGATGTGTTTTTCCAGCGTGCTGCCGAAAGCAGCTGGCGAAGAGAACAAGCGCTTTTTGAGCAGTTTCAAGACAAATTCGGCAGCCATGCGTTCGCCGTCTGAGCTAGCGTGTTTAAGACGCAGTTCCGAATAATGCTGCAAGGCTTGGTGAGCCAGTCGTTCTTCATTTGTATATGGCACTTCCAAATGTTTGACGAGTCTTTCGGCAAAACGACGGCTGCCATCCCAGCGCAATTTAAGCTCGGATTTCATGCGCCGAACCATCACGGCGTCTAATTGAGAGCGATCGGGGGTTATGGCGCGGGCAAAGCGCTGGCTGTCCAACAATTCCAATAGTGCCGCAAAGCTTTCGCGGTAACCGTTATGCGGTGTCGCGGAGAGAAATAATTTATGCTCGAAATGCGGAGTCAATGAGCGAATAGCTAAGGTGCGCATCGAGTCCGTAGCGTATTTGCCGCGGCCAGAAGGGGCAATGTTGTGGGCTTCGTCGACGATGAGTAAATCGTATGCCCGCGGGTAAGTGGGTTGATCGCCTGCTGGCAAGGTTTCCCGAAAAGTCCGTAACGGACGCTCACGTTTCAGATAGTCAACGGAAGTAATCAACCGCGGAAAATGTGTCCATGGATTGACATGGATGCCGCGCTTACGGCGCAATTGACTGATCGTATTGCTATCGATGATACGAAATTCGAGACCGAATTTATCGCGCATCTCCTCTTTCCATTGCACTTGCAAAGACGAGGGGCAGACAATCAATACAGAACGGACACGGTGGCGCAGAATCATTTCCTGCACGACTAGTCCTGCTTCTATAGTCTTGCCGAGACCGACATCGTCAGCAATCAAAAGATTTACGCGCGGCATGGACAGTGCCCGAACGACGGGATCGAGCTGGTAGTCGTCTAATTCAATGCCACTACGAAAAGGTGACTGTAACGCTTTGTCATCAGCTTGCGAAACGGCTCCCCAGCGAACTGCATCCAGAAAGGCTTGCAAGCGTTTGGGATGATCAAATGAGTCCGGGTTCGGAAGCGTAGATTTTTCGTAAACCGATGTGCCTGGCTCCAGCTCCCATATAACTTGCAGCTCCTCTCCCAATCCATCGTCTTCGACCGACGAGAGTTTGATCAAGTGGTTGGGGTTATCTCGTCCAATTCCGGGTGCTGCCGGAATGATTTCCGTAACAACGAAGGGACGCTTGCGAACGATAGCAAGCTGGCCAATTTCCGGTGTTGTCTGCATTTTCTTCCCTAATTCAAAGCTATGCTAATAAATAAAGCCAAATGCTACACCAACATCAATAGTTACCTGCGAGAAAATTAATCCGAGGTTTCAGTAACGAAGGTTCAAGGGGGCAAAGTATTAAGCGAACCAACAATAAGGTGGAGTCACTTGTTCATCAGCTACCAATGCGCTATCAGCAAAGTGCTTTAGTTACTCGGTGTCAGGTAATCAAAACCAGGTAATTTTTTAGACGCGGCGCAGTCGGTTTTCCAAAAAAAAATTTCGCCAATTGTCCAAATCGCAATAACTATCGCGATTTCGAAGACGACCTTCCAAGTTTACGCTTCACAATATTCCCCAGGACGTTTCCGGACGGCTGTCATCGCGTTGACCCCCGTTTATCAGGCATTGGCCGGCATCCATCGAAAATTTTTTTATTAATCCTGCAATAAATTGCGAAATAGCAATTTATTGCAAGTCGATTTCAAAATTTTTGCTGAAAAATACGTCCGCAGATCGCATCAGACAAAAATAATTCTCCGATCTTGCAGCTGATGCCAAATTCGTCATTAGCTGCAAGCGAGTCGCCACTCGATTTGGATATTCTGTCCGACGCGACATTACGCAATCCAATGGATTGCAGACTGGACCGGCAACGGTCTGAGCAGGGGGATAGGTCTCTTGTATTAATGACTATCGCCCCATTTTTTTCAAATGATTCTGAGGTTAATAGACATGAGTAAATTACCGGAAACTGGTTTTCTACGTTTGAAACAAATTATTGGTGATCCAAAAGCCAAGCCGCCCATTTCTGGATTGCTGCCTATGAGTAAATCATCCTGGTGGGATGGCATCAAAAAAGGCATCTTTCCCAAGCCGATCAAAATGGGTCCCAATATGACGGCCTGGCGGGTGGAGGATATTGCCGAGCTCATTGCACGTTTAGGCGCTCAATGTACCGGCAACGCGAATGCCTGATCAACGACTGCCGTTGCCGCCATTTGGCAAGGAGCTGATCGCCCGACTGCAATCCACGTCGCCACCCTGGCCGATTATGATTTGCTTCGGTCGTGGTGCCTGGCAGCGCGCACGTCATTGGCAATCCAATCCCACCGTATGGGCACTGGTTTGTCCTTCTGACTCAGCACCGGCCCAGTATCGTTGGCCGGTGCTGGGCCAGATGCTTATCGTCGAGTGGCAAATTGATCAGACTGCCGGTCACGATGAGGTATTGGTGCTGGTCAAGGTGCTGCTGGGCTCTGGTGCCGAATGTGTTGCCGTCTTGCCTAGTTGGGTGGATTTCAGTCAATCGGCATTTGAATACGACTCCTGTTTACCGGTTGGTGAGCGTTGGGTTCAAGTGCGGGAGGAGATTGTTGTTTATCGCCTTAATGGGGACAACGATGGCTGAGGTTGACGCCAAATCGTTATTGGATGACGAGGCCGAAGGTGGATTGGTAACCGCCATCGGCCGATTTTTGCCATCGCAGTTGTCGTCCACCGATTTAGCCGAGATCCAACAAGCCCGTCAATCCATCGGTGCTGCCAAATCCGAGAAGGATGCGGCAGCACTTTTTCCCGACGCCTCTAGTCGGCCCTGTTACCAAGTGTATGAACACACCTGCGGTCCTGATTATAGGTGGCCAGCCGGTGTGTATTACCACTTTCTCGGCAAGTCGTCGGCCAAGGAGCCGCCGGCGCTGCGCGATGTCCGAATCTGTGGCGTGTTGCAGGCGGTGGCCATTGCCCGTAACCGGCTGGGTGGCGACTTCGGTTTATTACTGGAATTTCGCGATCGTCTGGGACAACTCAAACAGTGGAACATGCCGTGCCGCTTATTGGCTGGCCGAGGCGATGAGCTGCAGAAAGCCTTGTTCGACCAAGGCCTGGATATTCACTACGCGCAACGCAGTCGTCTGGCGGAATATCTGTGTCAGCAACAGCCTGACCGAACGGTCTGGATCACAGCGAAGCCCGGTTGGTTTGATAACCTTTATGTGCTGCCGGACCGCAGTATCGGCGATTCCAGTGATGCCGTAATTCTGCAGTCCGAGGGAAATGTAAACAGTAACTTGTATCGTCAAGCGGGTAGCTTGTCCAGCTGGCAACAACAGGTGGCGGGCTTATGCCCTGGTAATCCTTATTTACTGTTAATGGTTTCGCTGGCCTTTTGTGGCCCCTTGTTGGATAAGTGCCATCTGGACAGTCTGGCCATTCATATTTATGGGCCCTCCAGTCAGGGCAAGACCAGCGGCATGCAAGTCGCCGCCAGTGTCTGGGGTGAACCGAAACGTTTCCAGCGTTCCTGGACGGCCACCTTGAATGGCCTGGAATCAGCCGCCGTCCAGGTTAACGACGGCTTGCTGTGTCTGGATGAAATGAGTAAGGCCGATGCCCAGGATGTCAGCAAGTCGCTGTATCTGCTGGCCAATGGCGTCGGCAAGCAACGGGCCACGATCAATGGTAAAGCCATGGCGCATCAGCATTGGCGGGTAGCGATTCTGTCCAACGGCGAAGACTCCATCGAAGCCCATCTGAATAAGGCCGGTATTCCAGTCAAAGCCGGCGAACTAGTGCGCTTTCTGCAGTTGTCGGTGTTTGGTCAACACGGTGCTTTTGACGACCTGCATGATTACGGCAGTGGTCGAGCTTTTGCCATGGCATTGCATCAACATACATCGCAGCACTATGGCACCGCCGGCATCGCCTTTCTGGAACGCTTGACCCGCGATCCACGCGATTTTGCCGCTTACCTGGATCAGTGTTTTCGCATTTTCGAACAGCGCTTCGGTCCCTTATCAGCGCAGGAAGCCCGCGCCGCCCGCAACTTTGCCTTGATTGGTCTGGCGGGGGAACTGGCAACCGAATATGGCGTCACGGGCTGGCCAGAACGCATCGCCATGGAGGCGGCACTGATCTGCTTCAACCATTGGCGTCAACAGCGAGGAACCGGCGAACTGGAACCCCAGCAATTGGTCAACGCGTTACGGCAATACGTCGAACTGTATGGCGACAGCCGTTTTACCAAAACCGACGATGCCAACCGCCTGCACGGCGAGCGTTCCGGTTATTGGCGCCCAATCGAACTCGGCCGGCAATGGTTGTTCAGCACGGCGGGTTTCAAAAAGGCCATTGGCCATGCCGATCTGGCACTGGCGGTCAAAATGCTGATCGGCCAAGGTGTCCTAAAATCCGGACCCAACCCAAAAAAGCATGTCACCCAGGCCAAAGTCCATGGCGGCTCGGGCTGGTTTTACGTGATTCAGTTTGACGACGACCATGCTGGCTAACGTGATACGGCATTATCTGGCGGAGGCAGCCGACGGGCAGTCTCAGCCGGATGATCAACATCACGCAAAGCAAAATGAAAATATTGCAGCGGTAACACCAGTGTTACCCGATCCTGAATCGGTAATACCCCTGCAACCCGTGCCAGATCTGGCCGTAACACCGGTAATACCAGTAACATCTCAAAATACCGAATACCAACAAAACAACTTCAACAAGCTTCAAAATCAAGATCAAGCCAGACTCCTGGCCTACCTGAAAGCGATCGGCGAAACCGATTCATCGGTCATCGACGAGTTTCTCAGCAAATGCACCGCAAACCCTGAAATCCTGTCTTACGCCCTGCAACTGGCCGAAGATACTCTGCGAATTCACCATGGCGATACACGGGGGTTCGTGCGATGTGCCAGTTGTCGATTCCTACAGGGGCAAGAACAACGATGCACCGAATTCGGCTGGCGGATTATGGTAGATAAATGGCGGCGGTGTCATAGCTTTGAACAGCGTTAAGCTAAATTGCGAATCCAGCTCGTCATTGATCCAGTGATACTGTTTGAACAATGGCCTCGAATTCAGCCAAGAATTCCGGCTGCCTTTGCTGCAGAAACCGTTTTATTGCTGGGTTTTCAAGTAATTTGGCTAAGTAGCCCTTAGCCAACACCAAATTGAGGACATCTTGCCCGTAGGTCTGCTCAACCATTTTGTATCGTTCTTGAAGATTGCTCATTTCTCGCTCCATTTTGGCAATTTGCTCCGTAGTCAGACCGCTCAGTTTTTTGGGCTTTTTGCCTTCGACAAGCATTGATAACGGAGTGGCGACCAATAGTGCTTCAGCATAATTTATGGTGATGGTATTGGCTGAGATCATGAGCTCGACACATTCAAGTTGACGGGTCGGTTTCATTTTTCGCAATACCCGTGATAAATCCGTTGGGAATTGGTGATCTTTCAATAGTTCTGCGGCCTCAGGGCATATGCCTTCCAGTAATGCCGCTTTGCGTTCAATGGTACGGGGATCAACGCTTAGAGCCTTGGCGAGCCTTTCTGGAGTGACGCCCCGTTCGATAGCGCGGCGAATCATGTGATGTTCCTGTATCGTCGACAATCGGTTGATGCGACTGTTATACGTGTAACTCTCGTCATCAGTAGCAATCAGACATGGAACCTCGAGATGCCCCAACTCCTGTAATGCGATCAGCCGGATGTGGCCATCCAGTAAAATAAGTTGATCGGTTTTAGCATCGGCAGGCCCGACCGATAGTGGCTCAATCAGTCCAATTTCCTGTATCGATGTGCGTATCTGCAAATATTTTCGCGAGGTGGTAACGCCAGTAGGTGTTCTGCGTGAGGGCAGGATCTTATCTACCGGCACTGAAATCGGTTCTAAACTGAATCCTAAAGATATTTTGGTCATATCATACGACCTCCCGACAACACGCGTTCAGCGAGATATTTCGGCAGAGAGTCCAAGCCCTCAGCGCGCAGAAGCGTCGAGAAATTCTCATCGGCAAATAGTTCACGAAGGGCGCTGACGACGAACAACAAGCGTTGTTGAGTCAACTGGGCCTTTTTAACGACCAGTTTTTGGCGGTCGACTTCCTTTTGGTAGACTCTGACCAAACTTGCGGTCGTGACATCTTGCGCTTTTCGTGGCGTACCTTTGGCAACCGAAGGTCCTAATGTTTGTCGGCGTTCGATAACTCGTCGCGCCTGTATCAATTGTTTTCCGCGTAGCTTTCCAGTCTCGTAGGCTTCCTGAAGGGCGGCCTGGATGGCTTGATCATCATCGCCCGCGCCGACAATGGATAAGGCAGCATTCAATGGGATTTTGCCTTTTTCCACGGCAACCAACAAACGTTCTTCGCCTTTCATCAGCAACGTGAGTATGCCGTGGACATACTCGACGCAGAGTCCGGTTTTTTGGGCGATGACTTTTTTGTCGTATCCCTGTTCGTGAAGCTGCTGAATACCCGCCAATAACTCTAACGGTCGATAATGGCGGCGAGCGATATTTTCGGTCAAACTCATGATGAATGCATTTTCGTCGCTGACTTCGATAACCAGGGCAGGAATTGTTGCTTCACCCAAAGCATGAAATGCCTTCATTCGGCCTTCACCGCACACCAAAAGGTAGCGGTCGGTGCCGTCTGTTGCGGGTCGCGGTGTCACAGTGATCGGCTTCTTGAGCCCGATTGTTTGAATATTGGTGACTATCTCCTCGAACACCCGTTTGTTTCTCTCTCTGGGATTGAGGACATCAATCAAGTCAATTGGGATCATTTGCATTTGGCCGGTCTTGATTGTTTCGGTCATGCTGCTCTCCTCAAACGAGTGTGTTCCGCCATCCCGTACAGATAATCCAAACTGTCGAAACGGTAGCTTTCGAATTCGATTGGATTATGTTCGGCGAGACGGATGCGGGGTTGATCGAAATCCAGTCGCGGTAATAGGTAGTAATCGAGTGCGGCGTGATTTGTCTCATCAAGGCGAACCGCCACGGTAATGTCAGGAGCCAAGCTGGTATCAAACCGGACCTTCCAATGATGACGACCACTCTCGGTACTCTGGCAACGCGCCAATACTATGGAAACACTGAATTCATTATTGACTTGCAGCAGATCCGTGCCAGCGTCGCGTTTGACGGCGCCACTTAATGCCATAATCTGGCGTTCGGTTTCATTGACGATTTCTGGGTGAAAACGACGAAGGAATTGGTTGACCTCCAGATATCGATAGTCCCGATCGGGCGTAAAACCGACCATTTGATAGGCTCTCACCAGGCTGCCGAAACGATGCGCGTAAACGGACGTGGATGGCATGCCTTCGGATTCGTTGATGATCAATCCCGACAGAAATCCTTTGCGCTGGTAAAGTGCTCGCAGACGCTCGATTAATTCTTTATCGGTATATCGGTGAACTCTGGCTCGAATCATGCCTTGCGCGGTGTAAAACAGTTCAGGCGGTACGATAGGTTCGAATGCGCCTTCTTTTTTGATCCACATATCAGAAGGGTTAACCACTCGCAGCTTTTTGAGCTTGAAGGAAATGCGGTTATAGACATTGTTACCAATGTATTTTTCGTTGGTCAGGATCTCTTGCACCGTGGAGCGAGTCCATTGCCGGTCCAGGTCAGTATGTATTCCCATGCCATTGAGGCGTTCGGCAATTTCGGATTCTACCAAGCCTTCTTCGATGAACCAGTGATACATCAAATTGACGATGCGGATTTCCGACTCGGGACCAGGCATGAGGATGACACGGTCGGTTTGCAGGCTTTTATGTTCGCCTCTGGCCAGTTCGGCTTTAATGCAACCGTTTTGATCGAGTAATACCCGGCGGAGACCATATCCAGCGGGACCACCTTGACGAAAACCGAGTTCAATCAGTCTGGACTGCCCGGCGAAAACTTTAGCCGATAATTCTCGACTGTATTCGCCCGCCATAGCCCGTTTAACGCCTTTGACAATCGTGGAAACAGGTGAACCGTCGTTTTCAAACTGTTCGGCACAGTAAGTAACTTGAATACCCGCTTTCCGACACCGATATTCATAATATGCGCTCTCATCAGCATCCTGAAATCGACCCCAGCGGCTAACGTCATAAACCAAAATCATCGAAAAGTCGGCAGATCCGCTTTCGACATCTTTCAACAGCTGTTGTAATGAAACGCGGCCATCGATGCGCAAACCACTTTTTCCGGCATCGGCGTAGGTTCGGACGATCTCAATATCATGACGAGCGGCGTATTCTCGTATTTTGTCAGACTGATTTTCTGTGGAGTACTGCTGGTGCTCGGTCGACATTCGAACATATTCCACCGCGCGTGATTTTTTGAGCGTTTCTGGGTGTTCTTCATTGGATTCAATTTGATTAATCAAACCTGATGATCCCCGTGCGCATGAAAATTAGGCTCTCGCTAAGCCACTGGTGGACTTGAGCTATCAGCGGGGACAGCCAATCCAGGGTTTATCAAGAGAGAACTGACAATACGGTATAAGAATCTGAGTGATTTGCCGATCCAGTCATCTCTTTGCAACGCGGGCTTATTGCCGACATTCACAAGCATGTGCCGTAATCTCTACAATCCAAGCGTCCATCTTTGCAATATTGGCTTCTGTCACCAAACTTAGTCGGTAAATCCCCGATGGCAGCAGCTTTGCTGGAGTTGACGCGTCCATATTTGCAATTGGATTAGTCTTGGCTTTGGCGTTGCGTGTCCGCTGCAATGTACGATTACGATCAACATACTTTGGATGAGATTTACGATATTGACGCCAATAATCGGGATTGCGCTCTATCCAGGATTGTTGAGCCCGTTGTTGGTTTTCTTGATAATCAGGGTCTGTTTTCAGTTTGTTGCGGTGCCATTGTCGTTTACGATGCTGTTGGCACGAAGGCGCTGAGCAATAGGTTTGGAGTGGAACTTGTGGACGTGGTTGAAAAGACTGGCCGCAAGCGGGGCATTGTTTAATCGCCATTGAAAGCTCCCTATACAAAAATGCGTATTGAGCGCAATCAAATGAGTTAAAAAGTGAAATAAGGCTTGGCTTGATTGAATTTTGCTGATGTCGTGGCTTTACGGCAGGGATGTTTATAACTTTGCGAGCTTTGACTAGAATCGTCTGCGGATTCCACAAATGGCTGATAATGATCCTGTATCAAATAACGCACACTGAAATGGAAGCAGTGATGGTTATTAGAATCAAAAGTAGGGTAGGGAGTAGGGTATAAAAAATTAAGGCCTTGATAAATCGTTATTTATCAAGGCCTTAATTAAAAATAATGGCGGAGAGCTAGGGATTCGAACCCCAGGAAGGGATAAACCTTCAACGGTTTTCAAGACCGCCGCTTTCGACCGCTCAGCCAGCTCTCCAACAGCCGCGTATTATTACAGAAAATATTTTAAAATCCAGCGTTTTTTGCCGTTCCACTTTCATGTCGCAGCCGAATGGAATCTTGTTTAGTACCTAAGTGTTTGTTAGTAATTGCCAAATCGGCGCGGATGTTGGTGCAAATGTGCATCGATTCCGGATGCGAAGTGGTGTCTATTGATTGCTTTGCCGATAGCGATACTCGGCAAATGGCAAAGCAGACATATCAGGTGGCTTCACTGGCCTGGGATGATGTTAGGGGTGCAGTGGCAGCGGTTCGGAAGATTTACGGCTTAACCGAATTGTTATTCGGCAGTGGTTTGGAAACTTACCCGGAAACCTTGAGCAGTCTGGAAAAGGATTGGCGGATTATTGGGAATTCTGCAGCCACTTTTCAACGGGCCCAGGACAAGCGTGATTTTTTTGCCAGACTCGATTCGTTGTCAATTCCGCATCCGCCGGTGGTGTTTACGAAGCCTGAGGATGGTTTTGACTGGTTGTTAAAGCCTTGGCGCGGCGAGGGCGGCTTGGGGATTAGACTCTGTAATAATGACGAGTTTGCCGACGGCTATTGGCAGCGCTATATCGAAGGCCGTTCGATGTCCGTGTTGTTTGCAGCGAAGCGTGATGGGGCTGAGCTAATCGGTTTTAACGAGCAATGGACTGTAAAGTCGGATGGCGGGCAATCGTTTCTGTTTCAGGGGATTGTCAGCCATGCCCAGGTTTCCATATCTATTCAGACTGATATTGCCGACTGGTTGGATAAGCTTGTTAATGCCTATCGATTGCGCGGTTTAAACAGCATGGATTTTATCCTACGTGACGGCACATGTTACGTGTTGGAAATCAACGCGCGGATTTCCGCTAGCGCCCAGCTTTACGGTAAATCACTGCTATTGACACATCTACAGGCTTGTCAAAACAGTCGGGACAATAGTGTCGCATTATCGGCGGAGCCGAGTGCTTATCAGATTGTTTATGCGCAAAAAAACGTGGTGATTCCCCAGCGACTGGAGTGGCCGGCATGGGCAGTAGATAGGCCGAATCCCGGCGCAATTGTTGCCACAGGCGAGCCGATATGCAGTATTATTGCCAGCGGAAAAAACTCGGGGCAGGTGCTGGATAATCTGCATCGCCAACAACGCATCCTTGCAAATCTTTTGGAAACAGGTCTTTAAAACTCATGCAATACCAGGCAAGCGTCAATAAATTTTCCCAGCCCTTGGTTCAACAACTGCTGGATAACGCAGATAAATTACGGTTGGGTATCGAAAAGCTGGAAAACGGCTGCACCATTATCGACGCCGGTATCAAAGTGCCGGGCGGTTTGGAAGCCGGACGGATTATCACCGAAATCTGCATGGGCGGTTTGGGTACCGCGACGATCTCGCAAAGCCCGTACACCACCCACTGGCCGCTGACCATTAACGTACATGCGAGCAACCCGGTGCTGTCTTGCCTGGGTAGTCAATATGCGGGTTGGAGTTTGTCGCATGGCAAATATTATGCTCTGGGTTCAGGTCCGGCGCGGGCGATGGCCACCAAAGTCAAGGATGGTGCGGTCGAGCCGGTGGAAGAGCTTTATAAGGAATTGGAATACCGCGATAGCGCGGAACAAACCGCTTTAGTCATCGAAAACGATGCGTTACCACCGGTGGAAATCGTCGAGAAAGTCGCGGCGGCTTGTGGCGTATCGCCAGCCAATCTGACCATCATCGTTACGCCAACCAGCAGTCTGGCTGGCGGCGTACAAGTAGTCGGCCGGGTGTTGGAAGTGGCAATGCACAAAGCCCATGCATTGCATTTCCCGTTGGAAAACATCGTCGACGGTTCCGGCAGTGCGCCGATTTGTCCTCCGCATCCTAACTTTGTTAAAGCGATGGGGCGTACCAATGACGCGATTTTGTTTGCCGGCCAAGTGCATTTGTTCGTGAAAGGCAGTGATGAAGCGGCGGAAAAATTGGCTAAGGAATTGCCAAGTTCGACATCAAAAGATTACGGCAAGCCGTTTGCTGAAATTTTCAAAGCCTACGAATATGATTTCTTCAAAGTGGATGCGATGTTGTTCAGCCCTGCCAGCGTTATCGTCACCGCGGTCGAATCCGGCAAAAGTTTCCGCGCCGGTAAATTGGACAATGCCTTGCTTGACCTTTCGTTCGGGGCTTAATTCGCTCTAACTCTTTTCCACATCTGACTGGCCTTGCCGCGCAGGGTCGGTTAGCTTGTATCGCTAACTTTTTCGACACACTTCCCTTGCGCCGAATTGCAATAATTACCGATGATCCCGGTTGGCATGGCAAGCAGTTGTGCTTGGCTTTTGCCGAGCGCGGTTATGCCGCCGACTATGTATCGCTGACTGCCTGCAAATTGCAGTTAACGGTCGCCGATTTACCCATTTTAATGCCGGGTTTTGAGCAAGAATTGCCGTCGGCGGTATTCGTGCGCGGCGTGCCCGGCGGTTCACTGGAAGAGGTGGTGTTTTATTTGGATGTCTTGCACGCCTTAAAGATACTGGGGGTGCCGGTATATAACGATGCCGGCGCGATCGAGCGTAGCGTCGATAAGGGTATGACCAGTTTTTTATTGCAACACGTTGGCTTGGCAACCGCACAGACCTGGGTGTTGCGGGATCGTGACGCAGCATTGGTAATTGCTGAGCAACAGTTACGTGAAGGCTATTATCTAATCAGTAAGCCCTTATTCGGTTCGCAAGGCGAGGGCATTCGGCGTATCGAAAAATCCACCGATTTGTTGTGGTTGACCAGCAGTCGCGGTATTTATTATTTGCAGCGCTTTGTCGAATGCGCGGGCGACGGTTATTCCGATGTTCGGGTGTTCGTGATTAACGGCAGGGCGGTCGCTGCGATGCGTCGGCGCGGAATTTCCTGGCTGAATAATGTAGCCAGAGGCGCGTCTTGCGAATGTATTGAACTGGAACCCGATTTGGCAGAACTGGCGATTGCTGCAGTCGCCGCGTTAAAAATGGATTACGCCGGTGTGGACGTGATCCAGGATGTCGAAGGTGATTATCGGGTGATTGAAGTAAACAGCGTGCCGGCCTGGAAAGGCTTGCAAAGCGTTTGCGATATTAATATCGCCGAATGCCTGGTGGCCGATTTAATTGATCGTTATTGTGTACAGGACCAAGTATGCTGAGTCGGCAGCAATTGATGGACGTTTACCTGCAAGCCTGTGAAATCGAGCTGCAAGCGTTCAAGCCAGGCAATGTCAGCGTTTATAGTGCCGCAGACGATATGACGGTCGAAGATTTCCGCGTCAGTGCTCGCGTCAGTAGCGAGCCGATCACCAATCCGGAATACGGCTTGGGCGAAAAAATTTATTACGCCGTCAAGGCAACCCGAGAAGCAGTGGCGTGCAATACCAATTTGGGCATTATTCTGTTGTGTGCACCCTTGTTGCAAGTCGCTGCTAAGCTGGCATCCGGCGAGAACTTGCGCGATGGTTTACGGCAATTATTGGAAAATACCAGCCGCGGGGATGCCGATTGGGTCTTTAAAGCTGTCACCTTGGCCGCTCCGGCCGGCTTGGGCGATTCCGCGCAACACGATGTTCAGAAACCCGCCGATGTGACGCTGACGGAAGCCATGGCATTCGCCGCCGACAGGGATAGAATCGCGCTGCAATACGCAACTATTTTTAAAGACGTTTTTGATTTCGGCGTTTTACGATATAATCGTGCTTTCGTTTTGTCTGGCGATTGTGCTTGGGCGGCGTTAGCGGTTTTTGCCGCAATGTTGGCTCAATATCCCGATAGTCATATTGAGCGGAAGTATGGAGAGCGGTATTCAGAGTGGATCAAGGCTGAGATGCAAAAGCTCGATAGAGCAATGCAAACAGCTTGTGAGCCTGAAGAGCTTTTGCCAGTATTGTATGATCTGGACAAAGCTTTTAAGGCACAAAGGATCAATCCGGGTACAACAGCTGACATAACTGTAGCGACAGTACTGGTGGTGCTTCTGGAACAACTTATCGGTGAAGGAACCGGTGGGTTATAGAGGGAACTAAGCAGAAACTACAATCTTGAGACACGAAAGTGTCTATTTTTTTGGTTCAATCTTATCTTTAGGGGATAAATTTAAAATGGCAAAAATCAATAACTTGCGCGTTGGCGAATCTTTGGTTGGTGAAGGCAACGAAATTGCTCACATCGATTTGATCATCGGCCCACGCGGCTCAGCAGCTGAAACTGCTTTCGCAAACGCTTTGACAAACAACAAAGACGGTTTTTCAACTCTGTTGGCTGTTGTTGCTCCTAACCTGTTGGTTAAACCAGCAACCATCCTGTTCAACAAAGTAACCATCAAAGGTGCAAAACAAGCCGTTCAAATGTTTGGACCAGCTCAACGCGCTGTTGCTATGGCGGTTGCTGATTCCGTTGAAGACGGCACTATTCCTGCTGATGAAGCTGACGATTTGTTCATTTCTGTAGGTGTTTTCATCCACTGGTTGGCTGAAGACGATGCAAAAATCGAAGAATTCAACTACAAAGCTACCAAAGAAGCAATCGCTCGCGCTGTTGCCGGCACTCCAACTGCTAAAGAAGTAGTTGCTGCTAAATCTGGTGCAAAACACCCATTTGCTGCTAACAACGTTTAAGTTTTTAGTTTCAAAGGCTGTCGAAGATACCCCGGCTTGCCGGGGTATTTTTTTGCCTAAATTTTTCCAGTGCGACGGCGTCGATACTGCCGTTATGCAGGGCGCTGGCCAATAGCACAGCGGCAATGCCGATAGTTTCTAGTCGCATGAGATCTGTAACGTCCCGGACCCCACCAGCGGCGACAAAATGTTTATCGGGATGATCCTTGCAAAGCCGGCTGAGTTTTGCAAAGTCCGGGCCCTTATTGCTGCCTACCAAATCCAAGGTCATCACCACAACGTTGTCCGGCCACAGTTCAGGACTTTCAAGCCAACTCGGATGACCTAAAGCCTGGTTATGTTTAAAATCCAGCGACAGGATGAGATCGGTGTTTTTTAAAGAAACTGGCAGTATTTGCGATTCGGTACCGATGACCGGTTTGCACTTGCTGGGTTGAGTGGCCATAGATACGGTTTGGGGGCTGCTGCCGTTATCCAGCCAAAACTCCTTGTTTGGATATTGGCTAAGCAAGACGTCGATGGCATTGTTGTGATTGCCGTTGCTGCCAATAGCATCTAGGTCTGCAATATAAAACGTTTGAAATGGATGCAGCTTTAAAAAATGGGTCACGACCTCGGTTATCACGCTGCTATCGCATAGTGAGGAAGTGTGATGTACGGGTTGATAACGACTGCGGTCGCCTCCTGCGGCATGGACCACCAGGCCGTCTTTCAAATCAATGACTGGAATAATCTGCATAGGCCAAGCGAGTTTTAGAATTGAAAATTCTAGTATTTGAATATATTACCGGCGGCGGTTTGGTCGGACAGGCATTGCCTGCTTCGTTGGCGACGGAAGGCGCGATGATGTTACAGGCTTTAATCGCCGAACTGAAGTGTCTGGAAAATATTCAGCTATGCATACCGCTTGACGAACGTTGTGCCAGACCGGATATGCTGACGCAAGTGGAAATTGTAAGAGTAAATGCCAATGGCGACATCTTTGCGCTGCTGCGGGATTTACTTTATGAAACCGATTTGTTTTGGCCAATCGCGCCGGAAACTGACGGTGTTTTGCAAAGCTTAGCCGAGCTTGCTATTGCCGCGAACGTCGAGGTTTTATTATCCAACCCAGCGACGCTGGCAATCTGTGCCGATAAATTTGCGACCTACCAAGTGCTGGTAAAACGGGCAATTCCGATGGTGGAAACTCGTTTACTTGGTCAGGGGATGGATGGCCCAGACGATAATGTCGTAGTGAAAATCGCCGACGGCGTTGGTTGCATGGATAGTTTTGTAATTAAAGCCGAGCAGTTGGCAACCGCCGTTGCCGGATTGAGTGAGCCGCAACATTACGTTTTACAACCCTATACCAACGGTCAGGCCGCCAGTTTGTCTTGTTTGTTCAAGCATGGTCAAGCCTGGCTTATCTGCTACAACCACCAGGAAATCGTTTTGGAGCAAGGCAGATTCAGTTTGCAAGGCTGTTTAGTCAATATGCAAACCGATAAGCTGGATTTTTATCATAAGCTGATAAAGCAAATCGCCGAAGCCATGCCTGGCTTGTGGGGCTATGTTGGTATTGATGTTATCGAGAACGCCGAATTAGGTCCATTAGTTTTGGAAATCAATCCGCGTTTGACCAGTTCCTTTGCCGGTATCCAGCAAGCGACCGGCATCAACGTCGCCGAACAGGTTTTGCGCCTGCGGCATGCCGACCCGGTGTTGCAGGCCTGTCGAAATGAAACGGTTCAAATCAGTATCAATTAAAAAGCAGAATGAACAAACAGATTGCAGGTTGGGACATTGGCGGTGCGCACGTCAAATTGGCGTTGCTCGATGAGTCCGGGCATGTCCAGGCAGTTGCTCAGCAGGCTTGTCCGCTATGGAAGGGCGTGGATTTCTTGCATGGTACCTTGGCCGATTTAGCCGGCCAATTCGATTTGCAAGCTTGCCAGCATGCCGTGACGATGACCGGCGAGCTAGTGGATTGTTTTACCAGTCGCGAGCAGGGGGTCAATGCTATCGTTCAGGCAGTTTGCGAGCATTTCAACGCCGAGAGGGTATCTGTATTTGCCGGCTTGCGCGGCTTTTTGCCGGCAGCGCAAATTCAGTCGGCCGATTGCATGGACATCGCCTCCGCTAACTGGTTAGCCAGCTTGTTACTGGTGGCAAAGCGCCTGCCAAATGCCTTATTTGTGGATATAGGCAGTACCACTACCGATATTTTGCTGGTCGAAAATCATCAGCTCAAAGTCCAAGGCTTTACCGACTATCAGCGCTTGGTCTGCGGCGAGCTAGTGTATACCGGCATTGTCCGCACGGCGGTAATGGCAATTGCGCAAGAAGCGGAATTCAACGGTCAACAAATGGGCTTGATGGCCGAGTATTTTGCGACAATGGCCGATGTGTATCGCTTGACCGGCGATTTAAACGAAGCTCACGATCAGAGCGATACCGCCGATGGCGCGGAAAAGTCGGTTTCGGCCAGCGCCCGGCGCTTGTCGCGACTGACCGGTTACGAGTTCAGTGAGAGCGATCACGCACTCTGGGCGGCATTTGCCGAGCAGCTTAAAGCCAAGCAACATCACAAAATTAGTCAGGCGTGTGTCAGGCAGTTGCAAAAGGCAAAATCGCGCTCGGCAATCCAATTTGTCGGTGCTGGCGTCGGCCGATTTTTGGCGCGGGACATTGCTCGAGATTTGGGAGTTGAGTATCTGGACTTTAACGATTTGCTGTCATCAACCCCTAAAACCAATGGTATTGATGCTGCCGACTGCGCGCCGGCCGCCGCCGTGGCTTATCTTGCCGGCCGGTTTGGTTAAAGCCGGTGGCTGGGGTAAAATCGGTGTATTGCAAATCATGTCCTTGCGGCACATTCCGGCCGTTTAACAGCACCCCTTAATGCCTTTAGCAAAACCCATCAAACAATCGCTGCCTTATTTTCAAGACAGTGCAACATTATTTGCCCCGCTGGCGCAGCAGCCTTGGGCAGTATTTCTGGATAGCACCCAGCCGCATAGCAAGCAGGATAGGTTCGACATCATCGCCTACGCCCCAATCGCAACCCTGCAAACGCGTGGCAATATTACCCTTATCGAGCGCGATGGCGTGATTAGCGAAAGCGCGGAGGATCCTTTCGAGTTATTGAAACAGCAATTAGGTGTGCCGTTGGCCAGTGTGGACGGTTTGCCGTTCAACGGTGGGGCCATCGGTTATTTTGCTTACGATCTTGCCAGACGCATAGAGCGACTGCCGGCTATGGCCGCCGACGCCGAACAACTGCCGGAAATGGCGGTGGGCATTTACCGCTGGGCGGTGATTGTCGATCATCAGCGTCGGCAAAGCTGGTTGGTCAGTATCGATTTACCGGAAAGCGAGCAGCAAAGACTAATCGCCGAATTCAGCGCGATTTCTAAACCGGCTGACACTGCGGAATTTAAAGTGCTGCACGCGCCGGTTGCCAATATGGACAAAGATGCTTACACCACGGCTTTTCGGCGTATCAAACATTATTTGAAAGAGGGCGATTGTTATCAGATTAATTTGACCCAGCGCTTCGAAAGCCCTTGTCAGGGCGACCCCTGGCAAGCTTATCAAGTATTGCGGCAGATCAACGCCGCACCTTTTAGTGCCTATCTCAATTTCCCGGATGTGCAGGTTTTAAGTTCTTCGCCGGAACGCTTTTTAAAAGTTACCGACGGCGCGGTGGAAACCAAACCCATCAAAGGTACCAGGCCGCGTCGAAGCGACTGGGAAGAAGATCAGGCGCAGATCGAAGACTTAGTATCCAGCACCAAAGACCGGGCTGAGAATGTGATGATCGTCGATCTGTTGCGCAACGATTTGGGCAAAAGCTGCAAGAAGGGTTCGGTATGGGTGCCTAGTCTGTTCTCGGTAGAAAGCTATACCACCGTACATCATTTGGTAAGCACCGTCACGGGCCAGCTTGCCGCCGGTCAACATGCCATCGATTTATTGCGCAGCTGTTTCCCGGGTGGCTCGATTACCGGCGCGCCGAAGATCCGCGCGATGGAGATCATCGAGGAGTTGGAACCGCATCGGCGCGGCATCTATTGCGGTGCAATTGGTTATATAGGCTTTGACGGCAATATGGATACCAATATCGCGATTCGTACTCTGGTCCACAATCACGGCACGATACGTTTTTGGGCGGGTGGTGGCATTGTCAACGACTCGGTGCTGGACGAAGAATATCAGGAATGCTTCGACAAGGCCGCCGCCTTATTGCAGTTGCTCAAACAATTCAGCGCATGACTTGTGTGATCAAGCTGGGCGGCAGCTTACTGGAAACAGCAGCCTTGCCCGCTTGTTTGGCAGCAATCGCAAATCGCGCCGGCCCAATTGTTATTGTGCCCGGCGGCGGACCGTTTGCTGAACAAGTGCGTATCGCGCAAAGTCAATGGCGTTTCGACGATATCGCCGCACACCGGATGGCAATTCTGGCGATGCAGCAAATGGCCTTGTTGATCCAGAGCCTAATGCCCGAGTTTGTAATCGTCGCCGATGCGGAAAGTATACGTTGTGCGTCGCAACTCAAACCGGTGCTGATCTGGTCTCCGCAAGTCGAGCAATTAGATCAAGCCGGGATTGCCGCTAGTTGGGATATAACGTCCGATAGTTTGGCGGCCTGGTTGGCTGGCTATATCAACGCCGATGAGCTAATTATCGTTAAATCGGCGGCGATTCCGGAGCAAGCGAGTTTGCTGGGCTTACAGCAACAAGGCATACTCGACGCTGCTTTTCCACGCTTCACCGCCCAGGCACACTACAAAATCAAAGTGATTAATAAAGACCGTTTCCTGTCCCACCATGATTAATTTTATCAAAGCCATTCTGAACAAACGTTTGCGCAAGGCTTACTACCAAAGCCGCGAGTCCTTGTTGGGTCATCAAAAGCGCGACATCGTAGTGATGCAGGTTGGGCAGGCTTGCGAGAGCTTGAAGGACAGCCGGGATCAATTCGTCGATGCACTGGATAAATTTAAAAGCATCGTCAATGTGCAGGATAGTTCGATGGAACAACGCTATCAGCAGCTTAAGCGCCGCTACGATCTATGCAAGGGTAAGGCCGATCAAGTCAGTCAAAGGATTCAGGCAGTGGAAGAGATTAGCGAGGCTCTGTTCAACGAATGGGAAGCCGAGCTGGCTTTATATAGCAACCGGGCCTTGAAGGCGCGCAGCCAGCAGCAGTTGAAAAAATCTCGGCAACAATACGCTCGGTTGTTAAAAGCCTTGCAAACTGCGGAAAACCGCATGCATCCGGTATTGGCGGCGTTTCAGGATCAGGTGCTGTTTTTAAAACACAACCTGAACGCCCATGCCATCGCTGCACTGCGGCACGAGTTCATGGAAATTGGTGTGGATATTTCGAGATTGATCGAGGTGATGGAGAAAACCATCAGCGAGGCCAGCCAGTTTGTTGCGGTTCTGGTGGAACAGAAACAACTGCCGGCCCCGGTGCGCAGATAAATTACATGGAGTGCATTTTGTAATCGACCCGTGCCGGTGGGTTTTTGTCACGTTGGTCAGGGGTTTTCTTGCGGTTTTGATCGATACGTTCTTGCGAGTATTGGGAAATCATTTGGTCCCAGTTGTCGTACTTTTCGTAGTCTTTGCTGCCGGCAGCTTTACGTTTGGCAAATAACTCTTTGCCAGATTCCACCAATTGTTCCGGTGTCTTGCCATCGATAGCGTCCAAAAACTCCTTGTTATTGCGGATTTCATCGCGTAAGGTCCAGAAAGACACTTCAAACTCGATGCGTTGGTCTAGCGGCAATTTTTCCTTGATTTGACTGATTGATCGATTGACCGTTTTTAAACTGCTGCCGTTGATTTGATTGCTTTTATTGCAACCAGCCAAAAGTGCACAGGTTAAAAAAACCAAAACAGTTGACGCTTTTTTCATGATGCAGCCCCCCAGTGGCTAAATAAACAAACCCGAATTTTGTATTTATAATGGTTGCAACGCGGGTTACCAAACAAACCAAATTACTCGGTAATTAAAAACACAAGCTTACCACATGCTGGAATTTATCCAACTTCTCAAACAGCGTTACCAAACTGTGCTACAGCAGCTGGATAAAAAAAATCCCCAGTACCTGGATTATCAGCAACGTATAGAGCAATTGTTGCACGGCGAAGCCTTTATTCGCAAAGGCGAGCTGCTGGACCAAAACCCCGGTTTTCCGCTGCAAATCGCCGTGATCGGGCCGACGCAGGCCGGTAAAAGTTCCGTCGTTAATCTGCTGTTAGATGCCAACGCCGCCGGCGTGAGTCCGCTGGCCGGTTACACGGTACAGGCCCAAGGCTTTTGCCACGGCCTGACGCCCGACGACTGCGACGGCATGCAACATTATTTCGGCCGCTTTCAACGTTTGGAGCAAACTGAGCTGCGGCCGGGAAGATACGATTGCTATTCCTTGAGTCCAAGCCCCGGCGCCTCGGCTTTGTTGCCGGCTTGCGTCTGCTGGGATACGCCTGATTTCGATTCAATAGACGCCGCTGATTATCGGGAAGGCGTGATCCGCACCATCGCGCTGGCGGACATCGTGGTACTGGTGGTGAGTAAAGAAAAATACGCCGATCAATCGGTTTGGGAAATGATGAAAGCCATCGAGGTTTTCCAGCAGCCTACCTTGATTTGCGTGAATAAACTTAACGAAGGCAGCGAGCCGGTGATTCTGGATTCGCTGCGGCAAAAGTGGCTGCAAACCCGGCAAGATACTTTGCCTATCGTGGTGCCCTTATTATTCCAAAAAGCCCCGGCCGTGCCGAGCTGGCCGCAGTCGGCTGCGCACGCATTCGCGGATCTGGCGAAAAAGGTTACCCGGCATAAACACGCCGCTCGTCAGCAGCAATTACTTAGCCGCTATTGGCTGGACTGGCTACAACCGGTGTTCGCCGAGCACCATGCTCAGCATCATTGGCAAACCCTGGTCGATCAAGCGTTGGCGCAGGCAGTTAAGGAGTACCAGCGCGATTATCTGAACCATCCGCATCATTACGAAACCTTTCAAAACGCTTTGTTAAATCTGCTGACCTTGCTGGAAATCCCCGGCATCGCCAAGGCCTTGGGCAAGACCCGAAGGGCCATGACCTGGCCGTTTCGTAAATTATTTGCCTTGGGCGGCGGCACACCTATCAATCCCAATCAGGAACTCGGGGTACTGAATCAGTTAGGCGAGCATCTGTTGATTCAAATCGCCGACCGTTTGCTGGAGAAAACCGAAACCGAGCCGGCCGATAGTCGCTGGTGGAAAGAAACCGCGATGGCGCTGAGACAAAAACGCGGCGATTTGTTACAGATTTATCGCCAGGCGGTGACGGATTATCACAGCGATTTTCAACAGGATGTAGAAGCCTCGGCGCAGCGTTTATACGTAAAACTGCAAGAACAGCCTATGGTTTTGAACAGCCTGCGCGCTACCCGCGTCACCACGGATGCCGGCGCTTTATTGCTGGCGATCCAGGCCGGCGGTATCGGTATTCATGATTTGGTGATTACCCCATTGATGCTGACCATTACGTCCTTATTAGCCGAAAGCGCCATCGGCAGCTACATGCATAAGGTCGAAGCCGAATTAAAACAGCATCAGCTCAATACCGTGAAAACCGCGCTGTTCGAGGCCTGCCTGAAACAGCGCTTGTATTTGTTGCCGCAAGGCGTGCTGTCGCCCACCCGCTTTAATATCTCCGAACAACAATGCCACGCCGCGGAACTGGCGCTGAAAGAGAAGAAACATGGCTTACGATTACTCTGAATTGCTGACTCAAGCCCGGCAATGGGCCGCAGCCGCGCAAGCCGAAGGCCGATTGAGTGCGGAACGGGCGCAATTATTGACCACGATAGACGCACGCAGTACGGAAAGCCTCTTTGCCGCGAGTCAATCCGATCCGGATAGCAGACCGTTGATTGTTGCCTTCATGGGCGGCACCGGTGTCGGTAAAAGCAGTTTGTTGAATCGTTTGGCAGGGCAAGCCATTGCCCGGGCCGGCATCGAGCGCCCCACTTCGCGGGAAGTGACCTTGTATCACCATCAAAGCCTGGCGATTAACAAGTTGCCGGCCGGGCTGCCCTTGGACAGCATCAAGATCAGCCAGCACAACGATGCGGCAAACAGCCATATCGTCTGGATTGATATGCCGGATTTCGACAGCGTTGAACTCGGCAACAAACGTTTGGTACTGGAATGGCTGCCGCATATCGACGCTTTACTCTATGTAGTCAGCCCAGAGCGCTACCGCGATAACAAAGCCTGGCAGCTGCTGCTGGCGGAAGGTGCGAAACACGCCTGGCTGTTTGTGATGAATCAGTGGGATCGTGGCCAGTCGGTGCAATACGACGATTTTAAACAGCAGCTGGGTAAGGCCGGTTTTACCGATCCTTTAATCTTTCGCACCAGTTGCAGCGAACCGGACGGCGACGAGTTCGCCGCATTGCTGGAGCAGTTGCGGCAACTCTCTGGACAGCATAGCGTCGCCCAATTGGAACAGCGCAGCGAACAATTGCGCCGCCAGCACCTAAAGCAGACCTTGCAACAACTGGCCGAGGATTTTTCCGCGCAAGACTACGTGCAATTACAGCAGAACTTCGATGCACTATGGCAGCATACCGAAGCCAGCTTGCAACAAGGTCTAGCCTGGCCGATCAAGCAACTCGCGCAATTCTGGGCGGAGAACTTGGGCCAAACAGCGGACATCAAATTGTGGGACGACTGGGCGCAGAACCGCCTGAACGATTTGCTGGACGAATTGGTGTTGCAAGCCGCGCAAGCCAATATTCCCAGCAAGCCCTTGAAGAACGCGTTACAAAATGTGCGCGAGCACACCGACAAAAATCTCACCGCCCAAACCGAATTGGCTGGCCGACAGGCGTTATTGCAGCCCGGCAACGGCGCTCAGCGTTTCCTGTTGAAATTCACCGCGATCTGCGAAACTGTCTTGCCTCTGGCGGCGATGGGCGCAGTGGGCTATCAAGTATTCTCCGGCTACTACCACAGTGCCGCCGACGCCACTGCCACTGCTTATTTGGGTACTGACTTTGCGGTGCATAGCGTGTTGCTGATTGGCTTGAGTTGGCTTATTCCGTTTTTCTTGCACAAAAAAATCCAGCCATCCTTGCAGAAAGCGGCGTTGAAAGGCTTACAGAAAGGTTTGCAGCAGGCTTTGGCGGAGGTGAGAGCGGAGATCAAACAGGCGATGTTGGGCGAACAACAACGGCATGAAGTGCTGGGGCAGCAACTTGCAGGGTTGATCGAGCGTTGCGGTGCCGGGCCAACGATGGCTCTGGAAAATGGAAGCCTCCTGGGACGGGTATTGTTGGTTAAGTGAGATTCTTCAGTTTGAGGTTTTGCAGGCTAAGATTAACGTGCATCCAAGTGCCCCAAGCTTGGATAAATTTTAAGTTTGCGTCTGAAAAGCACAGTCTTCTTACAATTTGAATCGTGCTGCCAACTTATCTAGGCTTGCCGCCTGTTGTGCCAATTGTTCCGCGCTTTGCTTGGTTTTCTCTACAGTTTTAGCCAGCGAATTGGCATTTTGCGAGATCTGTTCCACCCGATCAGCCATATCGCGTGTAGCAGCCGATTGCTGGCCCAGTGCGCCACTAATCCCGTCTACCGACAATGTGACGCGGTATTGGGCATCGAGAATTTCGTTGACCGATTGGCCCGCCTGGCTGGAAAGCGCCACGCCGGATTCAACGCCGGTTACACCACTTTCCATAGCCTGCACGGCGGCTTTGGAGGCTTGACGAATTTTTTCCACCATTAATTTAATTTCACCGCTGGATGTGCTGGTGCGCTCGGCAAGGGTTCTTACTTCGTCTGCAACCACTGCGAAACCTCGGCCGTATTCGCCGGCTCGAGCGGCTTCAATCGCGGCGTTCAGAGCAAGCAGATTGGTTTGTTCGGCGACACCGTGAATCACATCAACAATACTGGTTATTTCCGAGCTGATTGCTTCCAGATTGCGAATGTAGTCGGCCGCATTTACAACAATGGCTGAAATTTTTTGCATCTCTTTGGCGGTGGAGCTAATGACTTTTGTGGATGACTCGGCGCGCTGTCCTGATTCGAACGCAACCTGCTTGGCGTCCAGCGCATTACCGTTGACTTGTTCGAGCGATACCGAGAGCTGTTCGATAGTGGCCGCCATGCTGCAAGCTGCCTCGTAACCGTTATTGGCGATAATCGATTCTTGCGCGGCGGCCTCTAACAGGTCCGCCGAATATCGATTAAGTTGGAATACGCCGTTGTGCATATCGGAGATTAGATTGTGTAAGTTCTTGCGCATCTCCGCCAACTTTCTGAGAAGTTGTCCGATTTCATCGTCGCCTACATCGGGAATTACCACCGTCAGGTCGCCGGCGGCGATAGCCCCAGTGACTTTTTCCGCTTGATCAAGGCTGTAACGGATTTGGTGAATAATCACGTAGGCCATTATCACGAACGCTATTGCGCCCAGTAATGCCAGTCCCACCAGATACCAGGTTGTGCTGTCGACGGTCTGGTTAAGGTTTGCCAAGGTTTCATTGGAATATTGGTTGGAAATTTTGACTGTTTCTTCCAATGCTTCGTGATGTCGTTCGTACTGTTGATCCAGGCGTTCCATCGCCAGGTCCATTGTTTTTACATCACCTTCCTTGATTGCTGGAATATAGCGTTCCTCCAATTCTTTCCACCACTGATCAGCTTGTTCGCGTTGCGTGCCCAATATGGCTTGTTTTAGTTGGGCGGGAATACCCTGTGTGGACTCCCAATAGCGATTGCGGGTGTCATACTCGATTTTCAGTTCTTTTAATCGCACATACTTCGGTTCTTTATCTTTGTCATGGTAAAGCTGTTCGGCCATTAACTGAGCTTCAACCAGAAATAAAGGGGGCGGTAGAATGTCGGCGACAATATCTTTTCCTTGTCCCATACGGTGTGCTGCATCTCCGAGAAAATTTAATGCGTGATAGCCAAGTAACGCCAGGCCGGCCAGCAGTAGAGACGCAAACCAAGACATCAGTTGAAGTTTGGTGGCTATCGAAAAACGATTCAGCATACGCATTCCCCCTGTATTCATAACGTGAAAACTGAGTAGAAATTGTAGAAGAAATTTTGAATGCAACAATCAGCCACTGAGATAGGGCTTAAATAACGGAAAGGCGATAGGCCAGTCTGCGTGGGGGCGACTATCAGCAGATGCTTGGATTAATAGTGTTTGTGTGGCGTTAACGGTAAGGAGGAATCTTATTTGTCGGGTGCTTTATGTTGTTTAACACATACCCCCAATAAGGTGTCGCTTAACGCTGAATGAGCGGGGCTGGTGTACCGGCTGGTTTTGGTTTTCAATATGACCTGTTCTGGTCTATTTCTTGCTGCCAGTTAACTGAGCCGCAAAATGGCCTGGATTAGCTGTGATTCATGTCATTTTCATAACATCGCTCAGGCCGAATGTTCGATGGTCTACAGAAGTTCGATTTTTGAACACGGTTCTACCGGTTCGGACCGGTATTTATAAAACCTATATCAAGAGGAATAGACAATGGCAGAGTTTTTTATTGAGATAAGCGCGCAAGAAAATGGCGATCACCTGATTCATAAATCCAGCTGCTCTTTGCTACCTGCTAAAGAGGCCATTTATTATCTGGGTTCGATCAGCAGCGTGACCAGTGCGGCGAAGAAGGCCGGTGAGAGATTTGCCAAGCCAACCGCGTGTCCGCAATGTTCTCCGGTTTGAGATAAAGCCTTTATAAGGCGAATACGGCAGCGTATTCGCCTTAAGCTTACGAAGACTAGGCGGATTTGCCCAGCGGCAAGCCGCACCGTTGATCTAATGGGTTACTGCTTCGCTGTCAATAACCGCCGCCGGCCGTTGCTCGCCCTTGCCGATTTCCAGTAAATCCCAGAATAATAAGACGCCACCTACTGCGGTCATCAAACCGAATACCATCCGCCAAATCATTGCTTGCATGAACCAAGGGTGATTTTGTGCGGCAAAATAGCCGGCCCAGGTTGAGCCTTCGACCGCCCGTTCGATAAAGGATTGTTCGTAGCCGGCGATCAATAAAGCCACTGTCATGCCCATCACGCCCAAGTTCAGCAAAATCGCCGCGGCTTTCCAACGCCAGCCATTGGCTAGCTCTCCGCCCATCCAGACATTACCGCGCGCTTGTTGCGCCGCCAGGTAGAAGAAGGCGATGTTGATCGTCGCATAAGCGCCGAAGAAGGCCAAATGACCGTGCGAGGCCGACCATTGGGTGCCATGGGTATACAAATTGATTTGCGGCAGCGTGTGCATAAAGCCCCAAACGCCGGCGCCGAGGAAGTTACCGAAGGCGTGAGCGATGATCCAAGCCAGGGCAGGGTGGTTGCTGTTTTTGAATTTATGCGCGCCGGCATCGTAAATCGAATGCACCACCATGGCGACTAAGGGAATCGGTTCCAGCGCGGAGAAGAAGCCGCCGATGGTAAACCAGTACTCCGGCGTGCCGATCCAGAAATAATGATGGCCCAAGCCTAAAATGCCGGAGCCGAACATCAAGGCCACTTCGATATACAGCCAGGTTTGTACGACGTTGCGGCGCACACCCAGCAACTTCATCAAGCTCCAGGCCATGATGCAGCCCACCAGCACTTCCCAGGTGGCTTCCACCCAGAGATGGATGACCCACCACCACCAGTATTGATCGACGGAAATGTTGGTGACATAAAACATGCCGGCCAGATACAAGCCGGCTAAGGCGACCAAGTCCAGAGTTAAAACGCCGGCAATCCCCGACCATTTGCCCTTGGCAAAGGTAGCGGCGACGTTGTAAAAGAAGGTCAGCATCACCACGACGATGCCGATGTCGGCCCAACGCGGCGCTTCGATGTATTCGCGGCCTTCGTTAATCAACCACAATGAAGTATCGGTACCGCTGCCGATTTGAATCAGCAGGTAAACCAGTACCACAATGGTGACAGCGCCGGTCAGCACCCAAAACGCCAGCTGGCCCCATTTCAAACCGACGATGGGTACGCCGCTTTCGTCTTCCAGAAACCAGTAAACCGAGCCGAGGAAGCCGTAAAGCATCCATATGACCATGGCGTTGATATGCACCATGCGGTTCACGTTGAAATCCAGGATTTCATACAGAAAGCTCGGGAAGATAAACTGCAACCCGGCCAGTAGGCCGAACAACAGTTGCGCCATAAACAGCACCATCGCCACGGTAAAATAATGCACGGCCAGTTTTTGGCCGCCGCTCAAATTTGGATTGGCCATGAATGCGGCATAGCGTTGCTTGCAATTGGCCGCGCAAACCTCGGCTTTTTCTTGATAGGCTTGTAGCGTCATTTATTTGTCCTCTTCGCCGAGCGCGATGAAATTATGCGGAAAGCCGTTGGTGTCGATAGACGACATCCATTTCAGGAAGGCCACGATGGCTTCCGCTTCCGGCGGCGTGATGTCCAGATTGGGCATCTTGCGGTTGGAGCCGTAAGTGCGGGCATTTTTTTCCGGATCGAGCAGGAAGTTCACCATCATTTGTTCGCGAGATTCCTTGGCGCCCCACCCTTGATCCAGCCAGGCTTTAGTCAAGTCCGGCGCGAAATAGGCACCGTTACCGAGCAAGGTATGGCAATTCATGCAGTTTTTAGCTTGTACGGTTTTCTTGCCATGATCGACCAGTTTTTCGGCTTCTGCTTCGCTTAAAGTTTTACCGAACAACGGTGCGTCGTCGCCTATGGTCGGTTGGTAACGCTGTTTGGCCTTGTCGAAGCGGTAGCTGACGTCTTTGTTTATCACGCTGTAAGCCGGCACGCGGGGACCGCCGGCGCTGATTTGTTTCATCGAATCGAAGCTTAAAATGACCAGTAACACAAAAGAACCGCCGGTGACCCAGATCGCGGTTTTTTTCCAGAATGTTTCCGACGCCCAGCGGGGCGGGCTTTGCTCAGTCATGATGACCTCCAGATTGATGAGAGTGATGAGTTTCGTCGTCGTGCGTCGCGGCACACAACTTCCAGATCAGACGCGGCATCCAGCCGTAGCCGAGTACCATTAACAACGACAGCAGCAGCCAATAATCGTTAAAATGGTTGACGTAGCTGAACACGCCGACGCAAATCAGCAACCCGGCGTAGATTACCCAAGCGGCAATCCCGAACGCGCGGCGGCCGCTGATCTTGGACCAGGCATATAAAGCGGCATACACGGTAGCCAGCAAGATGATCAACGCCGCGCTGAAAAAGCTCAGGAAAAAATCGGACAGGGCAACGGGTTCGATCAACATTAAATTTACCGCCGGACAGTTTTATAACATGGTTTATAAATGCAACTTTTGGCAAGTGTAAGCGTCATTAACATTTATTTCAAATACAGCTTTAACTGAACTCATCGACATGCAATTGACTGCACACACCGATTACGCGCTGCGCGTATTGATTTATCTGACAATTAACACCGAGAAATTGGTGACAATCACTGAATTGGCCGAGTATTTCGGCATTTCCAGAAACCACTTGGTCAAGGTGGTACACAAACTGGGCGTAAAAGGCTTTGTGCAAACTGTGCGGGGGAAGGGCGGCGGTATTCGTTTATCGCGGCCGGCGCGGGAGATCAGTGTCGGCAATGTGGTACGGGAAGTGGAGGGACACTTTCAGATGGCCGAATGCTTCAATCCCAAAAAACAGGGCCGTTGCGCCCTGGAGAAAGATTGTGGGCTGATAGGATTATTAGGCGGCGCTATAGAGCAGTTTTTACAGACTTTGGATAAGGCGGTTTTGAGCGATTTGGTGCCAGGGCCCCGGCCGGGTGGCTTGGATGGCGTACCGCTAAAACAGGGTTGAGGCATTGCAATGTGTAGGATGGGTAGAGCGAAGCGAAACCCATCAAGTATCCTCAAACTGATGCGATGGGTTTCGGCTATCGCCTCTACCCATCCTACCGTTGTCAATAAAATCCGCTGGCAGCTATTTACCCAGAATGCTAGTTCCTCCGTTTTAACCTGTCCTTGGGCTGGTTTTGTTCGATTAGCGGTAGGCTCCAACAAAGGGATTGCTGCGCATTTCCACGCCAAAGGTAGATATCGGGCCATGGCCGGGGATGAATTTCACATCTTCGCCCAGGGGCCAGAGTTTTAATTCAATCGAGTCGATCAAAGTTTGATGGTCGCCTTTGGGGAAATCGGTGCGACCGATCGAGCCTTTGAATAACACGTCCCCAACCAGCGCCAAGCGCTGTGCCTCGCTGAAGAACACCACATGGCCCGGCGTGTGTCCCGGACAATGGATCACCTGTAATACCTCGTTGCCAACCTTTACCGTATCGCCGTCGTTCAACCAACGTTGAGGAGTAAAGCTTTTCGATTCCGGAAAACCGAACATCCGGCATTGCTGCGCCAAGGCCTCGATCCAGAAGGTATCTTCAATTTGCGGGCCGATGATTGGCAACGAGAGTTTTTCGGCCAACTCCGCAACACCGCCAACATGATCGAGATGGCCGTGGGTGACCAGTATCGATTCCAACGCCACGCCTTGTTTTTTGACTTCCTTCAGCAATACATCAAGGTCGCCGCCCGGATCGACCAGAGCGGCTTTATTGGTTTGTTCGCAGACCAGTAAGGTGCAGTTTTGTTGATAGGCGGTGACGGGAATAATGGTGTAGCGCATGAAATCGATGATGGCTGGAAGTTGGACTCCCGCTTGCGCGGGAGTGATGGATCAGTAAGTTAGATATTTAGTAATAAATGCGCCGGCGCTTCCAGACATTCCTTGATGATGCCCAAAAACTGCACCGCTTCCTTGCCGTCCACCAAACGATGGTCGTAGGACAAAGCCAGGTACATGATAGGCCGAATAACGATCTCACCGTTTTCCACCACCGGCCGGTCTTTGATGGCGTGCATGCCTAAAATCGCGCATTGCGGCGGATTCAGGATGGGTGTAGAGAGCATGGAGCCGAAAATTCCGCCATTCGTGATGGTAAAGGTGCCGCCGCTGAGATCTTCAACGCTGATCGAGCCGTTGCGGGCTTTATTACCAAAATCGTGTATGCCTTTTTCGATGCCGGCAAAATCCAGCTGATCAGCGTCGCGCAAAATCGGCACGATCAAGCCGCGCGGTGTGGTGACGGCGATGCCGATGTCGTAGTAGCCGTGGTAAATGATGTCGCTGCCGTCAATAGACGCGTTAATCGCCGGGAAGCGTTTTAAGCCTTCAATGGATGCCTTCACGAAGAACGACATGAAGCCCAGCTTGATGCTGTGTTTGGTTTCGAAACGATCTTTGTAGTGATTGCGCAGATCGATGACCGCACTGAGATTGACTTCGTTAAAGGTAGTCAGCATCGCCGCGTTTTGCTGGGCTTGCAGCAAGCGTTCGGCCACTTTGGCACGCAAGCGAGTCATCGGCACCCGCTGTTCCGGCCTTAGGCTGGCCACGGCTGTGGCCGATAAGGGCGAGTGGGTTTCCGTTGCCGGTGGTGGCGCGGGGGCTGGAGTAGGTGGCGCGTCTTTCGCTTGTGTGTTCAAGAAATCCAAAACATCAGTTTTCAGAATTCGGCCATGTTTTCCGGAGCCGGCGATGGCTTGCGGGTCAAGGTCTTTTTCGGCGACCAATTTGCGAACGGAAGGGCTAAGGACGGCGTCTTCGGTTTTTTCGGTTACCTGAGCCGGTTTGGCTGGCTGGGCATCCAGTTTGGCTAGTAGCTGACCGCCGACTACGGTTTCGCCGTCTTGTACCACCAGTTCTACCAGTGTTCCGGATTTTGGTGCAGGTACTTCCAGGATGACCTTGTCGGTTTCGAGGTCGGCCAGATTGTCGCCTTCGTTGACCCATTCGCCCGCCTGTTTGTGCCATGCGACTAGGGTGGCATCGGATACGGATTCGGGAAGGCTGGGGACCAGTATTTCAAAGCTCATGTGTATTTCCTTCGTTGCTGCCATAGAGCGCGGCGTTTACCACGGCGCGTTGTTCGTTGAGATGGGTTTTGTAATTGCCGACCGCCGGTGATGCCGACGCGACCCGGCCGGCATAGCTGATCGGGATATTCTTGTCTAGCAAATCGAAAAAATGGTGCTTGCTTTGGTACCAGGCGCCTTGGTTTTTCGGTTCTTCCTGACACCAGACAATATGTTCGACATTGGGGTATTTGTCGATTTCGCGTTTGAATTGCTCGTTCGGAAACGGATAGAGCTGCTCGATACGAATAATCGCGACATGGCGCAGTTGCTCCTGATCCAGGCGGCGAGCTTCCAACAAATCGAAATATACCTTGCCGGCGCACAATACGATGCGCGTGACGTGGTAGGGATCGATATCGTCCTGTTCGCCTATCACGTTCAAAAATTCGCCATGGGTCAAATCGCTTAGTGTCGATACCGCTAGCTTGTGCCGTAGCAGGCTTTTCGGACTCATGACGATAAGCGGTTTGCGATATTGGCGCAGCATCTGTCGACGCAGCAAATGAAAAATTTGTGCCGGTGTAGTGGGGACGCAGACTTGGATATTGTGGTCGGCACATAGCTGTAAATAACGTTCCAGGCGAGCCGAGGAATGTTCCGGGCCTTGACCTTCAAAACCGTGTGGCAGCAGCATGACCAAGCCGCTGAGCTTGCCCCATTTGGTTTCGCCGGAGGAAATGAACTGGTCTATGACTACTTGCGCGCCGTTGGCGAAATCGCCGAATTGCGCTTCCCAGATCACCAGTTTATTCGGTTCGGTGGAGCTGTAGCCGTATTCGAAACCCAACACGCCGGCTTCCGACAGTAAGGAGTTAAAGATTTGTGCGCGGCCCTGGTTTTCGCTTAAATGTTTGAGCGGGATGTAATTTTCGCCGTTGGCTTGATTCAGCAAAATGGCGTGGCGATGCGAGAACGTGCCGCGGCCGATGTCCTGGCCGGTCAAGCGCATATGGTATTTTTCCAATAGTAGCGTCGCATAAGCCAAATTTTCCGCAAAGCCCCAATCCATTGGAATTTCGCCGGCCGCCATTTTATTGCGGTCTTCCATGACTTTGGCGACTCTGGGATGCAGTTCAAAACCTTCCGGCAAGCTTTGCAAACGCTGGTTGCAGAATTGGAGATGCTCCAAGCTTATAGAGGTGTCGGCCGGCGTGTCCCAATGTTTGTTTTGATAAGGCACCCAGCGCGCCGAGTATGAATAAACGTTGTTTTCTATAATCGGCCGTGATACCGGTTGGCCTTCGTTGAGCAGTTGTTGGTAATCCTGCTCCATTTTCTGCACCATGTCTTCCGTGACCACGCCTTCCGCAATTAATTTCTGTGCGTAGATTTGCGGCGGGGTCTGGTGATCGCGGATGGATTTATACATCATCGGCTGGGTAGCCGCCGGTTCGTCCGCCTCGTTGTGACCATGACGGCGGTAGCAAATTAAGTCAATAACCACATCTTTATGAAAGGTGTTACGGTAATCCAATGCCAATTGCGTGATGAAAATCACCGCCTCCGGATCGTCGCCGTTGACGTGAAATACCGGCGCCTGAATCATGTTGGCTACGTCGGTACAGTACAGGGTGGATCTGGCATCGAAGGGATTGCTGGTGGTAAAACCGATTTGGTTGTTGATGACAATATGCACGGTGCCGCCGGTGGAGAAGGCGCGCGTTTCCGACATGTTCAAGGTTTCCATCACAATACCCTGGCCGGCAAAAGCGGCGTCGCCGTGAATCAATATCGGCAAGATCGCGTCAAAACCATCCGGGCCGTGCCGATCTTGGCGGGCTTTTACCGAGCCTTCCACCACCGGATTGATGATTTCCAAATGCGAGGGGTTGAAGGCCAGCGTCAAATGAATCGGGCCGCCCGGTGTGGCAATATTGGACGAAAAGCCTTGATGGTATTTGACATCGCCGGTTAGTACGCCGGGCGAGGACGTGTGGGTGCCTTCGAATTCCCCGAACAGTACCGCCGGGCTTTTTCCCAGTATATTAATAAGTACGTTCAGACGGCCGCGATGGGCCATACCGATGACGATTTCCTTGCCTTTGTGTTCGCCTGCGCGTTGGATCAATTCGTCCAGCACTGGAATCAAAGACTCGCCGCCTTCCAGCGAAAAGCGTTTTTGGCCGACATATTTGCGGTGCAGGAATCTTTCCAGGCCTTCTGCGGCAATCAACAACTTTAACAGCCATTGGCGTTTTTCCGGATGGCTGCTGAAATCCGGTTTCGCGCCTTCCAGTTTATCCTTGATCCAGCGTTTCTTTTCGTCATCGACGATGTGCATGTATTCGCTGCCGATGCTGCCGCAGTAAATCTCGTTAAGCGTTTGAATAATCGCTTTTAGGGGTAAGCGATCAACGCCGCACAAGCCGCCGGTGTCGAACAGCGTGCTCATATCCGCATCGGTCAAACCATAATATATAGGTTCCAAGTCAGCAGGGACGCTTTGCGATTGACCAAGCGGATTGTTAGAGGCTATCTGATGGCCTTTGACCCGGTAATGATTGATCAAGCGGGCTACCGCTGATTGCTTCTTGACGCTTTGCTCGGTAAACCCCTGCATTCTGGCCAGCCTGCCCGGTTCCGCAATCGCCAGTTTTTCGAAGCGCTCCACAATCACGCTATGCGGTGTGTCTTCGGTGGCGCCGCTGCGAATGTGGTCGAAGCGTTGCCGCCAGCTTGGGCTGATGGATTCCGGATTGCTCAAGTACTGTTCGTACAAGTACTCGATGAAATGGGCGTTGCCTCCGTACAATGAGGAGGACTCTTCGAATTGTTTAAGCAGGCTACTCATGCAAACATCCAGGTTTTCGGCAAGTTGAACCGATTATGTTAGAACTAAAATGTTATATTACCAAGGACAATGTGTTGTAACGGGCTAGTGCATCAAATGATTCCAGTTTCGTTTGGTTGATTCAATATCGGGAAAAAACATGGCTGATAATAAAGTAGTTATCAAAATTAATTATGATAAGAAACACCCAGGCATAAGCACGGAGCCGCAAACGGTAACGGTTTGGCATATTCGCAGGATACTGGTTGCGGTTCTGGTGTTAGTTTTGATGCTAATAGTATTGTTTTCATGGTTTGGCGGCGCTGACGAAGATAGTGATACTCTGATCGATACCACGGAAAAAGTTCAAAAATTTAATACACCGGATGCTGAAATTGTTGAACGGCAAGAGTCGGCGCTAATAGAAAAGCCAGTGCCGGCGATAGTGCCTAAGGAAGCAGCCCACTCTGAAAGTGTTAAAAAAATCGACAGTGTTAAAAAGCCGGCGGCGATTATATTGGACCGAAAGGTTATCAGAGCATCTTTAAATACCGAGCCCAAGGATGATGAACCCGGTGAGCCGATTAAGTCGCCGCTGAGAGTTATTCCTAACCAATCCCAGGAAGTTTTTTATTTTAGTGAGATAAAAAACATGAAGGGTAGATCTTTGTTTCATCGATGGTCGCGTAACGGTCAAATCGTGCATCAAAAACAATTGGATATGAAAGATAAAATAACCAAGGTATGGTCTAGTAAAACCCTGTCTGCCAAAGATAAGGGCGAATGGCAAGTACAGTTGACGGATAAGAAAGGCAAGGTATATTCCGAAGTCAATTTTTCAGTAAATTCTGAATAATAGTTTTATTTAGAAACGCCGGGTGATAGAATTGATTGCGTTTTTTGATTAACGAGGAAAATATGACTGACTTTAATAAACTATCCGAAGCCGAATTACAGGCTGTTATTGATAATGCCGAAAAAGCATTAAAAGAAAGACAATCCAGTAAACGCAAGGAAGTTATTGCGCAAATAAAGGAATTGGCGGCTTCTATTGGCGTAACTGTCGATATTCAAGACGGCGAGAAGAAATCCGAAAGAAAAACCGGTAAAGTTGCGGCTAGGTACCGTAGTCCTGACGATGCATCTTTAACCTGGTCTGGCCGTGGATTGGCGCCGAAATGGATGCAGGAATTGCTGGCTTCCGGTCGCAGTAAAGCTGAGTTTGAAATCAAATAATCTTCGGATTTAAACCGTAGTCTGGTTTATCCAGTCTTTTAAACGGTTTGCTACCCAGGCTCCATCGTCCAAACATAGATCATGGCCCGCCCACGGGTGCGTGAAGATGTCGATTTGCCATTTGTTATGAATGGCGTCGGAACAAGCCGGTGCGACTAAACGGTCGCCCCGGCCATTCAATAACAGCAATGGTGTTTCCGGTTTTCTCTGGCTAGGTCGATAGCGTGCCGCTGCTTTCAGCTGTCTGACACCATTAGCAAGGCTGATAGGCCGAACTTGCTGTATGGCGCTCCAGGCCTTGGCCGTTTCCGCGTAGAGGTCTTGCCGGTTACTAACCAGCTGAAGAATTGCCAGTTCCCTGTTATATAAATCCCTTTCTAGCAATAACTCAAAAAACTGCGGATAACTCTGCCAACGCATGCGCCGATAAAATGGGCTTAGGCCCGCAAAGCTGGTATTGATGAGGGCGGCTGCAGCGATGTCTTGCGGATAGCGCTGCAACCATTCCCAGGTCACCATGCCGCCAAGGGAAAATGCGAGTACCGTGACAGGTTTTGCCAGTAAACCGACCGCTAAAGCCTCGCGGCGGACTTGTTCCGTTATCGTTTCGATACTGTCCGGACTGGGTTCTCGGTAATATCGGCCGGTACCTGGCAAATCGATAGTGCTGACGGTTGATTGTGGAAAAGCCTGCTGCAACAAATCCGGAAAATTTCCCCAATGTGCAGCCTCTCGGCACAGTCCACGCAGTAATAACCAATGCTGCTTGGCTGATGACTCAGGCATACCAGAAATCCATAGCCTTTTGCCGATTGTGCTCTTGTTGTTGGCTGTTCAACGTCGCCCATTTTTTCGGGTAGAGCAGGCTGCGATATAAGAAATCGAATAAGGTTAGATGCCTGCGCATAATGCGCTGTTGACGATGCGGCAGCAAGGGATGGAACAAGCCGTGACGTTGAAACAAATGCGTCGGACTTTTGCGTAGCCACAGCCAAGAGCCCATCTCCAGGGTTAAGGGTAGAAATACGCGTTGTTTGCCGTGCCGGTCTATAAAATCGTCATATAGATAATCCCATAAGTCCCCGCTGATAACGTATTCTTGGCTCATAGGCTCTATTTTATAGAAATGGTGCGGGTAGCAGCGATCAAACAATTGTTTTAAGCAATAAGCTTCTGCTATGCCCGGAAACGGCGTTTGACAGGACGCATAGGGAAACCATAATCTATCGTGGATGCCAAACCCCGAATGCAGATCGATAGCAATCGACAAGGGCGCGTCAAACAGATGTTTATGCACCACCCGACATAATGCCTGGGCTTCTTTTTCCATTTTCGATTCATCGCCGCGGTACCAGGGCAGCTTGGCGCTGAAACGCTGACCGCTGTATAGCCGCGTATTACCGATACTTTCGATGGGAGAGTTACGCATCAAATCCACGCCATTACCGTTACAGCGCGTGCCTCGATAGACACCTACCGGGTTGACGATGGGCACGAATACCAGCCGCGAATGTTGCAAGCGGGCGTTAAATTCCTCATCCCAATCCAATAATTGCAGGATGGTTTGTAAGTACGCCAGGATTACTTCCGAGCCGATTTTCTCCAAGCCATGCACGCCTCCGAAAAAAGCCAATACCGGAACATCCGGACTGGTTGAGCCAAGGCTGAGGCAGTGGATTGGAAATTGCCTGTCTTTATAGGTGATTTGCTCGACGATCTCGCAATGGGCGCGGTCGCCGAATTGCTCGATCAGAGTTTCCAGCTGTTCCAGCTCCGGGAATGAACGATTTTCCATGAATTCGCGCAACTCTAACCGGCCAGCGATTTTTCGATGTAGCGTTGTCTTTTCTTGGGCGCGATTTTATCGACCTCCACCATGATCAGGCCGTCGATACAATTATTGAAGTCCGGGTCGATATTGAAGGCGACGAAATGGCAGCCTTTATCGACACATAATTCCACATATTGTTTATAAAGAGTAGGGACTTTGACGCCCAGTTTTTTTAGTTCGCTATTCAATATTTTGAAACTGGTGGAGTAGTCGGCGCTGAATTCCGTGGCCGCGAAAGCTTTGCACTGTTGGGACATCACGAAGGGCGTTCTGGCCTTGGTGTTCTGTAAGTCGGAAGCGAACTGCTGTTGATAAAATCCGATAATCAGTTCTTTCGCGGCCTGCGGGTAGGCATTGCTGATGCTGACCGGGCCGAATAGATATTTTATGTCCGGCCGTTCGCGCAAATAGGCGCCTATACCGTACCAAAGATAATCCAGGCTGTGTTGTCCCCAATAACGCGGTTGCACAAAGCTGCGGCCTAGCTCGATGCTGTGAGGTAGATAAGCTTCGAATTCGTTACGTAAATCGAACAGGGTTTGCGTATAAAAACCGTCTATACCATGGCTGGCCATAATGGCAGGGCCGTCTCCGACCCGGTAGGCTCCGACGATTTCCAGATCGTTATCGTCCCACAGCACGATGTGGCTGTAGTAAATGTCGAATTTGTCCAGATCCAATGCTAGCCCGGTGCCTTCTTCGACGGTTCTGAATGTCAGTTCGCGTAAACGGGCGATTTCCCGCATCACTGGACAATCGTCTTGAAACTGGTATAAAAAGATCTTTTTGCCGTCGCGGGTTTCGCCAAGCAAACGTGATTGGTACAGCGCCTTCTTCACGGCTTTGGTATCCGAAGGGTGCACCACGGTGGCGACGGTCTCGAATAGCGCCGGTTTGTTTTTCTTGCCCAGGTTTTGCACGTGCTTACGAAAGCGCTGACTGAGCTGTTTATTACTTTCCTCGCTATCGGCAACGACTTGATAAGGCACCGGCGCGCCGACCATGAATTTAATCTCCTGGCCCTTTTTGTTGAACATCTCCTTAACTAATAGCATCGTGCCCAACGGCTTGTACAACGTCGATGCACTATAGAATAAGGCCGAGTTCTTGGCCTTAATAAAGATCGGCAGGATAGGGCACTGTGCCCGGCGGGCCAGCTTAATAAAGCCGGATTGCCAGGCGCCGTCGCGGATGCCTTTGGGTGTGATGCGCGAAACCTCGCCGGCCGGGAAGAAAATGATGGCTTCTTCGTTTTCCAACGCATCCAGCATCACCTTATAAACATCTTTTAGCTTTTTCTTATCGGACAGTACATCGACCGGCAGAAATATGGATTGCAAAGGCTCCATGTGCGACAAGACTCGGTTGGCAACGATACGCACATCGGGCCGCACGGAACGAATCAATTTCACCAAGGCCAAACCATCCAGCGTTCCAATTGGGTGATTGGCAACGATCAGTAGACGGCCTTCCGAGGGAATATTGTTATAGCAATCGTTGCTGACTTGATAATTGAATTTGAAGTAATTCAGTAGCTTGTCGAGAAAGGCGAAGCCGCGCAGGTGTTGGTTTTTGCGGATGACGTCGTTGAAATCGTCTTCGTGGATCAGTTTTTTTAAAGCTTGTACGACCAGCTTATTGTCTTTGCCAAATTTAAAGTCGGGATAAGTTTCTTGCAGAATGCGTTCAGCATCGATCATCGCTCAGTGTCCTGGAAAAAGGAGTATGGCGGCGATTCTAGTGGGCAAATATGTCAGAAATATGTCAGCCGCAGGCTGATGAAAATGCCAGTCAGCCAATGGTTGATAAGCCCTAAACGACTTGCCCCAAACGGCAGAGAAGGCTGTTGGTGTGGTTTATTCTTAGCAAAAATTGCGGTTTAGGTGTCGGATGTTGGCGGGCCGAAATAGGTTATCGAACCCGTTTTTAGTCGTGCTTTCAAACAACAACGACGATAATCAGTGAGCTTTCCGGCTGGGTTTCTCGGGTGTCAATACGGTGTTTTGCGGCGGCTGACTGTTGTCCAGATCCGGATAATCCTTGGTGTAATGCAAGCCCCGGCTTTCCTTGCGCTGCTGCGCGCAGCGGATGATCAGCTCGGCCACGATGACCAGATTGCGCAGTTCCAGCAGGTCACTAGTAATGCGGAACTGGCCGTAATACTCGGCGATTTCTTCTTTCAACAAGACTAGTCGGTTCATCGCCCGTTCCAAACGTTTGTTGGTGCGGACGATGCCGACATAATCCCACATAAAGCGGCGTAATTCGTCCCAATTGTGCGCGATTACCACTTCCTCGTCAGAGTCGCCGACTTTAGATTCGTCCCAATCCGGTAGTGGCAGCGGTTCCGGCAATTGCGCGAATCTGCGGCGAATGTCCTGATTGGCTTGTTCGGCGAATACTAAACACTCCAGCAGTGAATTGCTGGCCATGCGGTTAGCCCCGTGCAATCCGGTGCAGGCGACCTCGCCGATGGCGTACAAGCCGGGGATGTCAGTGCGGGCGTTGGCGTCGGTTAACACGCCACCGCAGGTATAATGCGCCGCAGGTACCACGGGAATCGGTTGCTGGCTGATGTCTATATCCAGTTCCAGACATTGCATATAAATGGTGGGAAAGTGCTTCTGGATAAACTCTCGCGATTTGTGGCTGATGTCCAGGTAGACGCATTCGATACCGTGTTTTTTGATTTCGCTATCAATGGCGCGGGCGACGATGTCGCGCGGCGCCAGTTCCATGCGTTCGTCGTAGCGGCGCATGAAGCGTTCGCCGTCAGGCAGGATCAAATGTGCGCCTTCGCCGCGCACCGCTTCGCTGATTAAAAACGAACGCGCGGTCGGGTGATACAGGCAGGTCGGATGAAATTGCATGAATTCCATATTGCTGATCCGGCAGCCGGCCCGCCAGGCCAGTGCAATGCCGTCGCCGCTGGAAATATGCGGATTCGTTGAATACAGATAAACCTTGTTGGCGCCGCCTGTCGCCAATACCACCACTTTCGCCGCTATCGATTTGATGCTGCCGGATTTGCTGTCCAACACGTAGGCACCGCATATACGTTGGTCGCTCACGCCCAATTTGTTGGCGGTGATTAGTTCGACGACATTGTGATACTCCAGCAGGGTAATGTTGGGGTGAGCCTGGGCGCGTTCTATCAACGATAGCGATACCGCTTTGCCGGTGGCATCGTCGGTATGGACGATGCGGCGGTGCGAGTGGCCGCCCTCGCGATTTAAATGCAATTGTTTGGCGCCGTCGGCATTACGCTCTTCAGTGAAGTTTACCCCTTGCTGACGCAGCCATTCGATGCTTTGACGGCCTTGAGCGACGGTGAGTCTGACGATTTCCGGGTCGCACAGGCCGGCGCCGGCAATCAAGGTGTCTTCTATATGCGATTCGATGGAATCGTATTCTTCGTCGAATACCGCGGAGATACCGCCTTGGGCGTAATAAGTGCTGCATTCGGTCAGTGCGAATTTGGCGAGCACCGCCACCTTGTAGGTGTCGGCGAGATGGAGCGCAAGACTCAGGCCGGCGCCGCCGCTGCCGGCGATAAGGATGTCATAATAGGAATCAGCGGTGTTGATGGGTTGGTTTGCTGTCAGTGTGGTCAACTTTGCGGCCGGATGAATAGTTTTAGCGTTTTTGAATAATATCTGGTTTTAATCTTGCGGTAATTTTTTTTGTGTTGCCAGAACTAATGAGGTTTAATTCTGTCCACTTCAATATCAAAATAGCGCAGTGAACGAACAAGAAACGAATACCGAAGATCTGGATCAAGAGCTGGTGCGCCGTGTGCAGCAAGGCGATAAATCCGCCTTCGATCTTTTGGTGATCAAATACCAGCACAAGATCGTCCACTTGGTGAATCGGTACGTCAAGGATCCGAGCGAAGCTCAGGATGTGGCGCAGGATAGCTTCATCAAGGCTTACCGGGCCTTGGGAGATTTTCGCGGTGACAGCGCTTTTTACACTTGGTTGTATCGCATAGCGATTAATACTGCCAAAAACTATTTGTTGTCGCGTTCGCGCCGTCATTTTGATTACGAGATTGATGTTCAAGATGCCGAACAAGTAGAAAACGCGCCACAACTAAAAGATATAGAAACGCCGGAAAATTTGTTGATGAATGAACAAATCGTGGCGGTCATTAAATCGGCTATCGAGAGGTTACCAGAAGAGATGCGGATTGCAATTACGCTCAGGGAGTTTGAAGGGATGAGTTACGAAGAAATCGCGGAAGCAATGGATTGCCCCATCGGGACGGTACGCTCGCGGATTTTTAGGGCTCGCGAAGCCATAGACCAAAAATTAAACCCATTGCTCGACTAAAGGTGTATCGATGCAAGAACAACTTAACGAAAAACTTTCTCAACTGATAGACGACGAACTGGATAGTCAGCAAGCACTGTCGCTATTAAAAACTTTGCAGAACGACGGTTTGCTGAAAGACAAGTTGCGTCGCTATCAAATTGCCAGTCAAGTCATGAGGAGTGGCGAATATTCTCACGTTACCAGCGATTTTGTGGACAAGATTCACGAACAGATTCGGCAAGAACCTACCTATTTCTTACCTCGGAAAAAGTCGGCGGTAAACTGGCAAAAAGCTGCGTTGGCGATTGCCGCGTCGGTAGCACTGGCCGTGGTGTGGGTCAGCACTAAAGTGGATAAGCAAATGCATAACCCTTTCGGCGCGGTCGAGATGGTGGCTCAGGGTAAAGAGGCGTCAGCCGAGGAAATGCATGCTCGATTCAAGGATTATCTGGAAGCTCATGACAACGCGATGTATGTCAATAGCGTGCAAGCGGGGCAACCCTACGCACGGGTGGTGGGCTATCGGCAGGAATAAGCGCGTGAGAGTTTTAAAAGCTTTTTTGCTATGCGTTGTTTGCCAAAGCGCTTTTGCCGAGAAGGATCAAGTGACGGCCCGACAATGGCTGGATCATATGAACCGGGCGATGAAAACCCTCAACTATCGGGGTACCGTGATCTTCATGAAAAACGGTCAGCTCGATACGATGAAATATCAGCATAGTGTTGAAAACGGCGTCGAACAGGAACGCTTGGCTTCTTTGAATTCGCCGATGCGGGAAGTGACGCGTAAATCGAACGAAGTGACTTGCACATTCAAGGAAACCAGTCAAAAAGTGGTCAACCACCATCCGCTGGATAGTTCGTTTATCGTCAATTTGCCGCAGAACACCGCTAACCTGGAAAAAAATTATCAATTAGTTTTGTCGGGTCAGGAATCCATCGCGATGTTGCCGACGCAAATCGTCAGTGTCGAGCCTACCGATGCGCTTCGCTACCCGAGAAAAATCTGGGTGGATACCCAACATTTTTTGCCGCTGAAAGTCGAAGTTTACAATTTGGACGGCAGTATCCTTGAGCAAGTAGTGTTCACCGATTTAATGACCGATTCCTTAGCCGAGCCCCACACCGGCAATGTCGACGACAACAGCTTTCATGTCAAACATATCCACACTGCTCAAGCCGAACCGTTTGAAAACGCCACATTCGTATTGAAGAATTGGCCGGCTGGGTTTGAACCGGTATTTTTTATTCGCAATTCTATCCAGCAATCTCAAAAAGCCGTAGATCATTTATTGATTAGCGACGGTTTTTCTACGGTGTCGGTGTATCTGGAAGCCAAAGAATCGCAAGGTATGAACGGTTTGCATAGTCTGGGTTCTGTTAATTCGTTCAGTAAGGTGATTGGCGATACCCAATTCACCGTATTGGGTGAAGTACCCGCCAAAACAGTCGAGCTAATTGCTGACGGCATAGCGCTACGTTAGCGTGTCCTTTTTGTAACAAATCAAATGTATGAGTGGAGATTACATGCTTAATAAGCTGTTTTATGGAGTTTTGATATTTTTATTGGCGATTGACGCAAGCTATGCGCAATTGCCCGATTTTACCGAAATGGTGAAAACCAATGGGGATGCGGTGGTCAACATCAGCACGACCCAAAAGGCCGCCGACCCGCAAGCCGGCGTCGATCAGCAGCAAATGCCGGAGGATATGCCACCGGAAATGGAAGAGTTTTTTCGACGGTTTTTTCAGGGGCCGGGGCGTGGTAACTCCCCACGGGAGACTAACTCTCTAGGCTCGGGGTTTGTGATTTCCAAAGACGGATACGTCTTGACTAACCACCATGTAGTCAACAATGCCTCCGAGATTGTCGTCAAATTGAAAGATCGCCGGGAGTTGATCGCCAAATTGATCGGCTCCGACGAAAGCACCGATGTGGCCTTGTTGAAGGTAGAGGCCAAAGACCTGCCGGTAGTGGAAGTCGGTTCGCCGGAGCAATTGCAAGTGGGCGAGTGGGTTTTGGCCATCGGTACGCCGTTTGGTTTTGATCAATCCGTCACCGCCGGTATCGTCAGCGCTAAAGGGCGCAGTCTGCCGGATGGCAATTATGTGCCGTTCATCCAAACCGACGTCGCCATCAATCCTGGCAATTCAGGCGGCCCCTTATTCAATATGCAAGGCAAGGTCGTAGGGATTAACTCGCAAATCTACAGCCGTTCCGGCGGCTATATGGGTTTATCGTTTGCGATTCCTATCGATGTGGCGATGAACGTAGTCGACCAAATCAAAAGCAAGGGTAAAGTGTCGCGTGGCTGGTTGGGTGTACAAATTCAGGACGTGACCCGGCAGTTGGCGGAGTCGTTTGGTATGGACCGGCCGCACGGCGCCTTGGTTTCTAAAGTTATTCCAGGCGGACCGGCCGAAAAAGCCGGCATTCAAATCGGCGATATTATTGTCGAGTTTAATGGGCAAATAATCGAGACCTCCGGCGAGTTACCGCCTAGAGTGGGAATGACACCTATCGATGAAAAAGCCAAGGTTAAAATCATTCGCCAAGGCGATAAGCAGGATCTTAGTGTGAAAATCGGTTTGTTGCCTGCGCAACCCTCCTCTTTGGCTAACGGGCCTGCGGCTACCCCTGAAGTGGCCGTGAACCGTCTGGGCTTGGCCGTGGCCGATTTAACCGCCGAACAACGTCAACAATCACAGGTGGAAAAAAACGGTGTAATAGTTCAAAAAGTGAACAAAGGTATTGCGATGGATGCCGGCATTCAGCCAGGCGACATTATTTTGCGCATTCAGAATAATGTGGTGCGCGATGCCGCCGAGTTTAATTCCATCGTCGCGAAATTACCGGTTGAAAAATCGATAGCACTTTTGGTACAACGTAACGGCAGTCCGGTGTTTTTAGCGTTTAAAATCGAGAAATAATTGAGGTAACTCAATGCCTACCGCCAGCAATGTAACGCAATTGATCGGCAATACGCCATTAGTGAAATTACATAAAGTCGTGTTGGAAAACTCCGCGACTGTGCTGGCAAAGTTGGAATCGAGAAACCCCGGCGGTTCAGTCAAGGACAGAATCGGTCTGGCCATGATTCAGGCCGCCGAGAGAGCGGGTCGCTTACGCAACGGTGGCACTATTGTGGAGCCAACCTCCGGCAATACCGGTATTGCCTTAGCCATGATTGCCGCCGCCCGCGGTTATCATTGTATTTTGACAATGCCGAACACTATGTCGATCGAGCGCCGGCAATTATTGGCATTGTATGGTGCGGAAATCTTGTTGACGCCGGGTGCTGAAGGCATGACCGGCGCAATTGCCAAGGCGCAGGAAATAGTCAGACAGACACCGGGGGCATTTATGCCCCATCAATTCGAAAATCCGGCTAACCCTGAAGTTCATAGACAAACCACCGCCCAGGAAATCTGGTCGGCTACCGACGGCCAAGTCGACGCTTTTGTTTGCGGAGTAGGTACCGGCGGCACCATTTCCGGGGTTGCCGACGTGATCAAGAACCGTAAACCGCAATTTCAAGTGATTGCCGTTGAGCCGGCTGAATCCCCGGTCATCTCGGGCGGCACGCATACACCGCACAAAATTCAGGGCATAGGGCCAGGTTTTGTGCCTAAGAATCTCGAAGTCGATCTGCTGGATGGTATCGAATTGGTCACGACCGAGGAAGCCTTTACGATGCGCAAAAGGCTGATCGAAGAAGAGGGCATTATGGCCGGTATTTCTTCCGGTGCCACTGTTTGCGCGGCGGTACGCGTCGCGGCGCAGATGGGTGCCGGTAAAACCGTGGTGACCATTATTCACGATACCGGTGAGCGCTATTTGAGTATGAGCTAACGCCGTTTTATCCCGCATTCTGCTGGAGCAAAAAAAAATAACAATGACAAATCCCAGCATCAAAATACGTTCCACCGGACTCGGTTATTTTATCAACCGCATTCAAACCCTGTTTGTCAGCATGTTGCGTATCTGGACGATACCCATCGTCCTGATGCTTAGCCTGTCGTCCGGCTTTACCACTTATTACGGTTTATCGCATTTTATTACGCCCTGGATTGCGTTGGTGATTACCGTCGCCATTCAATCCATCATCGTTATCTGTTCTTTGGAAATGGCCGGCATCCATTGGAAAGCCAACAGGATGCGCTATTTTACTGTGGTAGCGTCTCTAGCGGTGGCGATTGCCGCTTCGGTGACTTTTTCCTATTTCAAGTTTTACGAAATATCCGAGCAGGAAACCCTGCATATCAATCGGCTGAATGAGTTAAGACAGCAAACTAAAAGCTATGTGGACGGCATTCTGCAAGTTAAAAGCCAGATGCTGCACCAACAAAAACTTGATCTGGAAAAAGCTTCGCTGGATGCCAGTCAGGCGTATTTTGGCACGCATAATCAAATTGGACCCGGCTATAAAAATCAGGTGGGAGAAGGGCCGTTCTGGCGCCACTACAATCAGATTTATCAAGAAAAAAAGCAGGCCTTGCAACAGCAGGAACAAGCGTTTCAAACCTTGGACAGCAATATTAGGCTGCTGCAAAGTAACCTGAATGAACTGGATGTGACTAACGACAAGGAAGCCACTTATTCACAATTTTTAAAGAATTATCAGGATATTCAACTCGGCGTGAATCAACTGGCCAGCAGCATGGGCTTATCTTTACCCGACGCGCCCTTGCTAATGACTTATAAACAGTTTGTCGAAGAAGTTAAGCCATCGTTCGCGATGTGGCGCGGGTTTTCCTGGTTCGCATTTGCCTGTGCGGCGATGGTGGATTTTTTCACGGTATTACTGTCTTACCGCTTGGAATTTACCGCACCGGGACCGTTAACGATCCAGGAAGAAGAACTGGTGTTTGAATGCCTACGGCAATTCACCGAGTTTCGGATCAACGAAAATGACGAACTAGAAATGGTCATCGAAAAGTCCGACTTGGAAAAAGCCCGACGCTATTCCGATTGGTCGCGCATGTTCGTGGTCGGCTTGCTGCTCAGTCGCGGCTTCTTGCGTAAAGTGGACGATAGAACCGTGGAGTTTGCGCCGAATCTTTACCCGCTGATTGCGGAAAAAATGTCCGACAAAATCGCCGCGCTTAAACAAAAAGCGGTTGCCGCAGCCGGTGTTGTTAGCCATGAATAGCGCCGGTAGCGAATTGGAAATCTGGCTGGCAGGCGGCGATTTATTCGAAGAGTCACTTGCCGATTCGGCGGAGCAATGGATCGCTGGTTTCGACGCCGACCGGCAAGTGGTGCAGCTAAAACTCGGGCCGTATAAAAAACTTTTTTTACGTCCGAAGAAATTCGTCAAACGCTTCTATCACCACATTCACCCTCTGACGATAGAAAGCTGGCAATACCGGCGGCAGCTGAGTATGTTCGACGATTTTTGCACGGTGGACTTGGCGCTAGATTTGCGCTTTCAGGCTACTTTGGCTTATGTGTTGAAGAATAGTGAAATGCTGCCCACGATTAACCAACACATCAAGCAGTTGTATGCCGACATTATCGACGATGTGGTTAATCTTGAACTGCAAACGCTGGCTGATGGCAACTGGATTCAAACCGGTCTAATTGACACCGAGAAACGCATTGCGCTGGCTATTAACCAAGTGTTGATGCAACAGCATATTCAATCGCAAGCCCTCTGTAGTCTCACTGCCAGCTTTAACGAATTTCCGAGCGTGCAGTTGGGCCGCGACAGTGTTTATCTGAACGTGTTGAAAAAGACTTTTGAGTTGAATGAAGAACGCACCCGAGAGCTATCCCGGCAGCAGAGGTTGCTGGAAGAGGAGGAAATACACGAAAAGCGCCTGCAACTGGAACATTTGCGTCGCGTATCCGAGCTGGAATTGCAGATGCAGGCTCAGGAAGCGGAAAAACAGCGGCGCTTGCTGGAAGACAAACAAGATCAGCTTAGTCAGCAACTGGAACTTGAGAAGCGTTTGTATGCCGAACAGCTACGCCACGAAAACGAATTAAAGGCTATGCGTCTGGAAGCGGAGTTGCTGGCCCAGGAAACCCAGCAGGTTAGGCAAAGGCTTGCAGAAAGTCAGCAACTTACAGAACAACTGACCCATCAGGCGGAATTGCACGATAAAAAGGTACTTGCCGACATTCGCTTGCAGCAACGCACGCAAAGCTTATGGCAAGAGAATAGTTCAACGAACGAAACAGGGAGTGATCATGCAGAGCAATAAATTGATAGGTGTAAGTTACCGGGTGTTGGTTTTGCTGTTGACCGGCTTGCTGGCGGCTTGCAGCACCACACCACGTCCGCTGCAATTTCGCACGGAAATCGATTCGCTAGTCGCCGTAAGCGCTCCGCAAAGCAATATGCGATTCGTCGTATTGCCGGGCAATGCCGGCGCAAACGAACAGGATTTGCAGTTTATCGAGTTTAAAACCTATATCGAAAAAGTCCTGGCTAATCGCGGTTACAGCAAGGCCAACAGTATCCAGGACAGCAACTTGGTGATGTTCCTGAGTTACGGTGTCGGTGCCCCGGAAGTGCATCAATACACTTACGAGGTACCGTTGTGGAACGACATGGGTTATTACTATCCGTACCGAATGTCCAGATTTTACAACGGCTATTATCCGGGTTTCGGCGTCGGCGGCTATTCGCAACGGACCGAATCCTATACGACATTTCGGCGCTATCTGGTGCTGGAAGCCTGCGATAAAGAAGCCTATTTGCAACAGCAACAACGCAAACAGCTATGGAAAACCAGCGTGCAAAGTAACGGTTCCAGCAATGACTTGCGCCTCGTGTTCCCTTATATGGCGGCGGCAATGCAGGCCTATTTAGGCACTAACACCGGGCACATGATCACTGTGGATATAGACGAAACCAATACCTTGGTGCGCAGCCTGCTTGGCCCATATCAACCGAGCACGCCGCAACCGAGATAAAGATTAGATTGGGTTTTCTGTCTGCTGCTGTGCTTCATTGCATGCAACATATTGACAACGCCTGGTGGCGGATACAGACTGAGGGCACACCCGCGAAGTTAGGGATTGGATTTGATGTCGAGTATGCGGTTGGCCGAGCCGAAAGTTTAGGGATGAAAGTTAACAATAATAATCAGGAGAGCAGCATGAAAATAATCGTTTTGGGATTTGTCCTGGCTTTCAACAGCTTGGCTGCAAACGCTGCAAAATATGGCCTGGAGCCTGGTGATGCAGTGCTCACCAATTGCCACGAAATTTATACCCGGGGGGTGGTTAAAGCCAAAGTCGATGACGGCTACACCGTGCACTTTCCCAAAAACGCCGGACCTATCCAGTGTCCGCCGTTTCGTTGGCATGCCGAGTTTGTATTGCCGTTTCAATCCGTTCCGGAATATCGCTTAAAGTTTCTAGGCGGCTTAAAACGCGACATCCTCTTTCAAGTGGGCGAGCCGGTGACTTTTCGGGTCGATACCGACAGACGCGTTGTCAAAACCAAAGCCAGCATCGACATCGACGCACAGATTACCGATATCAGCAGTAACGGCGCGATAGCCGTGAAATTAATCAGCACCGACCCGGAAGCAGCAGCGACATTTTGGCAATGGATAGGCGGCAATTATGTCGATTTACGGCATAAATATTTGGAACCGGAACGGGATAAAAGATCCCGGTAGTTCCCACAAATCAAGCTAAACACGTTCTTGTAATTGCTAACGCAATAGCTGGCAATTCTTAGCTATCTGCTGATGGACCAACGCATGGATGCAGAAGGAATAGCAACGCATGGTGCAATTCCCTAGCGGATCGCAGAGAGGAGAATTACTTGCTATTCAGTTCCCTGGTTTGCTTATTTTCCTTATTTCCCATACGCTTTTGGACAAACACACTGAGGGCGCGTCTAATCCGTTTGAAGATGATCGCAAAGCTGGGATTGGCCTGGGGCAGAGTATTGGTAGAGACGGTATGAATTCGGCATTCTTCCATTTGACAAAAGTTGATCGGACCGCCCATCCCGATGCAAGATGACTTCAACATTACCGTGGATCAGCTGCGAATCGGGTTGTATATTCACCTCGATCTCAAGTGGTTTGATCACCCATTCTCGTTCAGCCATTTCAAGATAAAGAACGAGGCACAGATCAAGACCCTCCAGAGTCTTGGGCTGAAGTCAATTCGTTACGATCCGGCCCTCAGCGATGTCAATCCACTGCCAAAAAAACCACAGCAGGTAGAGCAAACACAGGTTGCAACCAAGCCGGATATTTTGCCGGCGCTGGCGACCAAACTGGCGCTAGTCGAGCGAATCCAGCAGCAGCGAGAGGCGGCGGCACGGATCGAAAATGCCTTTATCGATACTGCTAAAACGATACACGGTATCGAGAAAAGCCTGTATACCATGCCGGCGGAGACTTTGCGAAAGGCGACACAATTGGTGGACCAAATTGTCGACTCGCTGCTTTGCGCGCCGGAACTTGCTATACACGTCATGATAGGCAAGGCGGGGGCCGAGGAAATGTATTACCACTCTTTAAATGTCACCATGCTGTCCCTGATGATGGCGCGCGACATCGAATTGCCCCAAGAGGTGGTCGGCACCTTGGGGCTGGGCGCGCTGTTCCACGATATTGGTCATAAGGAGATTCCGTCAAAGATCCTGATGAAAAAGGAGCCGCTCAATCAGGCTGAGCGTCATTTATTCGAAATGCATTGCCAGTACGGCGCGGATATCGGCCGGCGACTGGGGCTTGCACCTGCCGTCTTGGCCATCATCCGCGAACATCACGAACTGTTCGATGGGACCGGCTACCCCAGTAAATTGAAAGGCGAAGCGATCAGTTTACTTTCCCGCATTGTCGTCATTGCCAACCATTACGATGAACTGTGCAACCCGATGAATATTAACGATGCGCTGACACCTCATGAGGCTCTGTCGACGATGTTCGCCAAGTTGCGCAACAAATTCGATCAGAAGTTGCTTCAGGTCTTCATCCATTGTCTTGGTGTGTATCCGCCCGGCACGATCGTGCAGTTTTCCAATGGCGTGATCGGCATGGTCGTCACCGTCAATACGGCCAAGCCGATGAAACCGCTGGTGCTGATTTACGATGCGGATATTCCCAGGGATGAAGCGATCCTGGTGGACATGGCGTGCGAAGCGGATGCGAATATCGCGAAGGCGATCAGACCGGCGCAGGTTCCGCGGGAAATATACAACTATCTCAGTCCACGCAAGCGGGTCAATTATTATTTCGATCCGAACAATCCCGGCCAGGAGCAAAGCGCCAGATGAGCAGCCTCGAACATCTGATGATTGATTACAGCCAGCATATGATGTTGCTGGTTGAACCCGGTGAGTTGCGGATCATCATTGCCAACAAGATGGTCGAGAAGATGCTTGGCTATTCGGAAGCGGAATTGCTGGCTATGGCCATCACGAATATCGAAAGTTCGTTGCAAGACGTCTTTTATTGGGAGGACGTCCGTAACGGGCAATACCAGGATATCGAGACCCAGGACGGACTTTACCAATGCGCCGACGGTTCGATGCTGACGGTGACCAAATCCGTCAAGGTCATTCACCATGAAGGGCGCCCTCTGATTCTGATTCAGGCCAGGGATGTACAGAACGAACACAAGGCCGAGGATGCCCTGGCCCAAATATTGTCGCAACTGCGGGCAACGCTGGAATCGACAGGCAACGGCATTCTGGTCATCGATTGGCATGGCAAGATCGCCAACATGAACCGCCAGTTCAGCAGCATGTGGGGCATTTCCGACGAGTTGCTGCTGGAGAGGGAGGAAGCGGATATTCTCGAGTTCATTGCCGGGCTGGTTGCCGAGCCGGAAGTATTGCGTATTCGCCTACAGGAACTCGTCGGCAACAGCGAAACCGAAGATATCCTGAGTCTCAATGATGGCCGGATTTTCGAATGCAGATCGCGGCCGCAATATCTAGGCGAGCACATCATCGGCCGCGTCTTCGGCTTCAACGATATTACCGAACGCAAACGGGCCGAGGAAGCGTTGCGCGATTCCCGAGACGAACTTGAAGAGCAGGTGCGAAAGCGCACTGAATCCCTGCAAATGGCGAATACGCAATTGTTGGCCGAGAAGGCACGTCAAGAGGAGCTTATCGGGCAGCTTGAAGAAACTCAGATGCAACTGCTGCAATCCGAAAAAATGGCTTCGATAGGCCAGCTCGCTGCCGGCGTGGCTCACGAGATCAATAATCCCATTGGCTTCGTCAACTCCAACTTGAGTACCTTGCAGGAGTATGTCGATGGGATGCTCAGACTGTTGGCGGCATACGAGCGGATCGAAGGGTCGTTGGTGAATGAGGCCTTGCAAAATATTACGCACCTCAAACAGGAAATTAATATCGGCTATCTGCGCGAAGATATCGGCGACCTTCTGGCGGAATCCCTCGACGGCTTGCAGCGAGTGCGGCGCATCGTTAAAGATCTGAAGGATTTCTCTCACGTTGGCGAACTGGAACAGCAATCGGCGAATCTTGAGTCGGGTCTCGACAGCACGCTTAACGTGGTATGGAACGAAATCAAGTACAAAGCCGACGTCGTTAAGGAATATGGCGGAATCCCGGAAATCAACTGCATCGCGTCCCAACTTAACCAGGTGTTTATGAACCTGCTGATCAATGCCGTGCAAGCTATCGAGGATCATGGCCGAATTACGCTTCGCACCGCTTATGACGAGCAAAGCGTCTGGGTTGAGGTGGAGGATACCGGCAAGGGCATCAAGCCCGAACAGCTCGGAAAAATCTTCGACCCATTTTTTACCACCAAGTCGGTCGGCATGGGCACAGGCCTGGGTCTATCGTTATCCTATGGGATCGTTAAAAAGCACAACGGGCGGATAGAAGTGAAGAGCGAACTCGGTAAGGGCACTTGCTTTCGCGTATGTTTGCCGCGGACTAGCTGACAGGCGTTCCGCCATTTGCCTATAGGCAATCCACCATGCTAAACGGTCGAGGTAATCAGGATAATTCGATCCGAAAAGCTTGTTTATCTCTAGCGAATTTGCCGTTATGCCTATTCTCCCCGACAAATGGTGAACAGCTGTTGTTTACTGAGAATGGTTCCGGCGGGAGAGTCCGTGATCGTTTCCAATCAGCAATGTTCGAGTTATTTTCTGCATCGATCAAGCTCGGAGCTTGGATGACCGAGAAATTTTCTTGAACGATCAAGCTCGGAGCTCAATTGGCCGAGAAATTTTCTCAATTGATCGAGCTCTGAGCTAGAACGGCCGAGCTATTTTCTCGATCATTCTCACTCAGAACTGCATCGTTCAAGCTCCGAGCTAAAATGTTGGCGTTATTTTGTCCAATGATGGAGAAAATAACTTGGCCGTTGCAGAAAATTTGTCCAATGGCCAAGAAAATAAGTCGAATCGGGGAGGGCGATTAGTGAGCGGACGGGGGATTTGCTGCGGCGGTCGCGCTGGTCGATTTTCTGGCGAAGCGGCGACTCAAACCGTCCAGGTGTTGTTCTAGCGCGCCATTCTTGCCGGCCAGTTTCGCCGCTTGATAAACCAGTAAAGTCTGGCTGTAAGCATCGCTGCCTGCCGCCAAAAACGTATCCTCCAGCCGGCCTTGCAGTTGGCCCAAGGCCAACACCAGCGGTTCTAACTGCCTGACTAAGGTCACGTCGCGCTGATATTCGTCCAAATCGAAATTGCGAGGCAAGATGCCCGGATTTTGCACGGCCAACACCAAGCCCTGGTCCACAAACGCCCGGCTCTTATCGCCCAGCTTGGGCAAGGCCCGGCGCTCGTCGGCGTTTAAGTCGATCAAAAACGGTAACAGGTTTTGAATTTGACCGATCAAACCCATCACGGCATTCTGTTGGTCGGCGGAGAGTTAGCCCTTGACTAAATCGTTGTTCATAATCGCTCCTTGTCAAAAAAATTGATACCGGGATGCCTGTCGATGTTTGTATCGAACGGATCGAATCCCAGTAATTAAAGGGGAGGGTAGAGAGATAGCAGTCTCTGCATGCTTAAACCGCCTATTTAAACAACCGATCAGCAAAGCATAACTAATAAACGTCTATAATGATTCGCCTACCGGTTGCCGGCTGAGTGTAGTGGAAAATCGGCAAGGATTCAAACCTATCCGAACTCTAATATTAAGAGGGGTTGATTTGTTAACGGATTTAAATTTGATCGCAATGCCGACGAGCCGTTTGGTTGGGCTGATGGCTATCCAGTTCAAATGCTCCCATTCGGCCAAAACCGGCCTCTGATTCAGCGAATGGCAGCTTTTCGGCAAGTAACCTTACGTCCTCTTTGGCTCGACCTGGCCAAAAGGTGTCACCAAATCGTAGATCGCGAGCGGCTAACGATGTTCCTAAGCCCTCATTCAGGCAAATCTCAATTTTTCTATGACTAATGGAGGAATTGATATGGGCGTCCAGCGGCCAAACGCTGCAACGGATTCATATAGTCGATAATCAGATTTTTCTTCGTCTGGGCCTTCCGTACTTCGTGCCGAGCAATGCGTTTCGGCCGATAATCGCCCCAATTCCAAGCAAGCTAACTGGCCGTCAAACCGAAGCAGTTTTTCCTTGGACGCGCAGTTTTCCGCAGCCTGACCCTTAAAGTTTACTATAAGTCATGTTTACATTAACCAGCTACTCACATCAGTTACATCAGAGTCTAAAAAGTTAGGCATGAGGCATTGAACTACCGTCGCGGATATTCGAATTGCAGGGCCACAAAATCGGCAGTCGGCGCACCATAGCGTCCGGCAATACCTTCTATTGCCGCATCCAATGCGCTCGCCGAAGTGCCGGCATAAACGGGTAGGACATATCGACCCAACTCGGAGCCGGCCTCAGTTTCCATGAGCAAGCCGTGGCGGGATCGCACCGCACCGCTTACATTCGTCGCCAATGCTTCGGAGCGAAAGGTTCGGGACCACGCATCCGCCATGAGTGCCACGGAAATTTCATCGAAACCGCCGTCAACGGGTATTTCGACAACCTCGTGTCGCCACACGGCGAGCCAATTGCCGGCTGCGAGAAAGATGCGGTCTGCGGTTAGAGTGAACGCAGACGTATCGTGATCGATTTTCCAAGTGCTCAGGCCCAGTCGTTGTGCAGTAAGCTCGGCAGCATGCCGACCGGCAATCGCTTCGACCAGCGCCAACGATGCCGGCAGGGAAGCGCTGATACCAGTGGTCGTCATCACCTGTCTGTCAATAACGAAGCGTTGGTTATGCACCCATGTCGTACCAGGAAATGCTTTAGCCATTTCCTCCAAACCAGACCAGTGTGTGGTCGCCGCTTTGCCTTCGAGTAGTCCTGCATGCGCGATAACTCGTGCGCCCTCACAAATCGATACCACTGTCGCGCCCTTTTCGGACTGGGCTCGCACCCAGTTGAGCAACACCGGATTTTCCGCTCTATCCATGGCGGGAACAATCAGAATGTCGGCTCCGTTCGGGGTTGATTCGTCGAATTGCCCTATCGTCATATGCGCGCGTATCCGCAGCGCAGGTATCAGCTCAACCGTGCCCGGCTCAGTCGAAACCGTCACCACATCTGCTGCGTCGGATTCCTTCAAGACTCCGTAAGGAATTACAAAATCAGTGGTTTCTGTACCGGCATTGTCGGCAAGTATGACGACCAGCGGACGTAAACGCCGGTCTTTCGGCGCTGGAAGGGTGAGCGAGTTCTTCGTCAGTTCAGCGATGTTCGCATGTGCGGATTCTGCGCCCAGACATGATCGCGTGTAGTACGTTGACGCTGCAAGCAGCACTATCGCGAAACTGGTAATTTTTATCAAAGCGGAACACTTCATTTGCTTTCCTCAATCATTGGTCAATGCGCATTTGCAATGACTTTTGAATGCCGCAAAAGATAGGCGAGATACGCTGCGGCCACCACATCGTAGGTCAGGCAAAACATTGGCCACCAATTAGGGACGCCTGGATTGGAAATGAGATGGCCGTGAAAGAAATCAAATATGCCATGGGTAACTAACGCAAAAACGACAAACCACAAATTGCGTTTGAAGCCAAGAACAGTGGCACCTAAAAATACGGCCATTACGACTGACTCGCTAAGGGCAGCCTGAAACGAGCCGCCCATCACCGCAAATAAACCATAGTAGGATGCAATCACTACCAACACGGTTGGGTAGAAGCTACGTTCCTTGTCAAAGCCGACGAGTGAAGCGAACAACGAAACAACTAAGGCGATGATAATACCTGCGAGATATTCCATTTTGGTTCCAGCTATCTAATGTTTGAATTTAGTGACCGTCGAGTCATGTCTTATAGCCATCTCGGAACGGACTGCGTGTAGGTGACGAAATGTTTGCCGAACTTTAAAGACAGCGCTCTTTCCTCGGGTGAAATTTGAAAGCGATTCATATATATGACAAACGCCGGCAAGAGAATAAATCCATGGACATGCCCGAGAAAAAATGCCCAGCCGCCTAGCGCAAATAAGAAGCCGACATACATGGGGTTCCGACTGAAACTATAGATGCCCGAACTAATCAAGGTAGACACGGCATCTGGTCGTGTTGGATTAACCGTTGTCTTGGCAGCACGAAATGCTATTACGCCGGCAACAGCGAAGACGATGCCAATACCGCACAATGCAACCGATATGATAAGACGCCCGGGTATGACAAGGGACATAACCGGAAACTGCACTGATGTAAGCCACATTGTGCCTGCAAAGAAAAGTGACAAAGCGACGGGTGGAACTCTGAGTTCAATAGCGTTCATTATGAAGATTCCGGCTGATGTAAAAACTTTAATGTAGGGCTAGAGTGCATACTCAAAGCATTACGAATGAATGTTTGCCATGTCTGATTGGGCACCCAAAGCTCCTGCATTGGATGGACTGATTCTTCCTCACTCTCTAGGCGACATAATCTCCTATAGAGGTATATAAAAACCGATACCCGCATGTTTTTTGCACAATGCACCCAAACATTACGCTTTTCGAGGGCCTTGAGTGTGCTGAAAAACTGCGTTAGCCGATGAAGCTCGGGTTGCTCCCAAGCTACGGGAATATGAATGTAGGTAATTCCTTGCCGTGTAACAAATTCAGCCTCACCGGATAGGGCGTTTGATGACGTTGGGGGAGCCAAATTGATCACGGCGTCTATTCCAAGGTCCGTCAGACTTGCAATGTCCCTTTCAGATAATTGGCCGGAAGTCCAGAGCCAGTCAAATACTTGATGAATGTTTTCAGCGTCCATGAATGGTATCTTGGGGCTCATATCAGCTAAACAGACTTGTCCGGACGCTTGTTGCACACCCGACCAGCGAACTGCGGGCAAAAATATTTTGCTCTATGGTTTTTTGGCTGCCAACGCTAAAGTGCGAACATGGACAGGGGGCGCAGTGACAGAGAATTTCATAGGCTTTATTCATGAGATGTTTCCTTTCAAATTGATTTGATGCGGGGCCTAGTCTACGAGCTCACATCAGCTACGGCTTGAACGAAACGGCTATTCGCGCTGGAAACTAGAAGGCGCAATCCCGAACATGCGCTTGAACGTCCGCGAAAAATGCGCGGAGTCTGCAAATCCGCCGGCATACGAAGCCTCGGTCAGATTGCTGCCAGATGCTAATGCAGTGAGCGCGATTTCGATGCGCAGCCACAGCAGGTAGGGCCGAAACCGCATACCTGTTTGCTCAATGAAGAGATGGCGAAAGCGATCTGGAGAAAGACAGGTGGCATTAGCAATATCGGCAAGCTGAACCGTTTCACCGATATTCTCACGCAATAGTTCCACAGCATATTCAATTCGCTTATCCAGCGCTACCACCGGAACCGTGGTCATTGCGGCAAGTTTGGTAATCACGAATCGTGCGCAGGAGGCGAGTTCTGAATCTAGGGCGCCCTCCATGTAGGAGGCGGCGAGGGCTGCACGTTCGAGTTTAAGCGTTCCAAAGGCAAGCGCCGAAATCCCCTCACCGAGATATAACTGGTGTAGCACCCGTCCCTCGCGTGACTCCGGCTCAACAAAGATCATCGCAACAAACTCGCCACGCGCCTCGAATGCGTGAGGCTGGTGCGCAGCGATGATTGCCGAATTATAGGCATTCCAGTTTCCGTCGGGGCGCCGAAATCGCATCCCGCCTTCGGAGAATGACAACGTGATCTGGACTGCATGATGGGAATGAAAATCCGTGGGCTCACCAGCTCGACCGATCCACAGACTTCCTCCACGCCAAAGCACGATACGCCCGATTCCTGTCGTCTTCATTTCATACTACTCCGAGCTATACCGATTGGCAGGGCCGTAGGCTGAGTGGAGCGGTAGCGTACCCAGCTTAAATGGCTTCTAGTTGGGTTTCATTATCATTCAAACCAGACTACTTCCACGAACGCAGATTCAGCTTATTATCCAATTGCGGACCAGCCGATTTCAACTAAGCAACTAAATCCACCTTCAATCAATTCGGCTGCCGACCGATGCAAAGACGCACTAACGCCCAAGGTAATCAACAATTTAGGGCGTTTAATCCTTTTCTGAAAGTGTTTGGTTAACCAAGCGAGTTGTTGTATAACAGGTGCGCGGCAGCAGTCGCACGCCATAACAGGTCCGCTATTATCTCCTTGCCGCTTGACCAAATTTGATCGTTTTTGAGAGTATTGAACTAGTGTTTTATGTCAGACACGGCGGCTCTATCCTGGCAAAATCCCTCCTCATATTAATTTACTGCACGCTATTGGCCGCCTGCCAAGAATCGTCGCCACAAAACCCAAAGTCCGTCAGCAGAATCACTGTAGCCTTCACTTATCAACCGGAATCCGTGCTGATGCATGTCGCCATGGCGCAAGGCTATTTTGCCGAGGAAGGATTGGAAGTTGAACCTCAAATACATAGCTTCGGCAAGGCCGCCTTACAATCGGTGGTTGAGGGGAAAGCCGATTTCGCAACCGTCGCGGAAACGCCCTTGATGTTCAGTATATTGCGTGGAGAAAAGGTCGCCGTAATCGCCAACATCGTCACCAGTTCAAGTAATCATGCGATTGCGGCCAGACAAGATGCCAGCATCTCCAAACTCTCGGACTTAAAGGGCAAGCGCGTGGGCTTTACTCCCGGCACCACATCCGAATTTTTTCTGGATTCAATTTTGACCGCATCCGGCCTGATGAGATCCGAGATTGAACCTGTCGCCCTAAACCCCGAGGAAATGCAGGAGAGTCTCACCCTCAAAAAGGTCGATGCAGTTTGCACCTGGAACTACCCGCTGATACAAATTCAACGACAACTCGGCTCTGCTGTGACGGTTTTTTACGACCGGGACATCTACACCGAAACTTTCAATATCGCTGTCCTGCAAGCGTTTATCGAAAAAAAGCCCGAAACAATCAAAAGTTTTCTGCGCGCTTTGCTCAAGGCCGAACGTTTCGTGGCCGAACAACCGGATGCGGCTCAAACCATCATGGCAAGCGCAACTAAGGTCGAGTTGGGGCTGATCAAGAGTGTCTGGGACGATTTCAGTTATGAGCTGACACTCGATCAAACTCTGCTGATTACCCTGGAAGATGAAACCCGATGGGCAATGAAAAACCGGCTAACCGATCAAGTCGCGATGCCTAACTTCCAGCAATCTATTCATATGGATAGTCTAGCGGCCATCAAACCTGCAATCTTAACCCTATACCGTTAGACCAGCATGCGGGTCATCAAACGCTTACAAATCCTGTCAACTTCAACCATCACCGCAGTGATCGTATTGTTGCCAATCCTGTTCTGGGCGTTCGTGCATTACCAGCATGAAAAAAACGACTACGTGCTGATGGACCAACTCCATCATGGTTTTTTCGACCTGACTGTCTTCAGGGACCAATATTTCCTGTATCGCGAGGAGCGGGCGCGAGGGGAATGGGACATCCACAAGGAAATAGTCAACCAGGTGATAGACCGGATTTCGGCTCAACACGGCCACCAAGAAGATGAGCCTGTTTTGAAGGAGTTGCGCAGGAGTTTTGGCGAATCCGCAAATATTTTTCAGCGCATTGTCGAAAACAGCGAGTCATTAAAAAGCGTAACCGATAAGCGACGCATTTATGAGGAATTAGATCATCGACTCGTTAGTCAACTACTGCTAAGGTCCACCAAGAGCCTTAATTTGGCTTCAGCCTTACTGGATATCAGCGCCCAGCGGGTTGAGAAAAGTTACCAATATTTGGTTGGCATTGTCTGTCTATTCGCCTTGCTGTTGGCACTGACCACTATTCTAAGCTCGATGCGACTCAGTAGGTTGATCAACAAGCGATTATTGCCCTTGCATCAAGGAGCTAAGAGGATTGCCGGGGGCAATCTGGATTACCGTATTATCTGCGACGGTACGGATGAATTTAGCGAGCTTGCTGCCTCTATCAATGCGATGACGGCTCGCTTACAGACATTTACCGAGCAGCTTCAGGCGGAAATCGTCGAACGAGAGCGCCTTGCACAAGAAAGGGAGCAGTATTTCCGATTCTTCCGACTCACCACGGAGCCGATGTGTATAGCCGATCCCAAAGGTTGTTTCAAGCAAGTCAATCCCGCATTTATTTCGCTGACAGGCTTTGACGAAAGCGAGTTGTTGACCCAGCCTTTTATAGACTTTGTGTTTGCCGAGGACAGACAAAAAACCGAGGATGAAATGACACACCAGATATTGGGTCAAAAATCCATGGCTTTTGAAAACCGTTACCTTTGCAAAGATGGCAAGTTGGTTTATTTGTCTTGGACGGCTTATTTTGATCGAGTCGACGGAGTGACTTATGCTACGGCACGGGATATTACCGAACGTAAACACGCAGAGGCCCAACTGGCCGAAAGCGAATTTCGCTGGAAATTCGCAATCGAAGGTTCCGGCGACGGCGTTTGGGACTGGAATATCGTCACGGACGAGGTGAATTTTTCCCAGCGTTACAAGGAGATGTTAGGGTATTCCGACGAAGACATTCGCGCGGTTAAACAGGAATGGGCTGATCGGCTTCATCCTGATGATCGAGCCGATGTCACCGCAATGCTTCAGGATTATCTGCTTGGCCAGACCTCGAATTATTCCATAGAGTTTCGGATGAAATGCAAGGATGGCAGCTATAAATACATTCATGCGCGCGGCATGCTGGTAAGTCGGAGCCACGACGGCAAACCATTGCGAATGATTGGGACGCATACCGATATCACCGAGCGTAAGCAAGCCCAACAGAAACTGCAGCTTGCCGCTAGTGTTTTCGCGAATGCTCGGGAGGGAATCATGATTACCGAGACAGACGGGAGGATCATTGAAGTCAACGACGCATTCGTCCAGATTACCGGCTACAGTCGCGAAGAAGCGGTTAGCCGTAACCCGCGCATTCTAAGTTCCGGTATCCCATGGTAGTGACTTTTATACTAGGCTTTGGCGTCAATTGCTTGAGAACGGCCACTGGTATGGCGAGGTCTGGAATCGACGCAAAAATGGCGAAGTTTACGCCCAAATGGAAAACATCAGCGCGATACGAGACGCTCGAGGCAATGTCTGCCAATACGTGTCCTTATTCTCTGACATCACCACCCACAAGGAGCATGAAAAAAAACTGGAACATATCGCGCACTTCGATGCCCTGACCAACCTCCCCAATCGCGTGCTGTTAGCCGACCGCCTGCGGCAGGCCATGGCGCAGACGGATCGAGATCAACGGTTGTTGGCGATAGTCTATCTGGATTTAGACGGTTTCAAGGCCATTAACGATACCTATGGACATGCGGCCGGCGACCGGTTGTTGATGGCTGTTTCCGAACGGATGAAACAAACCCTGCGCGAAGTAGATACCTTGGCCAGAATTGGCGGCGACGAATTCGTCGCGGTGTTACCGAATATGCCCGATACGGCGTCGAGTATCCCCATGCTAAACCGGTTGTTAGGCGCCGCCTCCAAACCGATAGAGACTGATGATATTGCGTTTACTGTTTCGGCCAGCTTAGGTGTGACCTTTTTTCCACAGGTCGACGATGTCGATGCCGACCAACTCCTACGTCAAGCCGATCAGGCCATGTATCAGGCCAAACTGGCCGGCAAAAACCGATTTTATATGTTCGATGCCGACCAAGACATCAGTATACGCAATCATCATGAATCACTGAATCGTATCAGGCAGGCTTTAGTTGCAAATGAGCTGGTGTTGTATTACCAACCCAAGGTGAATCTTCGTACTGGAGGCGTCATTGGTGCGGAAGCGTTAATCCGCTGGCAACATCCGGAAAGCGGCCTGCTCCCACCGTCCGCATTTCTGCCGATAATCGAGGAGCATCCGCTGGCTGTCGAAATTGGCGAATGGGTAGTAGACACGGCGCTAACCCAAATACAGATCTGGCACAACGCCGGGTTGAAAATACCGGTTAGCGTCAACATCGGTGCCCGCCAGTTGCAGCAAAAGGACTTTGTCGACCGTCTGCGACAGTTGCTGGTGGCCCATACAGCAATTAGTCACAATAGCCTAGAGCTTGAGGTACTGGAAACCAGTGCGCTAGAAGACATTAGCCATGTTTCCGATGTCATTAACGCCTGTAGCGAGATGGGGGTGGCATTCGCTCTGGATGATTTTGGCACCGGTTATTCGTCTCTAACCTATCTGAAACGTTTGCCGGTCGCAATGCTGAAAATTGACCAGAGCTTCGTGCGCGACATGCTTGACGATCCTGACGATCTGTCCATTTTGAATGGCGTCATTAGTTTAGCCGCCGCTTTTGGTAAGCAGGTTATTGCCGAAGGCGTTGAAAGTCAGAAACATGGGGACTTATTGCTGCAACTCGGCTGTGAGTTGGCACAAGGTTATGGCATAGCCAAACCCATGCCTGCTGAGGAAATGCTTGATTGGCACACTAATTGGAGTAAACAACCTCACTGGCCCGATCACCCTTAGCGATTTTTCCTGGATTGCTTTCCTGGGTTTGGTAGCTAGGAAATTGAGAGGATTCAACATTTGACGATAGTCATTAGAATCTCAAATGAATGGAGAAATTAAGAGCATAACAGTAGCGGCCAAAGGCTGCTATTTGGCCGTTTGGTTGAGGTCGGCAACGTCGCCTTTGTAGTCCTCCAGTTTGCAGAGTCTGGCTTCGGTCGACTGGCGGCTTTGGAGAAACTCGAGTGGCAAAAATGGGTCGAAATTTGCTTGTCAAAATCGTCAGATGGCTTTGGGTCTATCTAGCCATGGCAGTTTGAATGTCCCATGAGCGGAACAGAGTATCAACTCCTGTGCCGAAACTTGGTCGATTCATATTGCGGCAATGGAAAGCATTCCGGGAAGGCTGAATAATCCTCCCAATATTTAAAGATAAAGCCCGCCATTTTGTTTGACGTAATTGCCAACAACTAAAGTTGGCAATTACGGGTCGATAAGTTACCTCAGATTTAACCCTGCAAAGCCTTCAACAATCCCTGCAATTTGTCGTTGGCATCGCCGAACAGCATGCGGGTGTTTTCATGCACGAACAGCGGATTGCCGACGCCGGCGTAACCTGAAGCCATCGAGCGTTTCAGCACGATGGTGTTTGCACCTTTCCAGCATTCCAGGACCGGCATGCCGGCTATCGGGCTGTTAGGATCGTCCAAAGCGGAGGGATTGACGATGTCGTTGGCGCCGATGACGATGGAGACATCGACATGCGGGAAGTCTTCGTTAATTTCATCCATTTCAAACACGATGTCATACGGGACTTTCGCTTCGGCCAGCAAGACGTTCATGTGCCCAGGCATGCGCCCGGCGACTGGATGGATCGCAAACCGGACTTTTTTGCCGCGACTGGTCAGGAATTTGGTGATTTCGTTGACTGTGTGCTGCGCTTGTGCCACGGCCATGCCATAGCCGGGGATGATCACGATATCTTTGGCGTCCAGCAACAGTTGCGCGGTTTCTTCCACTTCAATGGGCTGCACGTCGCCGACCACTTCCGCCGCTTCACCGCCTGCGCTGCCAAAGCCGCCGGCTATGACGCTAAGAAAGTGCCGATTCATGGCGCGGCACATGATATAACTCAGAATTGCGCCGCTGGAGCCGACCAGGGCGCCGGTGACGATCAGCAAGTCGTTGCTGAGCATGAAGCCGGTAGCGGCCGCGGCCCAGCCGGAATAGCTGTTCAACATCGATACCACCACCGGCATATCGGCGCCGCCGATGGCCATCACCATGTGTACGCCAAAAACCAGGGCGATTACGGTCATAATCGCCAGCGGAATCATCCCGCCGCCGGATTCTGCCGCACTCAAAAAGTTGCCGCCCAATATCACGGTAATGACCAACATGGCCAGATTCAACCAATGCCGCGCCGGCAGCAAGATCGGTTTGCCGCTGATGCGACCGCAGAGCTTGCCGAAAGCGATGACCGAGCCGGAAAATGTCACCGCACCGATAAATATACCGATGTAGGTTTCTACTTCGTGGATGGTTTTTTCGGCGCCGACCAAACTGTTGGAGTGATCCATCGCATTAGCGTAACCGACTAACACGGCGGCCATACCGACCAAACTGTGCATCAATGCCACTAATTCCGGCATTTGTGTCATTTCCACTTTCGCGGCGGCTTTGGTACCAATGAAGCCACCAATCAGCAGGGCAATCGTGAGTATTACGTAGGCAGTGACACTGCCGCCGAATACCGTGGCTGCAATCGCAATCGCCATCCCGGTCATGCCGTAATAATTGCCGCGCCGCGCTGTGTCCTGTTTGCTCAGGCCGCTGAGGCTGAGAATGAATAGAATCGAGGCTGCGATGTATGCCATCGTAACTAGACCGTTTGACATGTAGCTCTCCTTATTTTCTAAACATTTCAAGCATGCGGCGCGTCACGAGAAAGCCGCCGGCAATATTGATGGATGCGATCAGAATCGCCACTGCGGACAAAATGCCGATTATCGAGTCAGGCGAGGACACCTGCACCAGAGCACCGATCACGATGATGCCACTGATGGCGTTGGTCACGCTCATCAAAGGCGTATGCAGCGACGGCGAGACGTTCCAAATCACTTGGTAACCGACAAAACAAGCCAACACAAACACCGTGAAGTGTGACAAAAACGAGGTAGGCGCCGTCGCGCCGACCGCAAAAAACACCAGAGCAGCCAAGGCAATCGGTAGCCATTGTTTTATCGGTTCCGGTATTAACGATTTAGTTTCGACAGTGGTTGCCGCTTCCGTTGCTGCCACCTGCTTGGGCGCGGCAGACAGTTTGGGCGGTGGTGGTGGCCAAGTGATATTGCCTTCCTTAATCACGGTCGCGCCGCGAATCACCTCATCCTCCATATTGATGACGGTGTTGCCGTCTTTGCCCGGGGTGAGGTCGGTGAGCAGATGCCGCAGGTTGGTGGCGTAAAGTTGGCTGGATTGATTGGCCAAGCGGCTGGGTAAATTGGTGTAACCGATGATGGTCACATCGTGTTTGACCACAACCTGATTTTTCTCGGTCAAGGCACAGTTACCGCCTTGTTCGGCGGCCAAATCCACGATGACACTGCCGGGTTTCATCGATGCCACCATCTCGGCGGTAATCAGTTCCGGTGCGGGTTTGCCGGGGATCAAGGCCGTGGTGACGATGATGTCCACTTCCTTGGCTTGCTGGGCAAACAAAGCCATCTCCGCTTCGATAAATTCTTTGGACATGGTTTTGGCGTAACCGCCGCTACCCGAGCCGTCTTCCTGAAAATCCAGCATCAGAAACTCGGCGTCCATACTTTCGATTTGTTCTTTCACTTCCGGGCGAGTATCGAAGGCGCGGACGATGGCGCCCATGCCTTTTGCGGCGCCGATGGCGGCCAGACCGGCTACGCCGGCACCTATTACCAACACCTTGGCAGGAGGAATTTTACCGGCAGCGGTGATTTGGCCGGTGAAGAAGCGGCCAAAATGCTGGGCGGCTTCCACGATGGCTCGATAGCCGGCGATGTTGGCCATGGAGCTGAGTGCATCCATTTTTTGCGCCCGGGACATGCGTGGCACACTGTCCATCGCCAATACCGAGACTTTTTTCGCTGCCAGTTTTTGCATCAGCGCTTCATTTTGCGCCGGCCAGATGAAGCTGATTAATTGTTGGCCTTCTCGCAGTAAGTCGGCTTCGTCGATAGCCAACTGCGGATGAAATTCGGGCGCCCGGACTTTCATGACAATGTCGCTGTTTTGCCATAGTTCCTGTGCCGAGGCGACGACTTGTACGCCTGCCGCGCGATAAGCGTCATCGGAAATATTGGCATTGTCGCCGGCACCGCTTTCCACCAGTACTTCAAAACCTAGTTTGATGATTTTTTCAGCGGCCTCTGGCGTGGTAGCGACGCGTTTTTCGCCGTCGTGAACTTCTTTTGGAACACCGATTTTCATGATTTCTCCTAAGGTTTGGAGGGGAATAACGGACGGTTATTAGGCTGAAAAGCCAGCGGGCGAGGATAGGGGATTGAACCGGTTTTATCAATTGTTTTCTGTGAGCCCAGCGAATTACGCTAGAATCCTAGAGTCTGCTTAAGCCAACTAGAAGAACAATGAAAATATTGGTGGTCGATGATAGCAAAGTGATCAGGCAGCTGGTTGTGGAATGCCTAAAAGAAATGGGGCATGCGGTGTCCTATGCGGAAAACGGTTCCGAAGCCTTGCAATATGTCGCCGACCACGATGTGGACTTGATTCTGATGGATGTGGAAATGCCCTTGCTGACCGGTGTAGAGGCCACTAAAGCAATCCGCGAGTTAAAAAAGGCTGATTGGTTCCCCATCATTTTTTTTACCATGCATGACGATGATCAATCGTTCGTCAACGGCATTTTGGCCGGCGGCGATGCCTACCTGCCTAAACCGCTGAATCCTACCCGTTTGCGATTGACAGTGATCGCGATGGAGCGGATTTATGTGATGCGGCAAAAGCTGCAAACAACCCAGCGCGAATTGCAGGCAGCCAATCTGGAATTGGAGCGTTTATCATTGCGCGATCAATTAACCGGCTTGGGCAATCGCCGCCATTTCGATAGCAATCTATCCATGCAGTTTGCGCTGTCCCGCCGCAATAAAGCGCCGTTGTCTTTGATTATTTGCGATATCGATTACTTTAAGAAATACAACGACACCTTAGGGCACCCGCAAGGCGACGGGTGTTTAATTGCAGTGGCGAAAGTTCTCACGGAGCAATTGGAGCGTAGCAGCGATCTCATTTGCCGTTACGGTGGTGAGGAGTTTGTAGCGATCCTGCCCGATACATCGTTACAACATGCTCGTGTACTCGCTGAAAATATTCGCCGGCAAGTTTTTGAAAAAAACTTCGTTTACGGCGAGACTGAGACTCAGTGTATTAGCCTGAGTTTGGGGGTGGCAACCTATGTAGGCCAATATAGAACCGCGCTGGAGATGTTGGAAGCGGCGGATGCCGCTTTGTACAAGGCCAAGCAAAGCGGTCGTAACCGGGTGGAAGTCAATTAAATCGTGTATCGAGCCAAAGATTTTATAGAAACTGCGGAAGGGTTGATTTTCGCGGTCGTAGTTCAGGGCCAGGAAAATGGGAAGGTTTTATGTTTTCTGCGCTACCTCTGTCTGGCGGGCGTTTGGCGTAAGGTCGACACTGCGCTGGCGAACCGCCATCTTGAGCAATATTGCCCGCAATATCTGCATTACTCGGCACTGCTCGATGCGCATTTACACGCCGTGCCTAGCGCCGCTATTGTTCGGCATTACCAACCTCGACAAGTCTTGCAACGCTTGTTGGCTGACGAACCCGGCGACCCGGTATTGGCCGATTTGCATAAACTGTGCGCCTTGTTGCGGGCCAATGGCTTGGCACTTAGCCGATTCGGCGTGACCGGCTCGCTGCTGGTGGGTATGCAAAAACATAGTTCCGATATTGATCTGGTTTGCTACGAGCGCGGCGAGTTTCATCGTGCGCGCAATATCGTCCAAGCCTTGATTGCCGAAGATCGTTGCCAAGCATTAAACGATGAAGATTGGTTGGAGGCTTACCAGCGGCGAGCCTGCGATTTTGCCTTTGACGACTATGTCTGGCATGAGCAGCGCAAATACAACAAGGGCATGATCAATGGGCGTAAATTCGATTTGTCGCTGGCGATTGCCGACCCGGAAGCACAGGACAGAAGTTACCGTAAACTGGGCTTTGTCACTATCGACGCCGAAGTGTGTGAAGACCAATTCAGTTTCGATTATCCCGCTCGGTTTGTTATTAAGCATCCGCAAGTCGATAGCGTAGTGTGTTTTACCGCGACTTATAACGGTCAGGCGCAAGTCGGCGAACGGATTCGCGTGGCCGGGCAGTTAGAAGTCGATCAAGACGGTGTCCAGCGCATAGTAGTCGGTTCGAATCGGGAAGCCATAGGCGAATTTATTAAGGTCATCCGGTGAAGGAACGGCGCTGGCGGGCGATTATTTTTGATATGGACGGTCTGGTTTTGGATAGTGAGCCGACTTATGTTAAAGCGTGGCAGGCCGCTGCCGATGAGCTTGGCTTTGCGATGCCGACGGAGTTTTGGGATGGCTTGTCCGGTTGCTCCGGAATGACGGTGACTCGGCGTTTGCAGGAGCAAAGCGGGATTCGTTTCAATCTGGAAAAGTTTCAGCAATTAAGTAGCGTTTATTGGCTCGCTCATGTTCAGCACCACGGTATCGCCGTAAAACCCGGTTTTTTTGCCGTTTTGGACGTGTTGACTGAGTACGGTTTGCCGTTCTGTCTGGCAACAAATAGCCCGCTCGCGGCGGCGCAACAGTGCTTGGCCTGGGCCGGATTGTCGGATGTTTTTTCATATATTGTTGCCGGCGATATGGTCGCCGCGGCAAAGCCGGCCCCGGATATTTTTTTGCGCGCTGCCGCAGAACTGGCACAACCGGTTGAGGACTGTTTGGTGCTGGAAGATTCGCCGACAGGCGTCCGCGCCGCTCTAGCCGCTGGGACGCCCTGCGTCTTCGTGCCGTCATTCCATCCGGCGGATGCCTGGGCTGTCGAACACGCCGATTTTCTAATGGAAGATCTACACCAAGTGGCCGATTTTATCTCGGCCCGCCAACATCATCCGCTATAATGCCGGCTCCTTAGTATTTGACGGAATCCAGGTGGTGAAAGCGCGGTACCAATCAGTGACGGTCATAGCTCCGGCTCGCTTACATATGGGCTTTATCGATTTAAGTGGCGCGTTGGGGCGGCATTTCGGTAGCATCGGTTTGGCGCTGAACGAAATCAATACCAGGCTCACCATAAGCGCGGCGGATAGCCTGCAAGTCAGCGGTCCGTCAGCGGAGCGCGCCCTGAAATGTACCCGGCAATTTTGTCAATTGCTGGGCGTTTCCGATGCACTCAATATCACTATCGATAATGCCATCCCTGAACACATTGGATTAGGATCCGGTACGCAAATGGCTTTGGCTGTTGGTGCCGCGTTGAATGCTTTTTACGATTTGGGTCTGTCGGTGCGGGAAATAGCGCAACTTTCCGATCGCGGCGCGCGTTCCGGTATTGGTATCGGTATCTTCGAAACAGGCGGCTTGGTAGTGGATGGCGGTCGCGGACCGGACACCAAAACCCCGCCTATGGTCGCGCAAATGGCGGTGCCGGAAGACTGGCGATTTATTTTGGTGTTCGATCAACGCGGCCAAGGTTTGCATGGCGAACAGGAAGTCAGCGCTTTTCAGCAATTGCCGCCGTTTCCGCAAGCCCAGGCCGAGCGCTTATGTTACTTGCTGTTGATGCAGGGTTTGCCGGCTCTGGCGGAATGCGATCTTGATAAATTCGGCGAAGTGATTACCTCGCTGCAGCAGGCGGTGGGTGAGCATTTTGCGCCGGTACAGGGCGGGGTGTTTACCAGCCCGGATGTCGCGGCGGCAATGGCTAGTCTCGCCGTGCAAGGGGCCGTGGCGATAGGCCAGACCTCGTGGGGGCCGACCGGATTTTGCGCGGTTGCCAATCCGCAACGGGCGGCAGAGTTGCTGGCGCAGTTGGAACGGCAATTCGCCGCATCGCCGTTAAGTTTTTTGGTGGTCAGCGCCCGGAATCAGACCGCCGAAATTATTCTTAACTAGCCTTTGCTTCAGTCGAGCACGTGCTCGGCGTTATCTTGGTTTTGTCTATTGTCAGCCCATTCGGCGCTGAGCCTATCGCCGCTGTTTGCTATCAATCTAAACGTAAAAAACGGATTTTTGGAGATGCTGCCGGCCATGTTGGTGGTTAGGATTAGTTGATCGTTTAATTTAACCACCAACCGCTCGATAAAATGCGCCGGAATCAATTCGCCGTTAGCGTCGCGATTGCGGCCGTTTTCCATCGGATGCATTATCAGCAATTTGACTTCAATGTGGCCGTCGCGCCGTTGGCTTCTGATTTTTATGCTGTTGTTCATCTCAACCTGTTCCGCAGCCGCCACGCATTACCTTGACCCAACGGCTGGTGCGTAATAGCTCTCCGTTATGTTTAGCAAGCAAAATCACGTTGCAAGATTCGGCTAATTTAATCCGCGCGCTAAGGAAGGGCGCTACTAGCGGCGTGAGTTCGAATTCTGCCAGCAGCGGCGTAGGATTTTTATCGGCGAATAGAAACAGTTTCTCGATGCCGTCCAGCTCACTAGCAATGCTCACCGGCACCACTGCGCCATCTTCGGCAATCTCCGGCAGGATCAGATTGAGTTTATCGCTATTAATCACCGTTCGCTGATCGATAATTTGGGTGTAGAGGGCGATGAAGTCGTCGGCGGCAAAGTGCTTTGCCAACCTCTCGGCAAGTGCGCTGGCGGACTTACTCGCCAACAAAGCCCCGGCCAGCAAAATACCGGAGTGCTTTAGAAATAGGCGGCGACTAGGCATAAATTTTAATAACCATAAAAAGTTTGATGTATATCAAAAAATTTAAGCCTCGGCTTGTTATCTTTTGCCCCGTTGAAATTTTTTCAGCACCACCATCACAAACAACAAAAGGAAGGTACAAAATGAGTGAAGTACAAGAAAAAGATAATTTCTGGCTCTATATCGTCATTGCTGTCGTCTTGGCGGCTGGCGCTGTACTGATGGTAAAAAATGCCGAGCATGATAAATATGCTACCGCGGCAAAAAATATCGCCGAAGACTCCGCCAACTCAGCTTACCGCAATGATGTACTTCACAGCGGTGGCGCGAAAAGATAAGCTCTTTTCAGCGTTTCGGGAAATGTAATCTGCGTTTCCCAAATTTGCGGATTTTGGTGGGGCATCCGGGCTCCGTCAAAATCCGTTTCTGTTTCTGCTAGTCGTTGAACAATACTGTTGCTTTCAGCAAGGCGATCGCATTGGCCATGCCAACTTCCAAGTTTTTCTCGATCTCGGCCATGGTGATTTCACCCTCCACCACACCAGCCGCCCAATTGGCTACCACCGAGATATTTGCATAAGCCAAACCCAGTTCCCGCGCCAGTGAGGCTTCCGGCATGCCGGTCATGCCCACCAAGTCGCAACCGTCGTTAGCCATTCGTTTGATTTCGGCTACGGTTTCCAGTCGCGGTCCTTGGGTGCAGCCGTAAGTGCCTGAGGAAGTTATCGAAATGTTTGCCTGATGCGCGGCTTGCATAATGCGGGCGCGGAGTGACGGTGTGTAGGGCTCGGTGAAATCGATATGCGTGACATGCTCCAGATCGTCGGCAAAAAACGTATGTTCCCGACCATAGCTGTAGTCTATCAATTGATCCGGAATCGCAATAACGGCCGGTGCCATCTTTGCGCCGATACCGCCGACCGCCGCGACGCCGATAATCTCGGAAACGCCCAGCTGTTTTAAACCCCAGATATTGGCTCGGTAGTTGATCTTGTGCGGCGGAATCCGGTGCGGATTGCCGTGGCGGGCCAGGAAAACCAATTTCTGGCCGTCTAACTCGCCGAGCACATAAGCTGCGGATGGCTCGCCGAAAGGTGTCGAGAGACGTTCTTCACCGGTGATTGTCAATGCTTCGATCTGAGTGAGGCCGGTGCCGCCGATGATGGCTAATGTCATAACACTTCCTTACAGGCAAATACGCCTGGCGCATTTCTAAGATAACCCTTGTAATCCATCCCGTAGCCAAACAGATAATGGTTGGCGACTGTCAGGCCGATAAAGTCCGGCTCGATAGGTTTGGTGACTTGCAGGTCTTTGTCGAACAGTGCGGCCGTGTATACGGCGCTAGCACCTTGTTCCCGGCAATATTCGACAATGGCATGCAGCGTATGGCCTTCGTCGAGAATATCGTCGACTATCAAGACCGTGCGGCCGGCCAACGGTGTCGTGGGTTTAAACAGCCAATGTATGTCGCTGCCGGAGGTGGTGTTGCGGTAACGACTGGCGTGGACGCTGTCCAGATTTAACGGAAAGTCCAGGCGGGGCAGTAATTTGCCGGTAGCGATGATGCCGCCGTTGATGACGCACAACACCAACGGATTGCTGTCTTGCAGTTTGTCGGTGATCGCCGCCGCCATGCCATCCAACGCCGCTTCGACTTCCTCGGCGCTGTGTAGCAACAGCGCGTGTTGTTTAACGATGCCGATTTCTTCAAGCATGGGATTCATAAAACTCCGTGATTTGTTTGGAAACGGTTTGCCATTTGTCATTTTTTACCAAGGCGTCCTTGTCGAGCAGGCATTTACCGCGCATGGCTTGTAAGCGTTGTTCGCGTTTACTGCTTTGGCTGATAGGCAACTTGTCCAGCACTTGTTCGGCGGCTGCCGAATTGTTGCAAACCAGCAGCATATCGCAGCCGGCTTGCTGGGCAAGACCGGCGCGTTCGGTGAAGTCGCCTATGCTCGCCGCACCTTCCATACTTAGATCGTCGCTGAAAATGGCGCCATCAAAGCCCAGTTCGCCGCGCAGAATGGTCTGTAACCAGAAGCTGGAAAAACCGGCCGGATAGCGGTCCACTTGCGGATAAACCACATGAGCCGGCATGATGGCTTCCAGGCCTTGTTCAATCAGTTGTTTGAACGGCAATAGATCTTGCCGGCGGATGGTTTCCAAGTCGCGCTCGTCGACCGGCAGCGTCAAATGCGAGTCCAGCGCCACCGCGCCATGGCCGGGAAAGTGTTTGCCGGTGGCCGCCATGCCGGCGCTACGCATGCCTTGTCGAAACGCGCCGGCCAGTTCTCCGGCTAATTTCGCGTCTTGGGAAAATGAGCGGTTGCCGATGATCTCGCTAACGCCGCAATCCACATCCAGCACCGGCGCGAAACTAAAGTCCACATCCACCGCCAGCAGTTCACTAGCCATCAGCCAGCCGGCAGCTTCTGCCAACTCGGGTTGCTCTGCGTAAAATGCTGCCGCCGGCAAGCGGGTAAAGCCGGTTTGAAAGCGTTGCACCCGACCGCCTTCCTGATCGACGGCGATCAAAATGTCGCCATTACGCGCGGCGCGGATTTGTTTAATCAAATCGGCGACTTGCCGAGGACTGTCGTAATTTCTAGCGAACAGGATTAAGGCGCCGGTATTGGGGTGAGCAATTTTTTCTTTGTCCAGCGCGCTGAGGCTGTGGGCCTCAATGTCTATCATGACCGGGCCGATAGCTTGTGGTTTCATGGTGATTAATGGTGAAAATGGAATATACTTTTGGTCTAACCATCACATTATATGAGGAAACCGTGCGAACATTTATATTGTTGATCAGTTTGATGCTGTTACCGACGATGACTTGGGCCAATTCCGGCGAGAAGAAAGCCGACGAGAGCGCAGGTCCGGTTATTGAGTATGTGGAGATGAAACCTAAATTCACCGTCAATCTGGCCGAGCCTAAAAAATATTTGATGCTGAATGTGCAACTACTGGCGGAAGGCGCCGAACACGTCGAAAAAATCAAAAAATATATGCCGGTTTTACGGCATGAGATGATCATGATGCTGAGCGGCATGAAAAGCGCCGACTTGCAAACCATGGAACAGCGCGAAGCGCTGCGAATGAAGACCAAACAATTGATCACCGATTTGTTGACCAAGAGTCAAAATAGCGACGGCTTTCGCGACGTGTTCTTTTCGGAGTTTTTGATCAATTAGTGGTCCCGATAAACCAACGGCCTGAATTTAAAAAGCTTGCAGCGATGCGAGCTTTTTTTTGCACGGTCATTTTTCCTATTAGACTGAATCTTCGACTAAGCCTCAGACCCGGCTACCCAATGCCATGAGCGGACTGCTTCGAAAAACCCATGAAGCTTGAATTCGCGTGTGATCGGTATAATCCCCTTACTCAAATTATGTGCTGCTTGCAGATGAAGCTATGTCTACGCCATTAATTTATAAAGGTCGCGCTAGTATCAGTAATGTTGCTGGGCGCTTTGAAAGGCAAAGCGCGGTGGCTGAGGACGATGGTTGGGGCAGTCTGGATGCGGCACTTCCGCCGCTGCCGACCGAAGTGATCATCGACAGCACCAAATCCGTGATTACTTACAACGATTCGCCGGATATACCGTTCGACAGGTCGATAAATCCTTATCGCGGCTGCGAGCATGCTTGTATTTATTGTTTTGCCAGGCCGACCCATGCTTATCTGGGTTATTCCGCCGGACTGGATTTCGAAAGTAAAATTCTGGTTAAGCCCAATGCCGCCCAATTACTGCGGGAGGAACTAGCCAAACGCAGTTATCGCTGCGCACCGCTGGCCCTGGGTACCAACACCGATCCTTACCAACCCCTGGAACGGCAGCAGCGCATCATGCGGCAAATCTTGGAAATGTTATCCGAGACCCGGCATCCGGTCAGCATCGTCACCAAGTCGGCGTTGATCGAACGCGACATCGATATTCTGGCGGACATGGCCGGTCAAGGTCTGGCGTCAGTTTATCTGTCGATTACCACCCTGGATAGAACGCTGGCGCGAACCTTGGAGCCGCGGGCTGCGGCGTCGCAGCGGCGGTTGGAGGCTGTCGCCCGCTTGCGGGCAGCGGGGATTCCGGTTGGGGTGATGGTGGCGCCGCTGATTCCGGTGCTGACCGATTACGAATTGGAAAGCATTGTTGGCGCCGCCCATCAAGCCGGCGCACAGAGTGTGCAATACATTCTGCTGCGTCTGCCCTTGGAAACTGCGGATTTATTTAAAGAATGGCTGCAACAAAACTACCCCTTAAAAGCCGAGCATGTAATGAATCGGGTGCGGGATAGCAGGGGTGGTAAAGCCTATGATGCGGCTTTTCATCAACGCCAAACGGGCAGTGGCAGTTATGCCGATTTGATTGCGCAGCGCTTCAAGTTGATTACCAGAAAGCTGGAACTAACCCGTTCGCTGCCACCGCTACGTAGCGATTTGTTTCGCCCGCCAAACTTAGGCGGACAAATGAGTTTCGATTTTTTCGATTGAATGAGGCATTACTCTTCCGTTTCCTGTTCTTCTCGACGCTCAAGCAGGCCTTGCTCCCGGATCATGGCTTTAAAACCTTTCATCACCGGGCGAGAAATCGCGGTTTCCGCCATCAGGCGTTTTTCGTATATCAAGTTTTTCAAAGCTTCGTCGTCTTCGTCGGCGCGGGCGGTCTCGATCAAAGGATGCAGATCGGCTTGCAGAATTTGCCCCGGCAAGTGTTTGACACAGTCGTAGAGCAGTTCCATCACCACTTTTTCAGTTGCCCGCATTTTGCATTTGCCGTCGATGATTTTCAGCATCACCGTTACCGCGCAATCGACGTGGATGGGGCTTAGGGGATGGCTGTTCACCCATTGTGCGACGTGTTCGGGCGTCATCCGATCTCCTCGCCGGCGGCGGTGCGTTTAGCATAGTCCAGCAAGGATTCCTCGACCGCTGCATACGCATATTCCGATACGGCGCGGACGCCGATGGCGTTAACTTTTGCGGTCGGACCGTCACCGATGCGCGCCACGAACACCGCATAACAATCTTTAATGGTTTCCAAAATGCCGGGCATTGCGGACTCGTCGGCGTGTTGGCCCAGGCAGTAGTGTGCCACTTCACGGGTTTCCAGTAACTCGCAGCGGGTCTCGCTGGCGCTATACACCGAAAATTTTGTGGCGTGGCCGAAATGTTCGTTGATGGAAATATTGTCTTTGGTGGCGACGGCCAGTTTTAAAGGGAACTTAGTCATGCGCATTCGCTTGTTTAGATTTCATGTAAGAGGCTCTTGATTAGGTTTGGTTAAACCCAAGCAAGAGCAATACCAAATGCGGCTAGGGCCTTAATTACGGGGTTTTAGCGAGGATCAATGCGGAGAAAAGCGTAGCGGCTTGTCGAGTTTGCAACAACTGCCACTGACAAACGGCTTAGTCTTCGTGCTTTTTTAGGGTGCTGCCAGCCGGTTTGAAAGTATGTAAATCCACGGTTGGCTCGGTGCCTTGCGCGGCGCAGCCCCAGCTTAGTTGCTGATCCTGGGTGAAACGCTTGCCCAGCTGCCAGGCGATTTCGGCGCGCGCTAGTTCCACACCCAGATAAAAGGCGTGGCCGCCGTCGGTTTCCACGTGCAACTTAGGGTACAAATCGAAGGGGTCTTGCGCCGTGTGCAGACCATCGCGGTTGAACACATGAATGCCTTCGCTGCTGACTTGAATACGGTAGCTGGGGTCTTTAATTTCCGCTGCCAAACTTGCGATTTCCTCGCGGCTATTCAAAAACGGCGAGCTATCATGCACGGTCAGCAAATCCGGGGCGATGTGTTTGGGCAGGGTATTGTGCTGCTTGGCGGTGTACATGATGCGGCGGGCGCTGTCGGCTTCCTTGATCGCCCGCCGCGCGTGTTTACTCACTTCGGTAGCCAGAATATGGTTGATATTCAGCTCTGAGCAAATCCCCAGCAACATCGCATTTATGCCCGAGGTGTCGGCGTGGGTCAGTTCAGTGAGATTGCCGACCCCCATCATCATTTCTACCTGCGGATAGCGGCGGCGGAATTCATGATTGCGGACGATGGAGTCGGTGAAACCGAAGTGAATCGGGTCCAGAATCGGGTCGACGATGAAGGCGCGGTTTTTCGCGCTCAAGATTTCGATGGCTTTATCCAGCGTGCTCAAGTCGCCGTGCGTTTCCGGAATCAGAATCGGCGTGGTCGCCACTTCCTCAGCTATCCACAGGCTTTTGGTGGTCAAGCTGAGCATGTAATCGGCCCCAGCCTGGCCGCCGGCCAGCAGGTCGGCGTCTTCCAAGGAGTCAATGCTGACGGTGAAGCCTTCTTGTTTCAAGGTGCGAATGCACTCGGTCAGATGCGGAAACGGCGTGCCGGGCAGGCAGCCAATGTCGATGACGTCGGCGCCGTTGGCTTTGTAGTAATAAGCCCGCTCGATCACCGCCTCGACGCTGATGCTGGGTGCATCGGTAATTTCCGCGAAAATTTTGGTTTGGTATTGGCTCAGGTCGTAATGCTGGGCGGCCATGCCAAAATGCTGGGGCAGATCTTTGATCTCTTCTGGACCACGCTCGAACGGCACGCCAAAGTGCTGGCCCAGCGCCTCCAGATCGCCGCGGCAGCGGCCAGGTAAGATCACCCGATCAGCGCCTTGCGCGTCGGGCATGCGGCGGATGATCATGTCGCTGGTAATCAACGCGGCCACCGTTACGCCCATCACATACACTTTGTATTGAAATTCCGGCTGCATTTTCTCCAATACTTGCCGGACTTGCTTTTCCGCCAGTCGGCCGGTGATGAACAGGATGCGCTCGGTCATAGGCTGGCTAGGCGGGCGTTTACCGCGACGATTAGCTGCTCGACATCATCAACCACTTGTGTGTAAGGAAAAGAACGGATTTTATCGGTGGCTTCCAGATCGATAGGGCGCGGATAGACCATGAATTTTTTCTTACCGGGCGCGGTGGTTTCGATTTCCGGCTGGGTGTCGCAAGGGTAGACGATACTTTCCACGCGACATTTGCCGGCCTGGGAATACAAGTTGGTCACCAAGGAGTCGGCAATGCCCAGCACGCATTTGGCGATGGTATTTGAGGTGGTGGGGGCCATCACAAAGGTGTGGTAATAGCCCTTATAAAACAAGCCCACTGGCGGCGCGGAGGCGGCTTTGTCCCGATATACAGGCATCTTGGCTCTGACGTCGTCCAGGCGGATGCCGTACATTTTCAATACTTCCTCACCGGCCTGACTCAAATACAGATCGACGTTATCCAGCGTCAGCATGAAGTCAAGGCATTCTTCAATATAGTGTCCGGAGCCGGTAATAGCCCAGGCGAGACGAGGGGTGGTCATGGGGTATGCAGTAGTTTTGTGGATGGTGCATTATACGTGAAGATGGCGGCGAATCGACCGCTCGCCGCTAAGGCCCCGATATGTGCAACCTAGGTTTATGCTATGAATTCATGAATTTGTAAGATTGGGCTTACAATATCGTTTGAATTCGGCTGGCTTGGTTTGCCGATCTAAATCCGACCTAAACAGCCTATTTCATTGCCACGATGGACAGTTTACATTTTTCAGAACAGGACAGCGCTGACGCTCAATCAAAACCGCACATTATTGCGTTTGCCGGGGCCAAGAGCGGCGTCGGTAAAACCAGTGTGGTGGCTAATGTAGCGGCAGCGATGGCATTGCGCGGCAAGCGCGTTTGTGTATTGGATGTCGATACCGGCTTGTCCAATATCAACACATTACTCGGGCTGCGGCCGGCGCACCGTTTGGAGCAGGTGCTATCCGGCGAAAAAACGATTGCTGAGGTTTTGCTGAAAACCGCCGAGGATGTGGGCGTGGTGTCCGCCGCAAGTTTAATGGGCGGCATACCTGTTTCTGCCGCGCAGATGACTAAGCTGTTGGAAGCATTGACCGAGCTGGAGGCGCAATTCGATTATTTTTTGATCGACACCGCTGCGACGCATACCGAAACCGTGTTGCGCTTTATCGAGTTGGCGCAATCTACGTTTTTAGTGGTCAGCGGTGATCCGGCGGCGCTAACCGATGCCTTTGCGCTGCTGAAGGCTTTGAATGCCCGTCAGTATTCGGGCAGCCTGCGCGTGGTCGTCAATCAGGCCGTTGATTATCCGGCCGCGACCGATACCTATCGACGCTTTGCCGCCGTGGCGGAAAAATGTTTGAAACTGAAAGTGGAGTACGGCGGTTTTGTCATTCGCGACGAAAATCTGCCTAAAGCCGTCGCTTTGCAAATGTCGGTGGTGGATTTAGCCGCCAATTCTCCGGCTAGCCGTTGTTTGTTTGCGTTGGCGGACAATATTATCAAGCATATCGGCAGCGAAACGGCCGGCAATGGGCTGTTGGATTACTGGCAAGCCTTGTTAACCCCCGCGCCGTTCAAACATACGGTGGCCGATATTGCCGATAGCGAACCGACTGCGGCGGTTAATTCCTGGCTTGCAGCCGATAAAACGGAGCTTAGTGTCAGCGAGTTGAGCCGGCGGCTGTTGTCGGCGATGAAACATCAATTGCTCGATCAACCGGAGCTGGAGCGTTTTACCGGCGAATTTGTAGAAGCCTACTGCGAGCAGTTCGGCCGTTTTCCGAATACCTTCAAACAGCTGTTTTATCGCTGGCTGGAAACTGAAAATTATGCCGAGCCTAGATTGGTCGAATTGCTGACGACCTTGGAGGCTTTGCATGCGATGCGTTATCAACGGCCGATGTTTAGCCTGGAAGAAAACGCGGCTCGATTGGTTGCGCAACTGCAAGGGCAGCAGGGGCCGCATCGCGAGTTGGTGGAGCAGCTATGCACGGCCTATCGGCAGGCTTTTCACGAAGAGGTCTTCGATGCCGAGCAGTTGTTGCTGGAGCGCATGCAAGCCGAGGATTTCACCGAGCAGCGTTTCGAGGCATTGCTGCAAAAATTGCGTGATGGTTTTCAGGCGCGCTTCAAGCGGCCTTACCAAAGTAAGTACGAAGTGGCGCTGGCCTCTGCCGTCGATGCCTTAGAAGTCATGGGCGTCGATCAACAAAATTTGCAGGATGAAATCACTATGCTGATGCATGGCTTTCAATTGCTGGGTTCGCGGCGAGAAAAGTTGCTGACTGTTCTGAACGCCTTGCAAAATTCCGGTTTGCCGCACCCAGCCTCGGCCGTCCGGGATAATTGAGGTGTTTCTTTAAGCGCGGGCGCAAACCCAGACATCAACTTTGCCAACCCCGGCTTGCTTTAGCGCTGCCGCCAGCGCAGAGGCGGTAGCGCCGGTGGTCATGACGTCGTCTATGATTGCAATATGTTGAAAATTTAATGGTTTAACGACCTTAAACGCCAAACGCATGTTTTTCCGGCGCTGCTTCGCCGGTAAGCCGGTTTGATGGCAGGTATCGCGCTGGCGAGCGCAGCTATTTAAATCCAGCGGAATGCCGAGTTCCCTGGACAAATGCCGGGCAATTTCTATCGACTGATTGAAACCACGTTCCCGATAGCGCCTGGGATACAGCGGTACGGGTAACAGGCAATCCGGCAGTTCCGCACTATCGGCAATATGTTGAGCCAGCAAGGCTGCCATTAAGCGGGCGTTTTTATAATCGTTGGCAAACTTCAATTGGCCGACCAAATAACGCATTTGGCTTTGGTACAAAAATGGCGCATAGGTCTCATCGAAGGCGGGCGATTTCTTTAGGCAACGGCCGCAGAGTTGCGGCACCTCTATTGCGGTCTCGAAGTGTTCCCCGCATCGGTAGCAGCAAGACAGGTTGCGCGGCAGGTCGGTTAAGCAGCCCAGGCATAAATCCAAATTGCCGTATCCCGGACTTGCGCATAACACACAACGTGGCGGCAGCAATTTCTTCTGTATAATGTTCAGCCAGTTGTTTACCATAATTTTAAATATAGGTTGATAAGTCGGCTAGCGCCGCTGTTGTCCTTACTCTCGGAGATTATCAGAATGTCTGCAAGCCAGAAACCCTTGGAATCAGCGGCTACCATCCGTCACGACTGGCAATTACCCGAAGTCGAAGCATTGTTGGCACTGCCGTTTAACGATCTGATTTATCAGGCGCAAAGCGTGCATAGAGTGTATTTCGATCCTAACGAGGTACAGGTTAGCAGTCTATTGAGTATCAAGACCGGTTCCTGTTCCGAGGATTGCGGTTATTGCCCGCAAAGTGCGCGCTACGATTCCGATCTGAACCCTGAAGCTTTGATGCCGGTCGATGCGGTGTTAAAAGCCGCACAGCAAGCCAAAGAGCAGGGCGCATCGCGGTTTTGCATGGGCGCCGCTTGGCGGAGCCCCAAGGATAGGGACATAGAGCGGGTAGTCGAAATGGTGCAGGGCGTGAAGGCGCTGGGTATGGAGACTTGCGTCACGTTGGGCATGCTCAGCGATAAGCAGACTCAAGCCTTGAAAGACGGCGGCCTGGATTATTACAACCACAACTTGGATACATCCGAAGACTATTATTCCGAAATCATTACCACCCGTACCTATCAAGACCGCTTGGATACGCTGGAGCGGGTGCGCGATGCCGGTATCAACGTCTGCTGCGGCGGGATTGTCGGTATGGGCGAGTCGGAGACTGACCGCGCCAAGTTGTTGTTGCAACTAGCCAATATGCCCAAGCATCCGGAAAGTGTGCCTATCAATATGTTGGTGCAGGTGGAAGGTACGCCGTTGCACGGAATAGAAGCGCTAGATCCTATCGTGTTTGTACGCACCATCGCCGTCGCTAGAATTCTAATGCCGCAATCGCGGGTACGTCTGTCAGCTGGCCGCAAAGCCATGAGCGACGAGATGCAGGCTCTGTGTTTCTTGGCCGGCGCCAATTCGATTTTCTACGGCGATAAACTGCTGACCACCGATAACCCGATGACCAACCATGACCAGCAGTTGTTCGAGCGTTTGGGTGTGCGGATGGGTGGATCAAGTTACGCTTAATGGCCAACGCTTTCTACGACTTCGCCGGTGAACTGCGGCGGCTGGAGCAGGACAACCTGTATCGGTGCCGCCGGGTAGTCGATGGTCCGCAAGGCATCATGCAGAATGTCGATGGTCGACAATTAATCAATTTTTGCAGTAACGACTATCTGGGGCTGGCCAATCATGCCGAGGTCGCGGCAGCATTCAAATCGGCTGTGGATCGCTACGGCGTTGGTAGTGGTTCTGCACATCTGATTTGTGGGCACAGCGCTGCCCATCATGCTTTGGAAGAAGAATTGGCGGCTTTTACCGGGCGGGAGCGGGCCTTGCTGTTTTCCACTGGCTATATGGCAAATCTGGGTGTGATTTCCGCATTGCTGGGTCGCAGTGATACTGTGTTGGAGGACCGCTTGAATCACGCTTCACTGCTGGATGGGGGTTTATTGTCGCGGGCGCGCTTTCAGCGCTATCGGCATGCGGATGTTCAAGACTTGCAGGCTAAGCTGTCGAATACTGTGGGCAAGGCTTTGGTGGTCAGCGACGGCGTGTTCAGCATGGATGGCGATTTGGCACCGCTGCCGGACATGGTGGCGTTGGCAGAAAAGCATCATGCCGGTTTGCTGATCGACGATGCCCATGGTTTTGGCGTACTCGGTAAAAACGGCGGCGGCATTGTCGAGCATTTCGGTTTGAGTCAGGATGACGTACCCATTCTAATCGGGACTTTAGGCAAGGCATTTGGGACGTTCGGTGCCTTTGTGGCCGGTTCCGAGGATTTGATCGAGATGTTGATTCAAAAAGCCCGGAGTTATGTGTTTACTACCGCGCTGCCGGCGGCTGTGGCCGAGGCGACTCGCGCCAGTTTGCGGGTGTTGCAAGCTGAGTCTTGGCGGCGCGAACAGTTGCAAAATCTAATCTCCCGTTTCCGGCAAGGTGCGCAACAACAAGGCCTGCGACTAATGGACTCTTTTACCGCGATTCAACCTGTTCTGATTGGCGACAGCGGCCAAACCGTGGCGGCTAGTCAACGCTTGCTGGAACAAGGTTTTTGGGTCAGTGCGATTAGACCGCCGACCGTGCCGGCCGGCAGCGCTCGCTTGCGGATCACCTTTTCCGCTAATCACACCGAACAACAGATCGATGCCTTGTTGGAGGCATTGGCTAAGGCTTTGCCATGACTGAAATTCATAGAGAAATATACGGCCAGGGCAGACCATTAGTCATGCTGCACGGTTGGGCGATGCATAGCGGCATTTGGCGTGATTTTGCCAGGCAGTTGGCTCGGCATCGCCAGGTGATTTGCCTGGATTTACCCGGTCATGGTCGCAGTGCCGGGTTGGATGCGTATGATCTACCGGCTATTACTTCCGCGTTATTCGATGCGATTCCGGTCAATCGCTTTAGCGTGTTGGGCTGGTCACTGGGCGCGACGGTGGCTTTGGATATGGCGGCGCGCTGTCCCGAGCGATTGCAGTCGCTGTTCTTGTTATCAGGCAATCCGAAGTTTGTTAAGACTGCCGATTGGCCGGGAGTGAGGCCGGAGGTGTTGGATGGTTTTGTCGCCCAGCTTAGCGATGACACGAAATTGACCTTGCAACGCTTTTTGGGTTTGCAAGTGCAAGGCTTGCCTGAGAGCCGGCAGTTGTTACAGCAATTGCGCTTGGCCGTGCAGGAGTGCGATGCCCCGACGCGCGATGCGTTGCAGGGTGGTTTGCAAATTCTGAAAAATAGCGATTTGCGCAAGTCAGTCGTGGGGTTGCGCTGTCCGATCACGGTCATGCAAGGCGATAAAGATACTTTGATTCCGGTGCAAACCGGGCAAGCTGTAAAGACTTTAAACACACGCGTCACACTACATGTTCTGGCAAGTGCCGGACATGTGCCATTTTTATCGCACGCCCAGCAGCTATGCGACATCGTTGCCGCGGCTGAATGAGTTTTGCCGTGTTGGATAAAGCCAAAATTAGGCGTTCATTTGCGGCGGCGGCTGGGAGTTATGATTCGGCGGCGATGTTGCAACGCCAGGTGGGATTGGCCTTGCTGCAAAAATTTCCGTTGCAATCCGCGCCGGGTTGGGTGCTGGACGTTGGGTGCGGCACCGGTTTTTTGACGCGCCGTTTGCCCTTAGATTGTCTGAATCAGTCTTGTTTGGCATTGGATATTGCGTTGCCCATGCTGCAAACGTCGCGACGGAACAACGGTGCTTTACCGGTCGAATATGTTTGTGCCGATGCCGAAAAACTACCGTTTGCGGATAACAGTTTGCAACAGGTTTATTCGAATCTGGCCGTGCAGTGGTGTCAGGACTTGCCGGCGGTGTTTGCCGATGTGCGGCGATTATTGCGCCAGTGTGGGCAACTGGTATTTTCAACCTTCGGTCCGGAGACCTTAAGAGAGCTGAAAGCGGCTTGGACTGGTGTGGACGACTTTGCTCATGTTAACGATTTTTATAGTGCGGGGCAGATTTGCGGTTTTTTACGGGCTGCCGGTTTAGCGCGGGTCGATGTGGACACGGTGATGTATCGTTTGTCTTACCCTTCGGTGATGGCTTTGATGCATGAGTTAAAAGATCTTGGGGCGCATAACGTTAGTGATGCCAGAAATCGGCGGCTCACCACCCGTTCGCAATTGCAGCGCATGATGCGGCACTACGAAAACAGCATGGTAAACGGCGAAATAGTGGCCAGCTACGAAATTATCTTCGTGCGGGCAAGGTCATGAAATCTGCGTTCTTCATTACCGGCACCGATACGAATGTCGGCAAAACCTGGACAACTATTGCCTTGATGCGCTGTCTGCAAATGCAAGGCTTAAGTGCGGTGGGAATGAAACCGGTGGCCGCCGGCTGTGAATGGCATGACGGCATGCTGAAAAATTCCGATGCACTACTGATGCAGCAATACGCTTCAGTGCCACTGGAATACCGGGAAATCAATCCCTACGCTTTTGAAGCGGCAATTTCTCCGCATCTGGCTTGTGGTGGTGTTGAAGTTTCGATGGATGTTATTGCGGACGGATTTGTACGATTACAACAACGGGTTGATGTAGTGCTGGTCGAAGGGGCGGGTGGCTGGTATTCGCCGTTGAGCAGTGATTTGGACAATGCCGGTCTGGCGCAAGCGTTACGTTTGCCGGTGATTCTGGTGGTGGGTGTCAGGCTGGGTTGTATCAATCACGCGCGCTTGACGATGTCGGCCATACGCCGGAGCGGTTTGTCCTGCGCCGGTTGGGTGGCGGTGCAAATTGACCCTAAGATGCCCGGTTTCGATGGCAATCTGGCGTTTTTGCGCGAAGTGATAGAGGCGCCGCTGTTGGGTGTTCTGCCATTTTTGGCTGCTGCCGACTTTGAGTTTTTGGCGACGAACTTGAGTTTACCAAACTGGCAAAAAGTTGATGTACATCAAAAAAAATGATTAACAGATGTTCAAAATGACGACTCCATTACAAAAACAACCAGGAGACGTTATATGGCTTTAATTACTTGGACTGCGGCTCAGTATGGCACGAATGTCGGATTTGCCGACCAAGAACATCAAACCTTATTCGGTTTGCTGAATAAACTGTACGATGAGGCCACGGGCGGCGCGGAGCGCGCTACTGTTGGCGCTTCGCTGGATGCATTGATTACCTACGTGGTCGATCACTTTGCTCACGAAGAAAGGGAAATGGTTGCTAAAGGCTTTGGCGGTTATGATAGACACAAAGCCGAGCATGAAGCATTGATCGGTATCTGCGCGGATTTGCAGAAAAAATTCCATGCCGGTGAAGCAGAAGTCACCGAGGACGTCGGTCAATTGGTGAAAGGCTGGCTGGATAACCACATTCCGAAATTCGATATGGCTTATTCTGACGCATTGAAGTAATGACAGCATAAATCTGTCTCTAATATGCAACAAAAGGCTTGCGAGCAGCGATGCTCCCAAGCCTTTTTTATGTGTATTTTTTACAAACGGGAAAACCTCTTCTGGTTTGTGGGTGAGTCATGGGTTAAAATTGCCCAGTTAATTTATGATAATTATCAGTAAATGGAATTGTTCGCCGGTTAAATGGTCTTGCGACGATATTACGAAGATATAACGCATACAAGTTTATAACTACCAATGGGGAGGCTGCTCCGTGAAGAAAACAAAGCAACTGCTCGCTTGTCTGGTCCTGATGGCTTTAGGCTTGGGGACTGCGCATGCGGACTATACACTCAACCTGATGAAGGGCGTGACGCAACTCAGTAACGAGCTTTACGATTTGCACATGCTGATTCTGTGGATCTGTGTGTTTATTGGGATCGCGGTGTTCGGCACTATGTTTTACTCGATTTATCATCATCGTAAATCAAAGGGTCATAAAGCCGAGCAGTTTCATGAGAATACGACTGTCGAGATCATCTGGACCATCATTCCCACGCTGATTCTGGTGGGTATGGCGATTCCTGCCACCAAAGCCGTGATCGATTTGGACAAGGTGCAGGACTCAGAGATGAGTATCAAAGTCACCGGTAAACAATGGTATTGGGAGTACGAATACCTGGATAGCGGCGTGCATTTCGAAAGCCATTTAGACGAGGCCAGCGAAAAAACCCATAGGGTTAGTTCTATGGATCCGCGTAACGTCCCCAACTACCTGCTGAACGTCGATAAGCCGCTGGTGGTGCCGGTTGGTAAAAAAATTCGCTTCCTGTTTACTGCAGCGGACGTGATTCACTCCTGGTGGGTTCCGGATCTGGGCTGGAAAAAAGACGCCAACCCCGGTTTTGTGAACGAAGCTTGGACCTCAGTCGATAAACCCGGCACTTACCGTGGTCAATGTACCGAGTTGTGCGGCCGCGACCACGGTTTCATGCCGGTGGTGGTGATTGCGATGGAGCAAGATCAATACGATGCCTGGGTTAAAGCGACTTTGGATAAGCAAAATCAGAAGCCTGACTTGAGCGACCAAACCCGCAATACGCTGATGGCAAAAGGTGAGTCTGTTTATCTGAAAAACTGCGTGGCTTGCCACCAGATCGACGGTAACGGTATCTCCGGTTGGTTCCCTGCGTTGCGAGGCAGCGCGAAAGTCACCGGCAATATGGATCAGCTGATTGGTTTTATTCAGGCAGGTACGAGCAAAATGCCGGCCTTCAAAAAATTGCCGGATGACGAATTGGCCGAGCTGATTACTTACATCAGAAACGCGCCGGCATTGGGTAACAACGTGGGTGATGAGATTCAGCCTAATAAAATCACACCCAAATGGGACGATGATGAGTAATTCACTGATTTTCGCAATGAACTCATTTTCTAATTTTTGCTGAGGTATAAAGTATGACTGCTGTCGTAGCTGAACATGATGATCATCACGATCACCACGATCACGGCCCCGAAAAGGGCGTTTTACGGTGGATATTTACCACCAACCACAAAGATATAGGCACCTTGTATCTGGTATTCGGTCTGATAATGTTTTTTGTCGGTGGTGCCATGGCATTGGTCATTCGCTCCGAGTTATTCGAGCCTGGCCTGCAATTTGTCGATCCTAACTTCTTCAACTCGATGACCACCATGCATGCCCTGGTGATGGTATTCGGCGCGGTAATGCCGGCGTTCGTCGGCTTGGCCAACTGGATGATTCCGATGATGATCGGCGCGCCGGATATGGCCTTGCCGCGGATGAACAACATGAGCTTCTGGATGTTGGTAGCAGGTGTCTTACTGTTGGCCAGCACTTTGTTCATGGAAGGTGGTGCACCATCCGGCGGTTGGACTTTTTATCCGCCCTTGGTTTTTCAAAACGGTAAATCGTTTCCTTTCGCTATTTTCTCTGTGCATTTACTGGGTATCTCTTCGATCATGGGTGCGATCAACGTGATCGCTACCATTTTCAACATGCGGGCGCCCGGCATGACCTTGATGAAAATGCCTTTGTTCGTTTGGACTTGGCTGATCACAGCGTTTTTGTTGATCGCTATCATGCCGGTATTTGCCGGTGCGGTAACCATGTTGCTGACCGACAAATTCTTCGATACCAGCTTCTTCGATGCGGCTGGCGGCGGCGATCCGGTGTTGTATCAGCACATTTTCTGGTTCTTCGGTCACCCTGAAGTGTATGTCATGATTCTGCCGACTTTCGGTGTGGCATCCACCATCATTCCGGTGTTTGCCCGTAAACCGCTGTTTGGTTATGCCTCTATGGTTTACGCGACCGGTGCGATTGCGTTCTTGTCTTTTATCGTTTGGGCTCACCACATGTTTACCGTGGGTATGCCTGTTGCCGGTGAGTTGTACTTTATGTATGCCACCATGCTGATCGCGATTCCGACCGGCGTAAAAGTGTTCAACTGGACCGCCACCATGTGGAAAGGCTCGATGACCTTCGAAACGCCTATGCTGTTCTCGATAGCGTTTGTAGTGCTGTTTACCATGGGTGGTTTCACCGGTTTGATGATGTCGGTAGCGCCGGTGGATTTCCAATACCACGACACCTATTTCATCGTCGCTCACTTCCATTACACCTTGGTGCCGGCTTCTATTTTCATCCTGATGGCTGCCGGTTATTTCTGGTTGCCTAAATGGACTGGCAATATGTACAACGAGAAAATCGGCAGATTACATTTTTGGTTGTCAGCTGTGTCGGTGAACATATTGTTCTTCCCGCAACATTTCTTGGGTCTAGCCGGCATGCCGCGTCGTATCCCCGATTACGCGATTCAATTTGCTGATTGGAATATGGTGTCCAGTATTGGCGCGTTTATCTACGGTTTTAGCCAATTGTTGTTCGTGTACATCGTCATTGATACCATCCGTGGTGGAACCGGCGAAAAAGTCAGTGACGAGGTTTGGGAAGATGCCAGCAAACACAGTCTGGAGTGGACAGTGCCTTCGCCTGCACCTTATCACACCTTCAGCACGCCGCCGGCGAGAATCCCTACCGAGCATTTTTAAAGCTTGAAATGAGTGACTGAAATAAGCCATGTCGTTTGACATGGCTTATTGGGTAATGAAATGGATACAAAAAAGAAAAACATTTTGACGGCTTTGGTTTTGTTTGCTGTGGCCTTCACGATATACGTATTTGCGGTCATTAAGGCAATCTCGCAATGAGCGAGGATCTTGGGCAAAAAAATACCAAGTTGGTCCGTAAATTGGCGCTTGTCGCAATTGCCATGTTTGGTTTTGGTTATGCTTTGGTGCCGCTTTACGATGTGCTTTGCGATTTGACCGGCTTGAACGGTAAAGTTGAAGGTCAAGCCGTTCAAGAAACGGCGTATGAGGTGGATAAAAGTAGGGAGGTGACAGTAGAGTTTCTCACATCCTTAAACGAGTCCACTCCCATGTTGTTCCGCTCCGAAGTGAAAAGCATGAAAGTACATCCGGGTGAGTACTACACGGTTAATTTTTATGCGAAAAACACGAGTAATCAGCCGATGATTGCGCAAGCCATACCCAGTATTACGCCGGGCCTGGCCGCAGAATTTTTTAAAAAGACCCAGTGCTTTTGCTTTACCGAACAAACCTTTGCTGCGAACGAAGAAAAAACCATGCCGGTCCGTTTCGTTGTAGAACCGACGTTACCCGAACGCTATAAGACCGTCACGCTTGCATACACTTTTTTTGATAACACTAACATCAGTAAAAAATAGAGGGGAAGGATATGTCTACACACGATAGTTATTACATACCGCATAAAGCCGTGTGGCCGGTTTTAGCTACCGGCGGCTTGATGATGACGCTGGCCGGGTTTGCTAATCATTTGAACGGTTCGTCGATAGGTTCCGGGATGATGCTGACGGGTTTCGTAATTTTTTTGGTGATGCTGGGGTTGTGGTTTGCCTTGCAGTCAACCGAGAGCGAATCCGGTATGTACAATCATGGCGTCGGTATTTCCTATCGGATGGGTATGATGTGGTTCATTTTTTCCGAAGTCATGTTCTTCGCCGTTTTCTTCGGCGCGCTTTGGTACACCCGTAATTTATCCGTGACTTGGTTGGGCGAGACAGGCCTTCCAAGTGGCCCTGGTCGTTCGACACACGATACTTTGTGGCCGGCGTTCCAAGCAGTATGGCCGACTAATGGTCCCGGTAAGGTGGGTGGTGATTTCGAACCGATGGGAGCTTTTGGTTTACCGTTCCTGAATACCCTGTTGCTTTTGTCTAGTGGCGTAACCTGCACCTGGGCGCATCACGGCTTACTAGCTAAAAATCGCGACCAACTGATAAAAGGTTTAATCGCTACCGTTGGTTTGGGCTTTTTGTTCGTGGGATTTCAAGCGACTGAGTATTACGAAGCCTATCACGAAATGGGTCTGACATTGGGCTCAGGTATTTATGGTTCAACCTTCTTCATGCTGACAGGTTTTCATGGCTTTCATGTTTGCGTCGGCGCGATTATTTTATCGGTAGTGTTGTTCAGAAGCTGGAAAGGTCATTTCACACCGGAAAACCACTTTGCCTTTGAAGCCGCTGCTTGGTATTGGCATTTTGTTGACGTGGTCTGGTTGGGTCTGTTCGTGTTCGTTTACATGATGTAAAAGCTGTTAAGTACAACGGAAAAAGCGCGGTCTGTGCAGATCGCGCTTTTTTTTTGTCGGTTCTTAGGGGTTTGACATTGTTGTTGGCGGGTTTTGATTGGCATGCATGCGGGCACCGATGCCGTGGGGTTGAATTATCCCGGTGGCGTAGGCGATGAACAACAGAATGAACAAAGCCAGCGACAGGCCGATCCGCATGGTCAACGCCTTGGCAGTCTTTGCCGAATCGCTGTCTTCCTTGTGTTTGACAATATGAAACAGCGCGGAGCCAAGACTGATGACGATGGCCAGGAAGGCGACGATAGTGAGCGTTTTGATGAGCATGGCGGCGTTAATAAATAAAAACCTGCATTCTCGGCGATTCGGGTACGCTTGCCAATAGCGCATATTCATACTGGAGCTTTCATTTATGATCAAATTTAGCACGATGGGTATCGAATTCCGTTGCTCATTTCTCGCGCTAATCGGATATCTGCTGTTATTCGGCTTGCTTTGCAGTTTGGGCGTTTGGCAATTGGGACGCGGCGAACAGAAGACGATTTTATTGGCGCAACAGCAAGATGCTGCCAATGCGGAAGCCTTGGATTTAACTCGGCAAACTGAAATCGATACGGATGTTTTACGCTATCGACCCGTGCTAGTGAGTGGTCATTACGATGCTAGTCACCAGATTTTGCTGGATAACCAAATGCTGAACGGTAAACCCGGCTACCTGGTTTTAACCCCGTTTTTGCCCGACGGCGGCCAGCCAGGCATATTGGTCAACCGCGGCTGGGTCGAATTAGGCGACTCACGTGAAGTTTTACCGGACATCAGTATCGGCATGGCTACGCAACAAGTGCGTGGCAGAATCAACCATTTTCTCGAGCCTGGTCTGAAATTAAAGGGTGCGGAAATTCCAGGGGAGACTTGGCCGGTCAGGGTACAAGTTTTAGATAGCAAACTCTTGGCAGATAAGTTGGGATATGCGTTGGCCGATTATCAGATCGAACTTGATCCGGCGCAGCCCGAGGGCTACCAACGGCAATGGAAGATCGCCGTCGCAATCCCGCCTGAAAAACATAGAGCCTATGCAGTACAATGGTTCGGATTGGCGCTGACATTAACAGCCCTATTTATTTGGATCAGTAGTCGAAAAATAAACCGTGGATAATCAATATAAAAAAAACCGCATCACCATCATAGTGATATTTGCCATGTCCATCGTGCCCTTTGGGTTTGCTTGGTTTTTGGCAAAAAATCCCGAGATAGTTAAATTAGGCACCAACAATGGCGCGCTGATCAATCCACCGCAAGTTACCTCAGTCGATGAGTTCTCCGGCTACGATACATTTTCCGCGCAAAACATGCAGGAGTTGAAAGGCCACTGGGTATTAGTCAATCCGGTGCCGCAGAATTGCGAGGAAACATGTCGCGATGCCTTGTACAAAACGCATCAACTGACATTAATGATGGGTAAGGATATTGCCCGGATCCGGCGCTTGGCCGTGCTGTTCGACAAAACGTATCAGCTACCAGCAGAATGGCGTGATGACGGGCGTTTGTTAAAAGCCTTGCCGGCCAACTCATTGCTGGACAAACTAAAACAACTAAGCTCACAGTCTTTGCCCGAAGGTATGCTGATCATTATGGATCCCTTGGGGAACCTAATGATGCAATACGCCCCTGGCTACGACCCTTATCAAGTCAAAAGCGACTTAAGCAAGTTACTCAGAATTTCACAAATCGGTTAGAAACATGTTCAGAAAATTAACTCTGTGCTGCGCGTTTTTGGCGCTGCTAGTCATTATCGTCGGCGCCTATGTCCGACTAACCCACGCTGGTTTGGGCTGTCCGGATTGGCCTGGCTGTTACGGCAAGGCTTTCGTCAGCGACAGCGCCGAATTTAAAGCCGACGCTGCCGCAGGATTTCCGCAATATGCCTTGGATACTGCAAAGGCCTGGAAAGAAATGACACACCGCTACTTGGCGGGTGGGTTGGCGATAGTGGTGTTGATTTGGTTTGGCTTGGCGTGGAAGGAAAAACCGCGTTCGCCCGCGCTGATTCTGACTGTCTTGGTATTGCTTCTGATTGCCGGGCAAGCCGGTTTGGGTATGTGGGCGGTTACTTCCGGCACGCGATCAGGCGTCGTAACGGCGCATCTGTTACTAGGGTTTTTCACGTTTTGGACCTTGGGCTGGAGTTATTTACGACTTAACCCGGCTGCCGAGCTAAGGCCGGTTCGTAGCGGCCCGGTTTTATTTACCGGATTGGCGATGCTGGTCTTACTGGCGCAGATTGTGCTTGGTGGCTGGGTCAGCAGCAACTATGCAGGATTGGCGTGCAGCGATTTTCCACGTTGTAACGGCGAATGGTTACCGGGAGCCGATTATCTGAACATCTTGGATCTGTTCAGAGACAGTGGTCTTTCGGCCGATGCGAAAATGGCGATTCAGGCGCTGCATCGTGTGTTGGCGGCTTTTACTTTCTTGGTCTTAAGTGCCTTGATGTTGTCCGCTACTTCGGAACGTTATCCAAAACCGGTACGTTTGGCGGGAAACATTCTCAGTATGGTGTTATTGGTGCAGATCGCACTGGGGATTTTTAGCGTCAAGTACCAGCTGCCTCTGGCTTTGGCAGTTGCGCATAATGCGGTTGCGGCGTTACTGATGTTGCCGTTGCTGGGAATCTTGTTTTATAGCCGTTATAACACGGGAACAGATGACGAAAGTCTAGCCTTCGAAGCCGTCGAGGTTGTTGCAACTGAACAGGCGCCTGCGGAAGCACCTCAGGTAAGTAGCGAAGATTCTTTATATTTGCGTTTAACCACCCAACTGAAAAGAACCCGAAGCGGCTTGGGCGGGGTGCTGAGCAGTTTGGCATTCGGGCAAAAAGCGGTTACCAAGGAGTTATTGGCGGACATCGAGGCCCAGTTATTGATGGCCGACTTGGGTATCGAAACCACCACGCAATTGATCAAGCAACTGACCGATAGTCTGGAGCGTGATCAGCTTAGAGATGGTCAGGTGTTAAGCCAAACCTTGAAGCGAAACTTATTAGCCATGCTGGAGCCTTGCAGTTTGCCGCTGCAAATTCCCAAGCAGGATGGGCCGTTCGTGATTCTGGTGGTAGGTGTTAACGGTGCCGGCAAGACAACTTCGATCGGTAAACTGGCCAAACGCTTGCAGCAACAAGGCCATAGCGTGATGTTGGCGGCGGGCGACACCTTCAGGGCGGCAGCGGTGGAGCAGTTGCAAACCTGGGGTGAGCGTAACGATATTCAAGTCGTGGCCCAACACACCGGCGCAGATTCGGCGTCGGTGATTTTCGATGCCTTGCAATCCGCCAAAGCCAAAGGGGTGGATGTACTGATAGCTGACACGGCCGGACGGTTGCATACCAAGTCCAACCTGATGGACGAGTTGAAAAAAATCAAACGCATCATGACCAAGCTGGACGAGTCCGCACCTCACGAAGTGTTGCTGATCCTGGATGCTGGCACCGGACAGAATGCCTTGTCGCAGGCTAAACTATTCAACGAAGCGGTGGAACTGACCGGTATCGCCTTAACCAAACTAGACGGTACCGCCAAGGGCGGCATTATTTTTGCGTTGGCTAATCAACTACATATTCCGATTCGTTTTATTGGTGTGGGTGAGCAGATTGACGATTTACAGGATTTCAATGCGCAAAACTTCGTTGATGCCCTATTTGTTCAAGAATGACACGTAACAGACTGATTCCATGTTGAGATTCGAACACGTAAGCAAACGCTATCCTGATGCCGGTGAAGCTCTGACAGATGTCAGTTTTCACTTGCATCGGGGCGAAATGGCATTTTTAACCGGCCGTTCCGGCGCCGGTAAAAGTACCTTGCTGAAGTTAATCGCGATGATGGAGCAATGCACGCGCGGCAGCGTATTGCTTGACGGCCAGGATATTACTCGTATCGGCGAGCGGAAGATCCCCTATATGCGTCGCAACTTGGGCCTGATTTTTCAGGATTACAAATTGCTGAATGATAGAACCGTGTTTGATAACGTGGCCTTGCCCTTGGTAGTGTCCGGCTACAACCATCAGGAAGTGGCGCGGCGGGTGCGCGCATCCCTCGATAAAGTGGGACTGTTGGGTAAGGAAAAAAAACATCCCTTAGCGCTGTCCGGTGGGGAGCAACAGCGCGTTGGTATCGCCCGGGCGATTGTCAATAAACCTAAATTAATCTTGGCCGACGAGCCCACGGGAAATCTGGACCCGGATCTGTCCGCCGAAGTGATGTTCATGTTCGAACAATTCAAACAAGTCGGGGTCACGGTGTTAATAGCCAGCCACGATATAGAGTTGATTAATCATCTCGGCCATCGAGTGTTGACGCTCGATAAAGGCCATTTGATAGCGAGTTGACGATGAAACAGAATCACCGCAAACAAGCTGGCAGCAGGCTGGTCGAGTTATTTCAAGCCTATCTGCTCAATCATGCTCACGGCCTGTTTTCCAGCTTGGGCAGATTGAGTCGCACGCCTTTTACCTCTGCCATGACCATACTGGTATTAGCTATTGCCATTTCCTTGGCCAGCAGCTTTTATATCGTCGTCGCCAACATTCAGCAATTGACGGGTAATCTGGAGTCCAGCAATCAGATGTCCCTATTTTTGCACGACAACATTACCGACGCGGCCGGGCAGAAACTCGCCGAGCAAATTCAGCAAAACGGTAGTGTCATGGAAGTCAAATTCATCAGCAAGAAACAGGCGTTGGAGGAGTTCAAAGCCAATAGCGGCTTCAGAGATGCGTTAAATGCGCTGGAAAGCAATCCCTTGCCGAGCGTGATTCAGGTAGTCCCGAAAAATGCTTTGGAAAGTAACGCAGACATCGAGAAGTTGATGGCCGATTTTAAGCAATTTCCGCAAGTCGATTTCGTGCAGGTCGATATGCAGTGGGTGGCGCGCTTGCAAACCATCATGCTGATCGCCAGCCGCGGCGTGATGTTGGTTAGTCTGCTGCTGGGTTTTGCGGTTACATTCATCACCGGCAATACCATTCGTCTGGAATTGCAGAATCGCCAGGACGAGGTGTTTATTTCCAAATTGGTCGGTGCTACCCATGCTTTTATTCAACGGCCATTTTTGTACACCGGTTTTTGGCTGGGTTTTATCTCGGGTTTTCTAGGCTGGCTGATTATGACGATCATGCTGTTGATCCTGGAAACACCGGTGGAGAAACTATCGACCTTGTATAACAGTTCATTTGACTTACTGTTTTTGAGTTTCTCGGAGTTTATTTTGCTATTGATGATCTCTTCCGTGTTGGCCGTGCTCGGTTCCTGGGCGGTGCTGCACTATCAGTTGCGCCAGCTTAAACCGCAATAAGACGATGAATTTCTGGGAAACCAAGACTTTGGCGCAAATGAGCACTGAAGAGTGGGAATCGCTCTGCGATAACTGCGGCAAGTGTTGTTTGAATAAGCTGGAAGACGAAGACACCGGCGAAATTGCCTTTACCAGCGTGGCCTGCGATTTGATCGATTTGGAGAGCTGCCGTTGTACCCGTTACAGCGAGCGCTGCACGCTGGTACCGGAGTGCATCGACTTGAAGCAACACGATTTCGCCGAGTACAACTGGTTGCCGTCAACCTGTGCGTATCGCTTGTTAACCGACGGTGAGCGATTGCCCAACTGGCATCCTTTGATTAGCGGGACTAGCGAGTCGGTGAAAGAGGCTGGGGTGTCTATCGGCAGTTATGCGATTAAGGAATCGCAAGTCACCGATCTGGAAGATCATATTATCGAATGGTTGCAACCCTGATTCAGGCTGGCGGGGCCGCCGGTAAACTTAGTTTTCCGGCGGCGACAGGTGTGGAAAATTCGGGATTGCCGATCCCTAGGATGTGCTTTTAGATTATCCTTTGCCGGGCAGCATACCGACCGTACCCGGTTTAATCCGTTTGCAACTAACTACGACATCTTGCTGACGGCATTTGGCTTCCTGTGGGTTGCTGCAGGTGTCGCAAACCGTATTGCCAGTACTTTTAATCTCATCAACATGCCAACCGTAACCTTGGGATTGGCAAAATTTCTTACTGAATCTGTCGATATTGTAGTTTTTGGCAGCATTTTCCTTAGCTTTGCTCTCAACTTGGCAATGCTCTGGGGCCAGAGTGTTCGCCATAATGTCTCGATAAATATATTCGGTAGCTTGGACGGGGCTGGTCAACAACAAAGAGGCTAACAGGGTGCCGATAAACGTTGTTTTCATCATAATTAATCCTCGCGGTTGCCGATGACGCGGATGTTCATCAAGCGATTCTCTTCGGCAATTTGGTCCTTGATGGGGGCAAATTTTTCGTTTTCGCTCATTTTTACCGCCAGGATGGCGCCAACAACAACTGCGGTAGCCAGCACCACATACAACACGAAGTTATCTTTTTCTTGTTTTACTTCTGTCATGGTTTTACCTCTTGTAATAGTAAATCGGTCAGTGCCGAACCGAATTTGTATTGAAAAACCTGTTCGCCCTATAACGGGGCCGGCACTGATTTGACGTCAATTACAGCGATTTCTCCGATACCAAAGGCATGCCGCCGAGCCAGATCGAATATTTCGCTGAAAGCATTGAATGCATCAGCCAGGAATTGCGTTACACCTCCATATAAGCAGTGCCAGATTGAAAAAGCCTGATTTAGGCATTTCCGGACCGCTTCATGGTAGCGAATCGAAACAATAAAAGAAATGAGCGGGCTTGTCAAACAAATATCGTATCAATATTATGCGTTTGCCATTGTTTTCGCAAAGACTGTCCGCAAATAGCGCTTGGATTATGCGCTATCATCTGCTTCCCCAATCTGTCCAGGCGCGGTTTGGCTGGAAAAACCGGCGGCCTTTTATTTGAAAAGTTTGGAAAACGGAGTGTATATCGGCGATAAAATACTCGCGAAGTTGAAATTAACGATTATCCTGGTAGTCTTCGGTTTTGATCTTGTCTAATTACTTTAATCACATGAATAGAAAAATCTCATATGCAAACATTGACTAGAAAAATTAAAAAAAATGTGACGGTGATTTTTTTAGGTGCATTGCTTCCGGCGCTCAACCCGGCTTGGGCGGAATCCGACAAGCAACTCCAGGAAAAAACCCTCAAAGCGCGGGAAATGATTCATCAGAAAGATATGGATCACTCCGCTCATGCCAATCTGGCAGAAAACACCGAGGGATTTCGTGGAGTTTTTTACGGATACTTGCCGTGTAAGGAAAAAGATTGCGATGGTTTCAAAATGACCTTGTCCTTGAAACAAAAGAACAATTATTTATTGGTCACCCAATACGCAAAAGCCTCTTCCAGAGAGTTTTACGAAAAAGGTAAGTACGACTGGGATGATAAAACTCGCATACTGTCGTTAACCTCCAATAAAAACGATCTGAATCGCAAATTCAGCATCAAAGACGAAGGGACATTGATACAGCTCAATAGTGATGGCACGCCCATGCTGGGCGACCAGGACGACTACACGTTGGCAAGGAGTGATAAATCAAAATCGAGGGAAGTGCACATTCATTAATCTATGCCCGGAACGAGCTAGCCGGTATTTTAGGTAACGCCGGCTAGTTATAAAAATAGGCTGTTGGACGCAAAACACCGATACAGTCTATGTAGTTTGAAATTCACGCTGATTAGACTAAATAGTCGTTTTTCAACTTCACGTAATGTTTGGCGGAATATTCCAGAAAGTTTTTTTCCTCGTCGGTAAGTGCCCGCATCTGCTTGGCTGGAGCACCAACATATAAATAACCGCCTTCCAACTTCTTGCCGGGCGGCACCAGCGCTCCCGCACCCAACATCACATAATCTCCCAACTCGGCATCGTCCATCACAATGGCACCTATGCCAATAAGGCAATAATCACCTATCGTACAGGCGTGCACTACGGCGCGATGACCGATGGTTACGCCTTTACCAATTGTTAACGGATGGCCTTGTGGAGAATAGTCGCCGGCGTGGGAGACGTGCAATACCGCGCCGTCCTGAACGTTAGTACCGTCGCCGATGCTGACGGCTTCCACATCGCCGCGTATCACCGTGGTTGGCCACACCGATACATCGTCGCCGATTGTCACATCGCCGATCACGACCGCCGCGTCATCTATGTAAACATTTTTGCCGACGTTGGGCTGTTTGCCCTTATATGTTCTGATCGCCACCGCTTCTCCAGTTTTTTGCCATACTTAAACCGCGATGTTACGCAATTAATCACTTCTTCTCCAGTCCAGCGAGGGTAGTAATGGCATTTATAGACGGTATCAAACGGCAACTGCGTTCGGTTATCGAGTGGGAAAATCCCGACCCCGATCTGTTGTTGGCGCAATGGACTGAAAACGGCGACGAAATTAAAAATGCCTCCAAATTGATCGTCGGTCCGGGACAGGGCTGTATTTTTGTGTATCAGGGCCAGGTTAAGGCGATTATCGAAGAACAGTGCACAATCAACCTAGAGACTGATAACGTGCCGTTCTGGACCACGATCAAGAAATTCATGCAGTTTTTCGAGAGTGAACATAAGGTGGGGATTTATTTCTTCCGTAAAACCAAGATTCTCGATCAGAAGTGGGGCACTACCTCGCCAATCAAATATCAGGACCCGAAATATCATTTCCCGGTCGCGTTAAAAGCCTACGGCAACTACAGCTACCAAATAGCCGATGCCAACGATTTCTTCGTCAACATCGTCGGCAGTCACAACCAAATGCGCATAGACGATTTCCGCAACATTCTTTCCGCGCGAATCATCAACCCGATTTCCGATTATCTGGCGGAATGCCAGCATAGCTTTGCCGACATCGACGCCAACCGTGACGAAATAGCTCGTGGCATAGCCATTAAACTGGCCATCGTGTTTCGTAAGTTGGGTTTTAGCATTAGCGATTTTCGCATCGAAGGTACCGATTTCGATGAAGATACCTTGCGCCGCATCAACCGGATTGCCGATCTGACCGCTGAAGCGCAAGCCGCGCAAGCGGTGGGTCTGGATTACGCCAAGGTGCAACAGCTGGATGCCTTGCGCGAAGCCGCCCGCAATGAGGGCGGCGGCGCCGGGCTTGGCATGGGGATGGGGGCCGGCATCGGCTTGGGGCAAAGCATGGCTCAATCGCTGGGCGCGACGACTAATCAGGCTGCTACCGATAGTAATCAAACTGTCGCCAAGCTTACCGAATTGAAGCAGCTATTCGAAGCGCAGCTGATAACCGAGGCCGAATACGCCGCCAAGAAACAACAAATATTGGACAAGTTTTAGCATGGCCAATTGCACCAGTTGTTCCGCGCCTTTACCCGCTAACACGCAATATTGCAGTTATTGCGGGGTCCGCAACGATATTGACTTGCAAGGCAAGCACGACTATCAAGTCATCGATTCCACCAGCGAGCGCGTGTGCCCGGAATGCGCACAAAGCCTGCAAACTATCAGTCTGGATGCCGCTGGTGCCTTGCATATTGAGCGGTGCGCCAACTGCTATGGCTTATTTTTCGATCCCGGTGAAATTGAAACCTTGCTGGATAGCGCGGTAGCGCCGGTTGTTACCGTTAATTTAGAACTGCTGAGCAACATCAACCAAGACCGGTATCCGAAAAATGCTACGGTAAAATATCTGAAATGCCCGGTGTGCCAGGTGTTAATGAATCGGGTGATCTACGGCTATCGCAGCGGTGTGATTATCGACCAATGCAGAAGCCATGGCATTTGGCTGGACGGCGGGCAAATCAGCCACCTGTTGGAGTGGAAAAAAGCCGGCGGTCAGATTTTGAATCAGCAAAAAATCGCTGCTAAACAGGAAAAAGCCGATTCCGAACAATTCAAAAAAGCCTTTCGGAAAGACTATTCTCGGCCGCAACAAAGCTACGGCGAACAGAGTGTAGATGGCGATTTGGTGGCGTCGGTAGCCGAAGTGATATTCAAGATTTTTGAATAAACGGCTTAACGGTTTCCGGCGGGTGTTCAACTGCCGGCGTCAGCACCGCAGGTAAAAAAAACTCTGCCACCAGCAACGGTTGCCGATGGATTGCGTAGACAGTTCGGCGTCCCCAAATAGCCTCATCAACACCAACCGCCGTTTGCAGACCTGGCGACCAAATGCCGCTATCGGCCCGGCTAAATTGTCGCTGGCGGCGCTCCAAATCCGGATAAGCGAAAATCACTTCACCCAAGGGCCTGGTGCCGAGATGGGATAAATTGCGATGGGCGATTTCGATGGTGGGTTCCGGCAGGATGGTGCGAGCCAGCACCAAGGGCTCGCCATCGGCGTGCAACAGCACTTCGCGGATCAATTGGTAGCGGCACGGCGGCAAGCCCAATAGCCGGCATTCGTCTATGAAAGCCGGTTTCCAGCGGTGGAACAGCACTTTTACGCCGAAACGCTTGCCGTGTATGCCGCGCAGACGTTTGGTCAGCGAGCCGGTTTCATTAAGCCAGGATTGCAAATTGTCCGGCAGTTGCCGTTGGCTGCTCTGTTCGTGGCTTTTCCAGATGGGCGGACGGCTGAATAGAAAACTTTTGTCGGGCAAGCGTTAAACCTCGGCGTAATGGCGGCTATGGCCGATCCAGCGTTGGATCAGCGGTTGAATGGCGTTGGGGTGTTGGCGATGGATCAATTGCGCGGCGGCCGGGATCAGTTCCAGCAAGTCGCAGTCCCGGCTCAAGTCAGCGATTTTGAACTGAATCTGCCCGGTTTGGCGAGTGCCCATGACTTCGCCGGGGCCGCGCAGTTCCAAGTCTTTTTCGGCGATGACGAAGCCGTCGTTGCTTTCTTTCAGAATAGCCAGTCGTTGCTTGCCGGCTTGCGAGAGCGGTGACTGGTATAACAGCAGACAATAGCTGTCTTGATTGCCGCGGCCAACCCGACCACGTAATTGGTGCAATTGCGACAAGCCCAAACGCTCCGGATTTTCGATGATCATCAAGCCGGCGTTGGGTACGTCCACGCCGACCTCAATCACGGTGGTGGCGACCAATAAATCGCAATCGCGATTTTTAAAGGCCTGCATTACCGCGTCTTTTTCAGCGGCTTTCATCCGGCCGTGCACCAGTCCGACGCGCACATTCGACAAAGCTTGGCACAGATAGGCCGCGGTTTTCTCGGCGGCTTCGCATTGCAGAACTTCCGATTCTTCGATCAAGGTGCAGACCCAGTAGGCCTGCCGTTGCTGCGCGACCCAATGTTCGATGCGGCCGATGACTTCTTCCCGGCGTGCCGAGGAAATCACGCTGGTGGCGATGGGTTTACGGCCGGGCGGCAGCTCGTCGATGATGGAAATGTCCAGGTCGGAATATTGCAGCATCGCCAAGGTCCGCGGAATCGGCGTGGCGGTCATGATTAATTGATGCGGTCTTAAGCCGCCATGCTGGCCTTTTTCGCGCAGGGCTAATCGTTGATGAACCCCGAAGCGGTGCTGTTCGTCGATAACGATCAAACCCAGCTTATGAAAATGCACACTATCCTGAAACAGCGCGTGCGTGCCAATCACGATATTGGCCGTGCCGTCTGCCAGGGCGTCCAACGTGGATTGCCGGGCTTTACCTTTCAATTGGCCGGTCAGAAACAGCACTTGATAGCCGGTCTCGGCGAACCATAGGCTGAAGTTACGAAAGTGTTGTTCGGCCAATAATTCCGTTGGCGCCATGATCGCGACTTGATAACCCGAGTTCAAAGCAAGCAAGCTTGCCAAAGCGGCCACTACGGTTTTGCCGGAACCGACATCGCCTTGCACGAGGCGCAGCATCGGTTGTGCTTGGCGGCAATCGCTTTCGATTTCGGCGGTCACTCGCTGTTGCGCAGCGGTCAGTTGAAACGGCAAGCCTTGCAGAAATGCCTGTTTCGCAGCCTGGTTTATTTCGAAAACCGGCGATTGCCAGCTTTTATAAGCCAATTTGCCTTGCAGTAGCGCCAGATGGTGGGCTAAAAATTCCTCAAAAACCAGGCGTTTTAAGGCGGGCAGGGAGCCGCCGCTGATGATCTCCGCCGATAACTGCGGTGGCGGATTGTGTAGAGTTTGCAGCGCGTCGTTCAGCGTAGGGTAGCCATACTCGGCCAACAAATTGGCCGGTAGCCAGTCCGTGATCGCGTTGTCGCTTGCCAAACATAGTGCTAATGCCTGTTTGATGGCTTTACGCAATGCGGATTGGGAAATACCTTCGGTCAGCGGGTAAACCGGTGTTAACGTGGTTTCCAGGAGTTGCTCGGCAGCAGAAACGATTTTATATTCCGGATGCACCATTTCCAGGCCGTTGTAACCGTAACGGATTTCACCGAAACAGCCGAGCAGGGTGCCGGGTTTAAGTTGTTGGCTTTGTTGGACGGTGAAGTGAAAAAACCGGATCGACAAATTGCCGCTGTCGTCGGCAATGCGGCAAATCACGCTGGGCCGGCCACGCTGGATGCTGTCGGTAAATTCGACCGTACCGCAGACCAACGTGGTCATGCCCGGCAATAATTGAGCGATGGGAACGATACGGCTGCGGTCCTGATAACGCAAGGGTAGGTGGAATAATAGGTCTTGCAGGGTATGGATGCCCAGTTTTTCCAGGCGGGCGGCGGATTGTGAACCGATGCCTGTCAGCGAGGTGACAGGCTGTTTATGCGGTTCCGGATGATTCATGAATACACAAATGAGGCCAGTTAAAGCGCCCCGTTGGCTTTATCAGTAGTATTCGTTGCGCAATACCATCACGCCGTCCATTTCCACGCCTACGCCTTTGGGTAATGCCGCAACGCCAATCGCGGCGCGAGCGGGGTAGGGTTGGCTGAAGTATTCGGCCATGATTTCGTTGACGATAGGAAAATTGCTTAAATCGGTCAGAAACACATTCAGTTTGACGATGTCGTTGAAATCGCCGCCGGCGGCTTCGGCTACGGCTTTCAGGTTATCGAATACTCGGCGGATATGCACGGCAATGTCGCCGTCGACGACTTGCATGGTTTCCGGGTCAAGCGGGATTTGTCCGGATAAATAAACCGTCTCGCCGACTTTGACGGCTTGCGAATAGGTGCCGATGGCTTGCGGGGCCAGAGGTGTCGAGATGATTTCCTTGTTCATGCTATGCCTTGATGCGGGTAATTTTTAAAACAATGGAGAGTTTTTTCAGTTTGCGGATGATATTGGCCAGATGCACGCGATCCTTCACGGCTAAGGTCAGCAAATCCACCGATACGCGATCATCCTGGCTGACCACGGTAATATTTTCGATATTGGAATCCATGCTGGAGATGGTCGAGGCGATGGTGGCCAGCGAACCGCGTTGGTTTAACAATTCGATGCGAATTTCTGCGGGGAATTCGCCGCTGGCTTCCGGGCTCCATTCCACATCCAACCAAGTAGTCTGTTTTTTTCTGACTTCGTTGCTGTTGCGGCATTCGTGATGATGGACGACGATGCCCTTGCCGGGATTGAAGAAGCCGATAATCGAGTCGCCGGGAATTGGCCGGCAGCATTTGGCTAGGCTCACGACGATGCCTTCGGTGCCTTTGATGATTAAAGGGGTTTTGTGTGTGGATTCGTTGTCGTCGAGTTTGACGGCCGCGTTAACGTCGGTTTGGCTGATGCGTTTGGCCACCAGGAAAGGCATGCGATTACCCAGGCCGATGTCTTCCAGCAACTCGTTCATCGAGTGTTTTTTCAACACCTGCAATACCTGGATGATACGGGTGTTATCGACATTTTCCAGTTGAATGCCCAGGCTTTGCAATTCTTTTTCCAGCAGGCGGCGGCCCAGATTGATCGCTTCCTGCTGATTGAAGTTTTTCAAATAGGCGCGGATGCAGCTGCGGGCCTTGGCGGTGGTGACGTAGTTCAGCCAAAGGGGATTCGGTCTGGCCCAAGTGGCGGTAATGACTTCCACCGTCATACCGTTTTCCAGCTTGGTTTGAAGCGGCACCAGTTTCTTGTCGATGCGCGCGGAAATACAGGCGTTGCCGACATCGGTATGTACCAGATAAGCAAAATCGACAATAGTCGCGCCGCGCGGCAGCTTGATGATTTTGCCTTTGGGGGTAAACACGAAAACTTCTTGCGGGAACAGATCGACTTTTAGGTTATCGATGAATTCCAGCGAATCACCAGCGGATTTTTGAATCTCCAGCAAATCGCGCAGCCACTCGTTGGCGCGGGCCTGGATGGTTTCACTTTTATCGTTGTCGGATTTGTATAGCCAATGCGCGGCAATCCCAGATTCCGAGAGACGGTGCATTTCGTGGGTGCGAATCTGAATTTCGATAGGCACGCCGTAGGGACCTATCAATATCGTGTGCAGCGATTGATAACCGTTGGCTTTGGGCAAGGCTATGTAGTCCTTGAAGCGGCCGGGAACGGGTTTATATAAATTGTGCACGCAGCCTAAAGCTCGGTAACAGTCGTCTACCTGATGGCAATAAATGCGGAAAGCGTAGACATCAAAAACGTCGGTAAAGGAAATCCGTTTGCTGAGCATTTTTTGATAAATGCTGGCGATGTTTTTTTCGCGGCCCGCCACTGCGCCGTCCAAGTTGGATTCGTTTAGACGATTTTGGATGGCATTCTGGATGGTGTCGATGATTTCCTTGCGGTTACCGCGCGATTTTTTCACGGCATTATTGATAGCCGTATAGCGGTTGGGATAGAGCGCTTTAAAGCCCAACGATTCCAACTGATGCCGCACGTCGTTCATGCCCAGCCGATTGGCGATGGGGGCGTAAATTTCCAGCGTTTCCTTGGCAATGCGGCGTTTTTTATCGACCGGCATATTACCCATGGTTTGCATATTGTGCAAACGGTCGGCGAGTTTAACCACGATTACCCGTAGGTCTTGCGCCATGGCCAGAAACATTTTTCTGACGTTTTCCGCTTGCGCTTCGGCACGGGAGCGGCTGTCGATTTTGGAGAGTTTGGTCACGCCATCAACCAGTTCAGCAACTTCGACGCCAAACTGTTCCCCCAGTTGTTCCTTGCTGATAGGGGTGTCTTCGATGACATCGTGCAGAATGGCCGCCATGATGCCATGGTGATCCATGTGCATGCTGGCTAGTGTAATCGCTACGGATACCGGATGGCAGATATAGGCTTCACCGCTTCTGCGGAATTGCCCGGAATGAGCGGCCGCGCCGAAATGGTAGGCGCGGATCACATCGTTGATTTGTTCTTGGTCGAGATAGCTGCGCAGGATCTCGCAGAGCTGGTGAAGAAGTTTTTCTTCAGGATGCTCGATAGCAGGTAGCGCTGGTGCGGGTTTGACAGCTATCTCGGGCATGGGCGTTAGATTTCCAGATGGGTTTCCGAAACGTATCCGGCGCGATGCAAACGATCGATATTTTCTTCGTTAACAAAGCCAGCGGCAATTTCACGAAGTGCCAGGACAGTGTCTTTGTCTTTGCCGCGCGGAATGAATTCATCGGCGCCTTTTTCCAACTGCCGTGCTCTTTTGCTGGCGAGTAACACCAATTTGAAACGGTTTTCAACATTTTCCAAACAATCTTCAACGGTAACGCGTGCCATGATTAAACCTTATCTGAGTTTGCGGGGGAGCTTTGCCCGGTAGACTGTAACAGTATCGAGCGGACAAGGTTGAATTATAAGATAAATGACGCACTTAGGCCAATCGAGGCTGCAAGCGGCTAGGTGGGGAGTGTAAAACGACAGGCAATAAAAAGCCCGCTATACGCGGGCCCGTCCTGTTTGTTGTAATTATTATTGTTATAGTGTTGGACGCCTGCCTTAGGGCAGTTTAGTCAAGCAATTACTATTTTATAGTTATTATTATCAGCCGTTTTACAGGCTGTTTCCCTCCCCCCTCAAAGATACAACCCGTTAAGGTTGAACGCACTCCGTATTCAAGGTGGGCGAAGTGTATTTTAAAAAAAACCGGGTGTCCAACAAAAAAAACAGTTTTATTTCGGGAAATGGTTTCGCCACGAAATTAATTTTCTTAAACAGAAACTTAGCTTGTATCAGGCTTTTCTAATGTTTTGTTTTAGCGTTCCATTCGGCGCGATTCTTCCTCGCTGAGAAAGAAATTTAGCCGTTCGTTGAGGATGGCCTGTAGTTGAAAGCTGAGATCGTTCTGTTGTTTTGCCAATCTGATTTGCATGATTGCCGCTTCGGTTTCGCCGCTGGCGTAATAGTACTCGGCCATGTAGCGATGCGATTCCCCAGGCTGTTTGAGGTCTGCGAAAATCTGCGCGAGTAATTCGTAATAATACGGCTGGTCTTTCTCGCTGTCCGACAAGCTTTGTAACACTTGTTTTGCGCGTTGCGGTTGAGCGTTCTTGACCAGGCTGCGGGTATATTGGATTTTCAGCGCGTCGTTGCTGGGGAAGGTATTAATCGCTTTTTCAAATAATTTGCCGGCTTTTTCGTAGTCGTGCGCATCCATGGCCGTGCGGGCCAGCGCCGATATATATTGCGGTTGCCGTGGATATTGCTCGGTGAGTTTTTGAAAAATTTCGCTGGCGGCGGCGTATTGTTGATTTTCCAAATACACCAAACCCATGCCATAACGGGCCACAGCTCTTTGCTCCGGCGTGCCTTGCATTTCGAGCGTAGTGAAATGCTGTAGCGGAGTGCGTTTGTCCTGCGCAGATAGTACGGCAAGCTTGGCTTTGGTCAACAAATACGCTAATGAGTCCGGATATTGTCGGTACGGATAGATTTCAGCTCTGCCGCGGGTGTCGGCGACGCGGTTCTCGGATACCGGATGCGTTCTTAAAAATTCAGGTACGCCTTTGCCGTAATAACGGGTGGATTGCTGCAAGCGTTCGAAAAAAGTCGGCATGCTGCGCGGGTCGTAATTGGCGCCTGCCAGGGTTTGCATGCCCACCCGGTCGGCTTCTTTTTCGTGGTCGCGGGTAAAGTCGATTTGAAACTGAATATTGCCGGCTTGGATTGCCATTAAAGCCGCTTGACCCATATTGGGTGACTGGGTGCCGATTAAAATCGCCGCTAACGTGGCGGCGACGGTTGGGATCGACAATTTACTGGCTTTTTCAATCGATCTGTATAAGTGGCGTTGAGTAACGTGGGCAATCTCGTGAGCCATTACCGACGCCAGTTCGCTCTCCGCTTCGGTCAACAGAATCAAGCCGGAATTGACCCCGATGTATCCGCCCGGGCCGGCGAAGGCGTTGATATTGGGGTCCATCACGACAAAAAAGTGGAAGGGATTGGACGGCGTGTCGCTATGCGATGCTAATTGCCGACCTATGCTTTGGATATATTGCTGAATTTCCACATCCTGATTAATCTCGGCTTGTTGATGCAAATTACGAAAAAATGCTTCGCCGAATTCCTTTTCCTGAGCGGGTGAAATGATGGCCCCTGCCGAATCGCCCATGTCCGGCAGTTGGATTTTTTCGATGTCCAAGGCGCGCGGTGACGAACAGAACAGGATCAGGCCAAGGCTGAAAATAAAAGGCTTAAGTGTCATGGAAGCTCGGACTGGAAGCAGTAAATTTGGTTCAATGGCAAAACAATGTGCGGCAAAAACGGGCAGCTTGAGTGTGCTCGTATTAAAATACGCCGAATATTGAGTTTAACGATTATTTTACAGCGCGATGAAATATGCCGTACAAGTTAATGCCAGTCCTTACGCCAGCAATGCCGGGCTGAATGCCTACCGGTTTATTCAGGCGGCGTTGGCGGCCGAGCACCAAATTCTGCGAGTATTTTTTTACAAAGAAGGTGTCTATCATGCTTTTCGGTATGCTCAGCCTCCGGAGGACGAATTCTCGATTACTCGACATTGGTCGGCTTTAGCTGAGCAATATGGCGTGGATTTAGTGGTATGCATCTCGGCGGCACAGCGCCGGGGTTTATTGTGTCTTGATGAGGCAGCGCGGCAGGGTAAGCAGGATGACGACACGGCGCCAGGGTTTCGGATAGCCGGTTTAGGGCAATGGCTGGAAGCCACATTGTTGGCTGACCGCAGTATTGTCTTCGGTTAACTGTGCAATGAAACGCTATCTATTTATCATGCGCCGCTTGCCTTACAGCGGTGGTCATCTGCAAGAAACTCTGGACGCAATTTTGACGGCCGCGGCCTTTGATCAGCACGTCGCATTACTATTTGTCGACGATGCCGTTTGGCAATTGAAAAATCAGCAGCAACCTGCTGGATTAGATTTAAAGGATACCTCGGCAATTTTCCAGGCCTTGCAAATTTACGACGTTAACGATTTGTACGTAGAAGAAGAATCTTTGCAGCTGGCCGGACTAACATCCACGGATTTGATCTTGCCTGCCGTCCGTCTGCCGCGCGCAGAAGTTAGCGGCTTGATGCGTAGTTACGACCTTACTATTTCCGATTGACGCTGCGGAATTAAACAGTTAAAGCCGCTTAAGCTAAAATTCTTTATTCGTAATATTACCCCACTTAAGTAGACCGAGGACGAGCACACCATGGCGGATGAAATTGAAGAAAAAAGGCGTTATTTTCGAGTCAACGACACGATAAATCTGCTGCATAAAGTCATCGACAAAAAAAATGTCGACGCCTTGAGTCATGTTTCTAATGATGTATTGGGCAATTGTTCATTGACGTCCGCTTTGGACGTATTGGCGCAGGAAGCGCGCATGTTGTCGCCGCGCCTGGAAAGACGTGATCCGGAAATGTTCGAATATCTGAAGATCATCGACACCAAAATCAACCTGATCGCGCAAGCCATTAGCGCACAGAGCGAGGAATTTTCCGAACACGATACCCGCGAAGTAAGTCTCAGCGCGACTGGCTTGGCTTTTAGCAATGAAACGCCGATAGAAGTCGGCGAACTACTGGAACTGCGGATGCTGCTGACCTCGTGTATGGCGGTGATCGTGGCCTACGCGAACGTCGTCCAGTGCAAGGATATTGCCGAAGAGAGTCCGGAACGGCCGTTTTCTATCTGTGTCGAGTATGTCAATCTCACTGAAGACGATAGAGAGCTATTGATCAAGCATGTCGTCAAAAAACAATTGCAACAATTGCGTGATAAAAACGAGTTCTAGCTGCGTAGTGCATTTTTACAGAGCGTTCGGCAGGTTGGCGATTGATCTCTCCTAAACTCAAACAGTTGTTACATGTCCTGGCGGACGGCCAATTTCACTCGGGGACCGAATTGGCGGGCTTGCTGGGCGCTAGTCGTTCGGCGGTGTGGAAACACTTAAGCGCATTGTCCGAATTCGGTATCGAGTTACTAGCGGTTTCAGGTAAAGGTTACCGCTTGCAACACCCTTTACAGTTGTTAGATGAGCAGCAGATCGATCAGCACTTGGATGGACATGCAAAATCATTGTTGGGTGAGCTGGAAATTCACGATCAGATTCACTCTACCAACACTCATTTATTGGAAAAGGCGCGGATGGGCGCTGGCATCGGCTCAGTCTGTCTGGCCGAACGGCAAACCGCTGGGAAAGGGCGGCGCGGCAGGTATTGGGTTTCGCCGTTTGGTCACAATATTTACTTATCGATTTTGTGGCGCTTCCAGGGTGGGCCGGCTGCGATCAGCGGGTTGAGTCTGGCGGTCGGGGTAGCGGTAATCCGCGCGTTGCGAGGTTTCGGCATTGTTGATGTGGGGTTGAAATGGCCGAACGATATTTATTGGCGCCAACGTAAATTGGCGGGGATTTTAATTGAAGTCTCAGGAGAAACCAGCGGACCTTGCCACGCGGTGATAGGTTTGGGTTTAAATGTGTATTTGCCGGCCCATGAAGGACAAGCTATCGAGCAGGATTGGGTCGATTTGCACGCCATTTTGGCCGCGTCGTTTCATGGTAAACGCAATCGGTTGGTGGGCGAGTTATTAAATCAGTTGTTACCCGTGCTGGCAGAGTACGAGACCCGTGCGCTGGGGCATTATCTCGACGAATGGCGTGGCTACGATGCCATGCAAGGCAAACAGGTCGATATTTTTATGCACGAGCAGAGCTTTAGCGGCGTGGTGGCGGGCATTGATGATCAAGGCCTGTTGTTGCTGGAACTTGCGGATGGCCAAACCCGCGTGTTTGCGTCCGGCGAAGTCAGTTTCCGGCGATTATGATTTTACTGGTCGATATTGGCAACTCGCGTCTGAAATGTACCCAGGCAGAGGCCGGTCGGCTTCAGCCGACTCAGTTCATGGATTATCGGCAGCCGGATTTCTCTGAACGCTTGCGTAAATATTGGCTGAATATCCCAGCACCCAAGCAAATCGCTATTGCGTCGGTATCGGAAAATGCTCTGATCTTGTTGCTGGTCGAAATGGCGCGGTCAATATGGCCAGGCCTTGAAGTAATCATTCCGCAGTCTTCGCAAACCGCTTTTAACGTCAAAAATGCATATGCTCGCCCTGAGAAGTTGGGTGTGGACCGCTGGTTGGCATTGCAGGCGGCACATCGTTATTATCCTGGGGATACGTGTGTCGTCGATTGCGGCACCGCTATCACAATAGATTTCATCGAGAGCGATGGCAGGCATCTGGGTGGTTTAATTAGTCCGGGGTTGTTGCTGATGAAAAAATCCTTGGCAGACAATACCGCCGCGCTACCGTTTAGCGAAGATCAGGCAGATACAAGTTTGGCGGTTGTCACGTCGGCGGCTATCAATAACGGTACTTTGTTAGCTGCGACTGGCTTGGTAGAGGCTGCCTTGGCGCGTCAGCCCAAAGCGTATCAGTTGGTATTGAGCGGCGGCGATGGGGAGACCTTAGCTCGACACCTAGCCTTTCCAAGCATTGTAGACGGCGATTTGGTCTTTAAAGGCTTGCTCAATTATTGCCGAAATGAAAACGTCTCATGAAAGCGCTGTTTTTTTTGTTATGTCTGCTGAATGTGTTGTTTTTTTTCTGGAAGCTACATTTTGGTGCGCTGACGCCATCGGTCGAGCCAGTCAGCCATATTCCGGCCTTGTTAACGGTCAGCGAAAGACAATCGGCTAGGCGTGGAGCACAAATTTCTGCTTATCTGGACAACGCCGCCATTGAAATACAAGCTAAGCAAGCGAAGAATATTTTGCAGCGCTTGAATCCGTCCCAAGCTGCTTTGATCCTCAAAACAAGCCCACATACTCCTAAGCCAACTGTTTCCGAAAGGCAGAAAGCCGAGATCCATCATTGCTACGAGGCTGGTCCGTTCAGCGATCAGGAAGCGTTGCGGCGCTGGGCCAATACCGAGCGTTTAACTGCGTTTAAAGCGGTAAACAAGTCGAGCATTGTTGCGTCGGACTTCCAGGTTTATTACCCGGCTGGAAAAGATGCCGAGCAAACCCGTATCAATAAAATGATGTTAAAGGCCAAAGGATTTAACGATATCTGGCCGGTAACCGACGGTGATATCAAAGGGGCAATATCGCTCGGCGTGTTCAATGAGCGGCAGCGCGCAACGCTATTTAAAAATCAATTGGCCGAGCAAGGCGTAAAAGCGGAAATAAGGCAGCGCAATAAACTCCGGGATGAATTGTTCATTCGCTTCGTCGGGGGCCATGGCGCAATTTTCAAGAACGTGGGCTACACGCGTGTGGCCGATTTAGACTGTGGAAATGCGTTGAAATAAGCGCCCGACGCTGACCGCATTTGCTACAGATGCTTTGACGGTCGTTGCGCCGGATGAAACAAATTTAGCTTCATCCGACTTTTTATGTCCGAAAAATTACCTTGTCTCAGTTCCAGACGCGTAACGCACCGATTTGGTGACTTTTTTACGCAAAAGGCAAAAATCACTCGTAACGTGTCGGTAATATTTACACTTTGCGATTGTTGTGGATATAACTTATTGAAAAAAAACGTTTTTAATTATGGCATTATATTTGCATTAACCTGTTTGGGTGGGTGTTTGTATATATCCACCCCCCTTCTTAGTTGGCATTGAGGAACAATTTCAACTACGGAGTAAGGTGGTCAAAAGGATGACCAATTGTTAACGTTAATTTAAATGGGGAATATCCATGAAAACGCTTTTATCTTTAAAACTTTGGCTTGCTGTTTGCCTATTTGCAGTTTCGACTGTAAGTTCGGCAGGCATCATTTGGGAATCTACTGACGGCGATAGCAATTTTATCTCCTTCGGTTCCAGTTCATTCCCATTTACTTCAAGTGACACCTTCGGTATCTTTTCTGCTACCGCTGATCTGGCTATTGATGCACCTGTTTACACTTTTAACGGTGTAGGCACATTTGCCTCTGCTAGCCCGTTTAAATTGGGTCTGTGGACAGCAAGCGGTTGGGTTAGCGAAGTCGGTAACTATGAATTGGGTGCTCCTAATACGTTCTTGTTGACCTTTGTAAAACCAGGCGTGGTCACCAGCAACTTGAGCTTTCTGTTTGGATTCGATCTGAAAGCCGCTGCTAATCAAAATCCTGTCACTAGCGTACCTCTCCCCGCATCGGTATGGTTTATGACAAGCGCTTTGATGGGCTTCCTGTATACCGGTCGTCGTAAAACGGCCGTTCAAGCTTAAATTTTTGGGCTTTTTAAACCGGATGGAGTCGTGCTCCATCCGGTTTTTTTATGTCTGTTGAAAATCTCCAAGTTTATACCTCTAAATTCTCGCGATGGCGGGAGCTTTTAAATTGCCTGGCGCATCATTGTAGCCGATTGGCTCCCGCCTTCTCGGGAGCGACGTTTAACAGGCAAATCAACAACGGTCTTTCTTCACTGCTTTTCTGCTCAAGAACACGCCGACAGCGCTACCGAATAACCAAATTGGTGCAGGCAGCGGAACTGGCTGAACAGAGCCGGACACGGGCTTGAACGACACTAATCTCAACAAATCGCCATTTAGAAAATCGTTGTTCGCCGCCAAGGTAAAGTAACCGGAGCTGGTTGGTGCCGAGGAGCCGGCTTTGGCGTAAAGGTTAAACTCACCCGCGCCGCCGTCCCATCTGGCGCTGGTTCCCCAACCGCCACCTTGCGTCCACTGGCCCATCAATTGTTGGCTAAAGTCCAGTGTTTCGCCTGCGCTATCCCAGGTGGCAAAATCGAAATCCATCATCTGAAATGTGCCGTTTCCTAAGCCTCCCGTGGCGTTGGAAACGGTCAATGTGAAAGCCTTGATCACATCATTGTTGCTGAAATCAAGAAAAGTCGAGCCCGGGTTGGGAATGAATTGGTCATCCAGGCTGATAAGGCCTTGCGCCGTGGCAGCGTTTCCGAACGCTAAGCCGCTGTAATCGAGGCTAAAAGTAAGTATTGCGGCGTGAGCGTTGCTGGCTGCGCATAACGGGATAAGTGCGGTCAGGCTGTTTCTAACTAATTTTTTGAGCTGCTTATTCATCGTTGTTTTGGTTCATATTGAATAGGAGACCACTCCGGCCCGTCGGGCGTAGCAGTTGCCGGGCGAGTGGGTTTTGCTAAGTCGGTCTTTAAATTCCCTGGTGTCGCCATTCCCGTAAAAACTGGAATCCAGTTCCTCAACTAGGCTTCGGCGTTCGCAGGGGAGACTTTATTTAAAGCTTAGGTGAATAGCTTGCCGAAATGCCGGGACTGGGACATGTCAGTCCCGGCAACAGAAGCTAACCGCCGCTGACTATCATGGCTCGCGCCTGGTTCTTCAGATTTATCGCGTTTTGCATGAGTGTCGAGCGGTTTGGATAAAACTTATTCGTTGCTTGTGTTTCGTAATAAAGCGCTTGCTGCAATTTGTCCAACGCATCCGGATAGGGATTGATGACAGCTTCCTTGAGCACGTCGATAGCGTCCTGAGTATCGGCAATCGCCAGTTTCAAGGTTTTGACGCTTTGATCGCCGCTCAACGCCATCGCTTTTTGGTCCAAAAGATTAGAGCTGCGGATGTTTTCCAGTACGTTGATGGAGCGCAGGAATAAAGCGACGGCAATCACTTGCGACGAATCCAGTTTGCCTTGGCGGTTGGCTTTACTCGAGGTGAATGCGCCCGGCGAACTGTTAAAGGCATCGGAACTGTAAAACGCCACAGTCTCTTCCAGTGTCGTCACACTGTTATTGTGGAAGAACGGTGCGGTATCGGCAGCTTCGATGAGTGATGGGGTGTTGAAGCGATTCAAACCATGGTGACCTGCTGGGCGCGTGGTGGTGCCGGCCGGTGCGACACTGCCGTCGCTGTAACAGATTTCGTTAAAGTTCGGACCACAATCGGTTTGTAGTGTTTGTCCGAAACCGCCATCGTAGGCCAGATTTGGATCGGCCAAATGATGCAACTGGTCGCGCATACGCTCTACGCCAGTGTCGCGCGTTGGATTGGCATTGGTGGTGGAGCTGATGCCGCCGGCGTTGGAGTGGCAGCCATTGCAGTTGCCGGTGGTGCCGAATAACACCGTACCGTCGGCAAGTTTCGGATTGTTTTTAGTGTTGAACAATAACAAGCCGTTTTGCACCAGCGGCGACTTGAAATACATATTGGCAAGATTGATTTCTTCGCTGCGGCCCAGGGACAGCATATAAGCTTCCAACGCATCCAGCTCGGCTTCGGTAGGCATTCTAAAGTCGATGTTTTCAGCGCGAATCAGGGTTTTGGGCAAATGCTGTTTGATAGCCCCCTTGGCAAAATCTCGCAGCGATCCGCCCTCGGGTGCGCCGTCTCCCGACCAACCGATAGCATGCGTATGTGTACCGGATTGCTGTGCTTCGGGGTCGTGAGCGTTGAAATAATCCGTATCCTGAGTGAATTCGCCGTTGCCGTAGCCTGGGTTGATGGTTTTTTCAAAGGTTAAGGTGTTGGCTATACCCAGCAGATGCGACGAGCTACGCAGTACCGGTGGTCTATCGAAGCCATCGACATTGGCCACGAATAAGCCAAACTGTCTGAGCAGCGCAGGTTTTTCCAGATCGGCTAATACCGGATTGGTTTCGGCTACAAACAGCGGATCGGTTTTCGGCAGCTTGGCGATGTAACTGGGATCGATGGTATGGTTGTTGTCCGGCCTGTGGCAGGTGGCGCAGGTACGACCGTTGCCGTTAAAGGTTTGTTCGGTAAACAGCTGTTGCCCGGCGGCGATCAGTTGTGTCAGTTGTTCTGGAGAGGTGGCAGCCGAGGCAGTCACAGCCGCTTGCGCGGTTTTGGGTAATAAAAATTCGAACGCCGCTTGTGCGGGACGGGCGTTCTCTTCTGTCGTTACGGAGCCTACCGTTGCCGCCGGCCAATAGCGCTCGGTGTAATATAGCCGTTGCAGTAAGCTTGGCGAGCCGAATAACAGGCCGCCGGTTTGCGGTGTCTCTCCGGCCTTGGCAATCGCGACGGCATCCATCGTAAAGCCGGTGAAGCGGTCGCGGTCCAGTTGGGTTGTCAGTAAGTGTTTATTTTCATGGGCTGACAATGGGCCAATTTTGACCGCTTTGTCGTTTAGGTTATTGCCGGATTTGTGATTATCCAGCAGCCAAACATCGTATTCTTCTTGATTGGATAAGCCGCTGACCGCCACTCTTAATTGGCCATTCACCAGATTCAATGCCGCTTCACCATTGGCAGCGGTAAATTGCCTGGATTGCGCTCGCGAAAAACCCAAGCCGACACGCAAAACCTCTAAGTTTCCTTGTTGTTCGTGCGCACTTTTCCAGCGCTCGTAGACTTTACTTAACGCATCGACATTGCCGTGGCCGGTGAAAGGGGCTTCCGGTTTGGGGGTGAGAGCGTAGCCCAAGGCGATTGCGGCGACAAAAGCCAAAGGAATTTTTAATTGTTTTTTCATGCTTATAATCCTGGGTTGAGCTAAATAAGGCTGATGCGGCGGACAACGACGGGATTTGATAGAAAGCACGGTTCCGGATGTTTCTGATCATGGTAACCAATTAAATTGTGTTCCAGCGCGGCATCCCCCAGGCAAAAGCAATAGCTATGCCTGATTGTGTTTTATAGTAAGCCGATAGAAAAAAACCATATAAATCAATGATAAGAAGTTATTGAGTTCTGGTTTTATCAGCCGTGAACAAGCATGAGCGGGTCGCTAGATGATTTTTTCGATATGTCAAACTTCTAGCTTTCGGATAAATGGGTCATATGCCCTATATCTGTGTTATATGACACAGTCATTTAGATTGCCGACGCTATAAGTACTTTAAGCTTTCGCTAAACAGTATGTTTTAGAGGCTTTTGACAGGAAATATTTTTTTGTATTGCAAATTCCAGCATGATTTCTCCGGTTTTTGGGTGTGGACTCCTCCGGTAGGCGCGTTTTGGCTATTTAGCGTGTCGGAAAATGGGTTATTTACCTTAAATTACAGATGCTCGAAGTTCTGCGGTCGGACTGAGTGGCTTGCGGCGCAACTGTTTTCAGTGGACGTGGATCGGCTGTTCCCGATTAATGGCTGGAAAATTAATCGCTTTGAGTAGGCCGGGGTTTCGGGACATGAATCCCGTTTCCCAGCCCTTAATTTAAGCTAGTTTTCGTAGCCAAACTCGTTTATGAATGGTTGCAGCTCAGGCAGGATGGTGGTGTATTCCGCTCGATAATGCTGCCAACGGCCAACTGATGATGAATATAAAGGTTGCGCGACCTGGCTAAAACTGGGGCTGGCGATGTACTTGCCGCCTGCTTTTTTATGGAATTCGGCGACCGCCGGATCCCACTCCAAACCAATAAAATCAAACACCTTTCGGAATGCCGGTTCGAAATCAAATACCGCGTCTTCGTATCGGAACTCGATAAAACGCATCGTTAATTTCGGTCTGATAGTCAGCCACCAGTCCATGACTTGCGCATAAAACCGGGCAGTACTTTCCCAGCTTAGTAATTGCACCGTTGATGGCGTCGGCAACATGGTTTGCATGAAGCAGCTCAAGCAAACGTCGCGCGGATCGCGCAGCAAAAATACCAGTTTGGCGTCCGGAAAAATGCAGTTGATCAAGCCTAGATCGATGGTGTTCATCGTCGTCTTATCCAGCAATAATCGGGTGCCGATCTTATCGCCGTACAAGGCGCGGGCCCGGTGCCAGTAAAACGCACGTAAGTGTTGTACGCCTGCTAAATCAAGTTTGCGTAGTTGCTCGGCGACGTGACCTTGTCCATTCGACATTCGCTTAAGTTCCTTCGCCATCGAGATAACCAGATCGGTTTCGTCCGCAACAAAAATTTCCGGATGGGCGGCCAGCACTTCCTGGGTTAGGGTAGTGCCGGTACGCATAAAGCCCAACAGAAAAACCGGCGCAGGTTGGTCGGCTGGAAACTCGGTATGGGTCCAGCGTCCCAGTAGTTCGCTATCAAATTCCGTCTTATGTATTTCCAGCATTTTTGGAACTAAGCTGGCGTCTTGGCGTTTTACTTCCGGCAGGCGCGGCGCCTGTTCGGCGGCTGCATGCAAATGCGGGAAAACCTGATCATATTGTCCAAGTTTGTCCAGAATCCGAGCCAGCTCTTTATTGGCTCGGAACCTTTCTTCGGTGGTCAATAAGGCGTTTTGCAATACCTTTTCCAAACGTTGTTTGGCTTCTTGGTTCAGGCCATCGGCAGCTTCCAGAGTGGCGAGTAAAATCGACAGTACTGCGCTGTTCGGCGCCAATTTCAATGCCTGTCTACCGGCTGCGAGGGCGGGTTTTTTCTGATTTAGACGAGAGTAGGTCAAGGCCAGCAATTGATAGCCGCGCAATTGCCCCGGATTAATTTGCACGGCTTGTTTGCATAGCTCCAGCGCACCGGGAAAGTCATTCCAATACTGCAATTGGTCGACCATATCCAGGGCCAAACCGATGTCGCGGCTTTTCCGGGCTTTTTTTAAAAGCAGTTGCCCCGACTGATGAAGGTGTGCCAAACCTTCCTCGCGCTTCCCTAGCCAGCACAGCGATTGTCCCAGGCAAGCCTTGATTTGCGGATCTTTAGGGCTATCCTCGGCCGCCTTGCTAAACCATGCCACGGCTTCGCTGAAGTTCTTCTGTTGGACGGCGGCTTGGCCGAGTTGCATGAATGGGGTCATGATGATTATGGTTTGCTAATTCAAGCTTCAAAAAAGGGTTGTGAGATGGCGTTCGGTGAATACCTCCCATTTGTTTTTGATATTTTACTTTAGGGGCGGGAGAGTGTGTCACTCAGGCGTAAGAGCCAAGGAAAAATGATTCTGACGACTATTGTTATGTCATGATTTTTGCGCAGATACCTGCTCGGCCGAGCATGGGCCGAACAGGTTGATAGCGTCTAATGGCTTTTAGTGTTATGCCAGAGAGCGTTTACGACGTTGCAGGCCTATAAAACCGGTCAAAGCGCTGCCAAATAACCATACCGCACCCGGCACAGGAACGGCCGCAATTGTCAGTTGGTAGTCGTTGCGGGTTTCTATCCAGTCGCCTGCTTGAAAGCCGCCCAACATGATGGTGTATATTTTGCCGGCCTCGGCGGTGAATGTAGCGCTATTTCCTACAACATCATCCAGTATTAGAGCGGTGAGTCCACTGCCGCCAAATGGATTGGGGTCGGTAATTTGGCTGTCATTATTGCCTACGGCTTGCGCGCTGGCTGGGTCTATCGAATGCCAGGTGCCGTGGTGAGAATAGTTGGTGGTTCCGGTATTTTTGCCTTCAAACACCGTAAAGCCATAATCGGGCGTTTCGTTAAGGGAGCCGTTACCCAGCAGGCTGGAAATCGAAAGAGTGACTGTCTGAGTGACGTTGGACTTAAACAAGCCGATGTCAGTGTCGTGTTTCCAGCCCTCGGCTGCGCCGTCGTGCCATGCGCCTTGTGCAGTATCAATGTCGGCGTAGTTGAACGTCGTGCCGTCCGCAAGGACTGTGCCGCCGTAACGGGTGTTGGAATCCAGTCTGGATACTACCGCAGTTTCACCGGCACCGATGACCGCCGTCCAGTTTAATGTCTGTGTGCCTGAATAATTGAAGTTCGCATCGGTACGTGCATCGTTACCAACCCAGGGCACGGCCGCATTGCCTGCGCCCCCGGAGGTGACTTTTGTTGGGTTGTTGCTGGTAGTTGGACCATTGCCGCAGGTGCTGCCGGCCGCACCGCACGCATTGGTGCCGGTTCTCATCCAGCCATCCGTTCCATTGCCGCCAGACACCAATGCTTTGGGGGCGGAACGGTCATGGTTGAACGCGTTATAAGAGACAGTGGCCGCGGCGGCGTCTGAGCTGGAAACAGCGGAGATGGCGATGCCGGTCATAGCAAAAGCAACGGCCTGAGATAACTTGGTTTTTAGCATGTAATTCCTCGCAATAAAATATGTTTGCCGACTGGAAAGGGGGGGGGAGGGTGCCGGCCTTAGGTATATTTAGAAGCATGCATGGCGGCGCTGAAGCTGTTGCAAAAGCTTATTAACAACGACGACCAATTTATGTCTTCTAAGCAATGTGTCTGGGTTAGACACTTAGCGTTAAAAGCACATAGCGTGCCATTCATAACATGATGAAATATAAGGAAATAAATGCCTTCTGTTGTTTGAGTTGTGTGATATGCCGCACTTTGCGTGAAATGGCCTAATTTCAACAGGAACGCTATTCATGTTCTCGCTGAAGGGTGTTTTAGCAAGCGGCCTAGCAAACGGTTATGATTTTATGTAAGAAATATCGGGGTATCTGACCCAGGGTGTAAAACGGGGCCAATCGGGCGGCACGGTCAAAAACCGAAAGTCCACGTCGCATTCAAGGTGCCTTCCCTTTCCAGTTGGTGCCCATTGAAATCGGTAGCAATCGGTTGCAGCCACTCGATGCTGAAACTGTGGCCGGCAAGTGGGCCGTCTGGCAGGGTGGCGTTTAAACCCAAACCGACGTCCCAAAAGCGTCCGCCATAGTTGCCGGGATGGTCCACTGTCGAGTTCAGCGAATGACTGCGGTTGAATTGACCCTTGATCGCACCTTGTTCGGAATAAATGCCGCGAACCGATGTAGAAAGCCAATCTAATATTTTGTAACTACCCCAAGCGGTGGATTGGAATGCGTCGCCCAGAGCATAACCAACACGATTCCTATCTTGCAGGCGTTTGATGCCACTCATTTGTGCGCCCCAAGACCAGTCTGCAAATTGACCGGTGTAGGTCAAGCTGGGTCTGAAATCCCAAGTGCCGCTGCCGAGCTGCATGCCGTAATCCTGGACTTGGCTGGTCAGGGCGTCTTGCCCATCGACGGTGATTTCGTTACTGCCGGTGGGAGCGCTGACGCCGAGTCCTATATGAAGGTGATGGTTGGGCGTGTCGAAGGCCTTGAACATGGCGGTCATAATGGTATCGCCCAGGCCGCCGCTACTATGGCCGCTGCCATGTTCATTACTAGCGGTGGAACCGGGAATGTTCGATAGCGACATTTTCATGTCCATGATTTGCGGCATCAACATCAAATTCAGCCAATCGGTGGGTGCATACATGATGTCCAGCATGTGCATATTCATGCTCATTTCACTGGGACGCGAGGCGCATTGGTAGTTGCCGCAGGCTGAGTTCAACAAAGATGCGTCGTCCACCGTGCTCGAGCCAAATTGCATGCCGCCGGTTTGATTGGTGTAGGCGTACCGGTAGCCGACCATCAGCTCACCGGGCGTATTCATCATATGGCCGAACATAACGCCGGCGGGTAGTGGTGCGCCGTGGTTATGATGCAGGTGATGGGCATGTTCGCCGGCTTGCGAGCTTAGCGCGGACAGGTTGACGTTCAATCCGCCGTGTACCATGTAATAGCTGTAGTCGGCGTAACTGTTATCCAGACCTCCACCTAATTTCAAACTGCTTTGCCGGGTGTAATACTCAAAGCCGGCATCCAGTGTCACACCTTTATTGAATTGTTTGCTGAAGGTAATCCCGCCGCTCAACGCGCCAAAATCCGCCAGGCGAAAATCGCTGGAATAATGTCCATCAGCGCGCGGCGCCAAAAAATACGGCGCAAAAAATTCGGCTTGCGACTGTGAGTAATAACGAAAGCTCGGCGTGACGGTAATGCCCATCGGTAAGGATTGATACCATTTGAGCTCCGCGGTGTGCGAATTTACCCCCCAGTCGTCCGCGTAAAATCGGTAATCAAAATGCACCGAGGCATCCAGGGAGGGAATATATTGGTTGATGCGGTTGGAAATAGACCATTGATTGCGTAGGTCCGGTCTGACTTCCCGAAACAGCTCGGTACCGACCATTTCCAGTTTGGTGATGGCGTTCCAGTCGATGGACGCACCATTAGAGCCTTGATAGATTTGATAGTATTCTTCCGGCGTCACTTCGCCGCGGATGTACACGTATTTGTACGGGTTGCTCAAATAGCCGTTTTGCCGCGTGTAGCTGGCAGACGAATGGAACAGTGTGTTTTTGCTTAAAATTTGCGAAAAACCTAGATTAAAACCATGGGATGCGCTGGTCTCATTCAGTGCTTGATAATTGGGGGAATTGTCATTGTCGCCATGCGTGTGTTCGTCGGCTGCGCCGTGGGCGGCGTCAGTGCTTCGCGTAATTTGATTGCTGGAAACATTGTAACCGGCGGATACGGTACTTAGTTTGTTGTTAAATTCGTGGCTTAAAGTCACTGAGCCGAAATTGGAAATAAAGTCAGGTTCTTCGGACATGCCGCCGGAAAACGCCAGGGTGTTGTCGTCAAAATAATATTTGCCGCTGAAAGTCGGCATGGTGCGGGTTTCCAGCGGTTGTTGTTGATATTTTTGGACGATGGAGGACATCGGCGGAATCATCCGATTCAGGACATTTCTATACGCATCGATCACCAACTGTTGAAACAAGTTGGCCTGCATGGCATTAATCGCTGAGACTTGTTGATTGTATTGGGCAATTGTCGCGGCGTCGGCCCCAGTCAGCCGGGAATAACTGACGTCATCGAGGCGCATTTTGTAGGGCAGTCCGGGGGTTACAAATGAATCAGGCTCGCCAACAAAATGAATCCAGACCGCGTAAATGTTTTTAAAGTCGTTCCCAAGCACCATGATGCCGTTAAAGCTGTCCGCGCTGGTATTGTTAACACTTTTGTAAGCTGCCCGTGTCGCATAGTTGGTGCCGTCTCCACTGGATAAATTGACATTTTGCGCTTGGCTGAAGCCTAAAATTTCCCAAGCACCTGTTCTCCTATTGCCATTTGCTATCCCCCAAGGTGCGGAAAAACTCATGGAGTTTAAATCGAACGCCTGTCCGTCCTGAGCGCGAATATAAATTCCTGAAGAGTCGTTGTGATAAGCCACTTCATAGAGTGGAGTGACGCCGTCAGCGGCAAAATTATTCAGTTCCTGATGCAGATGGTTGGTTGGATTGGCATCGCTGACCACGCCAGTCACAAACCCGGACTCTGCGTAGCAATCCGTGCAGACGCCCGTTGCGGCAATATTGGCATGACCGCCGTAAGCCGCTTGGCTCATACCATCGAAGTTTAAAGTGCCGTTGCTGGGCGATGGCGCTATCGAAAGCCCCGCCTGATCTTTAAGTGCATTAATCGTGGATAAAATTTGCGCCTGTCCTGGATCGTAAACATCCTTAAAGGCTTGGAAATTGTTTAGCCCGGCTGGGGTGGTGAGTGTTGCCGCGCTAACTCCGGCCGAAGCGGCCGAGACAATATCCACCAGGCTTAACACGCCATCATCGTAATTGAGCTGGTTTGCCATGGCTGCCGGCATACTAAATGCCGGCGTTGCCCCGCTGTAGGTGTCCCGGTCTATGCTAAACGACAACTCAAGCGTGTCCTTATAAGGCACGGTAAAGTCGGCGTGATAGACGTCAACCGCCATGCGATTATCGCTTTCCTGATAGTGGCCGTATTGAAAATTGGCTTCCGCTTGCGCAGCGGGTGTGGCGCCGTGGGCTTGGAGCCCTGGCAGTGCCAGAGCGGCTGAAGTCAGCGCGGCAAGCGCCTTGTGCTTATCGCTAGTTACAGCCACAGCCGCCACCACTGCCATTCAACCCGCCTTGAGACGCTTCCTTGCTAGTGAAAATATGGTCGCGGAAATGGCTTAAGTTCGGTTTAGGATTAAGCGCCATATCTCTTTTAGCTAGATTGCCCCTTTCCCAGGGCGAAACTTCGGCGCATCCTGCAAGTGCGCAAATGCCGCACATCAATAGCGCCTTAAAAAGTCTATTCAACTGGTCCATTGTTGTTCTAAAAGCCCTTACTGGCTGAGTAAAGATTTGATTTGCTCTCTGAGTAGCGCCTGATCGCCATCGCGGAAGCCCAAATGTACTTTTCTAACGATGCCGGATTTGTCGAGCAGGTAAGAAGAGGGCATGGCTTTAACGTCATATATTTTCGGGCACTCGCCTTGCGGGTCGAAGGCAATGGGGTAATTCACTTGATGCTCGCTTAAAAATTGGCTCACGGTGTCGCGGTCTTCATCGAGATTAATCGCTACGACCTCAAAGCCGTCCTTGCCCAGTTCCTCGTATAGACCATTGAAAAAAGGCATGGATTTGATGCAGGGAGGGCACCAAGTCGCCCAAAAATCCAGTAAAACCACCTTGCCTTTGAAGTTGCTTGGATCGACTGATAGTTTGGTCTCTGAGAATACGGCCGGACATGCCGGAGCGGGTTGGCCCAGTTCAGCTGCGGTTGTGGAAAAACTACCAAGCAATAATAACGGGAAGAAAAAAAGCGCTTTATTCATAAGTTGCAAAGGGGATAGGAATTGATTCCTCTAAGCAGGAACCGTACCTATTTAAGATTTGGTGGGCAGATAAGCGGGTTGTGCTTGGGTTTAGCGAGAAGCCATTGAGATTTGGGTGGTGTTCAGGCTCACGGGCTGATTCTTGGCAGGGGTGGTGCGGGGCATATCAAGCACTATGCATGAGTTATTTAACATAGTTCATTTTATTAGCATCCTTACTGAGTTGTTTTTGCGGAGGTATTCGACGTTTTTCGTTATGATTATTAAAGGGTTAAGGAATGTGGTCTGGGTTTTGCTTTGGAGTTTTTACGGGGATTGTTAGGAAATGGCGATTGCGTTGTCAATCGTTCAGTAATTCTTTGAAATTTTTAAGTCAAAGGATGATGTTAGAGCAAATTTCAAATTTTAAAATTAACCCAAGAAAGGAGATTTGATAGTGAATCAATTAACAACAATCAGTGCGTTACTGCTTGCCGGTATGGCGTCGGTTTCAGGCGCTGCTTCCGCGGCAACTACTACCACCACCATTAACTTCGATGGTTTGAATCAAGCGGCCTATGGCGGTCATGCCAATACCTCGGCAACAGGTGTTTGTGCTGACTGTTATGCGGAGTCCGGTTTTGTGTTGGGTGTGGTTAGCGATGCGAATCCGACTAATCACCTGCACCAGGAGTTGAACGATATTGCGCCGGATGGCGTCACTCCGTTGTATGAAGTGGCATATCACAACGACTCTTCAGGTATCTACATGCGAGCTGTTGATGGCAGTTCGTTTTCATTGACGCAAATGGATTTTCATTCACCTTGGGGTATTTCGAACGGCAACAGACGTTCAGGTTCGTGGGAGATTTTGGGTTTCAGTCAACCGGATAACGCCGCTTTGTCTAGCGGAGACGGTACCAATTACGCAACTCGGGTCGCTTATCAGACTCTCGCAAATACCGCTACGGATAATTTCGACGGTACCTTGGTGTTAAATAGCGGATTCCAAAATATCAGTGCTTTCTGGATCCATTTTATCGGTGAGCCCGATTCGTTCGTGACAGCTGGACTGCCGTACAAAATGCGTTTGGACAATGTCGTGATTCAACAGACTGCGGCTGCGGTACCTGTGCCTGCTGCTGTCTGGATGTTTGGTAGCGGTTTGCTGGGTCTGCTGTCTTTTGGAAGAAAGAAGAATTCATTGGCAGCCTAAGCCTGCTATTAACCCGGCCCTATTTACCACTGGTATTTCGTTAGGGCCGGGCTAGTCGAGGCCCAGGCTAGTGTGTACTTCAACAGGCAAGGGCATTAAGGCAAGTAGTATTTAAGGGCAGGGTTAATCAACGATCTATTGCTCTGCGTTTGACGGGGTGGCGGTAACGCCACCCCTTTTTTTTGATCAGATTTCAGGAGTTAGTGGCATCGTTTTGCGCTTGCCGGCTCTATCCGCCGTCTGCTCGATTCTTGATTCGGTATTTGCCTGGATGTTTCGAACAAATTGTGTCAAATGACGCATTGTCCACTTCAGAAGCGCTGTTGGAAGAGTTGAGATCAATATAACCACATGTTTTGAATAGTAATTGTGTAAATGGTTTTATTTTTGCTTATTCACTTCAAATTCAAAAAAGTTTGCATTTAGACGAGGTAATTATGCGAGTTACGAATAAATTGGGCTGGACAACCGCGGGCTGGTTATTTTGGTTGCCAATTGCTTTTGCGCACGGGCCGCAGCCGATGCCGTTGCAGAACGTGCCGATACCCAAGGTTTTAGGGACGTTGGGCGAGTTACCGGTAAATTTTTTACCTACGGATGGTCGCGACCCTATCGTCGTAGACAAACAAAAGGCGATTGCTTTGGGTAAGGCCTTGTTTTGGGATGTCAATGTCGGCAGCGATGGCATGGCATGCGGATCCTGCCATTTTCATGCCGGTGCCGATAACCGGGTGAAAAACCAAATGAACCCTGGGCTTAAAGGTACTACGGCGACTGCTGAAACTTTTGAACGTTTGCCTTCGAGTATCGATAGCGGTGGTCCCAACTACACGCTTAAAACCACGGATTTTCCAACCTTTCGTTTTAATGACCCTTTAAATAAGGCAAGCGGCGTGTCTTTTGCAACCGATGATGTCGTTTCGTCATCCGGCACATTCAGCGGTAATTTTACAGGCGTATCGAAATTTACCGGCGAGCAAGATCAATGCGCCCGCTCCGCCGACCCGATATTTCATGTCGATGGTACCGGAACCCGTAGGGTGGAGCCCAGAAACGCCCCGACAGTGGTAAACGCTATTTTCAATCACCGAAATTTTTGGGATGGGCGGGCCAATAACACCTATAACGGCGTTAGTCCCTGGGGCGACCGCGATCCCGACGCGGGCGTTTGGGTGAAAACCGGTGCCAGAAGCGCCGCCAAACAGAAGCTTAGGCTGGAAAATGCGTCACTCGCGTCTTTGGCTATGGGGCCGGCATTAAGTGACGTCGAGATGTCATGTGTCGCTCGCAAATGGCCCAACATAGGCAGAAAGTTGCTATTGCGCCAGCCCCTACAAGGCCAGAAAGTGCATCACCAAGATAGCGTGTTGGGCGCACTCAGTTTAAGCACGCCGGGCAGTCTCAAGCCCGGTTTGAATACAACTTATAAAAACATGATTATGGGGGCTTTCAACCCGAAATTCTGGTCATTCAGTTCGACGGGCCCGTTCGGTGCGCCGGCGGGGCAAGAGCCTTACAATCAAATGGAAGCCAATTTTTCGATGTTCTTTGGTATCGCTTTACAGCTGTATCAAGGCACCCTGGTTTCCGATCAGGCACCGATTGATTTGACCCCCCGCGATCCGATTACGCACTTGCCGACCTGGGAGGGCATGGGTAAAACGCAGGCGGAGATCGATTCTTTAAACAACGGCTTGGCAACATTCACCAACAATCACTGTAATTTGTGCCACTCAGGCCCGGCTTTGACTACCGCGGCGATTACGTTGAATAGTACGCTGGTCGACGGAACGCTTAATGCCTTCTATGGTAGCGATCTTTCAATACCGTATGGGCCGGACGGTCTGGGACCGGATGCCGGTGCTTACGCAGCCGGGATCAGTCCGCACGTCAGCGTGGTAACTCGTAATACTACTGTCGGCGGCATCAAACTCATGGATCTTGGATTTGCCAACACCGGCGTGGCGGATCCGGCGGCTGATCCCGGTCTGGGTGCTTTAGACGATTTTGGTAACCCCTTGTCATATTCAGATCAATATGTTCAGTACTTGCTGGGAAATTACTCAAACGTCAAAGACAAAGTCGTAAAAAGCGTGCGCAGCTGCGATTTTCTGGTCGAGATTGCCAAAAATGTTACGACGACCAACCTTGTCACATTCACGATCCCCAATGGCATTCAAGCGGATGGCGCTAGGGAAGGCGTGCTGAAAAATCAGGATTGCATCAACGATTTTGCGTTAAAGGGGAATATACCGACCATTGCCGCAGCCAATGCATCGCTAACGTCGGCGCCGTTAAAACTGGGGGTCGCCAAGAAAGCTACCTTTAAAATACCGGGTTTACGGAATATCGAGCTGACTGGCCCGTATATGCATAACGGCAGCATGTCAACGTTGGAGCAGGTTCTTGAGTTTTATTCTAGAAAAGGCAACAACGACAATCCGGATAGACATACCTTGGTTTCGAATATCGCCTTGGCAAATGCGCCCGAGCAACGTGCCGACTTGCTGGCGCTGTTAAAAAGTTTTACCGATGAGCGGGTGCGTTATGAAAAAGCGCCTTTCGACCATCCGGAAATCAAAGTGCCCAACGGGCATACTGGCGACCATATTTCGGTGACGGCCGGTAATCCGCTGAGCGCTGAATTGGCTACCGAAGAATTTCTGGTGATTCCGCCGGTAGGGGCAAACGGTTCGCACGCTCCGTTGTTACCGTTTGAGAGCTATTTGCAGGCCCCTTAATTTAATTATGCGATCCAAGCCGGCATATCCCCGGCTTGGATGCGGATTATTCAGTTGCACTAGGAATAAGAAATGAAAAACTTGAGTAACAAACAAAGACTTTTCAGCAGTTTGATGGTTTTGGTTTTACTAACGCTTGGCCAAAACGCGCAAGCGAGCAGTTCGTTCGATAGTCAAGCGACTATTTCGTTTGATGTCAGTGGAATAGGGAACGGTGTGACGGCGACGAGCGCCTATGCACCCGCGGATGCGTCATATTCCTATATTTTTACAGCCCCAGAGAGTGTCGGTGCGATTTTACCGGCTGCTGCTAACGCCGTGGCGCTGCCCTCGCTTGGTTTTGGAGTCGCGCATACGTTTGCGGTCAATGGCTACGCGTCAGCTGGGAGCTTTACTTCGCAGCATGTCGGTTGGTATCAGCTGGATTTTTTAAATGAAAGTGCTCAGGATCAACAAATAACGCTGACAGTGAATTACACGCTCCAAGCCTTTACACAGGGTGATGCGAATACGGATGTGATTCTTGATTTTTGGGATACATTTTCACCGCAATTAGGTAATGCATTTTTCAATAACGGCATGCTCAATGTAACGTCTTATGACCCTGCCTTGGCGATTGCTGGCGATAAACGTTTTGTGACTTATTCCTTTAACCTGGCGCAGGGGGCGAGCAGAAGCTTTTTTACGGATGTGACAATAAACGGGAATTTGCAGCCAGCGGCGGTGCCGCTCCCTGCCGCTGTCTGGTCATTCTTAGCAGGTTTGATGGGTATACTGGGCGCTAAAAAACGCAAAAAAATACCCGTCAAGTTTGCTTAGAACTCTTTTTTGTATAGTCAACAGGGTTGCGGTTTAGCCTTAAACCACTCTATCCGGCAGTTCAGCGCCTGAAAAATAAGCCTGTAAATTTGCCAACACTTTTTCCCCCATCGCGGTGCGGGTGGCAATCGTCGCGCTGCCCAGATGGGGGAGGAGTGCGGCGTTGTCCAGCGTCAGAAAACCGGGGTTTATGTTAGGTTCGCCTTCGTAAACATCCAGGCCGGCGCCGGCAATGCGCTTTTCTTGCAAGGCTTTGATCAAAGCTTTGCTGTCCACCACGTCGCCACGCGCAGTATTGACTAAATGCGCGGTGGGCTTCATTAAATTCAAGGTATTCTCGTTGATTAAATGCCGGGTTTCGTTGCCGCCCGGACAATGCAGAGATACATAATCGCAACGCGGTAATAGTTCTTCCAGCGTATCGCAACGCTCCGCCTCTAGCTCGTCGACAATGGCAGGGTCGGCCGGACTGGGTTTGAGATACAGAATTTTCATACCAAAGCCATGATGAGCTTTTCGCGCCATGGCCTGGGCGATACGGCCGAAGCCGATTAGTCCCAGCGTGGCGCCGGTGACATCGCTACTCATCATATGGGTTGGGCACCAGCCGGTCCATGCGCCGGCTCTGACCAGTCTATCGCCCTCGGCGCCGCGCCGCGCAGACATTAATAACAAGGTCATCGCTATGTCGGCGGTGCTTTGCGTCAATACCCCAGGGGTATTGGTAACAATCAGGCCTTGCTGTTTGGCGGCGGCAATATCGATATGATTATAACCCACGCCAAAATTACCCAGAATTTTGCAGCGCTTGTTCGCGACATTCAGTACTTCGGCTGGCAGGGAGTCGCAAACGCTGGGACACACTGCATCGTAATTTTGTAAGGCCGCTCTAAATTCGTCGGCACTGAGAGGGTGGTCGTCGGTATTCAGCGTGACGTCGTAAAGCGCTTGCAGTTTAGCTTCAACACTTGCCGGCCAGCGGCGGCTAATCAGGACTTTGGGTTTGTTCATCGGATTTCCTATCGTAAAACTTTTGCGCTTTTAGGTTTAAACAAGTTATCAGGGATTTAGGGGTCAACGGCCGGGTTGGAAGTGCTTATGCCGCCGCTGCCATGATCACGGTCGTAAGCTTTCAAGCGTGCCGCGCGCAGGCTGTTGATACTGGCGATATTCTCATCATGTTGTTGCAAAGATCTTTGCCGCTGCAATGACAAATGTTGGTCTTGTTGCTCTTGCAAGGCCGTCGCCATTGCCGGCTTTCTATATTGCAGTTCGGCTTGGCGTTCGGCGATACTTTGTTCTCGGTCGTGCGTGTCCGTATTCAGGTGTTTTTCCATCAAATCCAGGCTGCGCGCTTGGTTTTGCAACTGCTGTTGGCTCAGTATTTTCGCGTCGTCGAGCTGCTGCTGTCTGAGTCGTAGCTCGTTTTCCATGCGTCGAGCTTCCAGTTCGTCCTGGCGCTGGACGTTCATTTGTTGATTGTCGAGTAACAGCTGTTCTTGCTGGCTTTTCAGCGCGTCGGTGGCGGCAATTAATTTAGCATTTTGGATCTGCTGCAGCTCGGCTTGTTGCCGGGATTGCTGGTTATTGTGATAAATCCAAGATCCTATCGGAAACAATAGCAGCAGGGCGATAGCCACTCGTTGTGACCATAGGCCTATCCGGCCGGGTTCGGTTGCGTTGGGGGGGCTTATTTCAGTAGGCTGCAAGCGGCTGGCCGCCAGTTTTCGGTCATAGCTCATGCGCCGGTCCGTGTCGGACAGTATCACAAATGCTTCTCTCGCTCGGTTGAGTGTATCTATTGCGGAGTTGTCTTCGCGTTTTGCCCAAGTCCGTTCAATATCCTTGAACGCCCGATGGATTTGTTGGTCGTTGGCGGACTCGGCTATGTTTAATAGTTGATATAAGGTTTTTGCCATTTTTGCATCTCCCAACGCTTCGTCGTCTAATGATCGGGAGATAGTGGACTAGCCCCTGAAAATGCCGGCACTGAGCAAAGCGCCGGCAGGTGGGACTATAAAGAATTGAAATTCGCAGCGCAAATACCTGGCAAAAAATTAATCGGCGACGATGGTCAGCTTTTCTTGGTGTCGACGCAGCATCGCTAACGTCCCCAACATGCAACCCAAAACAAACCAGGTTAATGCGGCTAGGGGCATAGATGATAAGGATTTTTCACTAACCGCCGTAACGGATTGCCGGCTGGTTTGGGCGTCTGCGGTTTTTTCCAGTAGAAACTGGTAACCAATGTCGGGGATAAACGACCAAGCTCCGCTGCTGATGGCGGGATAGTTCATCACGGACCAGTTCACCGCTCCAATATCGAGAGCTTCACTGGTATTTTCTCGATTTAATCCCGATGCGTAAATGGCTTCGATAACGCAAGTGTTGATCTGGTCGGCGTTATTGTTGCCGGTTAAGCTGCTGGGTAGCCAGCATAGCCCTGGTGCTAAAAAGTAGGAACTTGGTGCCAGGCTAATCGGACTGGCGTTGTTTAGCAATGCTTGGTCGTAGATTTCAGTTGGCTCGTGTTCATGAAGTTCCGCATGGGCAGGAGCGATCAGTGCTGCTAACAGTAATAGGCGGTGTCTCATGATTTTCTCCTTTGGCTTTGGAGTCAGAAGATAACTCAAACAAATATTAAGCAATAGCAATGCCTTTATTTAAAAAGTCTTATATTTTAAATATTTACTGATAATTTTCATTATTTTCGGTGTAAAAAATCAGGTGCTTTTGAGGTGGAATGGTGCAAAAGACGGTTACTTTTGGTGCTTAGTGCACAAAACACGGCTGTTAATCTCGTGTTCTAAAGTACATGGAGGCGGTATATCGGCCTGTTTTGGGATGTGATAAGGGCTAGGGCTGATGGGATACTTGCGGATCGGATGACGGGTGGCCGGCTAAGCCGGTCACCCGTCAAACTTATCGGATGTTATTTCGCTGTCGAGCGGTAATACTCAATGGCTGCGGCGACGCCGCTACCCGGTTTAATGGCAAAACCGTTATCCAGCATCGCCATTTCCACGCCGGCAATCGCCCCCAATAAGGACACGTCGTTCATATCGCCAACGTGGCCGATGCGGAACACTTTGCCGGCCACTTCGCTGAGGCCTGCGCCTAATGAAATGTTGTATTTGTTGTAAGCGGTACTGATGACGTGGCGGGCATCCTTGTCGGCCGGTACCACAATCGCGGTGACTGTATCGGAATCCCAGCCTGCTTGTGCGCAAGTTTGCAAGCCCCAGGCCGCAACCGCGCGGCGTACGCCTTCGCCCAGACGGTGATGGCGGGCGTAAACGTTCTCCATGCCTTCTTCCAGCAACAATTCCAAGGCTTTACGCAAGCCGTACAGCATCGGCGTGGATGGCGTGTAAGGGGTGTAGCCGTCTTTATTGGAGGCCGCCATGTCTTTCAGTGAGAAGAAAGAACGCGGGAAGTTGCTGTTATCAATCGCGGCCAGGGCTTTTTGGCTAAAGCCTAGAATCGCCAGGCCGGCCGGCAACATGAAGCCTTTTTGTGAGCCGGCGATACTGGCGTCTACGCCCCATTCGTCTTGACGGAAATCGATACTGCCGATCGAGCTGACACCATCTACGAACAAAAATGCTGGGTGGCCGGCGGCATCCAGCGCTTTGCGTACCCCAGGAATGTCACTGGTCACGCCAGTCGAAGTCTCGTTATGGGTGGCAAGGATGGCTTTGATTTCGTGGTTTTTGTCTTCTTTCAGGCGCGCTTCCAGATGGTCCAATGGCATGCCTTTGCCCCATTCGACTTGGTGAATTTCCACGTCAAAGCCCAATTTTCTGGACGCTTCCGCCCACAAGTGGCCGAATTGACCAAAGCGGTAAATCAAAACTTTATCGCCCTGGTTCAAGCAGTTGGTCATCGCCACTTCCCAGCCGGCGGTGCCGGTGGCTGGAAACACGAAGCATTGGCCGGTTTCGGTGCGGAAAACTTTTTTCAGGTCTTCCAGAATTGGAGCCAGCAATTTAGGGAAAATCGGCGAACGGTGATCTTCCATCGGCACATGCATCGCGCTCAGTATTTCATGTGGGGTATTGGTTGGCCCTGGAACAAATAGGTGATTGCGACCTGCCATCTGGTGTCTCCTTGGAATTTTGGAAGCTTAGAAAATCGCGGGATGTTGCCACATAAGCCGTGATTCGGCAAGTCGTTTACCGGCGTAAACCTGCATCGAAGCTGACAAGCGCAATTGACATTGCAGGCCCTGAAAGTAAAATGGCACGTTCTTTAATCCATGCACGGCGCGGTTTTTTAGCCGGCCAACCAACCGTAGGAAACATACATGAGTCACACTCTTTACGAAGCCAATGCCCAACGCGTGCAACGTTGCGAATTGGCGGTACCGGGTTCCAGTCCGGAAATGTTTGAAAAAGCCTTGAAAAGCGGTGTGGATTTTGTGTTTCTCGATCTGGAAGACGCCGTTGCGCCGGACGATAAACTGCAAGCGCGGAAAAACGTCATCCAGGCCATCAACGATCTGGATTGGAAAGGTAATGGCATCACCCTGTCAGTCCGCATCAATGGTCTGGATACCCAGTACATGGTGCGCGATGTGGTCGATCTGGTCGAACAAGCCGGCGCAAAAATCGACACGCTGCTGATTCCTAAAGTCGGTGTCTACGGCGACGTTTACATGGTTGACGCGATGTTGACCCAGTTGGAGATGCAGGAAGGCCTGAAAAACAAAATCGGCATCGAATGCCTGATCGAAACCGCTCTGGGCATGGCCAATGTGGAAGACATTGCCAAGCAAGGTGCTATCGGCGGCCGCGTGGAAGCCTTGCATTTCGGCGTCGCCGATTATGCCGCCAGCAATCGGGCCCGTACCGTGAATATCGGTGGTTTGAATCCCGATTATCCCGGTGACCAATGGCATGCGGCGATTAGCAGGATGACGGTGGCGTGCCGTGCCTACGGACTGCGTCCTATCGACGGTCCATTCGGCGACATCAAAGACCCCGAAGGCTACAAAGCCGGCGCCCGCCGCGCGGCCGCGTTGGGTTGCGAAGGCAAATGGGCGATTCATCCCTCGCAAATCGCTTTAGCTAACGAAGTATTCACCCCACCTGCTGCGGAAGTCGAAAAAGCCAAGCGCATCCTGGTAGCGTTGCAGGAAGCCGCCGCGCAAGGCAAAGGCGCTGCGGCACTGGATGGTCGCTTGATTGATGCAGCTTCCGAACGGATGGCGAATAACATCGTCCGTGCCGCCGAAGCGATTGCCGCGAAATCAAAATAAAAAATTGTAGGTTGGGTTGCTCTTTGGGAAAAAACCAAAGGTAACCCAACATTTAAGGCCTTCGTGTTGGGTTAGGGCTGATGCCTAACCCAACCTACATTTTTCCAATATCACGAGAGAGTGCATGGACATTCATGAGTACCAAGCAAAACAGCTATTGGCCGACTATGGCGTGAAAATAGCGGATGGCGGTCTGGCTTACAGCCCGGAAGATGCGGTGCAACGCGCCCGCGAAATCGGCGGCCACGTCTGGGTGGTTAAAGCCCAGATTCATTCCGGCGCCCGCGGCAAGGCCGGCGGTATCAAGATTTGCAAAACCCACGACGAAGTCAGCGATGCCGCCGAATCTTTGCTGGGCAAAAAATTGGTGACACACCAAACCGGTCCTGCCGGCAAACAATGCCTGCGCTTATACGTCGAAGCCGGTACCGATATTGCCAAGGAATTGTATTTCAGCTTGCTGATAGACCGTGCCCAGGAGCGGATTGTCATGGTCGGTTCCGCGCAAGGCGGTATGGAGATCGAGGAACTGGCGGAAAATAATCCGGATGCGATCAAAAAAATCTACATCGAACCAGCCGTTGGTTTACAGGATTTCCAAGCCCGCGAAATGGCGTTTGCTTTGGGTTTAAACGCCGATTTGATCCCGCAAGCAGTGAAATTGATTCAAGGCTGCTATCGGGCGATGCGCGAGCTGGATGCCAATATGGTCGAAATTAATCCCTTGGTGATTACCGGCCACGATGAATTGATCGCGCTGGACGCCAAAATGGGCTTTGACGACAACGCCTTGTTTCGCCGGCAAAAAATCTCGGAGTTGCGTGACAAGTCGCAGGAAGATCCCCGGGAAATGGCAGCTGCCGACCGTGGCTTAAGCTATGTCGGCCTGGACGGCGATATCGGCTGCATGATCAATGGCGCCGGCTTGGCGATGGCGACGATGGACATGATCAAACTGGCAGGCGGCGAGCCGGCCAACTTCCTGGACGTCGGCGGCGGCGCGTCGGCCGAACGTACCGAAAAAGCCTTTAGGATGGTATTGCAGGATAAAAACGTCAAGGCCATGCTGGTCAATATCTTTGCCGGCATCAACCGTTGCGATTGGATCGCCGAGGGCGTGGTGCACGCGGTGAAAAAAATCGACATGCAAGTGCCACTGGTCGTGCGCCTGTCGGGTACCAACGTCGAGGAAGGCCGGCGCATCATAGAGGAAAGCGGTTTGCCCATCATCACGGCAAATACCCTGGCCGAAGCCGCCGAGAAAGCGGTCGAAGCCCGTAATAAAGTCGTAGCCGCGCAAGCTTAAGGAACAAACATGGCAATTTTTATCGATCAAAACACTCGCATCATCGTCCAAGGTTTCACCGGCAAGATCGGTACCTTTCACGCCCAGGAGATGATCGACTACGGTTCCAACGTGGTCGGCGGCGTGACGCCGGGTAAGGGCGGGCAAAAACATTTGGACCGCCCGGTGTTCAATACCGTCAAGGACGCTGTCGAACAAGCCGGCGCCGAAGCCAGTATCGTGTTCGTGCCGCCGGCCTATGCCGCGGACTCGATCATGGAAGCCGCCGAAGCCGGCATCAAATACTGTGTGTCGATCACCGATGGTATTCCGACTCAGGACATGATGAAAGTCAAAATCTTCCTGAGCAAATTTCCCAAGGAAAAGCGCATGGTGTTGACCGGCCCTAACTGCGCCGGCACCATCAGTCCGGGCAAAGCGATGCTGGGCATTATGCCGGGGCACATTTACATACCCGGTAATGTCGGCATTGTCGGTCGTTCCGGTACGCTGGGTTACGAAGCCGCCGATCAGATGAAAGCCTTAGGGATAGGTGTATCGACCTCGGTTGGTATCGGCGGCGACCCGATCAACGGCAGCTCGCACCGCGATATTCTGGAAAAATTCGAGCAGGATCCGGAAACCAAAGTAGTGGTCATGATTGGTGAGATTGGCGGCCCGCAAGAAGTGGAAGCCGGTATGTTTGCCAAAGAAAATATGAGCAAACCTGTGGTGGCATACATCGCCGGATTAACCGCACCCAAAGGCCGGCGTATGGGCCATGCCGGGGCGATTATTTCCTCGGTTGGCGAATCTGCAGCGGAGAAGGTTGAAATGCTGAAAGAGTTGGGCGTGATTATCGCCCCAACTCCAGCGGCGATGGGCGAAACAGTGGCTAAGGTATTGGCAACACTATAAGTTCCCCTCTCTATAAAAAAGCCCGCTCCGGCGGGCTTTTTTGTGCGTGTTGACTTGAGATTCTTTAGCTTGTCCGGCCAAGCTGGTAACATCCCATCTTTTGCCGTTTTGCCGGAATCATGCAATCTTCTCGTTTAGTCGAACGCCTTAAAACTTATCGGACATTAACCCCAGAGCAACAGATTATTCTGAAGTTGCTGGCCGTGTATTACGGCTATAGTTCGCTGATCAATTTGGCTAAATGTCTGGGCAGTTTGGGTATCAGGGAGGGCGAGAAAACTCTCAAGTCGGAAGCTGTCAAAGCCCGCTTAAAGCCGCTGATTAAAGCCGGCTTGCTGGAAGAAAACCTCAAATCCGGCGGCACCCGTTGCTGCCGGACCTTGGCGGAAGTGCTGACGCGGCAAGCTGTCGAGGACAAAGAGTTTGATTTGTTTGCCGGCGCCGTACAAATGAACAATCCGCCCGGCCATGGCTACTATCGTTACAGCACCGTGGACGACTGCATCCGCGAAGCGCGCATCCAGTTTTATCGTGGCGATTACGCCAGAGTAGACGAGTGTCTGGAATCCGGTGCCCACTACTTGGGCAAACTGCCGCCGGTCAACGAACTGTATCTATCTTGGTTTTTAAACCCCTTGGATGTCGCGTGGTTTACCACGCATCATCCGCAATTATTGCTGGGGTTGGCCGGATTTTCCGGCTTACATCAACTGCTGTATCTGTATGCCGACGAAAAATTGGATAGTTTTCTGCAACAGCTATTGTTCGTTAGCCGGGGTGTGCAGCAAGAATTGTTGAACCGCGTAGCTTTGGAATTGCGCTTGCTGCGAGGTGACTGGGACGAAGTCGAGCAACGGGTGGCGGATCAAATTGATCCGGAACTGCAAGCGATTGCTGCGACATTGATTTTTCTGCGCGGCGATTACGCGGCAGCGGTCAACCGCTTCGAAGGTGCTTTGGCACAGCTGCGCAAGGTTTCAGGACAACGCACCGCCTATTTTTACGGCTTAGCTGGGGTGTTTTACCCACTGGCTATCCTGAAGAATAACGACGCCAAACAACGCGCCAAACTCGGCACATTAATCAACCAAGCTATAAAAGCCGACAATTATTGGCTGGGCATTTATCATCAGTTAGCCTTGTTCCAGCGTTTTTTGCAAGGTGACTTGTCCTTGCGGGAGCAACTGTTAAACACCGATTTAACCTATAAAATCAGTAGCGGCTATCGGGAAAGCGGCTACCCGGAGACCTTACTCAATCCGCCATTACTGCTGCATGTGTTTTTAACCCTGATCAAATTTTGGGTCAAAGCCGATCAATTCAATCATGTCACGCCACTTAGTCAAAAGCTATATCGGCATTTGTTGGACAACGGTTATCGTTGGCCGGCGGCCGAATTGGCCAAGATCTTTACCCATATAGAGCCGCCGCGTTCTATGCAATGGGATTGCAGCTTTTTCGATGGCCGGCCGGCGTTGGCTGATTTGTTCGCCAGCCGCCCCGATTGGGACTTGGCATTGGACGCGTTACTAAACTTGCCCAAGGCCGAAAAAAAAGCCGATACCGCCGCGCCTATCGACAAGCCTACGCGCTTGGTCTGGTTACTGAGTTACGACGATATTAGCCACGAGTTGGAGATTGAACCACGCGAACAAAAGCAGCAAGCCAAGGGCGGCTGGAGTAAGGGTAGGGCGATTGCCTTGAAACGGTTGGCGCATGAAACCAACAAGTTTGACTACTTAACTGAGCAGGATATTAAGCTGTGCGCGCATATCAAGGAATACCGCGATAGCGGCTGGTACGGTAGCGGTACTTATTTTGAATTCGACAACAGCATGCCGCAGGCGCTGCTGGGTCACCCCTTGTTGTTTTGGGCCGATGCGCCCGAGGTGAGAGTGGATGTGGTCAAGGGCGAAGCCGAACTGCGGGTGAAAAAGCTGGAAGGTAGCGATAAGATCAAAATTAGCTTGGAACCCGTGCCTGGACATGAACAAAAGTTTTATGTCGCCAAGGAAACGCCCACGCGCTTGCGAGTGCTGGAGTTCACCGGTGACCATCATAAAATTTTTGCGGTATTGGGCGGCAAGGGCTTGGAAGTGCCGGTGTCTGCGCAAGATCGGGTCTTGCAAACCCTGACCAGTATTTCCGGCTTGTTGACCGTGCATTCGGATATCGGCGGGAGTTCCAGTAGCGCCGAGCAAGTGCAGGCCGACGCGACGCCGCGCGTACATTTATTACCCTGGGGCGAAGGTCTGCGCGTGGCGATGTTGATTCGGCCGTTTGCGAGCGGTGGGGCGTACTATCAACCCGGACACGGCGGCGAAAGCGTGTTGGCGGAAATCGACGGCCGGCATTGTCAGACTAAACGCGACTTGGCCTTGGAAAAGCAGCGCGCGCAAGCCGTTTTGCAGGCCTGCGACGTGTTGGAACAGGCGGAACGCGATGGCGCCGGCGATTACTTATTGGATCAGCCGGAACAATGTTTGGAACTGCTGCTGCAATTGCAGGCATTGCCAGCCGAGCAAGCGATATTGGAATGGCCGGAAGGCGTCCGGTTTCGACTGTTGGGGCAAACCAACGGCAGCGGCTTTAGCATGCAAATCAAGCGCGACAACGATTGGTTTGCCTTGCAAGGCGAGTTGCAAGTCAACGAAGATACCGTCATCGAAATTCAGCAATTGCTGGGTTTATTGAATAATCGCGAAGGCCGGTTTTTAAAATTGCAGGACGGTCAGTTCATTGCCTTGACTGAAGAATTTCGCCGCCGGCTCGATGATTTACGCGCCTACGCGGATCTGCACGGCAAGAAAGTGCGGATCAATCCGTTGGCCGCTCTGACTTTGGAAGACTGGCAGGACGATGCCGGTTTTAAGGCCGATAAACATTGGCAAGTACATATGCAGCGCCTAAAGGATTCGCGAGACTATCAATCCAAAGTGCCGTCCACCTTTCAAGCCGAATTGCGCGATTACCAATTGGATGGCTACCGCTGGTTGGCGCGTCTGGCTCGCTGGGGCGTCGGTGCTTGCCTAGCCGACGATATGGGCTTGGGCAAGACCGTGCAAGGTTTGGCCCTACTGGTTGATCGCGCACCGAACGGTCCCAGCCTGATCGTCGCCCCGACCTCGGTGTGCATGAACTGGGAAAACGAAGCCGGTCGTTTTGCGCCGACGCTCAATCCGCAAATTCTCGGTAGCGGCGATAGGCAGCGCTTGCTGGATAATCTGGGGCCGTATGATTTACTAATTTGCAGTTACGGCTTGTTACAACAGGAACAAGTCGCCGAAATGTTGGCGAAAATCCAGTTCCAGACTGTGATTCTCGACGAAGCGCAGTGGATCAAAAACATCGCCACCCGCCGCTCGCAGGGGGCGATGAATCTGCAAGCCGAGTTTAAATTGATCATGACCGGCACGCCCTTGGAAAATCATCTGGGCGAGCTGTGGAATTTGTTCAGGTTTATCAATCCGGGTTTATTGGGATCTTTGGAGCAGTTCAATCAACGCTTCGCCGGCCCTATCGAACGCGACCGCAGTGCCGAGGCTCGTTTCCAGCTGAAGAAATTGATCCAGCCTTTTATTCTGCGCCGCACTAAAACCCAGGTGTTGCAGGAATTGCCGCCGCGCACCGAAATCCCGATCTATGTCGAGCTCAGCGCTGAGGAAATGGCCTTCTACGAAGCCCTGCGCCGCGATAGTCTGGCGGCATTGAGCAGCGCCGATGCGCCGGCTGGGCAAAAGCAATTGCAGATTCTGGCGGCCATCAGCAAATTGCGCCGCAGCTGTTGCAATACCTTGCTAGCTAATGCGGCGGTGGCTTTACCTAGCAGCAAGTTGGCGGCATTCGGTGATATCGTCGACGAATTGCTGGATAACAAGCACAAAGCCCTGGTGTTCAGCCAGTTTGTTGATCATCTGCAATTGATCAAAAACTATATCGAGCAGCGTGGCATTCGTTATCAATACTTGGATGGCAGTACACCTGCCAAGGATAGACAGCAACGGGTAGATGCGTTCCAGCGTGGCGAGGGCGAATTGTTTTTGATCAGTTTGAAGGCTGGCGGCGTGGGTTTAAATCTGACCGCCGCAGACTATGTGATTCATATGGACCCGTGGTGGAATCCGGCCGTGGAGGATCAGGCCTCGGATCGGGCGCACCGCATGGGCCAACAGCGGCCGGTAACGATCTACCGGATGATCGCCAAAAATACCATAGAGGAAAAAATCGTCGCGCTGCACAGCCATAAACGTGATTTGGCGGATAGTTTGTTGGATGGCGCCGATATTAGCGGCAAAGTCTCTGCTGACGAGTTGCTGAATTTGATGAAAGGGGATACATCTAGTGACGCTAAGTAACGGCGGCTTCCTATTACATTAGACAACGGAAAGCTAAGTAATGTGTATCTTGTACAAATTATCGCTCATTTGTGGAATTACACCTCTATTGTTCGGAACCATCATCTTTTTTAGCTGGTTAGGATTAAGAGCTGAATGGCTTATGGTTGCGGGTATATACACTATTTTTTTTGGTTTAATCTTGTTTGTATGCGGCTTACTGTGTCTATTCTTATATGGCCATAAAGAACGCAAAATTGGGAATATGTACCCTGTAAGAAGGTCGTTAATTTCATTGCTCATACTTTTATTCAATTTTCCTGCCGCTGCATTAGCCGTATATTCTGCTGATTACATTCTGAGTACCAGTATAGTTACAGTCGAAAACAATTCGGCCTTTGGGGTAACAGGCTTTGTTTTAATTGAAAAAGATACAACCTATTACGTTCCCAATATTTACCCAGGGCGAAAAATTAGTAAAGATTTTCATTTTAAATATGAAGGATCAGTTCATTACCGATTGTCTCTAAACGGTACTAAAAAAGAAGGGATTGTTTTTGCTTATGTAACTGGCGGTTTAGGCGAAAAAGCCACAATGAATATCACAAAAGACGGTTCAGTTGAAATTTCTAATTAGATTTATTATTTTATGAATAGACCGTTGTAGTCTTCAAAAATTTACAGATGTCTGCAACGATCTATCCATGGTTATAAGATTTTCTGATGCGAAATTAGTTGATGACTATTCCCGTCTTAAATTATGCTTCTTGCGTGCAATATTTCGGCTGGCTTTGTTTTGTTGATGGGTCAGTCTGGCTCGTTCTCCGGCGGTAACCACGCCATCGGCTTTAGCAGCTTCTTCTTGACGCGCTATGCGCATTTGTTGATGTTCCAAACGGTTGGCTTCTCGGTTGGTTAAGGCGCCGGACGCCTCGCCCTGCTCGATGCGTCTTTCCTGATTTTCCTGGCGCTGGTCGATACGCGGCGTTTCGATGCCGGCGAAGCAGGGTTGCGCCAAGCCAAAAAACGCAAGCAACGCGCCCGACAGTAAAAATTGGTTGATGTTATTCATGTGTGCCTCGGTAGTGTCGTTATTAGGTTGCCAACTTCAGTAAACAGCTGGCGATGTCATTTTAGCCGGCAATATTAAGTTCACCTTAACGTCGCGCGCCGAGCTTGTCGAAGGCCAAACAGCCTGGGCTTCGACGAGCTTGTATGGTAAAGGTTAAGAGAATCGGGGAGACTTTGGTTGTCGGGATGGAGGGACATCGACAAGCATCTGCTAAGACAGACCTCACTGAGAAATCATCCCATCGCGTCTTCCAGAGTCGATGAAGAATCTAGCGGTTAGACCGCCGATTTGTGCACAAGCTTACTCGGCAGACGCACCACCCCGACTCTCTTATTTTTCAACAGGTGGAGGACGTATGACAAGCGAAATGTTGATCGGTATCGATGTAGCAAAAGATGAACTGGTGATAGATTCAGAGCAGGGTTTGTTGACGCTTGCCAATACGGCAGAGGCCATCAATGCCTGGCTGAAGACGTTACCGACCGGGAGTTATATTGGCCTGGAAGCCACCAGCGATTATCATCAACTCATGGCAGAGCAAGCGGTATTGATGGGCATGGTCGTCTATGTGCTGAACCCACGGGATATGCGCCATTATGCCCTGGGTTTGGGCAGACGGGGCAAGACGGATCGAGTGGACGCCCAAATGATCCGGCGATTTATCACCGCTGAACGGGGTCATTTACGTCCCTATCAACCTGCTTCGGCGATGCAGCACCAAGTGGCTTTACTGCAACGGCGCCGTGCGACGGTCGTCAAGCATCGTCAAGCTCTGCAAAAAGCCTTGCGAAGCGTGAAGGAACTTGAAGCGCCACTCATTGATACCGTGGTCGCCTTGGACGGATTGCTCAAGCATATCGATCAGCAACTGGATGACTTATTAACTTTGCAGCCTGCACTGAAAGCCGAGGCCCGACGTCTTGAGAGCATACCGGGTATTGGCCGGCAAACCTCAACACAGCTGGCTGTCTTGTTTGATCGGGTCCCGTTAAGCCGCAGCGATGCCGTAGTAGCCTTTGTCGGGCTGGATCCCCGAGCCTGTGACTCAGGCCAAAAGCGGGGCCGCCGACGCGTATCCAAACGGGGACCGGGTGAACTGAGACGGCTGTTATACAACTGCGCCCAGGCAGCCGCCAAAACGGCTGTGTGGAAACCCTATTACCAAGAGTTAAGAGCCAGAGAGTTCTCGGCAACTCAGGCGCTAGTGATTATCGCCAGAAAATTATTACGCATCGCATTCTCGCTTTGGCAACAAGCCGATGCCCGATTTGACGCTCAGAAAATTGCTTGCCTCAACAATGCAGCTTGACGAAAACCATAGAATCTCAGCCCGAACGGAGTATCAGTGATAAATAGGGCAGGGTTAATAAACTCCAATCAGTTTCAAGAAACCAAATAGGTTGAACTCGGTTCCTGGCCGGCTTCCAGAATTTGTTTCATGCTGACCATGTCATAACCACCGGACAGCAGGACAATAAAGCGTTCCCGCAGCATGGGGCTTTGCCGGGAACGCAGGATGATGTTATTGGCGTCTTTTTGTTCCAGGATTCGGTACCAGTTGTAAATCATCTGAAAAATCCGCTCCATCGGTTCGCGGATGCGCTCCTCATAATTACGCAGCCGAGCAGCGCTGAAATCGCCACCGTTAGCGAAACCGTCCAGCACCGCATCGGCAGCGAACACGCCGCTGCGCATCGCTAGCGTCACCCCAGCGGAAAATACCGGGTCGACAAACATCGAGGCATCGCCCACCAGTAAAAAGCCGTCGCCGTGAAAGCGTTCGTTCATGTAGCCAATAGAGGAAATGGTTTTGATATCCATGGCTTGCTGCGCGCCCGTTAACCACTCGCGAACGCACTCGCAGCTTTGGATGGCGGCCTCGAAGCGTTGCTGCGGCGAATCGCCAAGACTTTTCGCAAAGCGGCTGTCCAACACTGCGCCGACGCTGGTGATATTGTCTCGTAGCGGAATGTACCAAACCCAGCCGCCGTCGATGGTATGGATGTCGGTGGTTACCGAGCCGTCCATCACCTCGCCAAAATTGATAAAACCGTGTGGGTCGCGGCGAAAGCCGCCTTTAAAATGGGCGAAATGGGCGATTTTGTTCAGCTCGGGCAAGGGCCGCCGCCAGTTTAACTTGCGGGCGATCATAGATTCGCGGCCCGAGGCGTCGATGACGACTGAGGTATGAATCGGCGCCGGGTCAGAGCCATTTTTGCCAGCACTAACGCCAATCGCGCGTTCGCCGTCGAATAACACATCGGCGACCGACCATTCCCGGCGCACCTCCACGCCGCATTCGGCGGCATGCTCCAGCAGAATTTGATCAAAGCGCGCGCGCTCGACGTGATAGGTATAGGGCCGTTCGAAATACCCCGGATATTCCGCGGTCAGCAGTAACACATCGGGTTTTTGGTTGAACATGCCAAAGTTCGCGCCTTGCTTGACCGTAAAGCCTTCGGCTTCGATTTTTTCGGTGACACCCAGCCGCCGCCAGATTTCCCAGCAAGCCGGCAATAAAGATTCGCCGATTTGAAAGCGTGGAAAGCGCGAGCGTTCGAACAACACCACGCGTTTACCCGCTTTGGCCAACATGATCGCCGCGCTGGCGCCGGCCGGGCCGCCACCGATGACGGCGGCATCGAAGCGTTCAGATGGCGGCATGCTGTTTCACCTGTGTTAAAGAAAACCGGTTTAGTTTCATCGTAGATTTCATATTGTTCAGTCAAATGTCCGATGCAAAAGCATCAGTTGGCTAACGCTGATTTTGTAATAATACCTGCCTAACGCGACTCACTCCAAACGATTGGCCGATGAACACCACTGAAATATTTCTGATTGCCTTAACCATTATCTACAGCCTGCCGTATCTGATTTGGCGAATCGGCCGGACCGACTATTTCGCGCCTTTGGTGGTGGTGCAGATTATCACCGGAATTTTGCTGGGGCCGGGGGTCTTGGGTGCCGCGTTTCCGGATTATTATGCCTTTGTTTTTAACAAACAGGTGATACAAGCGCTGAACGGTATCACCTGGTGGTCGGTGATGCTGTTTGTCTGGGTGGCAGGCATTGAATTGGATCTGCGCCAGGCCTGGCAACATCGGCTGGAAACCAGCATCACCGCTGGGTTGGCGCTGGGCGTGCCCTTGGGCTTGGGTTGCGTTGTGGCTTTGGGCATGCTGATGTTCGAAGGCTGGATGGGAGCCAAGGCCATGCCTTGGCAATTTGTGCTGGGGATGGGGATGTCCTGTGCCGTGACGGCGCTGCCGATCTTGATTTTGTTGATGGAAAAACTGGAAATTCTGCGTCAGCCCATCGGCCAGCGCATCTTGCGTTACGCCAGCATGGACGATATTGCAATTTGGGCGGTGCTGGCCTTGATTCTGTTGGATTGGGAGCGGGTAGGCCGGCAGGGCGCTTTTTTGTTGGGTTTTGCAATCAGCGCCTACGGCATTCGTAAACTAATGGCCTGGCTGCCGGAACGTGACCGTTGGTATGTCGGCATCATCGCCCTGGCCGCTACCGGCTTTGCCGCAGACTGGGCCGGGCTGCATTTTATGGTGGGGGCGTTTTTGGCCGGCGCTATCCTGGATGGCTGTTGGTTTAATCAAAACCAGCTGGACATGCTCCGCCACCATCTGTTACTGACGGTGATGCCGGTCTATTTCATCAGCGCCGGCTTGAAAACCAATTGGGCAATGGGCGGCGCGGCGGTACTGGTCGTCGCCGGGGTATTGTTGTTGGTCTCGGTGTTCGGAAAGTTGCTGGGTATCCATCTGGCCGGAAAAATCCTGAAATGGCGGCGCGGCGAGGCTTCGTTGATTGGTTGGCTGCTGCAAACCAAAGCCTTAATCATGATTATCTTTGCCAATGTCTTGCTGGATAAAGAAATTATTAGCAGCGAAACCTTCACCGCCCTGTTACTAATGGCCGTGCTCAGTACCATGCTGACGGTGCCGGTGGTATCGCCGAAATTGGCGCGGATGCAGGCGCTTATCTCGCGTGCAGAATAAGTAGGTCAGACGCCCTTAGTCATCCAGGCCTAAAGTTTTCCAAAAGTCTTCTTGCTTAGCGATACCCAGTACTGCTTGCGCGGCGAGTAAGGCCGAAACGCTGACCCCGGCCACACCGCCGCCAGGCCGAGTCCAATGGCCGGTGTGGAACAAGCCGGGCAGGGCGCCGACTACACTTGGCCGGTTCGGGCCGATCTGATCCGGGCTGGGCGCAAAACCATAGGCTGCGCCGTGGCGGTTTAGGGTGTAGCGCTCCATGGTGCGAGGCGAGCCGGACTCCACTACCAACAAATGGTCGTTCAGGCCGGGAAAATGTCGCTCGGCTTTTTCTAATAGGCGTTGCTGAAAACCGTTCTTGGCGATGCGCCAGGATTCCCCCACGTCAAATGGACACAGTGTGGTCAGCATCATGATGCTTTGTCCGGGCGGCGCCAGCGAGGAGTCGGCGAAGGATGGCAGCGTTGCAGAAAACCAATTGCTCTGGCCGGTTTGGCTTAATGCATAGCTGGCTTCGTGGTCGAACGATTCAAAGAAAAAGCCTTCATGAGCATGATCTTGCTCAGAGAGAGGCAGGTCGGTGGCGATATAACTGGCGAAGATCGATAAGGACGGCGACAGCTTTGCCAAGCCTTCGCAATAGCCGTTTGGCAAATGCTCCCGACCGATTAACAGCTCGGCGGTGTGCTGGATGTCGATGTTGGAAACTACCGTTTCAGAACGAATCAGCTGGCCGTTTTCCAAGACGATGCCGCAGGCTTTGCCTTGCTCGACTAAAATGCGGCGCACGCTAGCATTTAGCAACACTTCGCCGCCTTGATTTTCGATGGCGGCGGCCAGTTGATTGGCGTAAACCTGGAAACTGCCTCGACAGTAATAACCGCCTTCGTAAGTGTAACCGGCCATCATCGAGGCCCAATACAAGAAGGACAATTGTGACGGTGGTAAACCCAAGTAAGGCCAGAGCATCGCGCAAGCGCTTTTCAGGCGAGCATCGACTAGAAACTCGTCCAGCGCTTCGGCCAACGTGGTACGCCGATAGCGGAATAAATTGCCCAGCGTTTGCATCGGCGAAACCCGCGTTACTTTACTTTGCGACAACACTTCCTCGGCCAGCATGGCTTCTTCCGCCAATACTTTACAAAGCCGGATCAGCGCCAGCAGGCGGTCTTTTTCCTGCGGAAAGTGTTCAGTCAAGCCAGCCACGAACGCAGCTTCGCCGGCTTGTAACGGGATTTCGAAATCCGAAAAAACCGCGCGGGCGTATGATGGGACAGGGATGAACAGTTCCTCCGGATCTATACCCGCCACCCGGCAGATCTTATTCATAGTGCTGCCATTGCCATAACCCTCTGCGCTGCACCCGCTGACCAGATGTACGCCGGAATCAAAATGAAAGTTTCGACGTTTGAAGCCGTGGGCATAACCGCCCGGCCTGTCGTGTCTTTCCACCAACAACACCGACTTGCCGGTTTTCGCCAGCAATGCGGCGGTACTGAGACCGCCGATACCCGCGCCAATGACGACGACGTCGTAAACTTCTTTTGCCGATTCCGTGTGAACGCCGCGCATTGAGTGTCTTCTATGAGGATAAATAGCGGGTTAGCTTAGGAACAAACTCGACGGAAAACAAGTGCTTGGTTTTTGTCGGGGCAATCCCGGCAACAAATAGTCACTTGTCATTCAATACAAGGTTAGGAAAGGCGGTGTTTGTTCATTAGGGGTGTGTTTTAACGAATCGTACCAATCGCTTGCGATGCACTTTGTCTACCAAATCCTCCGTGCCGCAAAAACCGCCAGGAATCCAGCACGATATTCACTGTCGCTGGGCGAGTAAGCTGCGGCAGCCGGTGATGCGCTGTGGTGAATAAGACGGAACGGAAGCTGGAGCTTGGGAACCAGCAAAATGATGGAAGCTTGCAACGATGGGGATTCGCGGCGACAATCCCGCTCCGCCATGACGCCCTTACTTCCTCAACAAATCGCCCCTGTTGACACCCAACAGCGTGCATTGACCGATGCCTATCTGGCGGAGCGGATCGATGCATTGCAGGCTTATTTTCTGGGCTTGCGGGTTCAGGTCGATGCGCTGCTCGCGCCTCAACTGCCGGCTGCTGCGGGCAAGGCTTATCCTTATGGCCGTTGCGAGGAGATCACCCGCGAGCTTTACGCACTAATGGCGACCCGGTTACGCCAACCGCAGGCGCCGATCGAACAGCTATTGCACGACTTCATGGCTCAAGGCGGTATCGTGCGCTCGGTATGGGGCGTGTTGCGCGAACAATATTTCCAGAACGCGCTGCAATTCGGCGGCTTGTATGTCGATGTCGCCAACGATACCGTGGACGTGAACAAAGCGCCGGTGGAAATTCTGCCGCTCGCGGCCAGCGGCTTGGTCGCCGTGCGCGATCTGGCCCATTTTCGCCGGACCGCCGAATCCTATTGGGGCGCGACTATCTACGCCAATCACCTGTTGCCCTCGCTGGCGCCGCTGTTACCCATGGTATCGGTCAGTCCCGGCCGGTTGCGGTCCGGGCTGCAATCGGCCTGCGATTATATGATTGCATTGATGTGTCGCGACAACTTCGAGCAGGCCGAAGCCTGGCTGCGTGAAGGCCCGCCGCCGCCGGATGAGGAAGCGGCCGCGTTACTGGCCGATACGCCAGCCGACCTCAGGCCCTGGACAGACAAAGGCAGAGACGAAGCCATCCTCGCCTGCCAGCGCGCCCGGATCGCTCACTGTGCTGCCGATGACCGTTGGCGTCAGGCACGCGTGCTGGATTACCTGCGTTCATTGTGTGGTCCTGCAGTGACGAGTTGAGTATTTTGCTTGAAGCGGGTCAGATGGAGGATTTCCTTACAAACTTGGCCGGCCAGTTCGCGAGTGGGACAAATCACGATATTACCGTGTCTACCATTCGAAGGGTTAGCGATTCGCGCTGACCGACATCCTCTATACTGAGTCCCGATATTATTAGTCGTCGAGGAAAAATGTACAGCTAGAAAACTCGGCTATCCTTATCCGGTTAGTGGCATTGGACCAAACCAATGATTTGGCGATATGCGATAAACATTTTCAACGTTTAATTAAAGTCGAAGCGGAGTGGAATATGGCTAGCTTGGAAGATTTCAGAGCATTATTAATAAAGGAGCCGGAGAAAGCGTTTACCGATTACGTCCTGGAAATAGACGAAGTGAGTTTTGACTGGAAAGATGCCAATGCCGGTATTCGGGCCGATGGTGGCGTTCGAGATATTGAATGGCACTTTGAAAAGCCTAATATCATTAAAATGTATCCCGGTCAGGGCGGGGATAAGGAGAGACGAATATATTATTTGCCGTGGAAAAATAAGAGTTTAACCCAAGTGACTCTTGATAAAGATTCGCCGCCGTACTTTTTGACTTCCGAATTTAGTAATTGTCGGTTCACGATTCATTTTCACGACCAAAACGGGAATAGCGTGACCGTCATGCATGTTGCGGGCGATGTGAAAGGTGAAGGCGGCTTCACGGGCGGCAATACCCGAAATGACATGGAAGCGCAAAATGCTCCGCCACTTCCAGTTGTAAGAACCCGGCGTATGTCGGTTAGTAAACCGCAGCCGTCGGTACAGGGCGCATCATGGAAAAAATACAATGCATCGGCGAAAGATACGGTGTATTACGATTCAAAAGCCGTTGTTTTTGGATTTCGGAAGGGAGACGGGGGATGGGTGTTCTATGCCCAGAATCTCGATGCAAATAAGGTCGGAAAGGGCTTAATCGACTTGTCGGCGTGATATGCCACGTCATTTCCACTGGTTCCCAAGCTCCAGCTTGGGAACCCACGCCTCGGAAGCTCCAGCTTCCCAAATCCTCACCAGTCTTTAACCACCTCAATCAAGCCCTCCATTCCCGCATAATTCCGCGCACTGGAATAACGCCAATGCTCAGGTAAATCCACATAACCGCGTTTCACCGGATTAAGGTGAATGTAATCCAGCTTCTGCCGCATCCCCGCCTCGGATTCGATCAGCTGCGGATGGCTACCTTCCTCCCAAACCTGATACTCGCATTCGATCTTATGCGGCCGCTTCAACAACGCCAATAACTTCAACACCCGCTCAGAGCCGCTTTGTTGCAGATAGTCGATGATTTGCTTGGCTGTGTAAGCCTTAAAACGCTGCATGTCCCGGCTTAAATCCGGCGAAGCGGCAATCAGATGCAGGTGATTTTCCAGGATCACGTAGCCGTATAGCTGAAACCCGCTGTCGAGCTGCAAAAACCGCCAGGAATCCAGCACGATGTTCACCGTCGCCGGGCGCGTAAACAGCGGCAGCCAATGGTTTATCGTCGCGGTCAGGAAGTGCGGGCTGGGGTTTTGCAGGACTCGGTAGCTGCTGCGGGTCATTGGCTATGGTGAGTGGGGATGGAGGTTGAAGTTTGGTAAATATTAAACAGCACCAATGCGATTGATGCGGTGCACATTGTTTACCGCATCGAGCTCCTCCGACACAGGCTACAATCTTACGCCCAAAGCGCGAAAGAACATTGGGTGAATAAATACAGTTGATGTTGGACGTATTTGGCCGGCTTCAAGTCTTGTAAGATTGTTTGTGCGAGTCCAGCTCGTGGAGTCAGTTGGTCCTGTCTTTATACCTATAAGGCCTATTGCGTAAAATTCCCGCAAAATATAGTTTCGTACAGAGTCAAAATTAGCGCTTTTAGCCGAGTATAAGCTATAAAGGGATTTTGTGATTGGGTCCGTGCTTTGTTCATTTAGAGAAAAAACAATTTCTTCAAACTTTCCCGCTAAAAAATCTTGGGTGATTATACGAACTTCAAAATGGTCTTTTAATCCATAAAGAAGCCGAGATGTATGCATTAGGTCTGGCAATATTATGCTCCATTCATTTGACAACGATTGTAATCTTTCGGCTGAATAGTTATTTTCAGCTTCTTTAATTATGGTTGCAGTAATTCTTGGTTTTCCAGTACATAACTCTAAACACTCATTCACAAACACAATAATATCTCTTGGACGGAAAAATGTTCGTTCTAGCATATAATCAAAAGTATCTTTTGTATCTACATGAGCAGGGAAAACATCTTTGAATGATACGTCGCCTTTTGTGTAATGATGCTTAATTAATTTATTGATTCTATATTGTACTATTTTTTCAAGCTCTGATTTTTCCCATTTTAAATTTAGGTAAAGTGCTTTGTATTTTTCTTCTTGAAATCCTGCTATTGTCTCTAGGTGAAGTACCTTATATAGAAGGTCGTGTCGAATTGCTAAAATTACTTTGACATTTGATAACTGTTTAAATCGATTGACAACATCAATTAAGGATCTAATCAGTTTGAACTTGATCCGGTCATCGGCCCAATCTTCGTCTAGCATGTCTATTGTTACGTAGTATGGCCTTTTTTCATCATCAAAGATGTTATCCTCTAAAACTGTAAGCATATTCTCAAGTTCACGTATTTGTACTTTTGAAACGGCATCCAGCCCATGTTCTTTGACTTCGGCACGTTGTTCAACGGATAATTTTTTAGCTCCTTCGGCGTTAAAGGTGATATTAGAGAATTTTCCATTAACACCAGCAGTCAGGCTCTGTTCAACTCGACTAGTTAATTCATGAATCCGTTGTTCAGTGGTTAACCAAAATTTATTGCCCCAAGTTTCAAAGTAGTCAATCGCTAATTCTTTATTTCTATCTTTTTTCCTTATAATTGAACTGATTGTTCTCATAAAAGTTTTATAGGACGCTTCGTCCTTAATTTTAAATTTTGCTTTTATAAGTTCTACAACAAGTAAGTGTTTCCATAGGAGAACGTAAAATGGAGATAAATTAACACCTGCTTCTTCGAAGAACGCCAATACTTTATTGGTTGCAATGAAGTTAAGTGATAAATCGTGGGGTGATAATTCAATTACATCGTTATTTGAATGTGCTAAGTGATACAACAGCGCAGTTTTTCCTGCCCCAGTTCTGCCAACTATAATTCTTTTCGGGTTTTTTCTGTCAAATAGAAACTTAATGTCTCCAGTATCTACAAAACAGTCGTCAAGAAACTGAGAGTCATGTTCTGCAGCTGCTGCACCAACATTGTCGTGTTTACGAAAAACAAAGTTATCCATTCGTTTTCTTCCTAATTTAGTGTTTTTTATGCTAGGTTTCGCTAGTTCCCAAGCTCCAGCTTGGGAATGCTATCTAGGAAGCTCTAGCTTCCTATCCACAACCAGACCGGAAGCTAGAGCTTCCAAGACCGGGGTTCCCAAGCCGGAGCTTGGGAACCAGATCACCCAGATCAAAACGCCTCTGATGTCATTATTCAACTCATCCAACATGATTAAATACATCCATGCTCTGGTGGGGAACGCCGATTATTTCTATGCCGGTATTGGTAGTGATGTAAAAAACTAAATGCCGGCCTTCGGGGAAGCAAAAATAACCGGGTTTTATATCGTCGCGCGCGTTGCCTAGATTGGGTTATTCCGCAAGCCAGTTGAAACGCTCGAACAGTGCGCGTAGGTATTGGTCGGCTTGCTCGGGACCCCATTGTTGAAACGTATAAAGCCAAATCTGCTCCAAATCCGCCGCCGCCAGTTGCCTGATGCGATAGCTTGGCTTCATTAGCTGTGATTTTTTCGCATCGAGGCCAGAAATTGTTCTTCGTCGAAATCCTCCTGCAACGGGCTGTCTTCGCCGGCTTGCAGCTTGGCTCTTAATGTCTGCAGCTTAAGTTCCTCTTCTTCCAGTTTACGCAAACCGGCGCGAACGGCCTCGCTAACCGACAAGAAACGGCCTTGCTGTATTTTTTCCTGCACAAAATTATCAAAGTGGTCACCCAGGGTGACGGAAGTATTTCTAGGCATGATCTCGCTCCCGATAAGGTGTATTAGATATTAATATACAACGGGGCTTGCGCCAAACGCTTGTTTTACCTATCCACATCCAAACAGGAAGCTGGAGCTTCCAAGGCCTGGATTCCCAAGCCGGACTTGGGAACCAGAGCAACCAGAGCCAGATCACGGCTCAATCCGGCACATCGGTAGATCAGCCAGAGCCGACTTGAATAATCTGATTCAACCGCTCGCAAACCTGAGCGAACAAATCGCCCGGCAAGGATTTGAGCGGATGCGGTTTGGCTTTGCGCAAGCGCCAGTCGAAGGATTTGGGTTGGTGGCAAAGCACATAGCTGGTTTGTTCGGCTTTGCGGCCGCCGGCTTTACCGACGGCGACTGCAAACGGATTGTCGGCGTTATAGGCGGCGGTTGTCATTGGCAGGCCGATCACGAGCGAGGTTTTTTCGTTGAAGATGCGTGGCGAAAGCACTAAAAACGGATGGATGTCGCGCATTTCCTGGCCGACTTGCGGATTGCAATCGATCCAGATGATGTCTTGCCTTTCCGGTACCCAAGCCGCTGTTTGCTTGTGGCTTACCAACGTTCGGCACCGATTTCTTCCGCGGCTGCCATGGCTTCGCCACCATGCCGCTCGGGATCGAAACGGGCTAAACGTTGTTCCAACGTTAAAGCCTCGTCGGCTAACGGGGTGATAATCACCTTGTCGTCTTCAACGGATACCCGTACTCGTTGATGGTTGTGCAAATGGGCTGCTTTGGCAATGGCCGCCGGTAGGCGCACGCCCAGGTTATTACCCCATTGTTTGATGTCGAGTATGGCTTCGGTCATGATGTTTCTCTGAAATGTTTAAACGCGAGTATAAACATGGTTTTATATTCGGGTCAATTTTGTGAATTTCTCTAGCTCCCAAGCTCCAGCTTGGGAATGCTATCTCGGAAGCTTTAGCTTCCTATCTACAAACAGACTGGAAGCTGGAGCTTCCAAGGCCGGGGTTCCCAAGCCGGAGCTTGGGAACCAGACGAAACCAGATCGACCGGCTGGTCGATAGCTCAGTCCAACTCATCATCCATTCCAAGCGCCCGCATTTCCAAACCTTCAATTTCCTGCAAAGACTTGCCGGCGATGCCCTGCAAATCACCGTACATGCCCACCGTAGCGTTCATCACCCGTTCGATTTGCGCTTCGCGCTTAGCCCATTGTTTGGTGATGGCTTTGCGTTCCTTGTCCAGGTCTTCCTGCATGGTGGAGAAGGCTTCGACGATGGCTTCCACGCGGTGGCGGAAGCGGGGGCCGGTCAGGTATTGGTAGACCATCTCGGTTTTGCCGTGTTGGCCTTCGGCGACGAGGCGGGCCATGCCGACTTCCAGCAGGGTGTGGCGCAGCACGGTGGCGACCGGCAAGGCGGCGCGCGGGGCGGTGACCCAGATGCCGTCTATCACTTCGAAGCTGTCCACGCCTTTGGGCAGGGCGTGGCTGACCAGGACGGCGATATCGGCCTTGGCGTTGCGTTGGTCTTCGCGCAGTTTTACCAACCAGCCGTCGCTCCAATTTTTGGTGCGCTTGGCTTCCCAAAGGATGCTGCCGGCGGACTGGCCTGAGCCGCCGACCACGCGTTGCAGCAGGTCGCCGCCGAATTCGCCCTTGGCGACCGGCTCGATATTGTCGAACGGAAACTTGGCGCGCAGCAGGTTTTCCAGCTCCAGTTCCTGTACTTCACCTTGCAATTGCTGTGAGCCTTGTTCGGATTTTTTGTTTCAGTTCTTCGATTTTTTTCTGCATGGAGGCGATGGTTTGGTCTTTTTCCATTACCCGCAGTTTCAGGCCTTCCTCGGCTTCACGTTTGGCTTGGTTGCGCACTTCGGCCAGATTGGTTTGTACGCGTTTTTCGATGGTCAGTTCTAGCTCGCGCTTGGCGTCGTCCAGTTCGCGCTGCTTTTTGATTAGCTCGGCTTGGGCTTGCTGGGCTTCGGCGAGTTTGGCGTCGCGGACTTTCAATACTTCGTTCAGTTCGGCTAGCTCCCGGCTTTTGTGCTCCAGTTCGGCGGCGGCAGCCTGTTTGGCTTTGCGGGTTTCTTCCTCGATTACACGCTGACGCTCGGCTTGCAATTGTTTGGCGACTTGCTGCGCGACTTGATCGTCCAGGCCGCGTTTGGCCTCCGCCAGTTGTTTTTCCTGATCCTTGATGCCTTGTTCGCGCAGGGCGATGGCTTGGTCTTTTTGTTGCAGCTGCTGTTCGAATTGTTTGCGGGTGGCGGCGAGTAATGGCGCGGCTAGCGATTCCGTCAACGGTACTTGCGTGCTGCAATTGGGGCAGATGATGGTGGCTTCGGTCATGTTGGGTGGTTTTTAGATAGTAAGAATAGGTGTAACTATTCAGCAAATCGCAAAACCCGGCAAGCCGCCGAAAGCATGTCCCCTCTCCTGATGGAGAGGGCTGGGGTGAGGAGAATTAAACTGGCAAAGTGCCTTATTTTGATTCCCCTCACCCTGCCTCTCCCGCTGGAGAGGATCTGCGGTCCTTTGCGCTGAAGAGATACTAATTTTTTGAGGCGCCCTATATTTATCTGCGCTGTCTAGCGGCTAAAGCATGGTCGCCCAGGGATTCCAGATCGGCTAGGCCATGAATTTCGCAACGGCCGCCGCGAGCGATGTAGTCTTCTCGGTAATGGGCGATAAACTCCATCACGGTGTGGTCGATCAAGTCGGTGGCGCTTAAATCGAAGATCACGGTTTGGCCGTCGGCCAGGCTGGCGACTTGGCTTTTTAACGCCAGAAAGTTGGAGAACAGCGCCGCGCCACTGACTTTAATAATCCAGCTGTTCGGCCCGTTGGCTTGCATTTTATAAGATATGGATAGCAGGTTACCCAAAGACACGCCGCGACCGATGTGCAGCAACAATTTAGCGGCGATGCCTATCAGCACGCCGATCAACAAGTTGCTGGCCAATATTGCGAAGATGGTAATCACGAACAAAGCCAGCTGTTCCTTGCCCAAGTCCATGCTTTTGGCAAAGGCTTGCGGCGAAGCCAGTCTAAAGCCGGTATAGACCAGTAGCGCGGCCAGCGAAGCCAACGGTATTGTCGAAATCAAATCCGGAAACAACACGACAAATAGCAGTACGAAGCCACCGTGAAAGAAATTGGCCCAGCTGCTGCGGCCGCCGGCGTCGATGTTGGCCGAGCTACGGACGATTTCCGCAATCATCGGCAAGCCGCCTATCATGCCGGACACCACGTTGCCGATGCCGACTGCGCGCAACTCCTTGTTTAAGTCGGAGTAGCGTTTTTCCGGATCGAGCTTGTCAACGGCTGCGGCGCTGAGCAGGCTTTCCAGGCTGCCTACCAGACAGATTGACACCACGCTTTCCCAAAAAGCAAACGCGCTCAGTTTGTCGAAATCCGGCAGATAGAAACTAGCTAGCAGGCTGTCCGGGAAAGTCACCAGAAAGTGCGGCGCAAATAGGATGTCTTTGGGGACGACAAACGCGTCTCCCGGTTGCAATTGATCCAGATGGAACAGATGGCCGAGCAGGATGCCGGAAGCGATGACGATGATAGGTGCCGGAATCTTGCGCAACAAGGGTTGCTGGATGTGCGGCCAGCCGATCAGCACCACGATGCCGGCCAGCGCGATCAAGCCGATTTGCGGCATAAAGTAAATCAGACTGTGCGGCAACGCGGCTATGCCGGACAGGATGCTGGCGCCTTGGCTTTGCACGCCGGCCATGACCGGTAATTGTTTGCTGATGATGATAATGCCGATCGCCGCCAGCATGCCGTGTACCACCGAGGCCGGGAAAAACGCCGCCAGCCGGCCGGCTTTGGAATAACCCAACACGGTTTGCAGAGCGCCGGCGACGACGATTGCCGCCAAAGTGTAGCGGTAGCCGGCCATTGCATCGCCGTCGCCCAGGGTTTGCACCGAGGTCAGAATTACCACTATCAAACCGGCTGCCGGGCCGGTGATGGTTAATTGCGCGCCGCCGATCCGCGATACCAGCAAGCCGCCGACGATGGCGGATATGATGCCGGCCATGGGCGGAAAGCCGGAGGCGACAGCGATGCCTAGACACAAGGGCAAGGCGATCAGAAACACCAAAAAGCCGGCAGTCAGGTCTTGCCGCCAATGATTTGCTAGCGAGGTTTTTTGCATGAATTCTCCAGGGGTGGTGTACTGGCCCGCCATACGTCGAGTTAATCGGTTGGTGGACTGGATGAGGTTTTTTATTCAATCATAACCAGTTTTTTCCGAACATTATGAAGTTTGTGGGGCGGATGACGTTCGAGCTTTTTGTCATGGGCGTGGTTAAACTGGAGTTGACGGCCTTAGTCGCAGGCTGGTTTTAATGTTTGACCATGCCTGCGACAGTGTGTCGCACGGACAAATAAAACAGGCCAAGCCTTATGATTCGGGTAAAATGCGCCGTCCAATTCTGGTCTTTTTTAACACTGAGAACCAGCTGTTTCCAGTCTCTTTTCCCGCTTTAAATTAATGAATATGCACTTTGTTGCCCGTGTAATTTTTGTCTTTTTCTGTTTGTTCACAGGGCCCTTGCTGGCCGCTGATTCGGGTAACTCCAGCTTTCTAGTATTGAATTATCACGACATTCTCGAAGAAGAAGAGCGGGTGCCGCCGTTTGATCGGATCGCGGTCAACAAAGACCATCTTGCCGATCATTTTGCCTGGTTGAAGCAGAACAACTTTCACGTCATCAGCGTCCAGGATTTGCTGGATTGCATGAAGGGCGACAAGGTGTTACCGACTAAAGCCGTGATGTTGACCTTTGACGACGGCTACCTGAGTTTTTATACCCGGGCCATGCCCTTGCTGAAAAAATACAAATATCCGGCCACCTTGGCGGTAGTAGGTTCTTGGCTGGAGCAGCAAAATGTGCCCGGCGTTAAACCGCTAATGACGCCTGCGCAGATTCGTGAAGTGGCCGAGAGCGGTCTGGTCGAGATTGCTTCGCACACCTATGATTTACATCACGGTATCGTCGCCAATCCGCAAGGCAATCAGCAAAGCGCGGTCACTTCGCGTTTGTACAGCAACGAATACGACGAATACGAGAAAGACGAAGACTATCGTAAACGGATTTTCCAGGAAGTGGATAAAAGCTCCGAGCGTTTGTTTCAGATATTGGGCAAACGGCCGCGGGTGATGGTGTGGCCTTACGGCGAATTTAACGCGATTGCGCTGGAAGCCACGAAATTGGCGGGTATGCGTTTGACCATGGGCCTGAACGACGGTGCCAATACTCTGGCTGATGCGTACGTGATGAAGCGCATGATGATCACCGATGACGTCAATGCCAAACAGTTCGGCGAAATCGTCAAAAATCAGCGGGTCGGCCAGGAGCTGCGGGTAGCGCACGTGGATATGGACTATATCTACGACGATGACGAGGAACAGACCGAGAAGAATTTGGCCCTGGTAGTAGAGAGAATTAAAGCCAGCGGAGCCAATACCGTTTATCTGCAAGCCTATTCCGACCCGGACGGCGACGGTAACGCCGATAAACTGTATTTCCCCAATCGGCATTTGCCGGTGCGCCGCGACATGTTCAATCATGTAACTTTGCAGTTGCGTACGCGAGCCGGCGTCAGAGTATATGCCTGGATGCCGATCATGGCTTACAAAGCCGATGTGCCGTTGAAATGGTACGTGAAAGAATGGCGCGACGGCGAGCCGCAGTTATCCAGACATATTTATACCCGTTTGTCGCCGTTTAACCCGGAAGCGCGGCAGTTTGTCGGCGAAATTTACGAAGACCTGGCTAAGCATTGTGACTTTAACGGCATTCTGTTTCATGACGACGGGATCTTGTCGGATTTTGAAGACGTGTCGCCGCTGGCGATGGAGTTTAGCCGCAATGTGTGGGGGATGCCGGCCGAGTTCGATACCATTCATGCGTCTAGCGAGTTACGCTTGCGCTGGGCGCAGCATAAAACCGAGTTGATTGGTCAGTTCACCGATTATTTGGCCGACAAGGTCAGGTTCTATCGGCCTTATATTAAAACCGCCCGCAATTTTTACTCCCTGCCGTTGTTAAAGCCGTATAGCGAAGAATGGTATGCGCAGTCTTTCCCGGCATTTTTAAAGCATTACGACTATGTGGCGGTCGAGGCGATGCCCTTTATGGAAGAAGCCGAAAATCCCAAGCAGTGGTTGATAGAGTTAGTCGAAAAGACCGCGCAATATCCGGGTGGCTTGGACAAGATGGTGTTCGAATTGCAGGCGGTTAACTGGAAAACCAAGCAAGATATTCCCATGCCTATTTTTACCGAGCAATTCGAGTTATTGAAAAAGCGCGGCGCTAAACACATTGGTTACTATCCGGATAACGTGTTTAACGATCAGCCGAAGTTGGCGGAGCTGAAAAAATTCTTTCCGGTTTCCAAAAAGGATTAAGCGATAAATGGAGAACTTGATAGACCAAGCGTGGGTACAGCAATTTATCGACTGGTGGTTAATCACCCAGGAAAATTTGCAGGAAGTACCCTGGTGGCAATTCAACGAATGGTTGTCGCGCTTTGTGTTTTATTATCCGCTACTCATGGCCTATGTCTGGATGTTGGGGGGCATGATTTATTACTTTCGTTGGGAGCGGAATCGCGGCAATGTTTTGTCCGATCTGCCCGAGTTGTCCGAATATCCGTCCGTATCGATTCTGATCCCTTGTTATAACGAGGGCGAGAACGTCCGGGAGACCATCGAATACTTGCTGCATCAGCAATATCCCAATTATGAAATCATCGCGATTAACGACGGCAGCAAGGACAACACGCTGGAGATTTTGCATGAGTTGGCCGACCAGCACCCTAAAATTCGGGTGGTCAATTTGGCCAGCAATCAAGGTAAGGCGGTGGGTTTACGTACCGCAGCATTATTAGCCAATAGCGAAATTTTGATCGGTATCGACGGCGATGCCTTACTGGCGCCGAATGCCACGGCCTGGATCGTCCGACATTTTCTGGAAGATCCACATGTCGGCGCGGTAACCGGCAATCCACGTATCCGCAACCGTTCCACCTTGTTGGGCAAGATTCAGGTGGGGGAGTTTTCCGCCATCGTCGGTATGATCAAGCGGGCGCAGCGTTCCTATGGTCATGTGTTTACCATTTCCGGGGTGATTGCCGGATTTAGAAAAACCGCGTTGCACGATGTCGGCTATTGGAGTCCGGATATGGTGACCGAGGACATCGACATCAGCTGGAAATTGCAGCTGGCCGGCTGGGCGATTCGGTTTGAGCCGAATGCCTTGTGCTGGGTATTGATGCCGGAGACGCTAAACGGCTTGTGGAAGCAGCGTAGTCGCTGGGCGCAGGGCGGGGTCGAGGTGTTGTTACGTTATTTCCGGGCGCTGTTTAGCTGGCGTTCGCGTGGTATGTGGCTGCTGTATCTGGAATGCTGTATCAGCCTGACCTGGGCGTTTCTGGTGGTGGCGATGCTGGCGCTGGTGCCGTTCGAGTGGCTTAGCAGCGAACCTCAGGATGCTTTGGAGGATTTGTCGCCGCATTGGACCAGTATGTTGTTGTGCGTCACCTGTTTGATTCAGTTCGCGGTCAGTTTGACCATCGATTCCAGTTATGAGCGCAAAAGCGGCGGCTCCGCGCAGCATTACTACTGGATGATCTGGTATCCGATTATCTACTGGCTGATCAACGTTGGCACCACGATTAACGGTTGCATCAAGGCGTTACGCAAAAAGCGCGGCCAGCGTGCGGTGTGGGTGACTTTGGATAGAGGCCTGAGGCAAAAATGAAAGACATCATCATCAACCAACCGCATTTGCAAAGTTTCCAACAAAAATGCGGTTCGGCGTTTATGTCGCTATTAAGCTGGATACTTTGGCTGTACTTTTTGTGGCCCTTGTTTACGCTCAGTGCCTGGCTGATGGGTTTGAAAAGCTTGTCCGACGAGATTCGCTGGTTCGGCGGGTATAAAACGCTGTTGGAATTATTGCAGTTGTACGGCGAGATTGTGGTGATCATTGCCGGTATCTGGTTGTTTTGGACCTTGTATTTGTCCTGGCTGCATTCCAGCGTCGCGCCGAAGCGCACCGCCCCCGTAACGGATCAACAGTTGGCGGTCGCGTTTAAAGTCGATGAGACCCTGGTAACGGCGGCGCGAGCCAGCAAGAAAGTAACGGTACACTTCGATAATCACGCGGTGATTACCGATATAGATTCACAGTAGTCGGGATTGCTTGGTCGCGGTTCTGCTTTTCGCAGTGTTGATGTTACACTGCGCTAGGCGTAATCAAGGACTTATTTTATGCAACTTGCAATCACAGTGTTGGGCAACAAGTCCAACGGTTTTATCGCGGAAATCCTGTCGGCGCTGAGTGCCTGTCAATGCAGCGTGGTGGAGCTGCGGACGTCCAATCTGACGCAAATCACTGCGGCTTACGTGCTGATTGCCGGCAATTGGAATCATATTGCCAAGCTGGAAGGCATGCTGGAAGCGATAAAAATTCGATTCGAAATTCAGATGAGTTTTTTACGGCCGGATGAAATGCCGCCGGTATTGGAGGGGGTTCCTTATACTTTAGAAACCATTTCCATGGATAAGAACGACGTGCTGTTCGCGGTCACATCGTTTTTGTTGGAAAGAGGCATTTGTATTGAAGAAGTCACGGCCAGCCGCCATCAAGCGGCATTTTTTAACACACCGGTGTTTTCCACAAAATATGTATTGCTGGTGCCGCCGGAAGTACGAATTTTATCGCTGCGTGAAGAATTTCTGGATTTTTGCGACAGTTTGAATATCGACGCTATTCTTGAACCCATCAAAAGGTGATCTGATGACTTTAGCCACTCTCGGCTCCGCCGTTCCCGATTTCGAAATTGCCGCTACCGGTGAAAAAACCGTCAAACTGAGCGATTATCGCGGCAAAAAAGTCGTTTTATATTTTTATCCCAAGGACAACACCCCCGGCTGTACCCAGGAAGGTCAAGGCTTTAGGGATAATATCGAACAGTTCAATCAATTAAATGCCGTTATTCTCGGTGTATCGCGTGACAGCGTGAAAATGCACGAAGGCTTTAAATGCAAACAGGAGTTTCCGTTCGATTTGCTATCTGACCAGGATGAGAGCCTTTGCAATTTATTTGATGTCATCAAAATGAAAAGCATGTACGGCAAGCAAGTGCGAGGCATAGAGCGCAGCACTTTCGTAATCGACGAAGACGGCGTGTTGGTCAAGGAATGGCGCAAGGTCCAAGTTAAAACCCACATCGCCGAAGTGTTGGATTATTTGCAATCGGCCGTTTAATAGACCGGTGCCAGTCCATTCCTATTGATCATGCTCTTCACTTAGCGTCAGACTAAGCAAACGACAGTCTAAGAATCCTGTTTTGCCTTACGCTGGCTAAGGCAATTAAACCCTTCGCCCCGCTCAGGATTGTTTAATCCGGCGGTTTTGGCGATAATGAACTCAGTTTTAATCATTTGGACGAAACACATGAACGAAATGCTGTCCTCAGGGATTGAGCTGATGTTAATAGGCATGGGTATGGTCTACGCATTTTTAGCCATGTTGATTGTGGCAATCAATGTGATGTCTAAACTGGTACGCCGCTATTTTCCGGAAATGCCTGCCAAGTTTTCGGATCAACCTGTCGTGGCAGGGAACGATAAGGCAGTAATCGCTGCTATTACCGCCGCTGTACATCAATACCGCAAAAAACATAAACACGGATAATCATACCCACAAGGTAGCAGTAATCGACCCAAAAACGTCTTTAGGAGAAAAGAGTGGAAAAGGTAAATAAGCCCCTAGGAATTACTGAGGTGGTATTACGTGACGCCCATCAGTCAATTCTGGCGACCCGGCTACGTATCGAAGACATGCTGCCGATTTGCGAGCAGCTTGATCAAATCGGATACTGGTCTATCGAGTCTTGGGGAGGCGCCACCTTTGATGCCTGCATTCGCTATTTGGGCGAAGATCCTTGGGAGCGTTTACGTCTGTTGAAAAAAGCCATGCCCAAAACCCCGCAGCAAATGCTGTTCCGTGGCCAGAATATTTTAGGCTACCGGCATTATGCCGACGATGTGGTCGACAAATTTGTCGAACGGTGCGTGGTCAACGGTATAGACGTATTTCGGATTTTCGATGCGATGAACGATATGCGTAATATCGAACGTGCGATTAAAGCCGTGCTACATACCGATGCCCATGCTCAAGGTACCATTTCGTACACCACCAGCCCGGTGCACACGATCAAGAAATGGGTCGAGCAAGGCAAGCAAATCGAGGACATGGGTGCGCATTCTATCTGCATCAAAGATATGGCCGGATTGCTGACGCCTTACGATGCTTACGAGCTGATCAGCAAGCTGAAAAAAGCCGTGGCGATTCCGATTCATATGCAATGCCATGCCACCACGGGTTTGAGTGTGGGTACGTATATCAAGGCCATCGAAGCAGGTGTAGATAATCTCGATACGGCGATCTCGTCGCTGAGTATGACCTACGGTCACAGCCCTACCGAAACCATCGTGGCTGCAATGGCCGGCCAAAAACGCGAAACCGGGCTGGATTTAATCAAGCTGGAAAAAATCGCCGCTTATTTCCGCGAAGTCCGCAAAAAATATGCACAATTTGAAGGCAGCCTGAAAGGCGTCGATGGCCGGATTTTGGTCTCGCAAGTGCCGGGCGGCATGCTCACCAACATGGAAAGTCAATTGCGCGAGCAGGGCGCCGCTGATCGTTTCGATGCGGTGATGCAGGAAATTCCGTTGGTGCGTAAAGATCTGGGATATATCCCTCTGGTCACGCCCACCTCGCAAATTGTCGGCACCCAGGCAGTGTTGAACGTACTGGCCGGCGAGCGGTATAAAACCATCAGCAAGGAAACCGCCGGTGTGCTGAAAGGCGAATACGGGGCTACGCCAGCACCTGTTGATAAAGCATTACAGGCCCGCGTTTTGAATGGCGCTGAGCCGATTACGTGCCGACCAGCCGATTTGCTGGAAGCCGAGATGGACAAACTGATTGCCGAAGTAAAAGCCAAAGCCGAGGCAGAAGGTGTGAAGCTGGCAGATAGTGTTGAAGAAGATGCTCTTATCGATGGCTTGTTTGCGCAAATTGGCTGGAAGTTCATTCAAAACCGCGGTAACCCGGGGGCTTTTGAACCTGTGCCGGGGGCTGAGAGCGTGGCAGCGGCGGTGCCCGCAGTTGCTCAGAAACCCGGCGTCGCTGAGACTTATACCGTTAATGTCGATGGTAAAAACTATCACGTAGCCGTGGCGCCAGGTGGTGCCGACTTAGTTGTTAAACCGGTTACAGTGCAGTCCGTTTTGGACAGCGGCCCCATGTTGGCAGCGACCGCGCCTATCGTTAGTGGCAGTGGCTTTGTGGAATCGCCGCTGGCCGGCGTGGTGCTTAAAGTCAATGTCAATGTCGGTTCCCATCTCTCCGAAGGCGATGTGGTTTTGATTATGGAAGCGATGAAAATGGAAACTGAGATCCGCGCCAAAGTCGCCGGTATCGTCAGCGCGGTAAACGTCCGTCAGGGCGATTCCGTGGCGGTCGGCGATGTATTGGTCACCTTGTAATAATTCTTATCGTTAAAAAGTAGTCTTGGTCTTATAGCTTGGGGCCGAGATCTAAGTAATCCTCTGATCAGCTATTCGCGCCACGCTGCTGGCTGGCGCGGGTATCAGTGATTCTGATCAAACAACCGATTTAATACATACTCCATGGAAAATCTTAGACTGTTGTGGGAAAGCACGGGTATTTATAACGTTACCGGGCCGCAAGTCATTATGATGGCGGTGGGTTTTTTATTGTTGTATCTGGCTATCAAGAAAGGCTTTGAGCCTTTACTGTTATTACCCATAGGCTTTGGTGCGGTGCTGAGTAATATCCCGGTTGCCGGCATGATAGACGAGGGCGGTATCCTCTACTATATGTATGGCGGTATCAAGGCCGGCATATTCCCGCTGCTGATTTTTATGGGTGTCGGAGCGATGACCGATTTCGGACCGATGCTTGCCAATCCCAAAACCCTGTTTTTGGGCGCCGCTGCGCAATTCGGTATTTTTGCGACTCTATTCGGCGCTCTGGCGTTAAATGCGGTTCCGGGCATGGATTTCACGCTTAAGCAAGCCGCAGCCATTGCCATCATCGGCGGTGCCGACGGCCCGACAGCGATCTATGTAGCGTCCAAATTGGCCCCTGAATTGTTGGGGGCGATTGCCGTGGCGGCTTACTCTTACATGGCATTGGTGCCCTTGATTCAACCGCCCATCATGCGCGCATTGACTAGCGAGCAAGAACGGCGGATAGAAATGCAGCAGCTCAGAGTAGTCAGCAAGGCGGAGAAAATCGTTTTTCCATTAATGCTGCTGGTTTTGACCGCTATGTTGCTGCCGTCGGCGGCACCGCTGGTCGGCATGTTTTGCTTGGGTAATCTGATGAATGCCAGCGGCGTGGTGGACAGGTTGAGCAAAACCGCGCAGAACGAATTGATCAATATCGTCACGATCTTTCTGGGTTTGTCGGTTGGCTCCAAGCTGAGCGCCGAGGCGTTTTTAAAAATGGAGACACTGGGTATTTTAGGCCTGGGCGCAGTCGCTTTTTCTATCGGTACCGCCAGTGGCGTAATAATGGCAAAAATTATGAATCGTTTCAGCAGTACGCCGATTAATCCTTTAATTGGCGCTGCCGGTGTTTCCGCCGTGCCGATGGCAGCCAGGGTAGCCAATAAAATAGGCTTGGAAAGCAACCCGCATAACTTTTTGTTAATGCACGCCATGGGACCCAACGTAGCGGGTGTGATCGGCTCCGCCGTGGCCGCGGGCGTGTTGTTGAGTTTGGTGCGTTAACACTAAGACTCTGTATGAGTGCTCAGTCAGCCAAGGATAAGCCTATCAAGGTACTTTGGCTGACATCAAGTTATCCTCGCAGTAAAGACGACAGTGCTTCGGTTTTCTTGCGCTATTTAGCGGAAGCCCTGGCCAACCAGAAAGTTAGTCTTCATATCCTTTCCCCTGATCATCCGGAAGTCCAAGCCACTACGCAACCTGACGGTATAGTCTGCCAGCATTTTCGCTATTTTTGGCCGCGTAAGCTACAAATGTTAGCCTACGGTTCGGGGATTTTACCCAACTTGCGGGCGGCGCCATGCCTGTTTTTGCAGGTGCCTTTTTTCATTATGTCCATGACTGTGACTGCGGCCTGGATTATGGTTGTCCAGCGGCCGTCGTTGATACACGCCCACTGGATTTTTCCGCAAGGCACAGTGGCGGTATTGTTAAGTAAATTATTTAGGGTGTCAGCAATCGTTACTGCGCACGGTGGTGACGCCTTTGCATTGAAGGGGGTTTTTGTCGGAGCTATAAAACGTTGGACCGTCAAAAATTGCTCGGCATGGACCAGCAATACTAGTGCAACTTCCGCTGCTGTAGGTTCTGATCTACCCAAACCACAGATAATTCCGATGGGCATTGACTGCAAGAAATTTGCAGGCGCAGATTGCGAAAGAACGCTGATGGGAAATGGCCCGAAAAAACTAGTGCTGTTGTTTGTCGGACGTTTAGTGGAAAAAAAGGGTGTAGCCGATTTACTGGGAGCCTATGTGTTGCTACCAGAGATATTACGAAAACAAACTGAATTGTGGATTATCGGTGACGGATATGAGCGTAAAAAACTCGAAAGCTTGGCGAGGAACATTCAACACGTAAATTCGATTCGTTTTTTGGGGCGTATTCCGAACCAGCAGTTGCCTGGGTACTACGCTGCTGCCGATATTTTTATTGCACCGTCCATTATCGATATCCAAGGCGATACTGAAGGTCAAGGGGTAATGTTATTGGAAGCGATGGCGAGCGGCTTACCGATCATTACAACTAATGTCGGCGGAATTAGCTCTGTCATAGCTCATGGAGAAACTGGGCTGTTGGTAAATCCAGGCAAACCTATTGAAATTGCCGCCGCCATTGAAAAACTACTTAACGATAAAAATTTCCGAGAGACCTTGAGCATAAAGGCATGCAAAGCTGCACAAGATTACGATTGGCTAACAATCTCTAGTAAATTCGTTAATTTATACAGAGAGTCAAATTCGATACGAGACAAATGAGTTTTGAAGTTAAGGAAAGTGTCAAAGCTGAGATAGCTTGCGTAATAGTCACATACAATCCAGATAGAAATATATTTTATTCGGTGATTTCACAATTGTTGAAGTCGCATGTATCTATATATATTGTAGATAATTGGTATTCCAATGAGTCGACTGGTTATGTAAGGGAATTGGCTAAACAGCACTCTGATCGGATTAGGTTGATTTGTTTGGAAACAAACTACGGTATTGCCAAAGCCTTAAATATTGGGGTCGATCAAGCGATAAAGGATAGTCATAAATACGCGCTTTTGTTAGATCAGGATAGTATCCCACAGGATGGTTTGCTTGAGGAAATGCTAGGCACAGCAAATCTGCTTTCGAAGACTGAGCCGCAAACAGCGGCGGTTGGTCCACGCTTGTACGACCCTAGATCAAATAGTTATGCCAAGTTTGCTTTGCTTAAATGGGGTGTTTGGAAAAAAATTGGGTGTGAAACTAATTTAGGAAATCTAATTAAATGTGAATTTCTTAATTCGTCGGGTAGTCTTATTTTTTTAAGGCACTGGGAAACTATCGGCTCTTTTTATGAAAATTTTTTTATAGACCACGTGGAAACAGAGTGGTATATGAGGGTTAGATATTTAGGATTTAAATGCTACGGTTTATGTAGCAAAAGCCATCTGATACATTATATGGGTGATAAAGTATGTCGTTATTGGTTTTTCGGTTGGCGCAATATGCCGCATAGGTCCCCGGAAAGACACTATACAATAGTAAGAAACGCCATTTGGCTATGGAAGTTTGAACATGTGCCATTTTCTTGGATTCTTAATGCTTCATTGAAAATTATATTTACATTTTTATATTTTTGTATTTTTGATGGAAATGGAAAAATGCAAGCAAAATATATATTGACTGGGATTAGGGATGGACTGAAAAAAAACTCGCGTTTTTTTGATAATACGCACGATTTATGAGTAATTTTTAGTATGCCCTATAAATTTACTGCTTAATAGCATGCTCAATTTATTGAATGGTCAGTTTTAAATGGGCTGTTTTTAAAGTAATGGGCTGAGTCGGAAGTGAACGCAGAATTGTCAATTAAATCGCCTTGACTAGTTTTTTGAGCTACAACCAAAATATGTAACGGTTCAATAGCTTCAGCCGCTATAATCTTTAATTGCATGTAGTCAATGAGTTTAACGGCAAGATGGGTGTCAAAAACATGGTGATGAAAACAGCGATTCTCAAAGTTTCGTTCAGAACGGGCCTTAAAGCAGTCTATGTCGCCAGCTTGCTGGTCACGCTCTAAGTCATGTAATGCAAGAATTTCTGGCATATGTGTAAGGTCATCTTCTCCAGTATTCGCCATAAAGTCAGAAATAAGATGTTCCATTGTGGTCACCGGTCGGCGATGATCGAAAGTGCCATCTTTGTGCGGAAGCAATACTACTAATAAGCTATTATCTTTCAATATTCTGATCCACTCAGATAATGCCAGAATTGGGTTTGCGGAATGTTCGAGCATGTGTGATGATAATAGAAAATCATAAGAATTCGATGCAATATTCGTCAAGTTGGTTGCTTCAAAAAAGAATTGCTAGCCTGGCTTTTTCTTGGGATTAAAATAAAATGTTTGTCCGTTTTCAATAGTACCTTCCCAAGTCGTCTCGTTCATATAATTGCAATTATCAATTCGAGATGCAACAGAATAAACTGGGAAAACTTCTTTTTTCATAAATACTGAGCTCGGTCCCCCAATTTCTATGCCTATTTTACCTTTAAACGAATGCCGTAATTCTGGAAAGCACTTGGCTTGATATAGTGATATATTAAGAAAATAAAGATAGATGGATCTTGCTAATCCAAAAAATCCTTTTTTAAGTAAAATAGCTTTAGCTTTTTTAATCATATTTAGGGAATATCTCTAAAGATTTAAAAATCGTCAATGCCTGGACGTAACGTTGATTTTAACCAAGGAATTGATGCCTAGTTATACTTCTTGTAAAACGATAGCTTGTGTTGCATGGGGGATGACGTTCAGTAGTTGTCATTTGGCCAAGATTAGTCATGATACTAGTGTATTGGAGATTAAATTCGTAAATATTGTTTCGGTTAAGTCGTTCGGTGCCCAGAGAGGGTGGAGGCCGCCAAACAATAAGCGATTTGAATGTTTGTTAGAAAGAGATCCCTGCGTGTTCACTCTGCTGACGATTTATATAGCTTGGTGTGGGCCTGGTTCAAAAGCTGACGGACAATTCCCCAGTTGATATAGCCAGAAACGGATTAACTAATAGATCAAAGCGTTGGCCGCAGCGTTCAAAAATGGAATCTAAAAGGTCGTTTTGTTGGCTAGTCATGACTTATTATAGGATTTGCTTGGAGGAGGGGCAGTGCTTTACCTGTTATGCCTGGGTGATTGCTCAAGTTGGCTGAGGCCTATGGGTAATCCTGTTGGATTTTAGCAGAATTATTTTTAGGTGCTAATTTTTTATTTTAGAGAATATCTTATATAATATTAGTACTTTATCAATTAGATTATAATAAATAGTCAAAAAAGCACGCGCGGGTGGCGGAGAGGGTGATCTTTTTAGGGGGGGGGCAATATTTAAAATAGTTTGAAAGGGGTGTGAATATATGTCTATAGAATTGTCAATTGAATATTTATAGAAAACTTCCTCTTGTGCATGTTCTATCATTGTAGTTGTTTTTATCTTGCCAAGAAGGATATTCTCAATTGCTAAAAACCAAGATTTAGGGTTGTTCTCCACTAGAATACCATTTAGGCCGTTATTAATACATGAGCAATATGGTGTAATGTCGCTATAAATTCCGAGAATGCCAGCGGCAGAATATTCGAGCCATTTAATATTGCTTTTACATTGATTAAACTTTGTGTCTTTTAGTGGTACTAACGCAATATGTATATCCAATTCCTTAAGACAAGAAGCATAGTCTTTGTAGTTTGGTTTGAAGTCGATGCTTCTAACTGATGGATGGTTACGAAAGGCCTTTGGGGCATCCCCGAAGAAAACTACATTAACTCGATCCTTATATTTTTTTAATATTTCGAAAACAGGTTCCTTTATGATCGCCCAGTCTTCTTGGTGTGTGGCTGTTCCTGATACCAGTATATTAAACTTATCGTGGTGCGGGCTTGCTTTGCTGAGGAATAAGTTATAGTTTACGAGGTTTTTTATTACATGAATGGGTCGGTCAGTGTATGGAGTTAATTCATTTTTTAATGGTGCTGTTGAAACAGTAGTTAAGTCAGCTTCTTTTATTAGCCATTTAATATATGGTGAAACTGTCTTAAAATAAAAAATACGAGGGTGTTCCGGTTGATTATCGAGAAGTAAATCATCTAAATCGTAAACAACGGGAATCCCTATGTTTAATAAATATAATAATAGCTCTGCGGTTTTTTTGCTTGGAAAATCTCGTTGAATAATGATTAAATCTGCATTTTTAGTTGGGTTGATGTCAAAGTTTTTCTTTAGGCAATTTTTTCTAGTATTCCAAATGATATTCCAGTTAAGTGATGATATAGGATAAAGAAGTCTGATAACAGAGCATGCATCCGTTGTGCAACCTTTTGAATAGACAGATACTGTTACGGCTTTTTTTAATTGAATTTCTTTCATTTGGCGATGCATATTTCTTAAATGTTACCAATTATTTCAAATGGAAAAACTATCCAAAAACTTAGTTTCAACGATAAAGCTCTTTATGTATGATATATCGAGTTGTTATAGTAGTATGGAGGGAGCCAAGTTTTGAGTATTTATGCGTCAATCATGATTTTATAAATAAAAACTGCTGTGATTTATTAGTTTTCTTTGGGAGCCTTTGGTTGATGCGCAAATCATTGAGTTGACTGGCGCTTAAATTCGATACAGCTAATTAATCAGAGATTCATTTGAAGTGTTTTTTACATTTGATTATAAAGTCTTTCACCATTCTTCTTGAAATGTTTTCTTGTTCTATGAGGGTTGGCAATAGATGCTGTCTGGTATTTTTTGCGTAATCGATGTCATCAAATCCGTATGCAATGCCATAACGTTTGCTTTCCTCTGATCTCCATCGGTCTTTGCTTAATCCCTCTTCGGGAATAACAATGCTTGTGCATCCACATAACGCAGCATACTCAGAATACATGGTATGCAAATCATACGAAATACACATTTCAACGGAGTTGAAAATATCTGCGATTTCCTTGTGCGGCAAGTCGTCAATTAATATTGAATTAGTGAGGTCATGTACTATTTTTTTGCCACGACCTTTTCTCAGGATGTAACACGTACCTTTTCTTTCCCCAAAATTACTTTGGTAATAAATGTCGTTGCGTAAGAAAATTATTTGCAATAAATTATCTCCATCTTTATTAAGATTTTTGTCATTGAACGCTTGTTGATAAAAAAAATACAACTCGTTTTCGAGATAATCTACTGTTCCGGTATGAAAGCCTGGTTTGTGTAAAAACCAGCGGACAATTTTTTTTGCAAATAGGGGGTTTCCGCCAATTATTTCTGGGTAAATTATAATAGCGTCTTTTAAATCGGAGTAATTTGCTATTGGCGTAATAAGGTTTCGGGATATCTTATATTCTAGTCTGCCGTATTTTAGGCTATGCCATAATGCGCAAATACTTTTTATCGGCTGTGGATATATCCACTCCGGCTTGTCAAAAGGCCATATTAACGCAGTCTCGCCCTCCAGATTTAGAAAATGGCAAAGTCGGTGTAATGCAATGGAACCTCCTATGTTTTCATTAAATTCAGGTGAGTAAATAATGAATCTATTTTTCATTCTCGTGTATTTTTAACATGAATAACAATTTTTTTAAATATATATAAGCGTCAGTTTTAATTGAGCTGTTGGCGGAAAGATATAGAAGGGTAAAAATCAATAGCTTGATTATAAAAAAATGTGTGAGGTTTTCTGTAATTATTCTTGACGAAAATATAGCAAATGCCACAGATATAATTGAAATTAGCATTTGGATTATAATTGGTTTCGCAATGCTCATATAAGGAACTCTTATTTCATTGGATGTAAATAAAATATTTAATAGAAGCATGGATAGAGAGTTTATGATCATGCAGTATAGGTATGCTTGAACTCCCGAAAGGTATAGAGTGGCAATGTTTATGCTTAATATTGCCGCCTTATATATTTCTAGGCGAAGGAATGATCTTGAATTGCCACGACAACTCAAGGCACTTACCAAAATAGCGCTAATAGGATAACTATATCCAGTTATGACAAATAATTTAAAGAATTCAATAGACGGTGACCATTTTTCTGAGAGCAGCATAATTATTATTTCATCTGAAATTAAGAATAAGCTTCCGGTGAAAAAAAATGAAACAAAACTAGTTATTCCGATCATTTTTAGAATGATACCTTGAAACTTTGGCAAATCGTTTTGAATTTTACTTAAAGCTGGAAACAATATTTCTATGAGGCTCCCGGATGAGTATTGAACTAACATGGCATTTAGAGACTTGGCGCGTTCAAAGTAACCTAGTGTCGCCGATGTAACTATCTTTCCAATGGCTAGTATATCTATTCTTTCAAATATTGAAGCAATTATTGCCGATAAAAACATCCTAAAGCCGAAACCCCATAATTGAGTAAGTGCTTTCCACGAAAAGTTCAAAATAGGTGTCCATTTGGCGACCTTCCAAATAATAATATTGTAAAAGAATGCCATTGATAACGCTTGGGCTACTAGGCTCCATACGCCTACGTTATGTAAGGCTAGCGTTACGCCCAGACTACCACTTAGTAAAGTAGCTAATAAGTTGGATTTTGTTAGTGCTGAAAAGCTTAATTCTTTGCGAAGTCTTATTGTGCTAACGTTACCAAAAGCATTTATAATGAATAATAGGGACATTGCTTTCGTTATTGGAGTTAGCGTTTCATTAGCGTAAAATAACCCAATCAAGTTGGCCGATAAAAATGTTACCGATGTTAGTAATAGACCTATTGTTATATTAAAATAGAAAACAGAAGAATAATGTATTTGTAGTGTTTTTCTTTTCTGAATAAGTGCACTGCTCAGCCCGAAATCGTTAAATATATTTGTTATGCCAATAATTACTATAACTAGTGCCATTAAGCCAAAATCCTTTGGTTCTAATGTGCGTGTGAGGATAATTGATGTAATAAATCCAATTATTTGTCTGATGGTTTTTCCCGAGAAATCCCAAAGAAATGCTTTTATCCCTTTTGATTCTAAATTTTGCAATTCTTTTAAGCTCAAGTTTGGTTGGATATGTTTTTAATTATATATTTATTGGCTGCGTTACGATAGGTACCTGTTCTATTTAGACTAGCACTTTAGAGCAAGTCATCTCATCTTATTCTGATTTTTGTTGCATTTAATGATCACAGTAAAGTTAATTAGAAGTCGGATGTGCTGGTGGTATTGGGTTAATATGACTTTGAATTTAGGTTGTTTGAGCTAGAGTGTTCGGCATTATTGCATCGAATTTCATGGCCTCATCGAAATCTAGATTTGGTGAAAATTCTCCAACGTGATAAGAGCAATTAATTATTTTTGGATACCCTTCGTCACTAAATTGTATGCGATTCTCCTCCCACCACCTCAATACTTGCAATAACATTTTACATTGCTGAATGAAGATACGGTGTCTATTTTCTGCAATGCTTTTTTCTGGATTAAATGGCGTTGCAGATTGAATCAAAGGATAACCTGTGTCTATCCCTTCATTAACAAAATGAATCGTTGCGCCAATAAACTTTGATCCTGATTTTATTGTGTCACCAAAGCCGTCTAGTCCTCGGCATGCTGGTAGAATCGATGGGTGGAGATTAATTAGCCTGTTTCTTGAGGCTGATAGAAATTCACCTTTAAAAAGCTTAGTATAAAAAGATATATATAGGTCAGGTTGATTTGATTTATATTCTTCTAACAAAGAGTTAGAAAACTTACTTGCACTTTTTGATTCAAAAACCTTTGTTGGTATACCAAAATTCTTTGCTATTTCAATAGCCCCACATCTGCGATCTGAGACGACATGTCTGATGCGTTCTCTAAAATAAGTGTTTTCCAAAAGGTTGCTAAGAACCCCTCCATTGGTGGAGGAAATAATAACAATATTTATCATTGCAATATTTTTTTTTCGTTAGATATTAAATGGACAGCATTTAAGTGGTTTTTAGTATCAACTGGTCCAACCTCCATCAGTACATCAATGATGGAAAGAGAGGGAGTAAAGCCTATTGATCTCTGTTTGTAAGTGAAAGGTTTCATCACAATAATTCGTAGGTCAATATCTGCAGCGCGAAAGGCTTCAATATCATATAAATCTTGACCACCTTGCAGGTTAATATAAGTTGTGACGCCTTCGCGCTTGCATATATCTAAGATTCGCTCTTGGCCTGATAATGCATTGTTTTTATGGGATAAACTAGACAATCGAAATTCAGTTTTAATTGATAAAAAAGACGCAAGTGTTTCTAGTTGGTTTCGCAGATAATCTGATAGGCTATCTGTTTTATAGCGAATTATTCTGTCTATTATTGGGAATACTTCGCAATAAAATGGAGACTTTTTATAGGTTATCTCAATAGATTTCAATATTTTATTTCGCCAGTTTGATGATAGCATCTGTATTTCGCAAATATGCTTATTTTGCGACGCCCGATTTAAAGGTACTGTAATATAATTAGGTTTTCCGTTAATTAATAGGCGATTACGATTGATCCATCCTCGAGTAATGTAATTTACATCGTCATAGATAACAAAGCGATCTACTGCATGCATCAGCTGCCAATAGCCAATATAGGGAAAAAAATATGGCTGCATGACGGCCAAGCTTTTCATTCATTTTCCTTGGTGATTACTTCGAGAATAAAATCAATCTGATCGTGGTGCAAATCTGGATAAATTGGTAAACAAATTACTTCAGTTGCAACTTTGCTTGCAATTGGCAAATTTGATTGATTAGCAGAGGATAAGCCTCTATACATTGGAAATTCGCTAATTAGCGGATGGAAGTAGCGGCGAGCATAAACGCCTTTGTTTCTTAGTTTTTGGAACAACTCATCACGGCTAAGCCGATACTCTGAGCTCACTAGAATAGGGAAATAGGCATAGTTGGCTGTTTTTTCTTGGGAATTCGATAAGCAATATATACCTTTTATGAATGCCAATCCTTTACGGTAATGAGCGTCAAGAGCTTTACGTTTATTTAATGCTTGATCAATGCTTTTGAGCTGTAAAAGTCCAAGAGCAGCGTTAAACTCACTCATTTTGCCATTAATACCTGGCGCAACTACAGTCACTTCATCTACGAAGCCAAAATTTTTGAGGTGATCGATACGCTGTTTGGTTTTTGCATCTGGACAGACGATAGCTCCGCCTTCAAAAGTATTAAATACTTTGGTGGCATGGAAACTCAGCACAGATAAGTCGCCATGTCTTAGAATGCTACCTCCATTATCTTTTACTCCGAAAGCGTGAGCAGCATCATAGATAACCTTGAGGTTGTAATTGTCGGCAATATTTTGAATAGCATCGACGTCGCAAGGGTGGCCGTAGCAATGTACTGGCATTATCGCTGTTGTTTGCGGAGTGATTGCCGACTCTATTTTTGTAGGATCGAGATTAAGTGTATCGGGAGCAATGTCAACAAATACCGGCTTTATTCCATTCCATAGTAGGGAGTGCGAGGTTGCCACGAATGAATACGGCGTTGTGATAACCTCTCCAGTAATACGTAACGATTGCAATGCGGTAACTAGAGCTATAGTGCCATTAGTGAATAATGAAATATATTTAATGCCTAAATAATCGCAAAGTGCTTGTTCAAATTGTTGATGAAAAGGCCCGCCATTGGTCAGTATTTTACTGTCCCAAATTTGTTGTAAGTATGGAATAAATTCATCAAGGGGTGGTAATGACGGTTGTGTTACATATATTTGATTGTTCACATGTGACCTTTTCAATTGGATCGTAAAAACATGCTTCCAAGTGTAGTCATGTACTAACCATTCTCATAGCCTAAGCAGAGTCTAAATTTAATACGATCAGCGCTTCGTTCTAAACTGCTTTGTTCTAGATTCGTTTTTGAACGGTATAACATCAGTTTTCGGCTGAAAACTCGGTACCAAATGCTGCTTACCATTACCAATCAAATCCGCGCGCCCCATATCTTTCAAGGCCTCCCGCAGCAACGGCCAGTTTTTCGGATCGTGATAGCGTAGAAAAGCCTTATGCAAGCGGCGCTGTTTGATGCTTTTCGGAATCGCTATATCAGCACTATTACGAGCCACCTTGTGCAAGGTATTTTTGCCGGAGTGATACATCGCCGTGGCGATGGACATAGGCGAGGGCAAAAAGGCTTGCACCTGGTCGGCGCGGAAGCCGTTGCGTTTTAGCCATAGTGCCAGGTTCAGCATGTCTTTGTCTTCGGTGCCGGGATGGGCGGCGATGAAGTAGGGGATTAGATACTGCTCCTTACCCGCTTCCTTTGAATACTTATCAAACATCTGCTTGAAGCGGTCGTAGGTGCCCATGCCGGGTTTCATCATTTTCGACAGCGGGCCTTGCTCGGTGTGTTCCGGGGCAATTTTCAGGTAGCCGCCCACATGGTGGGTCACCAGTTCTTTGACATATTCCGGGGTTTCCACGGCGATGTCGTAGCGCAGACCTGAGGCGATGAAGATTTTCTTGATGCCTGGCAGTTGGCGGGCGCGCCGGTAGAGTTTAACCAGCGGCGTTTGATCGGTATTCAGATTGTGACAGATGCCAGGGTAGACGCAGGATGGTTTGCGGCAGGATTCTTCGATTTTCGGATCCTTGCAGGCCAAGCGCCACATATTGGCGGTAGGTCCGCCCAAGTCGGAGATATGGCCGGTGAAATTGGGCGAGGTGTCGCGGATGGCTTCAATCTCTCGAATGATCGAATCTTCGGAACGATTCTGAATGATGCGGCCTTCGTGCTCGGTGATCGAACAAAAGCTGCAACCACCAAAGCAGCCACGCATGATCAGCACAGAATGCTGGATCATTTCAAAAGCGGGGATATTGGCCTTGCCGTAAGATTTATGCGGTAGCCGAGAGTAGGGCAGGTCGAAGACGCCATCCATTTCCGGTGTGGTGAGGGGTAATGGTGGGGGATTGATCCACACCTCGCGGTTGCCGTGGCGTTGAATCAAGGCGCGGGCGTTGCCGGGGTTGGTTTCGCCGTGCATCACTCGCGAAGCATGTGCGTATAGAATCGGATCGTCTTTTACTGCTTCGTAATCCGGCAAGCGGATGACGGTTTGTGTGCGCTGCTTATTGGCGATGGGTTTGAATTGGATAACCTTTTCATCTGCCGCAAGTTCAGGCTTATCGTCACATGCCGGCATTTCCTGATAGGGATTGACGTGCGAAATCACCGCACCCGGCTTATCGATGTCGGTGGAGTCTTTCTCCATCCAGCCCTGCGGCACCTGCTTCACAAAATGTACTGTGCCGCGAATGCCTTTCAGGTCGGCAATGGTCTCGCCTTTTGCCAGACGCTGGGCGATTTCCACTACTTGCCGTTCGGCGTTGCCGTAGACCAGTAAATCGGCTTTGGAATCCAGCAAGATGGATTTACGCACTTTGTCCGACCAATAATCGTAATGGGCGATACGGCGTAAACTGGCTTCGATACCGCCGATGACGATGGGGACGTTTTTATAGGCTTCACGGCAACGGTGGGCGTAGACATTCACGGCGCGGTCCGGGCGTTTACCGGCTGCGCCATCGGCTGTGTAAGCGTCGTTGGAGCGGATTTTCTTGTCAGAGGTATAGCGATTCACCATCGAATCCATATTGCCGCCGGTCACGCCGAAAAACAGCTTGGGTTGGCCCAGCCGTCTAAAGTCCTCGGCGCTATGCCAATCCGGTTGGGAGATGATGCCGACTCGGAATCCCTGGGCTTCCAACACCCGGCCGATCACCGCCATGCCGAAGCTGGGATGATCGACATAGGCATCGCCCGTGACCAAGATCACGTCGCAGGCGTCCCAGCCCAGTTGCTGCATTTCAGCCAGCGTCATCGGCAATTCCGGCGCCGGCCCGAAGCGGTGCGCCCAGTATTTTTTATAGCCGAAGATGTTGGGAGCGTTGTGTATCACGATTTTATAATCCGGTTGAAGACGTTAGGGTTGTGGCGTTTTAAGTCCAGCAGATAGGTGGAGAACTCCAGCTGATATAACTGTTCAAGCTGTTTGGCTTTGTCGATCAGCTGTTTGACGCCAGGCTTTGTCATGGCTTCGCCAAAGGCAAAACCGATCACGTTACCGCGATTGCGCACCGGCAAAAACAACATACGCCTATCGAACATGCGGCCCAGATTCCAAACCACTTGTTGGAACATGTCCTTGTCGGTACCCCATAAGTTGATCACCAGCAGACCGTTCTTGGTCAGCAAGGTTCGGCAATTGTCGAAAAAAGTTTCGCTGCTCACTTCCGGAGCCATGCCGTCGTGATCGTAAGCGTCAATTAGGATCAGGTCGTGTTGCTCGCTTTGCACCTGGCTGGCCTGACGCACATGCTGCGCGCCGCAGCCGATCTTGATTTTCAGGCGCGGGTCGAATGGCAAGCCGAAATGACTGCGCGCCACTTTCAACACGCTGCCGCGAAATTCCACTACCTTGAGTCGACAATCGGCAAATTGATGCAACATGAATTTGGCGATGGTGCCGCCGCCTAAACCTATCATCAGTATTTCGCGGGGGGTGTCGTGAAACATCAAGCCGGCCATCATGGCCCGTGCGTACAGGGAATGGAGGCGGTTGGGTTCGGCCAGCAGCATACTGCTTTGTCGGGCATGCGAGCCAAAGTGCAAGGCCCTGACGCCTTCCTTATCAACGATTTCTATGATGCCCTCGTCGTCGTGGCTTTGGTGTACCACCAAGCCTTCATATTTGTACATGCGCTGCAGCGAACGGTGAAGATAGGGCTATTTTCCTTGAAAATCCGGCGATTGTCTTGTGAATAGTGCGTTGGTGACGATTTAGTCACCTTGAAAAAATGAAGGGATATTGGATTAATGCGGCTTGCTTTATGGGTATGGGTGCGAATTATTTCGCACCGTAAATCGAAGGCCTGGAGCAGGCGGTTTTTGCTTATCGAGAAGATGGTGCAGAGATAAAGGTCAGTCCACTCTATAACCTTCCTCCATCAGCACGCGTTTAACGACCGGACGCGACAGCATCAAGCGATAGTGTTTCAAGCAGTTGTCCGGCAGGGTTACGCCGGTTTTATCCGCCCAAAACTCTACGTAAAATAAAGCAGCATCGGCGATGCTGAATGCACCCAAAGCGTAGCCTTCGGCAGGTAGCTGTTCATTCAATATTGCAAAACCTTTATTAACAATATCCAGTCCTTGCGCTTTAACCGCCTCGTGATCGGCAGGATTGGGCGTGAATTTCTCCGTGGTAAAAATTCTCGCAAAGCCCTGACCATGTAGCGTACCGACCGCATAGTCCATCAACTCGATAGCTTTTGCGTCGCCATCTGCGTCGCCCGGCAACAGTTTGGCTTTAGGGTAGCTGCGCGCCAGCCAGTAAGCGATGGCCTGGAATTCGGTCAACGCGGTACCGTCGTTACGGACCAGGGTGGGAATGGTGGCTTTGGGGTTTAATGCCAGATAATCGGCTTGATGCTGATCGCCGGCCATTAAATTGACTAGATGGGCTTCGAAAACCAGATCCAGCTCTTCCAGTAAAATATGGATTCCGGTGGTGCAGGAGCCGGGTGTCATGTAGAGTTTCATAAATTATCCTGTCGGAAAAGTTTCGCTTAACGGCATTCCAGAAAGTAAGCATTAATGTCCAAGGCAAAGTTCCGCCACAGTAAGGCGATATCGCTACGCACGGCGCTCAGGTAAACCTGATCGGGTTTGTGTTCATCGGGGAAATTGGATAAGGCACAGGAAGTGCGATGTTTATCCACTACGATCAACAGAAATTCGTCGATGAAGCCGTCGAATACCGTCAATACAGATTTGGTAAGATCCGCCAAGCCCTGATTGACCGTGCTGCCGGCGTGATCGAACGGTAAGGTCTGCAATTTAGCCAGGGCGTCTTGATAGGTTTTTTCCAAGACGATCAGTACATTGCGTTGAAAACAGCCGTCCCATTGTTGATGCGATAGGTCGTGGGCCAATAATTGATCGTATTGCTTCTTCATATTGGCTTTCTGCTCGATTATAAATCGGCTAAATTCGCCGATGCTGTTAGCGTTAAGCGTTGGATTGTTCATGTCAAAGTCCTTAAGTTAGAGTGTTAATGCGCAAAAAACCCGGTCGCTGGCTTCTAATGCGCCTTCCAAATAGCCCCCGGACCTACTGGCTGTTTCGGTGCCACAGAAATACAGTTTGTCTTGCCAATGGTCCAATTGCAGAGCGCGGTGGCCATAGGAGGGGTGTTCGAATGTCGGGGCACGATCCGCTAAAGTCGCGGTAAAAGTTTCCTGGCTCCAATCCTGAATCACCACACTCAATGGATTGGCGGCGGCAGGACCGAATAGGCCGACCATTTGCCGAACGATCAACGCCGACAGGCTGTCTTGATACTGTTCGCGAATCTGGGCTGGCAAACCAAAGAAGCCGAACAGGGCCGAGGTTCCCGTATCGTGTGAACAGGCGTCATAGACTTCAGCCAACACCGCACTGGGATAAGGAGAAATGGCGTTGCCGGAATAGCCTTGTAGGCGCCAGAACGCCTGTTCGTAAACCAGCACCGCTTTGGCATGTCCGGCCATCCAGGTAGGCGTGTCTTGCATCAGAGACAGCAAACCGAGCGCTAATGCCGGTTGGAAGGTAATACTGTTAGCCAGCAATCGCGGGGGCGCGGCCAGCACGACTTGGCGAGCCTGGATGGTATTCACCGAGTTATCGGTTGCGAATGTTAAATCGACATGACTACCTTGATCGCTCAGCCCTAGCAACCGATGTCCAAGGTGCAGAACGCGTTCGGGTATGTGTTGCAATAGGCCGTCGATCAATTGTTGGCAACCGCCGGCAATCCGTCTGGCATCCGCGTGCGTCTGGGTGTCGATATAGCTGGCTGGTATGGCGTTCGCTTGTACTTGATATAAGCTTTGACCGCGGTCCCACTGCGGAAATAGCGTTAATCCCAAGCGTTCTGCTAATGCCGTAATGAGCGGTTGATCCATTGGCCACAGCCAAGTCGGGCCCAGGTCTGCGGTAAAAACCTGGGCAGGAGCGGATGCGGATAAAATTCTGCCGCCGCAGCGTTCGCGCGCTTCAAACACGCCGATGTTGGATTTTTTCCGAAGCAGTTTTTCAGCCAAGGACAAGCCGGACAGGCCGGCGCCAATGATCGCCACGTCCAGCATGGGCATCATGCCGTCTGCGTCGTTTGGCACAGTAAGGAGTTGCTCTGCCATAAGGGTAGTCTCGGCGCTTCGGTTGAGGCGCTGGGCATGATCAATTTCTTGCGGAAAATATCCCACACGCCGTCATAGCGTTGCTGCACCCGAATACTCCAACCCCAAACGATAGGTAAATGCACCGGTACCCAAATATAAAGATCCGGTCGGTCCGGTCCGGCGTTTTGCATGAAATACACCGTATACTTTTCCAAAACGCTAATCGATGCGACGGCATTGCCGGCAATTTCAGACGGAATAGCTTGCGCCACGGCTTGGCTGAACAGCAGTTTTTGCTGCTGGCCTTGCTGTTGAAACGGACCAAGCGGCGTGACCGGCAAAGGCCTTGCTTTGCCGGACAGATACAAAACCGGGCCGCCTTCTTCAGTCTCGGTATCCACTAAAGTCATCGTTTCGCCGTCGGCAAAGTGTGCTGTTCGGCTGGACTCCACCAACTGCAACACACCCAGTTGGCTGCAAAAACCGGCGGTGTCCCATTCCAGTTCAAAATGAGGCGCAATGCTTAGGGTTGGCATATCGTCCGCCAAGCTTACTGTCGGCGCGGGCATGCCGATGTCAAGCAAGGTCAAACGATTCTGATTGGGCAACTGCGGGTCAGCGCTGGTAAGGGCTAAGCAACTTATGAGCGGTGGGCTCCGTAAATCGTTGTTCCAAACGAATGCCTGTGTTGGTGTTTGTTTAGTCTCCACGGGCATTACCTCAGCCCGTTCGATGCTTAACAGGTAATCGCCGAGCAAGCCGTTTTGCAGATCATGCTCCACATCGCCGAGTCGGTTATCAGCCAGTTTTTGTGTGTCTATGCTGTAGCGATGGCCTGCGTGTAGCACTGGATTGCTTGGTTTGGCCTGCGTAGGCGTAGGGCGGGGCAGTGGAAAAATGTGTTCCATTGTTGGGCTGCTGATGGCGAAAGCTATCAGGCATTCAAGAATGAGGCCAATTGAGCAAATGGCCGAATGCGTGCGAAGATCATGGATTGATTGGGATTGTTGCTCCAAGCCAACTTGCCAAGCGATGTCGTGGATCCGACAAAGTCTGCATTCTTGTCACGACAACACTCTAGCCCTGGAATTTCGTCGGGGTTATCGTCAGTGCTTGCTATCCACGTAGAACACTTCTACAGTTCCAAGGTACGTACATTATTTTTAGGAAAATCATGCGAAATTTATTGATAACGATGCTGTTACTGGTCCCAATCGCCGCTGCGGCTGAAAACGATGCGTTTAAAAATATGGATAAAGCGCAAATGCAGCAAGTAATGCAGAAAATGAAAGCCATGCAAGACTGCGTGAAGAACATTGATAAGGCGGACATGCAGGCCTTTCAAGCGCAGGCCAAACAAATGAGTGCCGAGGTGAAGAGCTTATGCGAGGCGGGAAAACGCGATGAAGCGATGGCGAGAGCGATGGAATTTGGTAAAGATGCGTCGGCCAACAAGGCCATGCAGCAAATGAAACAGTGCGGTGAGGGAATAACGGAAGCCATGCCTTTATTGCCTGATGCTACTCAAGGCCAAAATCAAGCCGGTTCGTCTCGGCATGTGTGCGATCACTGAGTTTTAACGCACCATTTCGTTTGGTTTTCTCGCAGTAAAAATATACGGTCATTTGCAAGAAACCCCCGCCGGCCCTTATATGGTGGGTTTTTGTCGCCATGCAAACCCTTTAAAAATAGATAGGGAGGCGATGCGTTTTTGCTTTATTGGTCTGCAAAATCGACGTCGCTTCCCCCTTACAGACCAAGCTCCGCCCATCACTTTTGTGTTTCCCTGGCAGAGGATATGTCGAAAATGAGCTCAAGCCTTTCGTAATCTTCACAGCTCGGGCTCCTCAATGTTCTCAAGAAACCTTCAATTGGCGGGTTTCTGCCCCCTTGTCGTCGCTTTTAACTCCTTGCCTGGTATCTTAGTACTCTGGCATTAAAACGTGAGTTTGCTCGGAGCCTGGGTGAGTCAGCTACTTGCCGCAGTGAACTCGCAGACTAGGCCTAGCCTGCTCTGACCGCCTGCCGCTTCCGACTGATTGTTCATTTCAGCCAGCATCGCGTAAAATCGCCAGCCATTATTACGCCCCGATTGGAGAGCAAATCATGACATACCGTTTAGTAGTTGCATTGATGATGGTCGCAGGTTTGGCCTGTGCCGAAGAAGCCAAGGAAGAATGGAACGAAACCACGCTAAAAGACGAGACCATTCAGAAAATTCAGCAAGCGCAATACACGTATAAAAAATGTGTAGTGGATACTATGCAAAAACCCGAGTTTGCCAAGATGGAAAGCCGCAATGCCACCGATGTGATTATTAAATCTTGCGAGCCGACCTTGGCCGAAATTCGCAAAGTTTATACCGACGCCGAAGTGCCGGGCGTGGTCGCTGACCGGCATTTGAAGAAAATGCGTATCCAGGTGACGCGCAATTTGCTTCAGGAATTGATGTATGCGGAAGCCGCGAAAAAAGCCGGCATGCCGGGCAACTGAATCTCTGCTGTCCGCAACGACATTGATGTAAAAGTTTAGTTTTATCTGTTGCGGCAGGCTTGAAGATTCGACGACAGCCATTGTTTCAATTAACAACCATCACTCGTTATTCATGAATACCTACACCATCGATTTATCCTTGCGCCCGACCACCTTCGATTTGTGGCACGTGTGTTTGGCCGGTACGGCCGCGCTGCTGGCTTTGCTCCTGATTGTGGTTTTAGTCTCGGTTCTGCTGGGCATGCGCCGCTGTAAATCCGCAGCACCGGCATTAATCGCTCCCGCCCCCGCACCGCAACCGGAAGTTAAAATCGTCGAAAAGATTGTCGAAGTGGAAAAAATCGTCCAGGCGCCGGCGCCTGAACCGGTGGTTTTGAAGGAGGCTACCCCGGATGCAGCGCTGCAATTATTGAGTTTGCTGCAAAAAGAAGCCCGCTTTATTGACTTCATCAAAGAAGACGTCAGTGCCTTTTCCGATGCCGAAATCGGCGCGGCCGCGCGGGTGGTGCATCAAGGTTGCAGCAAAGCGGTAAGCGAGCATTTCACGCTGGCGCCGGTCAGCAACGATCCCGAAGGCAATCGCGTCACCCTTAACAAAGGCTTCGATGCAGCGTCATTCCGTTTGACCGGCAATATCGTCGGCGAAGCGCCGTTTACCGGTACTTTGGTGCATAAAGGTTGGCAAGTCACCGATCTGCGCTTGCCAAAATTAACCGAAGGCCATAACGCCAAGATCGTCGCGCCGGCCGAGGTGGAATTATGACCGCACGTTATTCGGTCGGTATCGATTTAGGTACCACGCATTGCGTCTTGTCTTATGTCGATCTGGAAGCCGGCGACGACCAAGTAGTTTTGGATGTGTTGGCGATTCCGCAGCTGACTAGCCCTGGCGTTATCGAAGACAAAGCGCAACTGCCGTCGTTTACCTATTTGGCGCATTCCGCCGAGATTGCCGACGGCGCAACCGCGTTGCCGTGGACCGCTAAGCCGGAATATCTGGTTGGCGAAATTGCCCGCAATCTGGGCAGCAAAACTCCTATCCGATTGGTATCCAGCGCTAAGAGTTGGTTGTGCCATGCCGGCGTCGATTGTAAACAAGCGATTTTGCCAGCCGAAGCGCCGGAAGATGTGGAACGCATTTCCCCGTTTGCGGCAACCAAAGCGTATCTACAACATCTGCGCGATGCCTGGAATCATCGTTTTCCAGAGCACCATATGCAAGATCAGGACGTAACGATCACCGTGCCGGCCTCGTTCGACCCGGCCGCTCGCGAATTGACTGTCGAGGCGGCGCGCGCGGTGGGTTTGGGGCAGGCAGTGTTGCTGGAAGAACCGCAAGCAGCGCTATATAGCTGGATTGAAAACAGCGAAGGCGACTGGCGTAATCATGTGCAAATCGGCGATGTGATTTTGGTAGCCGACATCGGCGGCGGCACCACCGACTTGTCGCTGATTGCGGTTACCGAGCAGGACGGCACTTTGCAATTGAATCGGGTTGCGGTTGGCGACCATATCTTGCTGGGCGGGGATAACATGGATTTGGCCTTGGCCTATACCGTCAAAGCCAAATTGGAACAAGAAACCGGTAAACGATTGGAAAGCTGGCAAGTGCAGGCTTTAACGCATGCTTGCCGGGAAGCAAAGGAAAAACTATTCAACCAAGCCGATTTGGGCAGTATGCCTCTGGTAGTAGCCAGCCGTGGCTCATCTTTGATTGGCGGTACCTTGCGCACCGAACTGACTCGCGACGAATTGAATCGAGTGCTGGTGGAGGGCTTTTTACCGTGGATTTCCGTTAACGAAAGACCTGTCGTCAGGCCACGTAGCGGTTTACGCACCGCCGGTTTGCCATATGCGCAGGATGCCGGCATCACTCGTCACTTAGCGGCATTCTTGTCGCGGCAAAAAGAAGCGACCGGCGAGTTGTCCGATCATGTCTTGCCGGAACATGCCAGCTTCTTGCATCCAACAGCGGTATTGTTCAACGGCGGGGTGTTAAAAGCCGGCGTAATGGCTGAGCGTTTGATGCAAATATTGAATAGCTGGCTGCAAACCGAGCAAGCCGACCCAGCCCGATTATTGCAAGGCGCCGATCTGGATTTGGCAGTGGCACGGGGCGCGGCATATTACGGGTTTGTCCGCAAAGGCAAGGGCGTAAGAATTAAAGGCGGCACGGCGGCGGCTTATTACGTCGGTATTGAGAGTGCCATGCCGGCAGTGCCCGGATTGCCTGCGGAAATCGAAGCCTTGTGCATCGCACCGTTTGGGATGGAGGAGGGCAGTGAACAGGAATTGCCTAACGACGAATTCGGTTTGATCATTGGTGAACCAGTACGCTTCCGCTTTTTCGGTTCAAAAACCCGCCGCGACGATGCGGTAGGTGTGCGTTTGGAGTATTGGCAAGACGACGAACTGGAAGAACTGGATGAAATAGAAATCACGTTACCGGAAGAAGGTCGCCATGCCGGCGACATCGTTCCGGTACATTTATCGGCAGCGGTCACCGAGGTGGGTACTTTGGAGTTGAAAGCCATTTCCAAACGTGATCAACAACGCTGGAAAATCGAGTTTGATGTTAGGGCTGGCGAGGCTTGATATCAATAACATGTAGCGGCTAAACGCGAACCGAATTTCCGGGGGGCTAAAATGAAACCCGCTTCTTTCCCGGAAAGAAGCGGGTTTTTTATTAGGGCTAGCTTGTATCTGAAGCCTTATTGTTGTTGATAATAAGGCTGTTGATACTGCGGATATTGCTGGTTCTGTTGCGGATAAGTTTGCTGTGGATACCCCTGTTGCTGAGGGTAACCCTGTTGCTGAGGGTAACCCTGGTATTGCTGATTCGGCTGAGGGTAACTTTGTTGTTGCGGGTAACCCTGCTGATACGGTTGGTTTTGCTGCGGGTAATTCTGTTGCGGATAACCGCCTTGTTGTTGAGTCGGCTGGGTCTGTTGCTGTTGCGGGTAGCCTTGCTGCGGTTGTTGTGCGGCGCCGGCGTTCTGATTGGCGTTGATCGCCAGTTCCACCCGACGGTTAATCGCCCGATTGGCATCGCTGCTGTTCGAGACCTTCGGTGAGCTTTCGCCCATACCCTGCTGGGAAATACGCATCCGGTTCACACCACGTTGCGCCAAAAAGTTGGCCACGCTGGTAGCTCGTGCTTCGGATAAACGTTGATTGTCGGCATCCGAGCCGACATCATCGGTGTGGCCGGTTACGGAAATCGTCGACTCAGGGTAATTGGTCAACACTCTGGCGATGGGGTCCAGCGCATTCTGGGCTTCCGGTGTCAAGTCGGCCTTGCCGAAAGCAAACGTCACATCACTGGTGCTGGGCATGTTCAAGGTCAGCTGGTTTTGCGCGGTGCGTTGCACTTCAATCCCGGTGCCTTGCAGCGATTGCTGCATCTCTTCCTGTTGTTTATCCATGTAGTAACCGACACCGGCACCCACCGCAGCACCGGCTAATGCGCCCAGACCGGCGTTTTTCCAGTCGTTTCCGCCGAATAAAGTACCGGCGCCTGCTCCCACTGCCGCGCCGACGCCGGCGCCCTTGCCTAGGTTGCTCATGCTGGACTGGCCGGTATAGGGGTTAGTGGTACAGGCTGTCAACAAGCTGGTACCGATGGCGATAGCAAGTAATCTTTTAGTCATTATTTTTCGTCCTGGATGCTGTTCATAAATACGTTGAGTCGGGCGGCGTGTTGATTCTACAGGGTATACCAATAGAAGCCGGCCTCCGACTGCGTGGCGATTAAACCCTTAAAGGCTTAACTCGCACTTAAAATGGACCGGCAGACGGGGAAATGGTTTCCTGAATGGCTTATTTACTCGGTTCCTATTTATCACGGGTATTCGGTTCGGGCTGAGCGCGAACAGGATTTAAGGGCCGGGTTAATAAACGGATTCCGCGGCCTGCGCCGGTTGGCTTTGGTTTTGGCGGTGTGACTTTAGAGGCTGTTTCGCCCGCCGTTTTTGCAGCCAACGAATCACGCCAGTGATATACAACACCGGGCAAGCCAAGCCGGAAAAAAATACCAACATCCTCCCCGTCCAACCGAAAGCGTAACCGCTATGCAGAGGCCATTGCCAGTCAAGAAATATATCGCCGTTACTGCCGGTGCTTTTATCGTAAACTTTGACTATCTCGCCGCTGTATTGGTCTAGGGCAATATCACGATAACCGACAAAGTGACTTAACTCGGTCACATCCTTCTTCATTACCTTATAGACGCCTTCAGGGCTTTTCGGCCCATCAAGCATCCATAAGCGGCCGGTGGGGTAGTGCTCTTGCACAATGGCTTCCACGGTTGACAAACTTAAGGCCTGTTGTCCGGCTTGCGGCGGTTTGCTGCGAATTTCTGCCGGGATACTGTTGAAAGCGGTCGGACGGCTGACCGGCGAAAACAATTTGACCAGCACATTGATCTGCTCCGGCAGGTTAAAATAAACGCCGGAAAACAATACCGGCAGTAGCACGATAGCCGAATAAAAGCCAAATGTTTTATGCAGGTCGAAATTAAATCTCACCACACTGGCATTGCGTTTGACGGTCAAAGCCTGTTTGAATTTTCCAGTCAACGGCCACCAGAGTATCAATCCTGTCAATACGGAAATGCTGGAAATCGCGGCCAAAATACCGTTAATGTTGGCACCAGTTCTGCCTTGCAGCAAGCACCAGTGCAGTTGCATAATGAAACCGACTATAGGCCGCCCCCAATATCGATCCTTAAGATAATACAATTGTGTGCCGTTGACCCTTGCCGTGTAAGGGTCGATAAAAATGTAATAGCCGTCGCCATTGTTCGCTTGTTTGTCATCCCTGACAAAATACAGCAGCTTGTAGGCGATATCGGACTTACGGGGGTAATAGACTTTGAAAAAACGGCTGCCTTGCGGCTTGACAGATTCCGCCGCAGCAACGATTTCATCCAAAGAGCGCAACTTTTGCCGATGTTCTGGCGGCGTGGAAACAATAGCCAGTTCCGGGTTTAAAACCTCCTGCAATTCAACAAAGAAAACAGCAAAGCTGCCGGTCAACCCGACTACGGCCAAGACTGCACCGGCAATCAGGCCTAGATACAAATGCACATCCAGCCACAGTTTGCGGCGGGCTTTGAGTTTGGCCAGTCGGGTGTCGGCTTTCGCTATGGTTATCGAGCTAAGCATTGAAAATCCTCACAAGGTTGTTGTGTGATTTGCGTCTTTAAGGCGGCTACTGACAAGTCAGAGCTCTTATTTCGGAGCATTAATATTCCACCCGAATCGACCCCATGAAGGTGCGCGGGGCGCCGTAAAATATTTGATTTCCGTCATTGGATGCCGCGAAATAGTGCTTGTCCAACAGATTATCAGCGTTAACTTGGGCAGTTAATTTCGCCGAATTGATCGACATCGAATAGCTCGCCATCAGATTTAGCGTGGCATAGCCGGGCAGTTGGTAAGTATTGGCGGTATCGCCCTGCCGTTGGCCGACTGCGGTGACGCCGGCACCAAATTTAAGCCCCTGCAAATCTCCGGTCTGGAATTCGTAGGTATTCCACAAGCTGCCAAAATGACGCGGATCGAGCACCAGACGCTTACCGGTATTGCCAATACCCTCACCTGCTGCGACATCTTTGGTGATCTTGGCAAACGGCAGATACGAATAAGCACCGATGATTCGCCAACCCGGCAAAACTTCGCCCGATAGGTCGAATTCCAGACCGCGGCTTTCGGCTTCGCCGGCCGTTTTTGGCACCAAGGGATTCAGAGGGTCGAATACGGGCACGTTCTGTTTGGTCAAGTCGAAATACGCCAAGGTCGCCGATAAACGGCCATCCCAAAACTCGGTTTTTACCCCGGTTTCCCATTGCTGGGCCGTTTCCGGTGGCAGAATGACGCCGTCCGTCCTAAACTGGCTATTCGACTGGCTGAAGTTCTCCGTGTAACTACCGTATAGCGATAACCATTTCAGAGGGCGCCAGAGTACACCGCCGCGAGGACTGACTCGGTCGTCGTCGGAAACGGTGCGGCCTAGTAGGTTGTTATCGACCGTTGCGTTGTCGTAACGAAGTCCTCCCAAAACGTGGACGTTGAACGGCAGTTCGATCTGATCCTGAAGAAAAAGCCCGTACCAAGCGGTGGTTTTGTCGCCAAAAGTGGGAGCTGGCAGCGGCGGCAGGGGACTATGGACAGGATTGTAGATATTGATAGCCGGAGCAGCGACGCCAATTTGAGTAATCTGATCGTCGGCGCGAAAATAATCGCCGCCGAGAAGTAAGGTATGTTTGAACCCAAATGTCTCGAACTTTCCGGTGAGATCTACATTGTTGAAATAGCGCTGCGATGGGAAGTTGTCGACAAAAAAACGGCGGTTGATTGTACCGTTCGCGGAGACATTGCCTAGAAAGAACAAGCCGGTATGCTGGTTTTCGAAATTTTCGTAGCTGAAACGATGGCGTAAAGTCCAATTGTCATTGAATTCATGCGACCAATTCATGCTAGCCAGCATGAATTCCTTGCTGCGTTTTGTATAAGGCTCCGATAAATTACGCTCGCGCGGTAACGGTGCCGGACGGTTGCCTACATTGGGAATGCCTGGTTCCAGAGAATAGTCGTCCTTTAAATATTCGAATTCGAAAGTGACTTGCGTGCGCGGATCGATATTCCAGCGCAGCACAGGTGCCGCAAACACGCGCTCGTCCCCTACGAACTCCCGAAACGATTTCGAATCCTGATAGGCGAAGTTGAATCGGTACAGCAAGCTGTCGTTTTTGGTAATCGGGCCGGTGGCATCGAGCGTGGTGCGATAAAAATCGAACGAGCCGAATTGCTGCTGCAGCGAGTAATAAGGTGTCGCCAAGGGCTGTTTGGTCACGACGTTCATGATGCCGCCCGGTTCCGCGCGTCCGTAGAGAATCGAACCCGGACCTTTCAGCACTTCGACTCTTTCCAGATTCGCCGTTTCTCGGCGATTCATGCCGACTCTCTGTCCTAACGCCGGCGATAAAACACCGTTTCGATAGATCGTGTTATTTCTAAAGCCGCGAATGATAAATTCGTCGCTACGGCCTTGCTCGCCTCCCGGCATTACGCCGCTGACGTTCTTCAGCGCGTCTTTCAAGCGTACGGCCTGTTGATCCTCTAAAACCTGCTTCGGCACGATTTGCACCGAAAACGGCGTTTCCATGATCGGCGTGTCGGTTTTGGTGGCCGTGCTGGCGCTAGTACGGTTGTAATCCGGGTTGTAAGGATCGGTCGAATCGTAAACCGCCTTCCCTGTCACCGTCACCGCTGGCATAGTCGTTGCCGATTGCGGTTCACTAACGGCCACCTTTTCCAGCGTAGCTTTGTTATCACCGGTCATGCGGTAGTTGAGGCCGGTGCCTTGCAGCAAGATGTGTAGGGCTTGCTGCGGGGTGAAGTAGCCGTTAAGGTTGCTGGATAGGCAATTTTTGGCCAGGTCTGCGGGATAGCCTACTTGCCAGTCGCTGCTACTGATAAAGGCGTTAATGGCATCAGTCAACGGTTGGGCTGGGATATTAAAGCGTTGACTGCCTTGTTGGCTGGCGACGGTCTCGGCGGCTTGCGCGGGGATGCTTATCAGGCCGGGCAAACTCAGGGCTATGGCGATGCTGAGTTTGCGTAATGCACAAGGCGGGGGCAGGTGTGGGGGCTTCATATGTACTCCTTGTCTGGATTGTTGTCTGGTAGGCGTTGCAACGCACATCGCTACCGAGACGTTTCAGGAAAAGGAATACACAGTTGGCGAGAAAATTATTTTTTGATTGGCGAGTAGGGCGTTTGCCGGAGATTGTGGAATCGGGCGAATGATTTTCCAATCAATACCTAATGGTTGGGGGGCGATTTAGTTTTTCAATATCGTCAGGTAAGTGGAAATATTCACGATTTTGGCGCCGGTTATGTTCGCCAAGGTTCGCAGCAGGCTATCGGTATCTTCCAGTTTGTAATTTCCGGTTATCCGGGTGTTTGCCAATTTGGTGTCGGCGATGATGATGGTGCCGGAATGGTAGCGGTCCAATTCGGTTATCACGTCTGCCAAAGTTCGATCTTGAAATATCAGGCGGCCTTTTAGCCAGGCAAAGGTCTTACCGGTATCTATGTTGCTGATTTCCGCAACGCTGTGGGCATCGATCTCGGTGTGCTGGCCTGCGCTTAATTGCCGGTTTTGTCCTTGTTCGGCGCTACAAATCACTAAGCCGCTTTCGACATTCACTTGGGTAATATCGCCGGTTTTGACGCTGAAGCGGGTGCCGACCACCCGCACTGTTCCATGTTCAGTCGTCACAATAAACGGCCGGCTTTTGTCGGCATTCACCTCAAAATACGCTTCGCCGCCTAATAAGGTTATGCCGCGCTGTTGACCGGCGTAATCCAGTTTTACTGCGCTATCGGTATTTAGAACCAGCGCGGAACCGTCTGCCAGTATTACTCGGCGCTGTTCGCCGGTGCCGGTGGTAATGTCTGCTTGCCAGCGTTGCAACCAGTCAGTTGAAGCCAGGAACCAGCCGCAAATTAAGGTAATGCAGGCGGCTGTAGTCCAGCGCCTAATTGTCGATTTATGCTGTGCGGGCGGCCGAAGTGGGATGCTGGCGTATTGGCTTAGGGCGGCGTTCAATGCTGGCGATTGCCAGAGTTGCACCACTTTGTCGTAAGCGGTTTGATGCGTGGGGTCGGCGGCTAACCAGCAGGCAAACTCGGCTTGATCGGCCGCACCGGTTTTATGGTCTTGTAAGCGGGCAAACCAGGCAAGTGCTTGATCTTGGACATTACCCAGCGATGGAACTTCCTGATCAAAACGTAAAGGCATGGCGGTTGGCGGGTTAGGTATTGGGGCGAATTTTATCAATATTGGTGCTGTGTTAAGGAAAATCAGTATGGCCTAAGGTTACGGCTAGTCTTGCCGGCTGGCTAATAAATGAGTTAGAGCTGCCTGTACATTCTTCTCTACCGCGCTACGCGATATGCCGTAATAGGCGGCGATCCGCTCGTAATTCCAATGGTGAAATTTGTGCAACACCAGAATTTGCCTGCGCCGTTCGGGTAATTGCTCAAGCGCTGCCAACATCAATGCCAGTTCTTGTTGATCGGAAGCTTGCTGTTCAGGCGTCGGGGTATCGTCCGGCAAATTCTCCAGCAGTGGTCTATCGTCGTCCGTATCGGCCGTTTTTGGTTCGTCGGCGCGTTGACGAACACGCTCTTTGCGTAGATGATCCAGTGCCAGGTTTTTTGCGATTTGGTACAGAAATGGCCGTGGGTAGCTTATGTCTTGGTTTTCTAGGGCGTGCAGCATTTTTATGTAAGCTTCATGCGCCAGATCTTCGGCGGTTTGCGGGCAGCCGACGATGCCGAAAATAGTGTGAATCAGCGAATCGCGATGGCTGAGAAATAAATCGTCGATGTTGAAGGCGAGGCTGTTCATAGCGAAGACGCATGTGACGTACTTGGAACCAGGTAGAATCGATCTACAGCAAAATCCGAACCAAAATTAAATAGTGTTGATTTTGAAAGATAAAATGACATATCACGTTGCGGCAGGGTGTGGCATATGCCGTTTTTATGCGTGAAATGCCTGATTTATTCACAATCAGAGTGGCCAGGACAAGAGAGTTGGAAGTGCTTATATCTACACACTTTTTCTGCGAAAACTGCTAGTCTTATCACCTCGATTAAGCGGGTGGGGCTGAGCTTGGAACAGGATATAACAACAGATCTGCGGGTGTTGGAAAGTCATTTGGACGGTATGCTCAACCGCGTCCAACACAACAGCCTGACCTTAAAGCGATTGCAAAGCTTTGAAATGCGTTTGCTGGGGCTTAGTTCGCTGGCGGAAATGATCGAGTTCATTCTGGGTGAAGCCAAGGCGCTGTTCGATTTGGACGTGATCAGCTTGTGTTTGATTGACCCTAAAAACGAGATCGCCAGTTACCTGGACGTGGATAATTATAATTTTCGGGACAGGGAAGGGCTGTTTTTAGCGAGTAGCGAATGGCAATTGCGGCATAGTTTTGGTTTGTCCGATCAGCCGTTTCTGGGCAGCTATCAAACCACGATTTGCGAGAAGTTTTTCTCCGAATCGAATCAACAAAAACCGGCGTCTGTGGTGATTGCGCCGCTGATTCGCCGGGATAGGTATTTGGGGTCTTTGAACCTGGGTAGTTACCATAACGAGCGCTTCATGCAAGGCATGGCCACCGATTTTGTCGAGCATATCGCTTCGGTGATCAGCATTTGTCTGGAAAACAATTTAAACGTAGAGACCATGCGGCGTACCAGCTTGGTCGATCCCTTGACCGGTGTGAATAATCGGCGTTTCCTGGAACAGCGTATAGAGGAAGAACTAGATCGCAGTCAACGCAATCGGGAGCCATTGTCCTGTCTATTTCTGGATATCGATTTTTTCAAACGTATCAACGACGGTTTTGGACATCAGGCCGGCGATCATGTACTGGCTGTCGTCGCTGGCATCATCAAGAAATTGCTGCGCAATAACGATGTGCTGGCGCGCTATGGAGGTGAGGAGTTCGTGGCCTTGCTGTCGCAAAGTGACGAAAGTACGGCCTCGGAAATCGCTGAGCGGATTCGATTGAGTATTGCCAATTTGCAGGTGGAGTATGGCGAGCAAGCTATTCCGGTGACTATTTCAATTGGTGTTGCTACTTATCAACCCAGCCGGGCACAAAAAAAACCGGTTACCGAGATTGCGTTGCAATTGGTGCAAACCGCCGATGCTGCCTTGTACGAAGCCAAACGCAAAGGCAGAAACCGTATTGAGAATGGTGGTTTGGTGTTGGTCACGGTGCCCGTTTAGTTGTAACCGTTGGGATTGTTTTTCTGCCAGCGCCAGGTATCGGTCATCATTTGTTTTAAATCCCGCTCGGCTTTCCAGCCAATTTTTGCTTCCGCCAAGCTCGGATCAGCGTAGCAGGCTGCAACATCGCCGGCTCGGCGTGGCGCGATTTTGTAGGGCACTGCCTGACCGGTTACGTCGGTAAAGGTGTTGACCATGTCCAACACGCTATAACCGTTGCCGGTTCCTAAATTTATCGCATCACAAATAGCGGTATCGGCAGTTTTTCCAAGCAGATATTGCAAGGCTTTGATATGGCCTTGCGCCAGATCTACGACATGGATGTAATCGCGCACGCCGGTGCCGTCCTTGGTGGGGTAGTCATTGCCGAACACCGACAGGACCGGCAACTTACCGATGGCGACTTGCGATAAAAACGGCATCAGATTATTGGGGATGCCGTTCGGGTCTTCACCTATCAAACCGCTGCTGTGGGCGCCGATAGGGTTGAAGTAACGCAGTATTGCAAACTGCCAGGGCTGGCTGTTGCCGTTCAAGCTGTCTGCATTGCCGACATCACGCAGGATTTCCTCGATAAACAGTTTGGTACGGCCATAAGGGTTGGTGGCTTGCAACGGAAAGCTTTCCAGAATCGGTACGCTGTGCGGATCGCCGTATACGGTCGCTGACGAGCTGAACACCAATCTTTTCACCGCAAACTCTTGCATTGTTTCCAGCAATACTTGCGTGCCGTAGATATTGTTGCGGTAATAGCTCAAGGGTTGCTGGCAGGATTCGCCGACGGCTTTCAGGCCGGCGAAATGAATCACCGCATCGATTTTATGTGCCTTAAAAATCTCGCGCAACGCCGCTTGATCGGTAATGTCGGCTTGATAAAAACCGGACTTTTGTTCGGTAATGGTTTCGATGCGTTTCAGCGATTCGATTTTGCTGTTGCTGAGGTTATCCACCACGATGACCTCGAAACCGTTATTCAGTAGTTCTACGCAGGTATGGCTACCGATATAGCCCGCACCGCCCGTCACCAAAATTGTGTTTTGCATCGTTGTGTTCCGTGGTTAGCGTTCGAGGATGTCTAGTCCTGCTTCGTCCGAGACGACACGCGGCAGACTTGCGTCGGGGTCGCGGCGCAGGCCGGTAAAATCGAACAAGCTGGCGTCGGCCATTTGCGAAGGTGCGATATTTTGCAGGCTGGCGAAAATGGTTTCGATACGGCCGGGGAATTGTTTATCCCAACCGTTCAGCATTTGCTTCATCGCCTTGCGTTGCAGGTTTTCTTGAGAACCACACAGATTGCAGGGGATGATAGGGAATTGCTTGAAAGCCGCGAAGCGGTTGATGTCTTTTTCCCGGCAGTAAGCTAGCGGGCGAATCACGATGTTTTGTTTATCGTCGCTGAGCAGTTTCGGCGGCATGGCTTTTAGCTTGCCGGCGTAGAACATGTTCAGGAAAAAGGTCTCGATGATGTCGTCGCGGTGATGCCCTAGGGCGATCTTAGTGATCTTATGTTCCTTGGCAAACCCGTACAGTGTGCCGCGCCTTAACCGAGAACAAAGGCTGCAAGTGGTTTGGCCTTCAGGGATGATGCGCTTGACGATGCTGTAGGTATCGTGCTCGATGATGTGGTAGGGCACGCCTATCGATTGCAGATATTCGGGCAGAACATGTTCAGGGAAGCCCGGCTGTTTCTGATCCAGATTGACGGCAATTATCTCGAAATTAATCGGCGCGGTTTTCTGCAAATTCAGCAGAATGTCCAACATCGTGTAGGAGTCTTTGCCGCCGGACAGGCAAACCATCACCTTGTCGTCGGGTTCTATCATATTGAAATCTGCGATGGCTTCGCCAACGCAGCGTCTCAGGCGTTTTTGCAGTTTGTTAAACTGGGTGCGGGATTTGTGTTCTGGATCTGACATGGATGTTGGAAAGGCGGCTAAAGGGACGTTTAGCCGCGCTTAAATTAGCCGTTATAGCGTTGGAAAATCAGCGTGGCGTTAGTGCCGCCGAAACCGAAGCTGTTGGACATGATGGTGTTCAGCGTGACGTTATCCCGATATTCTCTAACTATCGGAATGCCCGCCGCACCAGGGTCAAGCTGGTTGATATTGGCCGACGCGCTCAGGAAATTTTCTTCCATCATCAGTATGGAATAAATGGCTTCGTTGACGCCGGCCGCACCCAAAGCATGTCCGGTCAGGGATTTGGTTGAGCTAACGGCTGGTACGCCATCAGCACCGAATACTTCGCGCATCGCTTCCAGTTCACGGGTATCGCCAACCGGGGTGCTGGTACCGTGCGCGTTGATATAGTCAATTTTGTCGTGTACGGTCGCCAGGGCTTGTTGCATGCAGCGGACTGCGCCTTCGCCGGACGGCTGTACCATGTCGTAGCCATCGGACGTGGCGCCATAGCCGACCAACTCGGCGTAGATTTTGGCGCCGCGCGCTTTGGCGTGTTCCAGTTCTTCGATTACCAGCACGCCGCCGCCGCCGGAGATGACGAAGCCGTCGCGGGTTTCGTCGTAGGGGCGCGAGGCCGTGGCTGGCGTGTCATTATACTTTGAAGACAGTGCGCCCATCGCGTCGAACATCACCGACATAGTCCAGTGCAGTTCTTCGCCGCCGCCAGCGAAAACGACGTCTTGTTTGCCCAATTGAATCAATTCCATGGCGTGGCCGATGCAGTGGGCGCTGGTAGCGCAAGCGGAACTGATGGAGTAATTGACACCTTTGATTTTAAAAGGCGTCGCCAGACAGGCGGTATTGGTACTGGACATGGCGCGCGTCACCATGTACGGACCGACTTTTTTTACGCCTTTGGAGCGGAGAATGTCGGCAGAATCGACCAAGTTGGACGTTGATGGTCCGCCGGAACCCATCACTAAGCCGGTACGGATATTGGAAACTTGCGACGCTTCCAGGCCTGAGTCGGCAATAGCTTGCTCCATTGCCAGATAGTTGTAAGCTGCACCATCGCCCATAAAGCGTTTCACTTTACGGTCTATCGCTTCATCCAGGTCGATGTTGACCGGGCCGTGCACATGGCTGCGAAAGCCCATCTCTGCATAGACCGGCGCATGAACGATACCGGAACGGCCGGTTCTCAAGGAATCGACCACTTCGTCACGGTTGTTGCCGATGCTGGAAACTATCCCTAAACCTGTTACCACTACGCGTTTCATGATGGTTTCCTTAGAAATCTTGGGTGGACGTAAACAAGCCGACTCGCAAATCGGTCGCTTCGTAGATTTGTTTGCCATCGACTTCCATCGTGGCATCGGCGATGCCCATGACCAGCTTGCGTAAAATCACACGTTTCAAGTCGATTTTATAAGTGACTTTTTTGGCTGTCGGTAGCACCTGACCGGTGAATTTAACTTCGCCGCAACCTAGCGCACGGCCTTTGCCGGGACCGCCGAGCCAACATAAATAGAAACCGACCAATTGCCACATCGCGTCTAAACCAAGACAGCCAGGCATGACCGGGTCGCCTTGAAAATGGCAGTCGAAAAACCATAATTCGGGCGTAATATCCAACTCGGCAATGATTTCGCCTTTGCCGTATTTGCCGCCTTCATCGGAAATATGGACGATGCGGTCCATCATCAGCATATTGGGAAGCGGTAGCTGCGCGTTGGTCGGACCGTATAATTCGCCTCGGCCGGACATTAATAATTCGTCGCGCGTGAAACTGTGCTGCTTCTCCATCTTGATTTTTACCTGGTTGGTGGGTTCAAAAACTGCGGCATTATCTAATAACCGGCTTAAAAAATCAGCTCAATTTTTCATCCGGGCGTTACCTCGCGCAACAGATCGTCGAGCTTTAAGCTGTCGCGTTGCAGCCGCTGCTGGTAGATCAAGCTATACATCAACACCGATGCCACATAACCCCGCGTCTCTTTATAAGGTATGGTTTCGATCCAGATGTCGGCTGGTAGCTTGCGGTTTTCCGGCAGCCAGCGCTTCACTTTGTTGGCGCCGGCATTATAGGCAGCGGTGGCCAATGCGACGTGGCCATTGAATTGGCGCAGGAGTTTTTTGAAATAAAACGCGCCGTATTTGACGTTGAGCTCGGGTTTAAACAGGCTGTAGTCGCTATCCCAACTATCGCGTAAGTCTGCGGCGATTTGTCGGCCGGTGTTTGGCATGACCTGCATCAAACCTTTAGCGCCAGCCGGCGAGTCGGCCAATTCATCGAACGCGCTTTCCTGGCGGATCAAACCCAAAATTAAACCCGGATCCAATTGTTGTGAGGCGGCGTTGCTTTGGATTGCCTGGATATATGCCAATGGAAAACGCAGATTCACATCGTCCCAATGGTTGGCCTTGGCTATCGTGGCAATTGCCAGGGCCGGACAATTCGCTTGTTGTGCCAGTTTTGCCGCCACTGGTAATTGACTACTGTCGAGTTTGGCTATCGCGTACCACCATTGGCGTTTGGCTTCCGGTTTTCTGTCGATAGCCAGTAGTTCAGAAAACACCTGAAAATCCAGTCGATTTTGTAAAGTCTCGAGGTTCTCGATGGATACCGCCAACGGTCTATCGACTAGCTCGATGGCTTGCCTTAATTTGCCGGCCGCCAGAAAACCGTAAAAACTGCGATTTTTTGCCAGCTGTTGAAACAATGTATTGGCTGCTGCGCTCTGACCCGTTTCCGCCAAACCGCGAGCTTGCCAGTACTGCCATTTTTCCCGAGATCTTTCTTCGTCGTTCAGGCCGGCAATAGCGGTAGCGACATCTGGCCAGTTTTGTGCGTTCAATGCGGCTCTGACCCGCCATTCTCGTGCCGATTCGTCGCTATTTTCCAGTCGCGACAAACGGTCGTAAGCGCGACTATCGTGTTTTAAGGCCAACGCGATAGCTATGCGTTTTTCGATAAAAGCGGCCGTTGCCGGCGCAAAAGAGATTTGCGATTTAAGGCTATCCCAAGCCGTCATAGCCGCTTCAACGTTGGTTTCCAGCCAGCGGTCAATCGCATGGGCAAACAACTCACCTGCGTGTTCGGGGTATTCGCGCCAGCCAGTCTCCGATGCAACGCTTTCAGGCTGCCGGTGCAGCTTCAACCAGGTGTTGGCCAGATTGAGTTCCGCGCCGCTGAAAAATCGGGTCAAGGAGCTTGCAAGGCTTTGATTGTCACGCTTGAGTGCGGCGTGAAATCGTTGGTTTATCAGTTCATTATTGAAATACGGCGATGTTTTATAAACGTCGAACAAGGCATCGCAATTATCCGGTTGGGTTTTACCACTTAACCATAAGGCGCGGGCCTGATTGAATGCTTCCAAAGTTTGGCCGGTTTGGAATTGAGCCAGGCCGGCGTAGCATTGCAGCTCGGGATCGTCACTGCCTTGGTAATAGTTCAACAGCACTAGCCACTGTTGCTTTTTACCCAAAGCCAGCAACCACTTTTGCCGTAGCCCGGCCGCGTAACGGCTGGCGGCGTGGTCGTTTAAAAACTGTTTGATGTCGGTATCGGCATCCAGATGATTTTTTAGCCATTGGTATTGCAGATAAGGATACAGCGGGTAGCCTTTTAGGCCAGAAGCCAGCGCGAAATATTCGGCATCGCGATTCTGGTCAAGCGCTTGCTCGGCGCGCAAAAATTGCTGACGTTGGGCGGCTAAAGAGATTTCATCCGCCTGGGGACTGTTCGGCAAAACGCCGGTCAGAGCGGCAAGCATTAAAAAACACGGGATAAAATGCATATCAATTTCCACGACAGCCGAGACTAAACACTGAGCAAGAAGTTTTTGCAAAGTGGGTCGGGCCATTATAATCGTTAAACTTCATCGAATTCGTTTCATTACTTTGAAAACATCACACCGCGCGGCGCAAGCCGAATATTCCTGGCAGTACATCTACAGCATCGCTAAGCAGCATAAAAAACAACTGATCAACGGGCATTTAGTCGCCATATTGGCAACCGTTGCCAGCGTACCGGTGCCCTTATTGATGCCCTTATTGGTAGACGAGGTTTTGCTCAACCATCCGGGCGTAGTGCTGAATAGTCTCAACCCCTGGCTGCCGGGCGAGTGGCGGCAACCCATTGTTTATATCGCCATTATTTTGCTGGTCAGCTTGCTGTTGCGCTTGTTTGCCTTGATTCTTAACATTATGCAGACCAGGCAGTTTTCCAATATTGCCAAGGATGTGATCTTTCGTATCCGCGAAAGTTTGGTGAAGCACTTGCAACATATTTCGATGTCCGAATATGAAAGCCTGGGCAGCGGTACGGTCAGCTCGCACATGGTGACCGACTTGGACACACTGGATAATTTTATCGGCACCACGATCAGTAAATTACTGGTGGCGGTCCTGACCGTGTTCGGCACAGCGTTGATTCTGCTGTGGATGCATTGGCAGCTGGGTTTGTTCATTATCTTTTTAAATCCGCTGGTGATTTATCTGGCCAGGGCGGTTGGCTCCAGGGTCAAGGAATTAAAAGCCAACGAAAACAAGGCCTACGCGATATTCCAGCAAGCTTTGAGCGAAACCCTGGAAGCGATCCATCAAATCCGCGCCAGCAACCGCGAAGAGCACTATTGTCGGCAATTGATAGGCAGCGCGCTGGCGGTGAAAAATCACTCGACCATCTATGCCTGGAAAAGCGACGCGACGGTGCGTCTAAGCTTTTTGACCTTCTTATTCGGCTTCGACATATTCCGCGCCACTGCGATGCTGATGGTGTTGTATTCCAACCTGACCATAGGCGAGATGCTGGCGGTATTCGGTTATCTCTGGTTCATGATGGCGCCGGTGCAGGAGATACTGAGTATTCAGCAGTCATTTTATGCCGCCAAAGCGGCGCTGGCCCGCGTTAATCAGCTGACCCTATTGCAGCGCGAACCCTATTATCCGCATTTGCAAAACCCGTTTACCGGGCGTAAAACCGTGTCGGTCAGCGTTAAGAATCTGCATTTTAGTTATAAAGACGAACCGGTACTGAACGGTATTAATCTCACCATTCCGGCCGGCGAGAAAATCGCATTGGTTGGCGCCAGCGGCGGCGGCAAGTCTACTTTGGCACAAACCCTGATCGGCCTATATCCGCCGGGCAGCGGTATGATTTATTTCGACGGCGTGCCACTGGATCGGATAGGCTTGGACGTCGTGCGCGAGCACGTCGCCACAGTATTGCAGCATCCGGCCTTGTTAAACGATACGATACGCGCCAACCTGACCTTGGGCCGGGAGATTGCCGACCCGGAATTGTGGCGGGCCTTGGAGATTGCGCAAATGAAGCTCACAGTCGAGGAGCAGCCGCAAGGGCTGGATACTGTGGTGGGTAGACAAGGCATGCGTTTATCCGGCGGCCAACGACAACGTCTGGCCATCGCCCGGATGATAGTCAGCCAGCCGGCGGTGGTGATTCTCGACGAAGCCACGTCGGCGTTGGATAGCGAAACCGAGTATAAACTGCACCAAGCCCTGAGCACCTTTCTGGAAGGCCGCACGACCATCATTATTGCCCATAGACTCAGTGCCGTGAAACAGGCCGATCACGTGTATGTCTTCGAACAAGGCCAGATTTGCGAACAAGGCAAACACGATTCCTTGATACAACAAAACGGCTTGTACGCCAAACTTTACGGTGATTACCAATAGTGTCGGAATTATACGATTTACACAGTCATTCCACCGCGTCCGACGGCGCTTTGTCGCCCACCGAGCTGGTACTACGTGCCCGACAACAGGGTGTGACAGCGCTGGCCTTGACAGATCACGACACGACTGCCGGCTTAGACGAGGCTACTCAAGCCGCCGCACAAGCGGGCATCCGCTTGATTCCCGGCATCGAATTGTCGGCCAGTTTTGAAAGCCATTGTTTGCACATTGTCGGTTTAAACATCGATCCGCAGCATCCGGGCTTAGTCGAAGGTATTGCCAAGCAACAACTGATTCGCGACCAACGCGCGCAAAAAATTGCCGAAAAATTGGCGAAGAAGGGCATAGCCGATGCCTATCCAACCTTAAGACAAATCGCCGGTAACGGCGAAATCACCCGCCTGCATTTTGCAGATTTTCTGGTTAATCAAGGTTTTGTCGAAACCCAGCAGGACGCATTTGATCGTTATTTGAGCAAGGGCAAGCCCGCTTATGTGCCGACTGTTTGGGCCAGTCTGGCCGATTGCGTCGGCTGGATACGGGCGGCGGGCGGCGTGGCGGTGTTGGCGCATCCGCTGCGCTACAAACTCAGCAGCAAATGGATCAACAAGGCCTTAATCGCTTTTAAGGCCGCTGGCGGTCAGGGGATAGAAGTGGTGACCGGGCGGGCCAGCATCGACGATATTCGCTTAAGTTATTTGCATGCCAGCAAACATCAATTGCATGCGTCGATGGGTTCGGATTTTCATGCGCCGGGTAATCAATGGCTGGAACTGGGGCGTCTGGCGGCCTTGCCGGACGGCGCTGCGCCGGTTTGGCAGTTATTTTAACCAGGCGGTTTTGGATAATCAGGCGTAAACAGCTGGGAGAATTCGTCGGCGGGCAAGGGTTGATTCCAATAAAACCCCTGCGCTTTACGGCAACCGAGTAGATGCAGTTGCTCGGCTTGCTCCTTGGTTTCCACACCTTCGGCCAAGGTCAGCAGACCCAACGTATCGCCCAATTGCAGGATGGCTTTGACGATAGCGGTGTCTTCGGCTTTGCCTGAGGTTAAATCCCGGATAAACGATTGATCGATTTTTAGTTTGTTCACCGCAAAGCGCTTTAAATAACTGAGCGAGGAATAACCGGTGCCGAAATCATCGATGGCAAAGCTGACCCCCAAGGCGCGCAACTGGGCAATCGTATTGATGACAGCATTGGTGTCGAACATCAATACCGATTCGGTTAATTCCAACTCTAAATAATGCGGTTCCAGGCCGGATTCAGCCAGCGCGGTTTGCACCGATTCCAGTAAGTTGCCGCGTTTAAACTGTAGGGCGGAGATGTTGACGGTAACCAGTAGTTTCATGCCGGCGTCGTGCCAAATCTTGTTTTGCTTACAGGCTTCGCGTAATACCCAGTCGCCTATCGGTACGATCATGCCATTGTCTTCGGCGATAGGAATGAACTTGGCCGGCGGAATCATCGGACTGTTTTCCGGTTGCCAGCGCAGCAAGGCTTCCGCACCGATCACCGTATTGTTGTGTATGGAATATTGCGGCTGATAATGCAAGCGAAGTTCTTTGCGCTTCAAGGCCATGCGTAGGCCATTCTCGATATTCATCCGCTCGATTGAAGCCAGGTTCATATCGTTGGAAAAGAAGCGGAAGGTATTGCGGCCTTCGTTTTTTGCCGAATACATCGCCGTGTCGGCTTTGTTGAGTAAACCGTGAAAATTCAGGCCGTCATTGGGGTATAAACTGACGCCTATGCTGAAGGAGGTGCAAAGGGTCACACCTTCGATGACAAAGGGTTGTGTCAGTTGATCGAGAATTTTCAGCACAATTTGCGTGATCGCGTCGATGTCGGGAATGTCGGTGAGGATAATGATGAATTCATCGCCGCCTTGCCGGCAAACCGTGTCCACCTCGCGCACACATTGCACCAGGCGCTCTGCTATGCCTTGCAGCAAGCGGTCGCCGACGTCGTGCCCCATCGTATCGTTAATATTTTTAAAATGATCCAGGTCCAGAAACAGCAGGCCAACCAGGGTGTTGTTACGCACGGCATGGGCCATGGCCTGGTCGAAGCGGTCGCGCAACAAGGTGCGATTGGGCAGATTGGTGAGCGGATCGTGACGTGCCAGATATTCGATCTGGGCTTCAGCGGCCTTGCGCTCGGTAATGTCCGAAAAAATGCCGATGTAATGGCTGATGACGCCATGGGTGTTGTACATCGCGGAAATACCCAGCCAGGCCGGATAGGTCTCGCCGTTCTTGCGGGTATCCCAAATTTCGCCTTGCCAATAGCCGTTTTCGCGCAAGGCCTGCCAGATGCGTTGATAGTGGTTGAGGTCAAGATGACGTGCATCGAGAATTGAGGGCGTTTGCTGTAGCACTTCTTCGGCTCTGTAACCGGTAATAGTCGTGTAGGCCTGATTGCTGGACACGATGCGGGTATCCGGATCGCACAGGAAAATCGCCTCGCCGCTGTTCTCGAACACTTTGGCCAGCAAATTCAGGCGTTCGGCTGCGGTTTTACTATCGGTGATGTCGGTGTGGGTGCCCAGCATGCGCACCGGCTGATTATTGGCGTCGCGCTCGACGATACTGCCTATCGATAATATCCATTTCCAACTGTCGTCGGCGCAACGCTGCCGGTATTCCAGGCGATATTCTGCCAGTTCCCCGGCGATGTACTGCTGGTAAGTGTCGGAAACGCGTTGCCGGTCATCAGGATGCAAGCGCATTATCCAGCTGTCGATAGTAGCGTCGAAATTCGCGGGGTCGTAGCCGAGCATGCTGGCGTATTCCGCGTTGGTGATCATATTTCCGGTTTGTGGATTGAGATCATAAAAACCTTGTTTGGCTGCCTGCATGGACAGCCGCAAGCGTTCCTCGCTATCGGCGAGGGCTTGCTGTGTGCTGCGCATTTCGGTGATGTCGTGCGCCAGGCCGTTCACTGCAACCACACGACCGTGATCGTCGAGCATAGGTGACTCATTGAGGCTGAGCACACGCAGACTGCCATCCTTACTACGCACTTCCACTTCGTAGTTCGGTGGTTTGATGCCCGCCAGGCATTGCTCGGTGTAGGTTCTGGCAAGCCGATTGATCGGGTTGTTGGTCGCGATATCGAAACAGTCGCAATATAGTTCGTCGGGTTTGTAGCCGAGGATATGCTCCACTGAAGGACCTAGATAAGTAAAAATACGCTCGGTATCGTGGGAATACAGAAAGTATTCGTTACCGATGCTTTCCACCAAATCCCGGAAGCGTTGTTCGCTTTGCTTGAGTAGACTTTGTTGTTCTATAAGGCTTTGCGTGGTGCGGTGCGAACGCAACACATAGCTGATGCGATGCGGCAACAGCGGCCATTGGATGGGTTTGCCGATAAAATCGGTAGCACCCAGCCGAAAGGCGTCTTCCACTGCTTGCGTATCCTCGATAGCCGTCATCATGACAATCGGTACATTTTTGTCGCTGGCTGCACGCATGCCTTGCAAGCAAGTGAAACCATCCATCTCCGGCATCATCACGTCCAGCAGAACCAAATCCGGCTCCGCTGCGATAAATTGTTCCAGTCCGGCCCGGCCGTTTTCGGTTTCGATCAGTTCGTAGCCGTCGGCTTGCAACATTTGCCTGACCAGCAGACGGACCATCGGATCGTCGTCGACTAACAGGATGCGCGGCTTGGCGGACATGTCAGACTTTGTCGGCTAACAAGCGTTGCGCATTGAATGCACGTACAAATGCTGCAAACTCATTGGCGGGCATGGGCTTGTTGTACAAAAAGCCTTGCACTACCTCGCAACCACTGTCCAGCAGGAAGTTGGCTTGATCTTCATTCTCCACGCCCTCCGCGACGACTTCCAGCGACAGCGCGTCGGCCAGCGCCAATATCGCCGCGGTAATCGCCATATCGTCTTCATTGTGCGGAAGGTCGCGGACAAAGCAATGATCGACTTTCAATTCCGAGATAGGCAGTTTTTTCAAATAAGACAAGGATGAATAACCGGTACCGAAGTCGTCGATACTGATTTTGACGCCCAGAGCTTGCAATTCCCGTAGCGTGATTAAGGCGTCGTCGATATGGTCGAGCAAAATGGTTTCGGTCAGTTCCAGCTTGAGGTAGCGCGGTTCCAGGCCGATGCCGGTCAATACTTCGCGGACATGATTGCCAAAGCCGTATTGTCTGAATTGAGTGGCTGATACATTCACCGCCATGATCAGCCCTTGGCTTAGTCCCGATTGTTGCCAGTGCAAAGTTTGCCGGCTGGCATTTTCCAGCACCCAATCACTGATTTGGCCAATCAAGCCGGAATCTTCGGCAATCGGAATAAATTGCGATGGGCCAATTAAACCTAGCTCCGGGTGCTGCCAGCGAATCAAGGCTTCGCAACCGACGACTTGTTGGCGGCGGATATTGATTTTGGCTTGATAGTAAAGTTGTAATTCATGGCGTTCTATGGCCCGGCGCAGGCTGTTTTCCATCGCCAGCTTATGAAACGCGGCAACATTTAGCGATTTACTGAAAAATTGATAATTGTTATGGCCGTGTTCGCTGGCATGGTTCATCGCAAACTCGCCGTTTTTGATGAAACTGTCTTCATCCTGGCCGTCCCCCGGATAGACGGCGATGCCGATATTGATGCCCAGAAACAGCTCCGTGTTCTCCACCGGAAAAGCGTGCTGCATTATCTGAAAAATCCGCTTAGCCACTTTGACGCTATCGCGCGTGTCCTCGATATGATTCAGTAACACTGTAAATTCGTTACCGCCCAGCCGGGAGACAGTCATGTCCGCCAGTTCGTAATCGGCGTTAATGGAGATGTAGTCGCAATCTCTAATTTCGGCCAGTAAACGCTCGGCGAACAATTTCAACACCTGATCGCCGATTTTCGGCCCGAGTGTCTCGTTGATGCGTTTGAAACGATCGATACTGATAAATAAAGTTGAAATTACCGTGCCGTAGCGCGTGCAGTAGGACATCGCTTGCGCCAGAACTTCTTTGAACAGCGTCCGGTTGGGCAGGCCGGTAAGCGGGTCGTAGTAGGATAAAAGCCGGACCCGTTCTTCTATGTGACGGCGTTCGGTTATATCTTGCAGAGTGCCGTGAATATGGCTTACCTGCCCATCGTCGATCACGGGTTTGCCTTGAATATGAATCAGATGATTAGCGCCATCCTGATGAGTAACCGGTAATTCCAGGCGAAAACTGCGCTGGTTTTTTACGCAAAGATCGATGGATTGTTGCAGCTTGCCGACTTCCGATTGCAGCACGGATTTGTATAAGTCGCGGCATTTATGTTCGAACGATGACCGATTGGTGTCGAGGATATTAAAGACTTCGTCCGACCATTGCATATTGTCGTCGGCGACAGACCAGTACCAACTGCCCAGTTGCGCTATTTTTTGCGCTTGGCGCAGTTCGGCTTCGCTTCTGGCCAGTTCCTCTAACGTTGCAACCGAGCGCAGCAAGTAACGTAAGCGGTGTGGCAGGGTCGGCCAATTGAGCGGTTTTGGGATAAAGTCGGTCGCGCCCAATTGAAAGGCGCGATTGACCGATTCCAGGTCGTCCATGCCGGTCAGCATCACTACGGGCAACAAGCTGTTGCCGGGCATGTTTTTGATAGCTTGCAGGCAGTCGAAGCCGTTGAGGTCCGGCAACATAACGTCCAGTAATACCAGATTGGGCCGTTCGCTGGCTGCCAATGCCAAGCCTTGCTTGCCGCTAGCCGCGCAAATGACATCAAACGCTTCTCTTTGCAGAATTTCTTGCAACATCAGACGCACCATATCGTCGTCGTCTATCGCTAAAATCAGGCTGCGTGCAGGTAATCGTGCCATTATGAAAGTTTGAGTTGCGAAAGCCGCTGGAGGATTTCTTTATATTCTGTTTGCAGGCATTCGGCAACCCGGCTATCGAATTGCAAAGTGTTGTTCCGTGCCGCATTTTCAAGCGCACGAGCCTGTTCCGCCAAGTTTAGTGCGCCAATGTTGGCGGCGGCCGATTTTAAACTATGCGCGGCATGCCGCACTGTTTCCGTATTGCGGTCCAGCAGGCCGGAGCGGAGTATCGCGATATGTTGCTCGGCATTCGTCCCAAACAAGGCCAATACATCCTCGACCAGCGCGCTGCCGCCAATTTCCCGTAAGGTATTCAGCGCGGACGGGTCGAGGGTTGCGTCAATCGATTTAATCTCGGGTGCGGGTTTATTGATGGTTGCTGTGGGTAGCGGGGCTACCAATGCCTGGATTTTGTCTTGCAAGGTTTTTTGTAAAAACGGTTTACTAAGATAATCATCCATGCCGGACTGCAAACAGCGTTCGCGATCACCTTCCATGGCGTTGGCGGTGAGGGCGATGATGGGGATTCGAGGCAAATTGCGGTTGCTTTCCCGATTGCGGATGTGTTGGGTTGCGGTGTAACCATCCATGACAGGCATCATGCAATCCATCAGGATTAGATCGACAGGCTCGCGGCTGATAATGTCCAGCACTTCCCGGCCGTTATTCGCCAGCGACAGGGTGTAGCCTAGCTGGCGCAACATGGCGCTGCACACTTTCTGGTTAACCGGATTGTCCTCGGCCAGCAGGATTCGAATTGTTCTAGGGGCCGAGGCCGGCACACTGATAGATTGCGGTTTTTGCGACATTAACCCGAGCAGCGCATCTTGCAGGGTGCGCCTGTGTATAGGCTTGTGGAGGTAGAGGTCGCAGGCGCTGCCGCGAATCTTAGCTAATACGTCTTCGTCGTTGCTGGAGGTGATGATGACGATGCGGATACTGGCAAATCGCCAGTCGATACGAATTCGTTGGGTTAATTCGACGCCGTTCATGCCTAGCATTTTCATGTCCAGCACGGCAATGTCGAAAAATAGACCCAAGTGTGCCGACTGATCGAGAATCTCCAGGGCATGTGCGCCATTTTTGGCGACGCGGGTAAACATCCCAAAATCGGTCAAGTGATTTTCCAGGATTTTCGCATTGGTGGCGTTATCTTCCACCAGTAAGACCTGTTTGCCTTGCAGATCGTTGCCGGGCAAGGTCGCGGGCAGGGCTTCGTTAGCTTGGCGGAGCGGGATGTGTAGGGTGAATACCGAGCCGCTGTTCGCGCTGCTTTGCACCTGGATATTGCCGCCCATCAATTCGCTCAGTTCCTTGCTGATCGCCAATCCCAGGCCGGTGCCGCCGTATTTGCGGGTCGTGGAGCCGTCGGCTTGACTGAAGGATTTGAATAAACGGGCTTGGGTGTCCGGGGGGATGCCGATGCCGGTATCGCTGATGCAAAACTCCAGACACATGCTGTCGGCCGACTGGCAGCGATCCGGGGCGGCAACGTTGACCTGCATTTTCACCGAGCCGGCTTCGGTAAATTTGATGGCGTTGGATAACAAGTTGGTAAGTATTTGCCGTAAGCGATAAGGATCGCCTCTCACGTCGCGCGGCACCCGGTTGTCGACGGTACAAACCAGTTCGATATTTTTGCTGCTGGCGCGTTCGAAGAATAAGGCTGCGAGTTGGTCGGTGATATTGATCAAGTTAAAATCGATTTCCTCCAGCTCCAGTTTGCCAGCTTCGATTTTTGAAAAATCCAGAATGTCGTTGATTACTGTCAACAGTGAATCGGCGGAACTGAACACGGTTTCCGCGTATTGGCGTTGCGTGGTGTCCAGGTCAGTGCCCAACAGTAATTCGGTCATGCCCAGCACACCGTTCATCGGTGTGCGGATTTCGTGGCTCATGGTTGCCAGAAATTGCGACTTGGCGATATTGGCGGCTTGGGCATCGACGACGGCCTGACGCAGGTCGGCGGTGCGTAGATCGACTTGTTTTTCCAGGTTGCCGCGCTGATTTTCCAGTTCGGCATCGCGTTGTTGTACCCGCTCTATCATCTGGTTGAAGCTTCTTACCAATTCGCCGATTTCGTCCTCGCCTTCGCCTTGGGCGCGTACCATGTAGTTGTTGTCCCTGGATACCTGTTTGGCCAAGGACGACAAACGGATCAGCGGCGCGGCAATCGATTCCGCGAGGCGTCGTCCGAAAAATACCGCCAGAATAAACGACACCACCATCACCAAAAAAATTTGGCCCAGACTAATAATCACCATACGCCACATGGGCTTTAAGTCGAGCTGCAAGCGCAAGGTGCCGATCACGTCGCCGTTATCGTCCGGTAAGGGGTTCAAAATTACCTGGCTCAATATCCGCAGGCCCTGATTGCGTTGTTGTTGTTCCGCATCGCCCAAGGTGGCGGGGAAACTGTCCGGTGCGGCCTTGGCGGGGTAATGGGCGAAAATTTCGCCGTCGTTTTTGTAGAGCTGCGCGGAGATGATTTCGGATTTGCCGCGTAATGTTGCCAGAATCTCGGTGCCGGTTTTGGTGTCGCCAAACAGCAGCGCGGCGTTGGCATTAAAACCGATCATTTTGCCGAGCGAACGCACCTCCATTGACAGTTCTCGCCGCTCCTGCCAGATATGCGTCATGCTGGTAATTAACAAGGTAAACAGCAGAGCCAATGCCAAGGTGATGGCTTGCAAGCGTTGCAGCTTGTAGGTCATCGGCAGATTGGCCAGTTTGTCGCGAATCATGGGTGGCGTTGAGATGTCGTCTGCATGCGGGCTTATTTACCGGCCAAAATGTTTTTAGCCAGTTTCAGCAGCTGGGCGCTGATTCGCGTGTTGCCGGCATTGGCGGTTTCTAAGTTAATCTCAAAGCTGAGCCGATTGCCGTCCTGAATCAAACCTATGGTGCCGCCCTGGTTGATAAACCCTGATTTGTCGCTGACGCTGACCACCGGCGAGCCTTTTAATTCGCGTGCATAATCGCCCGGATTGTCGGCGGTATCGATAAAGATCAGATGGCAGGACTTCAAATCTTTGGCTGCTATATTGCGGACGATATCCAAGGGCTTGCCGTTCACCGTTTTGCCTTCCAACATCAACAAATGGTCGCCGAAATCGGTATGACTGCTCAGGCACAAGGTATAACGATTCGGCGCGGTTGCCGACTCCGGCCATTCGATAAACTTAAAGAAATTATATAAAAACGCCACTTTCACCGCCGCTTCGCTGGCCGCTTCGGCTTGGCACAAATGGCCGCTAAGCAGTAAGGGTAGCAACAGCATTTTGCTGAGTAGCGCGATAGGCGCGAATCTTGGTTTTTCCGCAGGGCGCCGGCACGACGCATCGCAGCCGCAATTTCGGCACGATCCGCACAATCTTGCATAACGATGGCGCAAGATTCGCTTCATATTCGACACCTGTTCTTTGCTATATGCATAGTGTCGGGTCGCTTAAAAGTCCCAGCGCAAGGTGCCGTATACCTCGCGTTGCACGGCTGTGGCGGTGGAAAACATATCCGAGCCGTATTCGAAATGACTGCTATTCAGCAAATTTCGGCCCACTAGCGCTAGTTCCACGCCCGCGCCCAAATCCCATCCCAAACGTGCATCGAGGTCCTGATAGGCTCTGGACTGATCGCCGTTTAGACCGGTCGCGTCGGAATAGCGCCAATTCAGATCCAGCTTGAGTTGTGGGGAGAATTGGTACATAGACCAGAGCATGGCTTTGTGGGCCGGGTAGCTGTCTCCCGATATAAGGCTAGTGTTTGTCGGTGCCAGCGGGGATAGGCGAAAGCGTTCTTCTTCGTGGCTATAAGTGGCGCGCAGTTTCCAATCTTCAGTCGCTTGCCAATCCAGACTGATTTCCCCACCGTATACTTGCACATGCCCGTAGTTGTTGTAATCCAGGGTCTGTAGCAAGTAGCCGGCGAACCTTTGGATGTTAGGCGTCAAACTGACGTAATCGTCGTAGCTGTAATGATACAAGGCTATATCAGTGCTCAATTGGCGACTGATTTGGCCGCGCCAGCCCAGTTCGAAGCCGAGCATTTTCTCGGCGGTTAAATCGGGGTTGCCGTTTAGACTGCGCAGTACAGGCACGGTATTGCCGCGTATCGTGTATGGCTGGGTTTGCAGACCGTAGGAAATGTTCTGCTCGACCCAATTGGGCGTGCGTACCGAGCGGGATACCGAACCCCAGAACGAATGCTTTTCGTCGGGCGTCCACAGCAAGCGCGCGTTTGGCTGCACTTCGAATTGTGTGACCGGGTTGTGTTCCAGCTTACTGCCCAAGGTCAAATGCCAACGCTCAGGTACCAAGGTGATATCGTCCTGTGCAAACAGGCTGTAGATACGGTCGGTTCGATTGTTGGCATTCATCGAGATTTGCGGGCTATCCTGAAAGTTATTCAGGTTATATCGGACGCCAGCGCCCCAAACCAACATATGGCTATCGTTTAGCTTGTAGTTATGCTGAAAATCGACGTCGATATTGTCGATTTGATATTCGGAATCCAGGTAGGGCGATTTCCGGCTGTGTCTGTCCCAATACATGCGCAATACGGTATTGGAGTCCGTGCTTTGATGTTGTTCCCAGCGCCCTTGAATGTAGTGGCCGGAGAATAATTGATCGGTGGGTAAGGTGCGCGAGTAGGGCGGCGCGAGCACCGGCGTCAGCTGGGATGTCAGCGAGGGGAATTGTTGCAGTGCGCCATTGCTCTCGCCGAGAAACGCATCGCCTTGCAGACTTAGTTTATTGGTAAAGTCGATGGCTTTATCGTAACGAAAACCGATTTTGCTCATCTCGCCTTCATCGCCGGCCTTAGCGCTGCTGCCCTGGGTTTTTGAGTCGCTGTAGTTAGCGTAGCGGCCGTAGACTTTTAGATAGGCGTCGCCGCCTAAATCGGCGCCGTAGCGCAGACCGCCGCCGTAGCGTTGGGTGCCGACATGGCTGGATAGCAAACCGCCTTGCGTGTCTTTGGCCGATTTAGTGATGATGTTGATGACGCCGTTGACCGCATTGGCGCCCCACAAGCTGGCACCCGGACCGCGGATGACCTCGATGCGCTCGATGTCTTCCATCATCACATCTTGTTGATCCCACCATACTCCGGAAAATAGCGGGTTATAAACGCTGCGGCCATCTACCAAAACCAGTAATTTGTTGACAAACTGGCTGCTGAAGCCGCGCATCGATACGGCCCATTTATTGCCGTCAACTTTAGCGACATGCATGCCCGGCACCACGCGCAACGCTTCCGGAATAGTGGTGGCGCCGGTACGGCGGATTTCGTCGCTGCTCAGTACGAATAGGGCGGCGGGTACGTGTTTGACATCGGTGGGGACTTTCATCACCGAGGTCACATCGAGATTCATTAATTGCTCGACGCTGAGGCCGGTCAAATCCGGTAAATTGTCGCGTTCAGGCTCTTGATTGGCGGCGTGTGAGGAGGGTTGTCCCAAACACAAAAGTGCTCCCAGGCCAATGGCCCAAGCTTTCGGTCGATAAAACGCCTTTTTCATATGATCGGCCCTTCTAAAACGTCAACTGTAGTTTCAAGCGAAATTCCCTGCCGTTCATTTGTAACAGGTCGAAACGGTCGCTGTTGATCAGCATTTCATAATGGCTGTCGAAGAGGTTATAAACCCCAAAGGACACATCCAGACCACGCAGCAAACGATCCGTGCTCAAATTCAGATTGACCAAATTGTAGGCATCGGCTTCGCCGCCCTGGAATGTTTTGCGGTCGCCAATGTAAATATTCTCGATACCGAGTCGGACAAAATCGTCGAACAAAGGCTCAGCATAGTGTAATTTGAAAATATTTTGCGGCGAACCGGTTGCCCACACCCCGTGTTTCCCTTCGTTGGTAAACAGGCTGTAGGTGTACGAGGCTTTGAACATTCTGCCGCTGTCCCAACGTTTTTCCGCTTCCCATTCCGCACCGTAGGCATGATATTTGCCGACGTTATCCAGCAGCGCCGTATCGGGGTTGGCTTTCAATAACTCGGTGATGTCGTTGTAAAACAAGGAAACCAGCAGTTTCAGCCCGGTATTCGAATGCCATTCCGTAATCGCTTCATAGCTTCTGATTTGCTCTTCATGCAGTTCAGGACTGACGCCGTAATAATATGGGTTGTAATCCAGATTCCAGGCATGCGGGGCACGAAATGTCGAGCTGTACAACAGCTTGAAGGTGGTGTTCTCCAGCGGGTTCCATATCAAGCCCAGACGCGGATTAAGTTGCAGGCGCTTGAGCATGTGAGTCTGATCCAGGCGCAGCCCGGCGCTGAAAACCAAATTTTCCCGTAACTGGATGTCGTCTTGAGCATAGAGTTCAACGCGGTGGCCGCTGAGGTCACTGTCTTGGTAAATCTGATAAGGCTCGGTAACATAGCCGAATTGGCGTTGGGTTTGGTCATATTGATATTCCAAGCCGAAAAGTAGTCTATGTCCGTCGAATACGCTAGTGGTTAGTTGCGCTTCGCCGCCCCACCAGCGGCCGCTGGTTTGGTCGTGATAAATGTAATTACCAACGTCATTGAACGGGTCTTCGGCCATGTAATCGTAGCCTTGGTAAAAGCCCTTGGCCATGAACGAGGTCTTCGCACTCAGGGCTTTTTCATATTTCAGATTGGTGAAAAATTGTCTGTCGTAAGTATGCGAGGTGGGATCGTTGAAAACGGCGCCGAAAGCCGCGGTCGGCACCCGTTTGTATCGATCGACAAAACCGCCGCTGAGGGTGAATTCTTCGAACTGCATGCGTCCGAACAAGCGGTCAGCCCGCTCGGTATCCATGTTATGTGCGATACCGTTGTTGGTACTGGGGTCGTCGAAAGCCGGGAAATATAAATCTTCCACACCCTGGCTATCGTAATGTGATGCCGACACCAGCACATCGGTGCCGTTATCGAATTGCTTGCCATAACTGACACGGCCTTTATAGGTGTCGAAACTACCCACTTCGCCGGTCATTTGCGCGCCGTTCACAGCTTTACCTTTCTTGGTCACGACGTTGATCAAGCCCAAAAACGCGTTGGCACCGTAAATAGTGGAACCGGAGCCGGGGATAAATTCGATGCGCTCAACCAAATCCATATCCAGCATGAATTCCTGGCCGATATTGCCGGAGTCGAAGATATTTTCGTTCATGCGTTGGCCGTCGATCATGAACAACACGCGGGAGTTATAGTCGCCGGACTGAATGAAGCCGCGCACGCCGACGAAACTATAGTTGCGATCATTGCTGGTAAACAAGCCGCGCATGCTGTTCAGCGCCTCCGCCAACGTGCGCCAGCCGAACGTGCGAATGTCGTTTGCCGTTAAAATCGAAACCGAACTAGGGGCTTGACTGGCTTTTTGACCGAGCCTGGAGGCGCTGATGATTTCCACATTCAGCAACTGCTCGATAGACATCTCGGTTAAATCTTCAGGCGCCGCGCTGACCGCCTGCGCGGTAGCGAAAGGCATCAACAATATACCGAGGACGATCAGTGCGCGCATTGAAAGTCTTGTCTAATGGATAGCAGGGACATAAATAATGATAAGACTCGGCTTGGTGCGTACGATCTATCGATTAACGCGGAAAACAAAAGCGATTATTTTACAATAGATTACGGATATTCAGCCTAGTTTGATTTTTATTCTGGCGTTTTTTGACAGGAATCTATCCAAGATACTCGAAAAGATCGGCTGATTGGCTAAAAAATCGTGGGAACAGTTTATTAGCGAAGTGACATTTGTAAGCTCCTATCCCTTAGCGTCCAACAGGTTTTCGCAGCAAACTGGAGAAAACCTGTGGCATCGCAAAATCGCTTCAAGTCAAGCGGATCTGGTGTTCCCACCCATTAGTAGAGGCTAAGAAGGACACCCTTCCATTTTATAAATGAAGTAACCCTGCCGATTTATGGTTTCAATCACGTCAACCGGCGCTTGTTGAGTGTGGCAAAAACGACATTCCTTGCTGGATACCACCGCGTCGGTTTCGCCGATTGACGTCAACCACCGCTTGGCATACCGAATAGCTTGATCACTATCTTTGCTGGCGGTGAATACATCAAAGTGCATGATGTGGTTATCGCGGGCTTTAACATAGGTATCGTAAACGTGGATTTCCATCAAAAACTCCTGGGTGAAAAAAATAAAAATTGGCTCATGCCATAAAACAAGCGGCCATATGGAAAGCTGTGCATACACATGTCAATCCCTGACGGTTTGACCTTGGGAATTGCCCGACAAGGTCATGGCAAATATGCCGGGATGACGGATTTACATCCGTCATCGTCAGAGATCCGCGAAACCGTTCCCCTTGGGGTGAAAACGCCTCTAAGGACTCGGTAAAATTCTATACTAATATCGATTCGATATAAAATGCTTTTCATTATTCTTATCCAGCTACTCGCAAATGCCTCATCGGATTCAGCGGCGCTCTGAACCAATACATGGTCAAGGAATCGGACAAGTCTTACTTGAGTATTTGTACATTCAGCAAATAGCGGGTGGTTTTTGCTCGGACGGAAACCGTGCTGCCACTCCAGGATTGCTTCGAATAACCAAAGCCACAAATAGGTTAAAACTGACAAGCCAATGTAAAACTGCTATTTCAATCCTTACGGCGCTTGTTTGTTCAAGTTATTCCCCGCCCATTTGCGCTCAAGACACGCTTAAACAACACAGCAAAAATCTCCAAAATTGCATAGGCAACTAGCGTCAAGGCTTAAAGCGGCAGTTGGAACGCGTTCGCAACGCGGCGAGTAGGAGTGTGGATATGACGGATATGACCTAGCGCTTTTCCGTGCCTCGCAATTAGCGCCATTATTCGAAGCCGGAGACTATGTACCCAGATTAGCCCGTCAGCTGCAAGAAGGGCGGGATTTGCTTTGACGACGAGGCTAATTGCCATTCTCGCAAGCTTCGCGGAACCGTGCGCAAGTTGTTGAACAAATCACGCAAGGCATTTGTTTAATGCGGGCAACCTATTTGGCTTGCGTGCAAGTCATTGAGGCTTGCGGTTTAGGCTCTTGGCCTTGCGCATAAGCCATTTAGGCTTGCGCTTATGGCAAATAGCCTTGCCCGCAAGGCTATTTACGTTGCGGGCAAGGCATTTAGAATGGCGAGCAGCTCTTTTAAGCGAGCGGCTATTGCAAAAAGGCTTGCGAGCTATCCTTTCATCTAATCCGCCGTTGGATGGAGGTTAGCTGGCAAGCCGGAAAGCCTTGCCAGGGAGCTATTTTGCTTATAGTGCTTAGCCGGCCGGTTGGGTGGCTTGGGTTTTTGCCTTGGCACCGCGATTAAATCGCACAGACATCGCCTGCCGCAGCGTTTCCAAGCCTGCGCCTTTGCCGGCGATTTTCAACGAGGCGTAAGCATCCAGGCTAAAACTATAAATATCGCTGCCCAGCGCCATGTCGGTATCTTCGCCTCGGCTCAATAAATCGCGCAGGCGATGTAAGCGAGGGCGGAGTTTGTCGAGAGTCACCAAATCGGCTTGCGCTTCGATGACATCGAGACCGGGCGGAATGGCATGAGTATTTTGGGTGGCCACCGTCAGCGTTTGGCGGCAGAACGCTTCGGTTTTGTCACCCATCTTCAGGATGGTGCGGCGCTCTTCTGGGGTTAAGACGAGGAAGCCGGCGAAGCGGTCTTCCAAGGTCTTTAGAGCGGCGTCTATGTCGGCGAGATCATTATCGGAAAGGGTTAAAGAAATCAGATGTTGACTCATGTTTATCTCCTTTTGGCGTTTGTGATACTGCGGAGGATGGGGTGTGGTCCGCAGATGAAAAGCGTAGGCTATTTTTAGATGTGCGCGTGATTATATTTACTAGGGCTTGAGCTGTTTCTGGTTGTTTCTGGTTTCCAAGCTCTGGCTTGGAAACTCAATCTTGGAAGCTATTGCTTCCCGGCAAATACAGACAACTGGAGCTTGGCAACCAGTTGAATTCGGCTTAATAGCCTTTGTTCGATTTTGACGATATATTGCTTGTATAAAAAATGGTTTGCTCAGTGCGACTCCAAGCGTCGTTTAAATTGGCTTGTAATGGCTAGCGGCAAATGAAAACTAGCGGAAGCACAGGTGGGTTACCCCAGAAGACTTTATAAAACGATTCGGAGAATTTCTATGGACGATAAGCTGAATTTAGCGGAAGTGATACAAGAACTAAGGCAGAGTCTGGCGACTGCCTCTACACAAGGGGCGGCGGAAACCATCCGCTTCAACGTCAATAGCGTAGAAGTGGAATTGCAAATGGTGGTCGAAAAATCGGTGGGTGGAAAAGCTGGCGGTAAATTCAATTTCTGGGTGTTGGGCGCTATCGACGCCGAGGCATCGGCTGGTTACAAAAGCGCCGCGACGCACAAGATTAAATTGAGCTTGCAGCCGGTTGATGTAAAGAATCCCGATCCGCAGACGGGATTGCCCAGCACAATCAAGCTAAAAGGCGGGCTGCAAGGTGGTAGTTAATGGAGCCAAAATGGATTGCTAAAATTAATAACCAAGGGGATATTGGTACCGCGTATCCGATCGGCCCTAATTTACTTCTGACGGCTGGGCATGTTGTCCAAAACGTCAAATGGCATGACGGAGGAAGCGTTTCAGTCGAATGGCCGGACTTGAAAGACAGTAATAACAGGTCATTAACAGCGGTTGCCCGCAATATCGCATTTGACGGCAAACTGCTGGTGGATGACAAACCCATAAATTGCGATCTGGTTGTGCTTGATTGTCAGTTACCAAAAGCAATCCATCAAAAATCAGTGTCATGGATGATATTTAGCCAGAAATTTGCCGAAGCCAGGACAGGGTGGAAAGCAGCAGGTTATCCAAACGTAAATAGTAATAACCTGGAAACTGCTACAGGTCTATTTAGTGCTGATTTGGAAAAGCCGGTAATTAAATTAACTTTGGATGACACCATTGACCCAACTGTTGCTCGTGCCAACGTTATGCCGAACGGCTGGGGTGGTATGTCGGGCGCGCCGGTGTTTGATATTGCCAGTGGGAAAATTCAGGCTGTCATCACCGAGCATAACCTTTGGATGGAAAAACAACTTGTTGGCGTATCCATTCCTTGGTTAATCCGTAATAGTGCAACTTTTCGCCAAATCCTAGGCATAAAAACGGTTGGGCTACCAGCGTTAAACGTTCATGAGCGTATTTGTAAGCATTTAGAGCCCATGCAAAAATCGATGCTGTTTCAAACGCTTGTCGAGCAGTTTCTCCCGCCTGGTTTGCAAGCATTGCCTGAGAATGTCGTTAAAGAATTGCTAAAAGCCAGTGAAGGCAATCAAATAGCTTTTCTGGAGCAATTTAGGCTAGCCGTCGAATCATCTTTAGAAAAAGACCGGCAAGATGCCGGAGTCGCTTTAAATCTATTTTTGCTGTTGCTAAGTTTGACCGATACCGGAAGCTTTACCGCTACCCTGTCGCGTCAGCACGATTTGCCGGTCCGTACACGTATGGCGGCAGAAATATATTTAGCCTCGGTTTATGGTCTGGTACCCGATTTGACCCTGAATAAGCAAAAGATAACCGACGTGAAGAATGCCGTGGTTGGACGTCATGCCGTTGAAAGCGGATTTATGCGGGAAGTAGGCTGGCAACCCGATAAAAATGCCGCCGAGTTAGCCCATGTCGTCAACATCGCAGTTAATAAGGTTTATCGTAAACTCCATAGCAACGAGCCCGATGCCCCTCTCGATGAGTTTGACTTAGAAGAGCTAAACCACACGCTTAAAACCCGCAGAAAGGGTGCTAAACCAGAATTGATTCGTTTAGAAGTAGATTCTTCGGAGGACCTTGCGGCAATGCATCCATTACATAACCCCGATGTTTGCAAAGCGCTCAACGACTGTTTGTCCGAACTGCCGATAGTGCGCTACGGTAAAGGTGTCGGTAACAACGAAGCGCACCTGCGTGCGCAGGTGAACGAATTTTTCCGCATAATCCAAAAATACATGGATGATCTATGACCACTACGCTCAAATATTTTCAACCTCAGGAAGTGATCGAATATCCCGATTGCGGCTCCTGGGGGCAAGGCAAATACCTGCTGGATAAAGCTTCGGCTTATGCCTTGGAAATGGCTTTGGCGACCAAGCGGCCATTGCTGGTCAAAGGTGATCCGGGCTTGGGTAAGAGTTATCTGGCGCGAGCGGCGGCGGCCAAACTGAAGCGTAAATTTATCGCCGAAGTGATTAATATCAACACCGAAGGCCAGGATTTGCTTTGGCGTTATGACCCGGTGGCCCGACTCAACGATGCCCACGCCGGCATTAAAGACGACGACAAACTCAACCCCAAACACTATCTCAATCCTGGGGTGCTGTGGTGGGCATTCGGCTGGAACAGTGCTGCCAGCCAGTACAACGATGTATGCCGGCATAAAATTTATTGCCCACAAACCTCTAACGACGGTGCCCTGGAAAACGGTATCGTGTTACTAATCGACGAAATTGACAAAGCAGAGCCGTCGCTGCCCAACGCGCTATTAGAAGTTCTGGGCAACGGCGGGTTCGAAGTGCCGTTGCTCGGTGAAACCATCGGTAAAAATTCGGCGGCGGACAGCAAGCAGGCTTTAACGCCGCCCTTGGTCATCATCACCAGCAACGACGAGCGCGAATTACCGGCTGCCTTTATCCGGCGCTGTTTGGTGTTGCACTTACATATTGACGAAGATGTGGAAGGCTGGTTGTTGGAAAGAGCCAACGTACATTACGACGACTACCAATGCAGCGAGACGGTCAAACGCTTGGCGGCCCGGCAATTGATTGCTGACCGCCAGGAAGCCGAACGCCACGGCACCGTTAAAGCCGGGCTCGCCGAATACCTGGATTTGTTGGCGGCGCTCGATGAAATGACCGACCGGTGTTTACAAGACAAAGACCGGGATGACCACCAGGAAAGTCTGCTGGCCGATATTCAACATTTTGTGTTGCGCAAAGCCTTGTAATGCCGGTTAGCAATTTAACCAGCCGTGCCGATTTATTGCGCTGGACCAGACGTTGCCAAACTCAGGAGGAGAAACGCCTGAGTGGCTTGATTTTGGGCTACGAATTGCGGGAGGCGTTGGAATTCAAAAATCCCGGTAAATCCGAAGCCCTCGATGGCGACATAACACCACCACCTCCGAACCCGTTGCCCGAAGTCAAAGTACAACGTCCGCCGGAACAGTTTTATGCCTTGGCGCATCGCTATCAATACGCGAATCCGGATGAAGTCGAAGCAGGTTTGTCTCCCGCATTGCGGGGCGTGGAACCGTTATCCGAAGCCGATTTACAGCCTTTCGAAACCGGCGATCCCATTCCTCATCAAGCCATTATTGCCGACGCCCGCCTTAATGATTTTTTGCGCCTTAATCTAAGCCATGTTTGCGGTCGAAAGCTCGACGTGCCGCGCTTGGTCAGGCACATCGCCCGTCTGCAAACCTTATATCAACTGCCACGCAGGCCCAGGGTGGTACCGGCTGGGCGGATTTACCTGATTCTAGACCTGAATAAACGCATGCTGCCGTTTTGGCAGGATGCCCACTTGCTCTGCGAACGCATTGTCCGCCAATATGGCCGCAACGGCCTGGAAATTCGGGTGATCGACGACAACCCGCAAGGCGACTACTGGGACTGGTTCGATGATACTCAGCAGACCCAACCTTGGCGAAATCTGAGCGCGCAAAGTGTGGTGTTGATCGTTAGCGATCTGGGACAACTCGCCGGCCAAGACAGCTCGATACGGCAAAATTGGCAAAGGTTTTTGCAGCAATTACAACGCCAAAACATCAGCCCGTTGATACTGGCACCGCTATCGCCCGCGCAACAAGACCCGGCGGTCACTCAATCGGTGCGGCAGTTATTGTGGAATAAACATAGTAGCCTGAAACCGCAAAAGCCCGATCCCGACCAGGCTGCCCATGCAGCCAAAGTTCGCCGGGTCTTAGCATTTCTGTCAGTGGCCGTGCATGTCGAGCCGGAATTGCTGCGCGCCATCCTCGGTTGTTTACCCGCCGAGCAAGCAGACAGCGGCATAGAAGCGGCAGTATGTTTGCATGCCGATATACAGTGGGGCTACAACGCGATTAGTGTGCGACCGGAGTGCCGCGCAGAGTATCAATCCCTGTTTAAACAACAGTCGGCTGAATTGCAGTATCAAGTGTTAGCGTTAATTAAACGCCATCATATTGGCCAATTTCCGGCGGTGTGGGCGGAAGAAGTGCTTAATGCACAGCCGCTGGTGAGTTTTTCATTACAGGCATTAGCCGACGTTGAGCAGGCGGAGACTTTTATGTTGCGTTTTGCTAATGGTCTGGCCGGGTCGTATGCGCCAGAAGGCATGACCCAATTTGCGCGCCGACATTTAAGTCGTCTGGGTGCCGAGGCTACCCGTAATTACTCGGCAAGCTACACCAGCACGCTTTACGGATTGGCCTATCGGGAACAGTTGCGTGCGGGTGCGCCGGTGCCGGAACAATACGATGCCGCCACTGTGCAAGCCGCAATTGCCCAGCGTACTGCGTTACGTCATTACTCCATTTGGCAGTACGGCGAGACTTTGTGTTTAGCAACGGCTGGCATGTCGCCGGCCGCGATTGGCGGCGTAAAATTGGCCGACTTCGAATCCGTCCATGACACTCTAACGCTGAGCGTAACTGAGGTCATAGAAGGTCGGATGCGTATCAACAACATGACTATTCGTTTGCCCGAAGATAGTGAAACGGCCAAAGCTTTATACTGCTTGCAAGGACAAACGTTTACCTTAGACACCGGCAGTATTCGGCTAACCTTCTCACCTTTTCGTAAGCCCAGTTGGGCGGCAAGTATCGCCCGAGAAGCGACAGGACTGTTCGTGAATCTTATTTTTGCCGCTAGAAATTACCGGTTTATATTGCAAGCAGGCAAGGGCTACCAGCCCGGTATCTATCCCCATGTCCCGAGTCCGTTCGATCCATTTCCGGCGTTGTTTGTTCAAGAGCACACTGAAACTCATCCACCAGCTTATGACCGCTTAACTGTGCTCGTAGACCTGCGCTGGGAGCCGCAATTCGCCAATACCGGGGAGCTTGGTTTTGATGAATACGGCCTCTACGCCGACCTCACCGTCAACCATGTCACTCAGCGTTTTCGCTGGATAGAACCAGGCAGCTTCATGATGGGGTCTCCGCTAGATGAAGCGGAACGCTTTGGCCATGAATCACAGCATCCCGTCACTTTATCGCAAGGCTTTTGGTTGGCCGACACAGCTGTAACTCAGGAATTTTGGCTGGCTGTTATGGCTTCCGAGAACCCTAGTTATTGTAAGGATCATCTGAAAAATCCAGTGGAACAGGTTAGCTGGGATGATGCACAGATTTTTATCAGTAAATTAAATCAAATCTCTCCTGGTTTAAGTGCACAACTACCTAGTGAAGCACAATGGGAATATGCCTGCCGGGCTGGAACAACTACCCCATTTTCATTTGGAGAATACATCACACCGGATCAAATCAATTACAACGGTGACTTTCCATATGTTGGTTGTGCGAAAGGGCTTTATCGGGAAAAAACGGTTCAGGTCAAATCTTTGCCTGCTAATCGTTGGGGGTTGTTCGAGATGCACGGTAACGTGTGGGAATGGTGTCAGGATAGCTGGCAAGAAAATCACGGAATGATTTCAATTGAGGAAGTGACTGGCTTCGAGGACATGGAAAGCCCTCGTGTGCTGCGAGGGGGGGCATGGGATAGTTATGGCAGATTCATGCGTTCTGCTAGTCGCTCTCACTACGAACCAGATTTTCGAGATGACAGTATAGGTTTTCGTCTAGCACTTGGTCGCTCCAATTCCAAGCGATGCCTAATGCCATCGGTTGAGTCAACAAACAATACCAAAGTATCGATATCAAATCCTGGCCTTATGGAAAAATATGCTGACTGGCTTAGATCAGGTCTATTGAAAAGAAAACGACGCCAAATTGGCAAAATAAAATGATATGGGTATTTTAGTGTACCGCTACCAAGTATGTCGTAGTTTCCCGACGCACGTGGGAAAGCCGTTACTATAGAAGTTCCTGCGTTTCCAGCCAACGTGCATAATCGCCATGACTAACCGCAATACCTTATCTCCGCCTATGTTTCCCTGTCCCTGGGCCTGCGAATGGGGCGAGGATGCTTACGGCTTATGGCAGACCTTGTGCTATAGCGGTGTGCGACAGGTGTTTCGCTGGATAGAGCCGGGTACGTTTTTGATGGGTTCGCCGAATGATGAACCGGAGCGGGAGTGGCAGGGCGATGGAGAGGGATCGGAAACTCAGCGCCCGGTGACCTTGAGCCAAGGTTTCTGGCTGGCGGACACCACTGTCACTCAGGCCTTCTGGCTGGCGGTGCTGGGCGGTGAGAATCCGAGCCGTTTTCAGGGCAGTCCGGAACATCCGGTCGAGCAAGTCAGCTGGGACGATGCCCAGCGTTTTATCGAAGTCTTGAATTCGGATGTTTCCGGCCTGAGCGCGCAATTGCCCAGCGAAGCACAATGGGAATACGCCTGCCGGGCCGGCACCTCGACGCCGTTTTCCTTTGGTAATAACATCAGCCCGAAACAGGTCAATTACAATGGCAAATATCCTTATGCCGGCGCGGAAAAGAGTGTTTATCGGGAAAACACCGTAGCGGTGAAATCCTTGCTGGCCAACCCTTGGGGTTTATTCGAAATGCACGGCAATGTCTGGGAATGGTGTCAGGATGGCTGGCGACAGAATTTGGGAACAGCGCCTGTTATCGATCCGCTGAACAGCGCTGCGGAAGCACGGGTGCTGCGCGGTGGCTCGTGGTATGGCGGCGGTAAGGACGTGCGTTCAGCTATCCGGGGCCGCAGCTATCCGGGTTTTCCCAGCCTTCATTTCAGTTTTCGTCTTGCTCTAGGTCATGCTGAGCTTAGGCCCGGTTTGGCGGGCGGGGCCGGGTAAACCAACGCTATGTCGGGGTGGTGCTGGCAAGGTTGGGGCGCGCTGCCTTTTCTGTGCCAAGTCCGTATAATCGGCGCTTTTTTACATCACGCTCCGATGTCTGCTTCCGAAACCCTAAAACAACTCGCCAAAAATCTCCACAACTGCATGGGCACCGACCGCCACGGCTTGAAGCGGCAACTGGATCGCTTGCGCAGCGAGTCGAGTAAGGGCAAGGATGTAAGCGGGGCCTTACAGCAAGTGGCGGACAAGATCGAGCGTTCGGTCGGGCGTTGCAATCAGCGCCGCGCGTCGGTGCCGGTGATTAATTACCCGGACTTGCCGGTCAGCGGCAAGAAGGACGAGATTGCCGGGTTAATCCGCAGTAATCAAGTCACTATCGTCTGCGGCGAGACCGGTTCCGGTAAGACCACGCAGTTGCCGAAGATTTGCTTGGAAATAGGGCGTGGCTTAACTGGTTTGATCGGTCACACCCAGCCGCGCCGAATTGCCGCTCGCACCGTCGCCGACCGCATCGCCGAGGAACTGGGTCAGCCCATCGGTCAGGCGGTAGGTTATAAGGTGCGGTTTCACGACCAAACGCATCCCAATTCACTGGTCAAACTGATGACCGACGGCATCCTGCTCGCCGAGTCGCAGAACGATCCCTATTTAAATCAATACGACACCATCATCATCGACGAGGCGCATGAGCGCAGCCTGAATATCGATTTTCTGATGGGTTATCTGCGCTGGTTGTTGCCGAAGCGGCCCGATTTAAAAGTGGTGATTACCTCCGCGACCATCGACCCGGAACGTTTTGCCAGGCATTTTAATGATGCGCCCATCGTCAACGTCTCCGGCCGCACCTATCCGGTGGATGTGCGCTATCGGCCCATCGAGTTAATCGAGGAAGACGACGAAACCTCCGCCGATTTGCAGCAAGCGATTCTGGATGCGGTGGACGAGTTGTATCGGGATATGCGCGGCGACATCCTGATTTTTTTGAGCGGCGAGCACGAGATTCGCGAGACCACCGAGTCCTTGCGCAAGTCGCACAATAACGCTCGCTACGATGTGTTGCCACTGTATTCCAAACTCAGCGTCAGCGAGCAGGAGCGGGTGTTCAAACCCAGCGGTAACAAACCGCGCATCGTGCTGGCGACCAACGTGGCGGAGACTTCCTTGACCGTGCAGGGTATCCGCTGCGTGATCGATTCCGGTCATGCCCGCATCAGTCGTTACAGCCACAAAAGCAAGATTCAGCGTTTACCTATCGAGCGTATTTCGCAAGCCAGCGCCAACCAAAGGGCAGGGCGCTGCGGTCGGGTGGCTGAGGGTATTTGCATCAGGTTATATTCGAAAGAGGATTATCTGGCGCGGCCGGAGTTTACCGAACCGGAGATCCTGCGCACCAATTTGTCGTCGGTGATCTTGCAGATGGCGGCCTTGAAGCTGGGCGACATCGAAGATTTTCCGTTCGTCGAGCCGCCGGACGACAAGATGATCCGCGACGGCAAGAATGCGCTGTTTGAGGTGGATGCACTGGACAAGCAAGGCCAGCTGACCGACACCGGCCGGCAATTGGCGAAGATTCCCACCGATCCTAAGCTGGCGCGGATGTTGTTGTCCGCTGCCGAATTGGCGTCGTTGACTGAAGTAGCGATCATCGTTTCGGCCTTAAGTATCCAAGACCCACGCGATAAACCCGCCGACAAAATGCCGCAAGCCGAGGCCAAGCACGCGCAGTTCAAGGCCGAGGAATCGGATTTTCTGACGCTGTTAAATCTGTGGAATACCTTTGAGGCGCAGAAAAAGCACCTGACCAACAGCAAGCTGCGCAAATACTGCCAGGACAATTTTTTGTCTTATATCCGCATGCGCGAGTGGTACGACATCCATGCGCAAATCATGCAGGTGGCACGCGGCGAGTTGAAGCTGAAGTTTAATGACAATCCGGCCAATTACGAGCAGATTCATTGCGCGCTGTTGCCGGGTTTGCTTTCTAACATCGGTTTTAGGCATGAGCAATACGAATATCTGGGCGCGCGCGGGCTAAAGTTTTTCATCTTCCCCGGTTCCGGGCAGCATAAGCTGCGGCCGAAGTGGATCATGGCCGCCGAGCAAGTCGAAACCAGCAAGGTTTACGCGCGCACCGTGGCCAGAATCGAGCCGGAATGGATCGAAGCCGCAGCGCAGCACTTGGTCAAACGCAATTATTACGACCCGCATTGGGAGAAAAACGCCGGTCGCAGCGGGGTTTACGAGCGCACGCTGTTGTACGGCTTGACCTTGCAAGCCAAGCGCAAAGTGCCTTATGAAAACGTCGATCCTAAAGCCGCGCGGGAGATGTTTATCCGCCATGCACTGGTCAATCACGATTATCACAGCAACGCGCCATTCTTTAAGGCCAACGAGGCCTTGCTGGAAGAGGTGGGCTACATTCAGCACAAGGGCCGCCGGGTCGATTTGGTGGAAGACGAGGAATGGCTTTATCAGTTTTACGATAAAAAGCTGCCGGCTGAGGTAGTTAGCGGCATTACCCTCGATCAGTGGCGCAAGAAAGTCGAACGCGATAATCCCAAGATTTTGTTTCTGACCAAAGAAGACCTGACCCGCAGCGACGATAATCAGATCAACGATTGGGACTTTCCGGACAGCAAAAAAATCGGCGATTTGACGATTGAATTGCATTACCGCTTTGAGCCGGGCCACGATGAGGATGGGGTGACGGCCATCGTGCCGGTGCATCAGCTCAATCAAATCCGCCAAGCGCCGTTCGATTGGCTGGTGCCGGGCATGCTGGAAGAAAAAGTCACCGCGTTGATCAAATCCTTACCCAAGCATCTGCGTAAGCACTTCGTGCCGGTGCCGAACACCGCCAAGGCTTGTCTGGAAATCGAGCCGGATTTTAAAGGTTCGTTGTTCGAGTGGTTGAGCGGTCGTTTGCGTAAACTGACTGGCGAATCGATACCGCTTAACGAATGGCAGCCGGATACTTTGCCGGATCATTTGAAAATGAATTTCCGGATTGTCGATGATCATGGTAGGGCCTTGGGTTATGGCCGTAATCTGGCGAAATTACAAGCGGACTATGCGACCAAGGCGGGTGATAGTTTCGATAAATTGGCGCAAGAGGAAATGAACCACACCGGCTGTATCGCCTGGGCATTTGACGACTTGCCGGAGACTTGGCAGTTTATGCAAAAAGGCCAGACCTTCATTGGCTTTCCGGCGATTGTCGATGAAGGCGACACGGTGGGGGTGAAGATACTCGACACGCAATATAAGGCCGAGTTGGCGCATTTCGACGGTTTGACCAAGTTGTTTCAATTGCAATGTCGGAAGGATGCGCAGTATTTGTTAAAAAACAGTGGCGTCCAGGCTACTTTGCAGTTGGCCTACAACCAACTGCCCAAGCACCCTTTATTGCCAGCACGGCTGGGCGGCGATTTTAAGGAAGACCTACTATTCTTAATCTTTAATAGTGTGTTTGTTGCTGATAGTAGCATCCGCAGTCAACAGCAGTTCGAAGCGGCGCTAGCGGCTAAAAAAGCTATGCTGGTCACGGTTGGGACTCAGGTGGGCAAGCATGTCACGGAAATCATGGCAAACTACCAAGCGGTCAGACAGCGGTTGAAACAACCCGGCGTCAGCCCGAGTTTGCGAGAAGACTTGGAAAAACAGCTTAGTTTACTGCTGTTTAGTGGTTTCTTGCGGTATACGCCGCTGGCGCAGATACAAGCGATTCCGCGTTATTTAAAAGCTATAGAGTGTCGTTTGGATAAGCAAAAGCCGGATTCGGCGGATATCCAAGGTCTGCACAGACTGTCGCAACGCTTTTGGCAACATGTCGAGAAGCAAATGAAGACGTTGGTACCTATGCCCGAGCGTGAACCCTTCCGCTGGAGTTTGGAGGAATTGCGCGTGTCCTTGTTTGCGCAGCAACTGAAAACGGCTTACCCGGTTTCGGTACAGCGGCTGGAGAAGACTTGGAACGAAAAATTTTAATTAGCCTCTGATTTATGTGCCCACTACTTTAGGAAGCCTAAGATGATACCCATTCGAGATTCGATACCTTGTAACATCAAGCCTTATGTGACCTGGGGCATCATGGCTATTTGCATAGCAGTGTACGTGGCGATGCTGTTTATGCCCGACGAAATGGGGCAGCACTTTGTCTACATGTACGGGATGGTGCCGATTCGGTATTCCAATCCGGATTGGGCTTATAGTTTCGGCTTGCCGCCGGATTATTATCTGTCGTTTTTTACCAATATGTTCCTGCACGGCGGTTTCGGCCATTTGCTGATGAACATGGTGTTTTTATGGATATTTGCGGACAACATCGAAGACTTGATGGGACATAAACGTTTTGTGGTGTTTTATGTCTTATGCGGGCTGTTGGCAACTTATGCGCAGTGGTATTTCTACCCAAAGATGGCGGTGCCGGTGGTGGGTGCATCGGGAGCCATTGCCGGGGTGTTGGGAGCGTATTTCTTCCGTTTCCCGCAAGCTACCGTGGTGATACTGGTGCCCATCCTGTTTTATCCGCTGTTTTTCCATGTGCCGGCGATAGCTTTTCTTGGGTTTTGGGTGATCATTCAAATCGGAGATGTGTTTACGGCAACTTTTTTAGATAACGTCGCGGTGGATTCGGCCTGGTGGGCACATCTCGGAGGTTTCGTTGCCGGAGCGTTGTTACATCCGTTTTTTATCGAAAAGAAACCCCCGGAATATCAATTCCAGTCGGATGAATAGGCGCCCAAGCCGCGGTTAAGCGGCAAAAAAGCAAGAAACGGTAGGGCTTTTATTTTATAATGCCGCGAGTTGGCTAACGGCTGAAAAGGTAACGAAAATCAAGGCCGTTGCCTGTGTTTGCAAAAGATTCTTCATTCATTCGAGACAAATAAACATGAAAAACCTTAATGTCGCATTGGTAAGACTGCTGCAGTTTGTGGTGTTCGCGCTGTTCACATTCATTGTGTTGTTGTACTTCGGTACTTTGATTTTGTTACCACTGGATATCGTGGTGCTGATTACTAAAATGCTGCATTTGATAGGTATAGGTACATTGTTCGGTGCGATTGTTGCTGTGCCAGTGGTCGCTTACATGGGTAAAATCGTCTACAGCACTCCAGGTCTGATTCAGATGATTGTTGAGAACGGCATCGATTTAGCCAACACCGGCAAACAGCGGGTTGAGGCGTTTAACAAAATTGCTGAAGCTGTTAAATAGACTGCTGAAGGCAATCGTAAAAAAGGGGCTTGCTAGCCCCTTTTTTGTGTCTGCCTGTTTGCCAAACGTCAATTAGTTTTCCCAAATATTATCTTAACTGGGTGTGAGCGGTCCGGCGGCTTGAAAAATGGATTTTGGCCCGGTAAATTCCCTTATAGCCGGCCAGACACCGGGCGTTTATCGGCTGTCGAAATTTTTTACAGCTGCCTTTTTGCAAGCAAACAAACTAGTTCAGTTGATTTTTTCGATTTCACTATATTAGCCGCTCAAACTCTGCAAATTGGCATGGTAAGTGGCTGTGGTACCCGTAAATCGGATGGTTAGCATAAATTGCTAAGTCGAGAAAATTTACACCTCACCGTTCGGTTTTCGCTTGGTTTAGTCTGCGGCTATTAAAAGTCTTTTAAGTACATAAGCTTGTGTTCTGTGTGTATGTTTTTTGCTTATATTTTAACGTAAATAAATTTGTTAAATAATCATGTAAGTATGTGTAAAGCAAGGGGAAGATTATGGACGCAAAGAAATTAGACACATCGACTAAAAGCAGAAATGACGAGCACTGCGACCATCCGTCGTTGGCCAAAGAATATGTCTCCGGCGTACCTACCGGAAACTTCGTTTGTGCACAATGCGGTCGTCATCTGACTTCAATTATCAGAACATCCAAAAAGTAAACTCTGCCGATTTCGCGCATGCCTTCACCGGTGTGCGCTTTCAGGCTCTATTCTCAAACCTTCAATCACAACTTCAGGTAAAGCAACACTTGGGCTACCGATGCTTGCCTGCTGCTTGTGTTTAATGTCTTTGAATTATGACCGGCTATCCCTGGGATGCGCGATAGGTCTGGCTGCTGGTTGCAAAAATCTTCAAACAGGCGCAATCTTGGAACTGTGGTACTACGGCTACTCAGGGCGTGTGCAGCACGTTTTTCTGATTTAGCTGTGTGAGCTTAATTCAACCCCATAAACAGCCAGTGTAGGTCAATGCGCACTGGCTTTTTTTGGACTATCCATTTTGAAGGAAAACGTTATGGCATATTGGTATCCCGACAATTCGCAGTCTATCGGCAAAACACCGTTGGTCAGGCTTAACCGCATTACTGACGGCGCTCAAGTCACCCTATTGGCTAAAGTCGAAGGGCGTAACCCCGGATATTCGGTGAAATGCCGCATCGGCGCGGCAATGATTAACGACGCGCAGCAGCGCGGCCTGCTTGGGCCTGGCAAAGAATTGATCGAGCCAACCAGCGGCAATACCGGCATTGCACTGGCATTTGTCGCTGCGGCGCGCGGCATCCCGCTAACTTTAACCATGCCGGATACGATGAGTATCGAGCGCCGCAAATTGCTGGTGGCCTATGGTGCCAAACTGGTATTGACCGAGGGCGCAAAAGGCATGAAAGGCGCTATAGCCAAGGCGGAAGAGATCGTCGCTTCCGATCCGGAGCGCTACGTACTCTTGCAGCAGTTTAAAAACCCCGCCAACCCGCAAATCCACGAACAAACCACCGGGCCGGAAATTTGGCACGACAGTGACGGTGCGGTCGATATATTTGTTTCCGGTGTCGGTACTGGCGGCACCATTACCGGTGTGTCTCGCTATATCAAACTCACGCAGTGCAAACCCATCGTTTCCATTGCCGTTGAGCCGGAAGCCAGTCCGGTGTTAAGTCAGTACCGTAGCGGCCAAGATCTGCAGCCAGGGCCGCATAAAATCCAGGGCATAGGCGCCGGATTTGTGCCCGACGTATTGGATTTGTCCATGGTTGATGCCATCGAGCAAGTCAGTAATGACGAAGCGATTGAGTATGCGCGGCGTTTGGCGCGGGAGGAAGGCTTGTTATCCGGCATTTCCTGCGGTGCGGCAGTAGCAGTGGCGGTGCGGGTGGCAAAACGGCCGGAAAATGTCGGCAAGACCATTGTGGTGGTGCTTCCGGACTCCGGTGAACGCTATTTGAGTTCCGCCTTATTCGAAGGCTTGTTCGACGCGCAGGGTGTGGCGGTCTGATTTGGCGCGCGTCGATACTGGCGTATAGGGGATAGCGGTCTGGGTTTTTGAACGTGGCAAACGCTAATTAACCCGGCCCTTAAATTTGCTGGATTCGTCATTCCCGCGAAGGCTGGGGCCATTAGACCGCTTAGTGAATCAAGCATAGCCGCTGGGCTCCCGCCTTCGCGGGAGCGACGGCATTTAAAGGAGCTTCTAAAAATTAGAATATCTCCTTCTCCCTCTGTACCCGCAAGGCATAGTTTAAGTGTCGGGTTAATAATCACCAGCGATCCCTGTAGTCATATCTCGGCATGGGCCGCTGCGGATAGCCGTAATAGTCTAACGGTGGCCGCGCAAAATAGCGCGGCGGCGGGGGCGGGTAATAGCCCATTCTCGCTGGGCTATGTCCCCTAAAATAGGGCCGGTAACCATGCCAGTGATGGTGATGATGCCGCCTATGGTGTCCATGTCCCCAGTCATCGCCATGCGCAAAAGCTGTCCCGGAACATAACACGCCGATTAACAATATCAATATAAGCCTGAACATATATCCTCCTTTGTTGGATTGTTTCAGTCGCGGCGGATTGTTCTCCTATTTGCTTAAAAACCTCTTAATTCCCTTGCGCCATCTGGAAGCAAAGCAGAACAGATCGAATACCGATCCCTCATCCCGTAAACCGTTGGCGAAAAATTGCCGAAGCGTTTCAAAACCCAGGTTTCCTGAAACCTCAATCTATTTCGAGCGACTGTAAGACATGCTGCATGGGGACCCCATCAATGCGGCCTGTGGGCAAGCCCGATAACATCGCCACATTAAAGTTTGATGAAAATGACGATTTGAATGAACCTTGCTTGTTTGCCCGGGAATAGACGCTGCACGTAACCACGGTTTTGTCTGGTTACCGAAATTGAACCGGGCGCCAGATCATCCTCGCTGGAAACTGCTTGCGCCCGCATAGTGAACGATGCAGCAAAAGGAATCCGGGCCATGACGCTTATCAACCAATCCAAAAGAATCATTGTGTATTCTCACGATACCTTCGGTCTGGGTAACATTCGCCGGATGTTGGCAATTTCTAAATCCCTGGTGGATGCCGATCCGAACGTCTCGGTACTGATTCTGTCCGGCTCCCCCATGCTGCATGCGTTCCGTATCCCCGATCGTATCGATTACATCAAATTGCCTTGTTTGTCTCGCAACGTCAAAGGCGACTACTCGGTGAAATTCCTGGATATGGAATACGAACAATTGCTCAAGCTGCGCAGCAACATCATCCTTAGCGCGGTGCTGGATTTCGATGCCGATTTGATTTTAGTGGACAAAAAGCCCTATGGCGTCAGCGACGAATTGGGTGCCGCTCTACAGCTCATGCAACGTCGCGGTCACCGCGCCAAACTGGTATTGCTGTTGCGCGACATCCTCGATAGTCCGGAAAGCACGATTCCGGTCTGGAAGAAAAACGGCTATCACGACGCCATCCAGTCGCATTACGACAAGGTATTGGTGGTCGGTTCTCCTGACATTTACGACATGCGCAAGGAATACGAATTTCCCGACGCCAGCCACGAGAAAGTCGACTTCTGCGGCTACATAGCCCGCGAACGCAGCGACAAAAAAGCCGGTGAGATTCGCGAGCAAATCGGTTGCACCAAGGAACGTCTGGTGCTGGTCACCGCAGGCGGTGGCGAAGACGGCTACCAATTGCTGCACAGTTATCTGGAAGGCCTGAATCGGCAGGATCTGGGCGACAACACCATGACCCTGATGATTTGCGGCCCGGAAATGTCGGAAAGCCGCCGCCATCAGCTTGAAGTTTTGGCGCGCAGTTGCCGGAATGTGGTGATCCAGGAGTTTAACACCGACATGATGGCTTGTATGGAAGCCGCTGATTTGGTGGTGAGCATGGGTGGTTACAACTCCACCTGCGAATTACTGACCCTACGCAAGCGAGCGATTTTGGTGCCGCGGGTCAAACCTTCCCAGGAACAATGGATACGTGCGGAACGCCTGGCGCTGCAAGGTTTGGTTCGTGCCATTCACCCCAACCAACTGACCCCAAAACTACTGATGGACACGGTCCGTGAAGAGTTGGGCCGTACCAACGTTCATCACAGCCGCTTGTATCAAATCGACATGGGTGGCTTGCCGCGTATTAGCGAATCGATCAGCGATTTACTGTATGGCAGTGCGGAAAAACCGCAAGTGCAGATCAGAGCTTCGAGCCGCAGCGTAGCAGTCGACTAACCCCTTCACCCTCGAGATAACTCCTTCGGCCTGTGTAAGGCCGACTGAACAATTTTGGATTTTATAATGCAAAACCATGGCAGCCGGGCGCAAGTCGCTTACATACTCAAAGGCTTTCCGCGCACCTCGGAAACCTTTATCACCAATGAAATCCATTTGTTGGAAACCCTCGGCCTCGAACTGTCGATTTTTTCGATCAAGCAACTCGAGGGCCAAAAGCATCACGCAGTGGTCGATGCCATCCGCGCGCCGGTGACGTATCTGCCGCAAGCCAGCGATCTGACCGGACACAGTTTTTTAACCTGGCTAAGTGAAAACCTGCCGAAATTCGCGCCCAGCCACGGCCGGCTGCTCCTCAAACGCCCGGTGGCCTACCTTGGTGGGTTGCTGGAATGTTTGGGCATGAGTCTCAAGTACCGGTCTGGCAGGCTGGAATGGCCGCGCACGGTCTTCATCAAGGAGTTCCTGCAAGCCGGCTACATCGCCGAAGCGGTGTTACAGAATCCCGCTATTAGTCATTTACATGCGCATTTCTGCCACGGCGCGACGACGATTGCGATGTTCGCCAGCCGGATCAGCGGCTTGCCATTCAGTTTTACCGCTCATGCCAAGGATATTTATTTGCGCGAACTGAATCCCGGCGACTTGCTGCAAATCAAAATGCGCCGCGCCAAATTCGCGGTGACCTGTACCGGCGCCAATCAGGAACATCTGGATGCCTGTAAGGGGAGCAATATCGATGTGCATCGGATTTATCATGGCCTGGATACTGATTTGTTTGTGCCGGAGCCGCGCGAACAAGCTTTATCTGAGCAAATCCCTACGATTTTATCGGTCGGTCGTTTGGTCGAGAAAAAGGGCTTCGACTATTTGGTGAGAGCCTGCGCGATTCTGCGCGATCGCGGCGTCAGATTTAACTGCCGCATCGTCGGCGGCGCGGACAAATACGCACAAGTTATTCAACAACTCATCGCCGATTTGGATTTACAAGACATCGTTAGCCTGCCCGGTGCAGTAACGCAGGAAGAATTGCGCGAAATTTATCAGCAAGGTAGCGTGTTCGCCCTGCCTTGTTTGGTCGTAGATAACGGCGATCGCGACGGCATTCCCAATGTCTTGGTGGAAGCAATGGCGATGGAAATGCCGGTAATCTCGACAGACATTTCCGGTATCCCGGAATTAATTCAGGACCAGGTTAACGGTTTATTGGTACCAGAAAAAAATGCCGAAGCGATGGCCGACGCGATCGAGCGCCTGCTAAGCGACCGCGACTTGCGTTTGCGCCTGGGCCAAGCCGCAAGGCAAACCGTCTGTCGGGACTTTAATTCCCGCCAAACCACGGTGGCATTAAAAAAACTCTTCGATGCCTGCCTGGAAGGCCAAACGGTGGAAACCCATGTCTGCTGTGCTGAACATTCTTAAGCAAGATGCGCGCTTCGCCTGTCTGGCGGCGCCGTATTGCACCATGACGCCGGTGGACTTACTGGCGTATTTCCATGGTCGTCGGCAGATTCGCTATTTTTCAGTGATCGACGAAGAGCAAAACACCCCGGAAAAGCTGGACGGCATTTTGCGTAACCGCTTCGAGTTCAATCACGAGCCTTTCCAGCTTGATGATGCATTCGATTGGCTGAGAAACCCCAGCCCGGATATCGAATGGCTGATTTTACTGCATAAATTTTATTACGCAGTCGGCTTGGGAAGGCAATTCCAGCAGACTGGCGACACCCGCTACCGCGATAAATGGCAGGCCCTAATCAGCAGCTGGATCGATAACGTACCTGTAGATTTTCTGTCCAGTGATGTTACCGGCCGGCGCGTACAAAACTGGATTTTTGCTTACCGCTATTTTGTCCTGGAGGCCGCGGAACCAGCCATCGATGCCGAGTTTAATCTGGATTTTTTGGCTTCGCTGCAACAGCAGGTAGCCTATTTGTGCGAAAACCTCACGCCGTCCCGCAATCATCGTACGTTGGAGCTTTACGCGATTTTTTTGGCGGCCGTCGTGTTTCCAGAACTGCGCAGCGCTAAAGAATGGCTGAGTTTTTCGATTCACGAATTGCAACGCAACCTGCAAACCGATTTGCTGGCTGATGGTGTGCATTGTGAACTCTCGACCGATTACCACCATATCGTCTTACGCAATTTCCTGGGCATTCGCCGCTTGGCGATGTTGAATAATATCGAGCTGCCCGCCGATATGGATGAGGCGATCAAAAAAGCCCTGAGCTTTTGCCTGCATGCCCATAAACCGGACGGGTTTATCCCGGCCATCAGCGATGGCGACAGCGCCAATTTTCTGGATTTGCTGCGGCAAGGCCATGCGCTGTATGACGATCCGGCGATGCTTTATGTCGCCACGGCCGGTCAACAAGGCCAAGCACCAACAGAATGTTCGAAAACCTTTGCCGCCAGCGGCTACACCATCTTGCGCAGCGGCTGGGGCGAGCAAGCTGAAGCGTATCAAGACGAACGCTATCTGTTTTTCGATTGCGCGCCTTTAGGTGCCGGCAATCATGGTCATCTGGATTTACTCAATATCGAAGTGGCGGCTTACGGCCGATCCTTGATCGTCGATCCGGGCCGTTATACCTACGACGAATCCGGCGACACTAATTGGCGAGTAATGTTTCGCGGTACCGGCTATCACAACACCGTGCAGGTGGATGGCAAAAACCAGACTCTTTATGCGCCGCATATTCGCAAATACAAGATTCAAGGCCCGGAACCGACGCGCGAATTCAAGTGCGCTCTGCACCGGCCGGGTTTTGACTATCTGCATGGCATCGCGGCCAGTCATGAGTATCCGGTGATTCACGAGCGCAAAATCCTGTTTATCGCCGGCGAATATTGGCTGGTCTGCGATTTACTGCGCGCGGAGCAAGCTCACGACTATGAGTTGCGGTTTCATCTGGATGCGTTGGCCGAGCATCGCACCACAACTTCCGTCAATTCAGCCGGGTTGCGGGTCGATTCACCGAATCTGGTCATCCTGCAAGCAACGCAACCGGACAGCCAATTGACGCTGGAGCCGGGCTACGTCTCGCCAAGCTACGGCAGTAAACATCCGGCGCCGGTTGTCAATTTTTCCGCGTCCGCCGCCAATTATTGCTTTTTGACCGTGCTGTTTCCGTATCAATCGACACCTCCGCAACTTACGCTGGAACAGTTACCGGTGAGTCAAAACGGTCAAGCTGTGGGCAATACTATTGCTAGCGCCTTGCAGATTCATAGTCAGCAAGCCCACGGCGAATACTACGACGAGCTATTCCTGGCGCATCGCGCGGGCGCCGGTTATGAGTTTGCCGATCTAAACACTGAAAGTGCGTTTTTATTCCGTCGCCAGGATACACAGGGGCGGATCTTAGCTTGGCATAGCGCGGATAAGTCATGAAACCCAGTTATCCCATCATGGAGTCTTCTGCACCGTTGGACGCGCCAAGCGAAACGGTGATTTCCATGCAGTACTTGCTGGTGACACCATTTGCTGCGCTGACTCCTGCTGAGTTACTGGCACATTTTCGCCGGCGTGCCGTGGATAATTATTTTCCCTTGCCAGCCGGAAAAGACAAACATATTGCCAGCGCAACGCCGATTCTCAACAACGAATTTACCCTGAACAACGAAACTCATCGCTTGGGTGATGAGTTTGCTTGGCTGCATAACCCCAGCCCCGATCTGGAATGGCTGATTCTGCTGCACAAATTTTATTACTCTCGCGATCTGGCGCTGGCTTACGACTATAGCGGCGACGAGCGTTATGCCGATAAATGGGTGGCCTTGGTCAGTTCTTGGATTGAGCAGGTGCCGGACGGTTTTTTGAATAGCCAGGTGACCGGCCGCCGTTTGCAGCAATGGCTGCTGGCTTATCACTATTTTGTGCCAGGTCGGAACTGTTCGCTTGTGACCGCCGAATTTTTGCTGCATTTTTTGGCTTCGATACAGTCGCAGGCAGTGTTCCTCAGCAACCATTTAACGCCGGCAGGTAATCACCGCACTATCGAATTGTCGGCGATTTTCACGGTGGCGGTTTTGTTTCCCGAGCTCAGTGCCTCGGCGGAGTTACTGGCGTTTGCCCAACGCGAATTGCTGGACAATTTACGCCAGGATTTTCTGGCGGACGGCGTGCAAAAGGAACTATCTACCGACTACCACCACACGGTATTGAAGAACTTTCTGCGGGTCCGGGAGCTGGCGAAATTAAACAGGTTGACACTGCCCGCGGAGTTCGACGCTTTGATGCGTGAAGCGTTGAAATTTTCCATTTATGCCCACAAGCCGGACGGTTGGCTGCCGGCCATCAATGACGGCGACATCAACAGTTATCTGGGATTACTGCGCAAAGCGGAACCTTACTATCCCAGCGACGCACTCAGCTATGTACTTAGCCAGGGAAAAGTTGGCAAGCCGCCAATGCAACGTTCGCGTCTATTCGCCGATAGTGGTTACTGCATTCTGCGTAGCGACTGGAAGGAGCAGCCTTATGCAGACGGGCGTTATCTGTTTTTCGACTGCGGCCAGTTGGGTTTTGGCAGCCACGGCCATTACGACTTATTAAATTTTGAAATGGCCGCTTTCGGCCGCTCTTTAATTGTCGACCCAGGGCGCTACACCTATCACGAACATGAAAGCGACGGCATCAATTGGCGACATGCCTTCAAAGGCACTGCGGCGCACAACACCGTCATGGTGGACGGTAAGGATCAGATGGTCTACCGATGTCATGAGCCGGTCGGCCCGCAACCAATAGCTTCGGTGTTAAGCTTTGAATCCAACCAGGGTTTTGATTTTGTGCACGGTCGTGCTCTGAGTCCGCTCTACGAGGTGGATCACCAGCGCAGCATGTTCTTTGCAGAAACCGAATATTGGATTGTCAGCGATGTGTTGCTCGCCACCGACGCGCATCGTTACGAACAATTTTTCCATTTGGGACCGGAAGTGCAGGGCCAAACCGCATTACAAGGCCAGGGTATTCGTGCGCCAAACCTGTTGATTGTCCAAGCCAGGCGCGCCGAGATTGAAATAAGTGTAAAACCCGGCTGGGTGTCGCCGGAATATGGCGTAAAGCAGCCAGCGCCTGTCGTGAGCTTTAGCCAGGAAAGTTCCGGTAGCGGCTGGTTTCAAACCGTCCTTTATCCCTATAAAGACAGCGCTCCAATTTTGCACGTGGAGACTATACCAGTAACCGGTCTGGGGCAATCCGTGTCCGCCACGCAGGCTTTGGCGCTGAGTATCATCATTCAAGCAAAGACCACGTGTTACCACGACTACTTTTTCGTCGCCAATCAGTCCTGTTTATCGGAATACCGCTTTGCCGATGTGACTTGCCGGGCACAAGTCGTGTTTATTCGCCGGGATGCCGAAGGCGGAATCCATAGCGTGAGGGCTTATGCGGCGGAATGGCTGGAAATTGCTGGACGCACATTACTGGATAGCAGCGGCAATCCGGTTTGCCTGAATTACGCCAATGGCCAGCTGCACATCGACGCCATCTATGGGAGCTTGCCGGCATGAACCAAGACCCACATTTCCCGCAAATGGCCGACGCGCTGAATCCGGCGGTGATGGGACCACTACTGGCCTGGTTGCTGGATATGCCCGGCATTAAAACTGGTCATGTTGAATGTGGCATTGGCGAAAAACGCCATAAGCCAGGGAAAAGTCTGGTGATCGGCTATCGGCTTGATAGCCGACTAGGTCTAAACACCCAATCGCGGTATGTGACCGGCTGCCTATGTCCGCCGGACTCGGCGAGCCGGGAGTTTGAATTGGAACGCAGCAAACGGCCGGATCTGGCGGCAAGGGCGCTAACGGTTTTGCACGAGCCGGCGATGCTGGTTTGGGCATTTCCTTATGATAGAAAGCTGATTCATTTGCCAGCCCTGTTAGATGAGGCGTTTATCCAAACCTGGCTTGGTGCGCATGATCTAGCTGGGTATGAGCGGGTTCAGGCGGTCGAATCCGAAGTTTTGCATTATCTGGCTGAGCGTTCCTGCATGATCCGCTACCGTGTGGCGTTGGTCGGATCAGATGACCACCGCTTGCTGTACGCGAAGAACTACGCCGACGATAGCGGCCGCGACGTGTTCGCGGTGATGCGGCAATTGTGCAGCCAATTCCCCTGGGGCGCCAAAGCTCTGGCCTACGACGCTGAAACCCGCACGCTCTGGCAGTCGCCTGTCCCAGGCACGACATTGTGCTGGGCCGATTTGCAAGCTGCCGAGGGCCGGGCATTATCCGGGCGAATCGGCCAGTGTGTGGCGGCGTTTCATGCCTGCGAAATCGACACCTCAAAACGTTTCAGCCAAAGCGATGTTTCCGAAGGCCTCCTGGCAACCGTTAGGCTCGCCGAACAATCCCGCCTGGAAACCGCAAAACTTATCGAACGATTGGTAGACGGCTTGTTGGCGCAAGCACCTAATCTCCCGGAATCGGCCCTGACGACGATTCACCACGATCTGAAACTGAATAACTTTTTAGTAAATGGCGACAATCTGGGGTTGATCGACATGGATTGCGTCTGCCTGGGCGACCCGATAGTCGATTTGGCTAGTCTGATCGCCAATTTTTATCTGCACGGCCTGCGCGAAGGCGACGCTATCGAGCAGGTACACCTGCTAGTGAATCAACTGGTTAGTACTTACCGGACGCATAGCGTCCTTGCTATTTCATTGTCTGCCTTGCGTTGGCAAGTGGCGGCGGCGCTGATTCACGAAGTCACTCGCCGCAGCTTGCGGCAAATGGATGAGTTACGTATCGCGCATATAGAAAGTTATTTAGGGCTTGCCGCTAGTTACCTGGCGCGCAGTCAACAGCCAACAGGGGGCAACGATGCACTCGTTTGATCGGCCCTTACGCATATATTTAGCCAGGCACGGCCAAAGCGAGCTGAATCTTCAAAAACGCATCTCCGGCCAGGCCGACGCCAGTCTGGCGGCCAAAGGTCTGGAGCAAGCCCAGGCGTTGGCTGATGTATTGAAACAGGAAACCTTGAGCGCGATTTATAGCAGCAGCCTGACCCGCGCGATACAGACAGCCAGCCCCACGGCCACCATGCACAGATTATCCATTCAGAAGTTGGACGACTTGCGGGAAATTGGTTTAGGCATTTTAGAAGGTCGCCATGTCGATAAGCGCGACCCCGAAGCCTGCCGGTTGTGGGCCGCTCGAGAACTTGACAAACAAGGCTTTAGCGTACCGGGCTCCGAAGGCTATTTGGCTTTTACGGCTCGGGTTCTGGGCTGTTTGGATTCGCTCCTGAGCAATAGTCGCGGGGCGATTCTGCTCGTTGGTCATCGCAACACCAACGAAGTGATACTGGCCCGGTTGTTGGCTAACGATTTTTCCTGCGCAGCCGAGATCAATGTCAAAAACAAATACTTGTACGTTATCGATTTGGCGGCCCGGCCCGAAGTCATGACCATTCGTTTAGGCGGCGAACATCACGGCCAACAATATCCGGGGCTGAGAACATGAGCAATCCACTGGACCAATTTGCGCCCCTACTGGATTCGGAATTGATGGCCTCGGCGCTGCAACGGCATTTGCCCGAATGCCTGGCAGGCGACTGGCAGGTGACGGGCTGTGAAATTCAACATCCGCGTTACAAAACTTATCGGCTTGCTGAAAACCTTGAGCGTTCGTTTTTGGCACTGGTCTACCACTTGCGTGGCCGGCAATTGCCATCATCCATTGCCGATCAGCGTATCTTTTACGCCCGGGCCTACTTAGGCCAGCGCAGCCATCAGGCATTTGCCCAAGCCCAAGCCAGCGGTGAAAATGCGATTCATCTGGCGGAACTGGGCATGGTCGGCTGGCGCTTTCCGAACGATCCGGCTATGCCCTGGTTGGCGCGACTGATGGATAGCGGGCAGATTCCCGAGTTGGGTCAACCGCTATTGTCGGCTATCGAAATCGTCAATTACCGGCCGGAAATCCGTTGCACGGCGCGATACCGATTCGCTGCCTGCGAAGCTCAATCGGCGCGGGTGGTTTACGGTAAAACTTACGCCGATGAGCGTGGGCGGACGGTTTACGACAATCTGCATGTACTGCAAAAGCAATCCCAGTCAGACGCATCCTTTATCATGCCTGCAGCCTTGGCGTATACCGCCGACCACCATACTTTATGGTTGGAAGGCTTGCATGGCCAAGCTTTGGCGGAGCTGGATTTCGTCGCCGGTGTTGCAGACAAAATCCCGGCAATAGCCAATGCACTTGTCGCATTTCACCAACTCACGCCACCGTCGCTGCCCGTAGTTACCTCGCAGCAACAGCTGCAAGAATGGCACAAGAAAGCGGATAAATTGAGCCACGCCTATCCCGCCATCCAGTCGGCGCTGACTTCGTTACTTGCCGAATTGCGCCAAAATCGCCCGGTGTTTGAAATACTGGGTTTGATTCACGGCGACTTTCATATCGATCAATTGCTGGTTTTGCCGAACGGCAGTTTAGCGCTCTTCGATTATGACGAATTAGCCCTTGGCGACCCGTTGCAGGATTTGGCTAATTTCGCGGCGGATTTATACAACTATCCCTATTCCATTACTGCGATAGACCGACTGGTCCAGCAGCTGTTTGCCGCCTATGCGTCTTTCTACCGAAGTCAAATCGATTCACAGCGTTTTGCCTGGCACCTGCGCGGGCAATTACTGACCCGCGCTTACCGCGCCTTCATCCAGCAAAAATCGGCAACCCAGCAACGGGTTGCCGATTTTATTGCCCTGGCTTTGCGTCCCTGGCCGCTGGCCGGCTGAATTCATCAGGAAAACCGCTTATGACCAAGCAAATTCAACCAACAAGCCGCTTCAAGCAGATAGTTTTTGCACATCTGCGCCGGGTGCGAGGCAGTATTTTTGCCGCTATTGTCTGTATTTTAGGTTCCACGCTAACCAGCCTGATCGTGCCCTGGCCGCTGAAGCTGATTTTCGACCATGTGTTACTTAATCATCCGCTGCCCGCACATCTGGCGCCCGCGCAACCGTTTCTGCATGGCGGTAGCGAGCAAGCGTTGTGGATACTTTGCGGCAGCATGGTGGTGATTGCGTTATTCAAAGGCGTGTTTTCCTACTACCAGCTGTTTCTGACCTCACGCATCGGCTATTTGCTGGTCTACACCTTGCGCAGCGAGTTGTTCGACCATCTGCAACGCCTGTCGCTGGCATTTCACAGCAGCACGCCATCCGGGGAGTTGCTTAACAAACTCACCAGCGATACCAACACCTTAAAGGATGTTTATGCCGATTCGGCCTTGACCTTTACCACCCACGTGCTGACCGTGTTGGGCATGTTTGCGATCATGTTTAGTCTGAGCGCGAAGCTGAGTTTGATTGTACTGGCCAGTTTCCCGGTGCTGTGCCTGGCGATTGTGATGATTTATAGCCGGGTCAAACGCTCGGCGCGCAAACAACGCCATAACGAAGGGCGCTTGGCATCGCGGGTCAGCGAACTGTTGAACGCCGTGCCCCTGGTGCAAACCTACGGCATGGAAGATGTCGAACGCGAGCGCTTTGATGTGGAAAGCAGTCAATCGATGACCGAAAGCGTCCGCACCGCGCGCATCGAGGCCGGGGCGACCCGGATGATCGAAATCATCAGCGCAGTGGGTACCGGCATCGTGGTGTTGTTCGGCTGCCTGCAAGTGTTTGCCGGGGTACTAACCCCGGGCGACGTGCTGGTGTTTAGCTCGTATATCGCCCAGATGTATCAACCGATTCGGCAAATTACCCGCTTGTCAACGCGCTTTTCCAAGGCCAGCGTCAGTATCGAACGCATCAGCGAAATCCTCGATACCGAGCCGGATATCCAAGATCCGCCTGATGCGGTGGTACCTAAAGGTCTGCGCGGCGAAATCGAGTTCAGCAACGTATCCTTCGGCTATCCGACCGGCAAACCCATCCTACGGGATATTTCCTTTCATATTCAACCCGGAGAACGGGTGGCCTTAGTCGGCGCCTCCGGGGCCGGCAAATCGACCATCGCCCGCTTACTGATCCGGCTTTACGATCCGCAGCAGGGCAGGGTGAGGATCGACGGGATCGAGGTCGGACGCTACCAACGCGCCGGCTTACGCCGGGAGATCGGCGTGGTGTTGCAGGATTCGATTCTGTTCGGCACCAGCATTCGCGAGAACATTGGTTACGGCAGCCCGGACGCGACGATCGAAGACATTGAAGCGGCCGCTACTATGGTGCACGCCGACGAATTCATCCGCAATCTGCCGGATGGTTACGACACGGTATTAGGCGAAAGCGGCGGTAATCTATCCGGCGGCCAACGCCAACGGCTATGCCTGGCGCGGGCCTTGTTGCGCAAATCCTCGATTCTGATTCTGGACGAGCCGACTTCTGCGGTGGATGCCCAGTCGCAAGCCTTGATTCGCGATGCTATCGACAATCTACATGGCGGTAAAACCGTGCTGGTGATTGCCCATCAGTTTCACACCATCCGTAATTTCGACCGGATTTTAGTGCTCAAGCAAGGCGAGATTATCGAGCAAGGCAGCCACGAGGCCTTGATGCAGATGGGCGGCCATTATCACGAACTGTATAAACTCCAACACGGGTTGCGTGCCGCATGAACCAACATAAACCGCGATTACTCTTGTATTGCCAACACTCGCTGGGCATGGGCCATTGGGTCAGAGCCATGACCTTAGCCAATGCCTTGAGCCGCGAATTTCGGGTGACCTTCCTGAACGGCGGCCGCGCACCGGATCATCAGGCTGCCGTTACCGATCTGGATATGCTGAATCTGCCGCCGCTAGGCATGGGTGAAGATCATCAGCTGTATAGCCAGGATGAGCGTTACAACGTCAACGAAGCCTTGGCGATGCGCCGGCAATTGATACTGGATACCTATGCGTTACTCAGACCAGAAGTGGTGTTGATCGAATTGTTCCCGTTCGGCCGCAAGAAATTGGCCAGCGAGTTGTTGCCGCTCTTGAAAGCCGCGCGCCGCGACAAGTATGCCCGGCCCCTGGTGCTATGCAGTCTGCGCGACATCATGGTTAACGCCCGTAAAGACCAAAGCCGGCACGACGAACGGGCGCGCTGGATAACGGATCGCTATTTCGACGGACTGTTGGTACACGCGGACCCTAGGTTTGCCCGATTGGAAGACAGTTTTAAGCCTCGCCATCCGTTGAAAACGCCCCTACTTTACACGGGTTTTGTCGGACCGCGTCGCACCACGACAGCGATAAAACCGCCCCGCCTTGGGGTGTTGGTATCGGCTGGCGGTGGTATGGTCGGCGCATCCTTGTTTCAAGCGGCGGTTCAGGCACATGCCGTCAATTGGGCAAGTGAAAGATTGCCGATGACCATCGTCGCCGGACCGTTTTTGCCGGAAGCCGATTGGCAGGCGTTATCGGTGCAAGTCGAAGGCAGGAAAGGTCTCACGCTGCTGCGTTCGGTGCCGGCTATGCAGCCTTTGCTGGAGGCGCACAGTGTGTCGGTAAGTCAATGCGGCTACAACACGGTGATGGACATCCTCGAATCCCGCACGCCGGCTTTGGTCGTGCCGTTTCTGCGCGGTCAGGAAGACGAACAAACTCAGCGGGCGGAAAAATTGGCGCAATTGGGTTTGGTGAAGGTAATGAATCCGGCGGAATTGACTGGTCAGCACCTGGCGGAAGAGATTTTGCAATTGCGGGATTTTTCGCCCAATCCAGCCGGCCTGGATTTGGCCGGTGCTGACAATACCGTGTGCTTGATTCAACAATTACTTGGCGGCAAATCGGATTCGAGCGGTCAATCGCTAGTACAGGAGTGCGCCCATGCTTGCTGATTGGCTTACACCGGTCCGAGCGGCATTGGATGCCCGAGATCAAGCCATAGAGATTTTCTTTCGCGACGACGACGCCGGCTGGGATGATGGGCGGCTCTATGCATTGCTGGATTGCTTTCGAGATTGCAATGTACCCATCGATCTTGCAGTGATTCCCGATGCGCTAAGTCCGTCACTTGCTGGCTCGTTACTGGGACGTTGGCGGCGAAACCCATTTCTGTTGGGCTTACATCAACATGGATACAGCCACAACAACCATGAAACCCAAGGCCGCAAATGCGAATTTGGCATCAGCCGCAGCGAAGAGCAACAATTTAAGGATTTGTCGGTTGGTAAACAGCAGCTTGAGTGCTTGTTCGGGTCGGCACTGGACAGGATTTTCACGCCGCCCTGGAATCGTTGTAGCCAGTCCACGGCCGACAGTTTGCTTAAACTGGGTTTTCAAGCCCTGTCGCGCAACCGCAGCGCGGCGCCACTCCATATCGGGGCATTGCGGGAAATTCCGGTAGCTATCGACTGGTGCGGGATCAGAATCAAATCCGCGCAACCCTGGCTTGCGCTGGGCCAAGCCGTTGCTGATGTGTTGTATCCAGAGTATCCGGCCCCCCTGGGCATTATGCTGCACCACGCAGTGATGGGGGTAGACGACCTTGAGCATCTGCAAGCCTTATTGCAACTATTGCGTGAACATCCCACTACACACTGCCGCTTGATGCGCGAATTTTTATGCGAGCCAAAAGCGGTTGATGCACCGGCGTCTGCGTTTCCGCTCGAGCCCCAAGCTGTGCTGACCGCTATGCAGTCATACCTCCTAACCAAACCACTCTGATTGGCCTTTCGTTCATGAGCTTTAATTCCTTCAAACTAAAAACCGGAAAAACCGTATTACTGGCCGGCGGCGCCTTGCTGAGTTTATCCGTACTTGCAGAGACCACTAACGGGCAGGTGGCAGCTAACAAGCCCAAAGACAATACCTTCCGCCAGGACAATATCGATGGGGTCAGAAAAGAACCCTTGCGTATCAACCCTGGCGACAAAAGGCCCGCCGACCAATTTAAAGTAGATGTATTCGGTCATCCATTGACCATAGGCGGCGCCTACGAGTTGGAACCGCGCTATGTCGAAGACCGGCGTCTGGACCCGCGCCGCGACGACGATGTGGCCAATGTCTATCAAGACCTGAAACTGGAGTTGTTTTATCAGTGGTCAAAGTCTTTGTCGTTTTTTGTGCAGTCCGATGTGTATTACGACCCGGAGGTCTACACCGAGAGCGGTCTGGATCAATACGAAGCCGGCATTAAACTGACCCAGGCCTGGCTGTTCATTCATCAAATTCTGGATTCGGGGTTTAGTCTGCAATTGGGCCGGCAACGTATCGCCGACAAGCGTCAATGGTGGTGGAATGACGAACTGGACGCGGCACGGGTGTATTTTGGCGAAGACACGCTGTTTGCCGAGTTGGCGATTGCCAAGGAGTTGGGATCCAAGCAGTCGGATCAGGATTTCATCGATCCAGTGAGCGACCGGGTGGTGCGAATGATGGGCGACGTGGTTTGGCAATGGGATCCGAAGCAAAACCTGTCTTTGTTCTTTCTGAGCCAGTTCGATAATTCGGACAACCAACGCCCCGGCGACTTGATCAGAGCTAATCGTAAAGACGCCAACGACGGCGATCTGAATTGGTTCGGCGGCCGGGCAATGGGCAAATTCAAAATCGAGCATGTCGGTAAAATCGGTTATTGGCTGGATTCGGCATTTGTATTCGGAGAAGAGACCACGCAAACTTTTACCGACATCAATAGCAACGTGTCCCGGGTCAGAGCGCAAACCCCAAGGCACGTCGAAGCCTGGGGCTTGGACGCCGGCATCACTTGGTATACAAATCTGTTTCTGGAACCTTACTTTACCTTGGGTTATGCCTACGGCTCCGGAGATTCCAATCCCAGCGACGGTACCGACAGCAGTTACCGGCAATCGGGGATACATAACAACAAGATCAAACTATCCGGCAGCCAACGTTTTCGCTATTACGGCGAGTTATTTCGGCCGGAACTATCGAATTTAAATATCATGACCGCCGCGTTAGGATTTCCGATCTCCGAGCAAAGCTCTATCGACTTGCTCTATCACCATTACCAACAGGCCACGCCTTCGGCTGTAATTCGCGATTCACGGATTCGCGCCACGCCTAACGGCAACAGCGGCACCCTGGGCGACGAGTTCGATTTGGTATTGTCCTTGGATGAATGGAAGCATTTGCAGGTGCAATTTGCCGGTTCGGTATTCATGGCCGGGCCTGCTTTCGGACAACTGGAGGGTAATAATTCCTTTCAGTTGGATCTGACCTTTAAATACAGCTTTTAACGGTTTGGTTAGCATGCAGTCAAAGCGTCGTAAAATCCTGTTTTATTGCCAAAGCTTGGTCGGCTTGGGGCATTTGACCAGTAGCTTGCTGGTGATACGCGAGTTGTCGACATACGCCGATGTCGATTTGATCCACGGCGGACAAGGCTTACAACTGATGCCGGAATTGCCGGGCTTTCGGCATCTGCGTCTACCTACCATCTTGATCGATAGCGCCAGCGACGAACTTTATGCGCCTGAGGGCGACAAGCACATTGACGCCGTCTGGACCGAGCGCGCCGCCGCTATAAATGAGTTTGTAAATTGGCCCTACGATGCGGTGATGGTCGAATTTTTCCCGTTTGGCCGCCGTCGTCTGAAAAAAGAGATTCTGGGTTTGTTTGCCGCGGTCAGGCAGCGTTGCGGGGCGATTCCGATTTTTTGTTTTGTGCGGGAAATCCTGGTGCCTGCAGCAGTGGAAGCTGAGCGGCGCATGGTCAAACTGGTACGGGAGCATATTCACACGGTATTCGTGCGCGGCGATCCAAACATTGTGCGCTTCGAGGAAACTTTCAGCTTGACCGCGGAAATTGCCAACCGCCTGGTTTACGTGGGCTACGTTAGTCCGCCGCCTCCCGCAAACTGGCCGACGCGACAGAACAAGATCGTCGTCAGTCAGGGTGGCGGCGAAATTGGCAAGACTCTATTGCGCGCGGCTATCCAGACCGCGCCTATGCTACCGGACTACAATTTTTTGATTGTCACCAGTTCCAGAGCTTCAGTAACCGAAATTGCCGAGCTGCAGGCCTTGGTCCGCAGCCCTAATGTCCAAGTCGTGTCTTTCTTGAATGACTTTCAGGAAAATTTGCAATCTGCCGCTTTGTCTATCAGCCTGGGTGGCGACAACACATTGATGGACGTGATCAGTACTCGCACGCCGGCGTTGGCTTACCCTTATGCCGGCAATAGCGAGCAAGGTCTGCGCATTGAAAAACTGGCCGGCAAGGGCTTTGTGTATCCGTTGACGGAAACTGATCTGGTGCCGGAGCGGCTAAGTGTCAAAATCAGGAAAACGATAAACCAAACTTATCCGCAACAGGCCATAGCCATTAATGGCGCGGCCGAAATCAGTCGGCGGATAAGCGTGATTCTTGAGGGTGAGTTTTGTGAAGACTAGTGCGCGCGTTCCGGAGAGGCAAGGGCGGTACTCGAATCGAGCAAATTGGCGGTCGAGGCGTCGTTGCCGAGCCGGCGTTTGATGTCCGCTGCTTTCCAGTCCGGATGCAGTTGCAACAGCAAAGCGGCCATGCCGGCGACATGCGGTGTGGCGAAGGAACTGCCGTTCATAAAGTCATAGGCTTGGTGCGGCACCGTCGTCAGAATGTCTTTGCCAGGCGCGGCGATTTGCTGGTTGTTGCCGTTCTTTTCCTGGCCAACGGCTATCACACCGGCGATATTGGCCGGAAAACCACCGGCTTGTATTTGACTCGGTACAGCCGCGACCACAATAATGCCTTTGGCCAGCGCTTTTTCAATCAGTTGCTGTACTAAGGGGTCTTCGGGGCCGCTCAGGCTCAAATTGATGATATCGCTATTCATGCGAATGGCCTGATTCAAGGCTAATGCCAAGGTAAAGCTGTTGCAACGCGCCGCCAAGGAATTGGGTTTCTCCGGCCAGCAGGCCCGAAATGCCAAAATTTCGGCTTCGGGGGCGATGCCGGCAATACCTATGCCGTTGTTGGGGTGGGCGGATAATACGCCAGCCACCGCCGTACCGTGAATATCGGCCAAATTGTGATCGCTGGGTTCCGGCGCAGTGTTTTCCGAGTATTTAATTCGACCTTTCAAGTCCGGGTGTTCGGTATCCACGCCGGTATCGATGACGGCAATCCGCACGCCTTGGCCGGTGGTGGTAAGGTGCAGATCGGCTATCCTCAAGGCGTTAAAACCGGTTTGTAAATGCAGATACGGGTCGCTATACGCCGGAGTAGGCGGTGTCTGTTTACCTAGAACCTGAAAGCTATGCATTTGTTGCACGGACGAAACGTCCCGGTCCTGTTGCAATTCTGCGATTGCCTCTTGTACGGGCAGGGTGTCCGGCACCTCGTAAACGACGCAACTGACACCCAATGTGGTGACCGGCCATTGGGCGACGAATTGCAAATGATGGCGCTCGGCAAGTTCCTGTGCAATATGTTCGCTCCAGCCGGAGTTGCCGTATTGGCCACGCAAGCGATACCCGTCCAAAGTATTGGCCGGCAAGGCGCGATCAATGCTGCGGTCGGTAAAGGTGACCAGCAGACGGCGTTCTTCCGCAGTTTTGCTATCGCCCAGCCGCGATAAATCGCCGGTGCTGGCGCAGGCATTAAGCAGCCCGAGCATGCAAATAAACAGATTTAAGCGCACTAATTTCATGATCAATTACGGTTGTAAAATAGGTTCCGCCAGTATTACATCCTGTCGGCCGCGGAGCAACGCCAAGGCGCCGGCCATGTCAGTATCCGGCTTGCCGGCGGTAATTTTGACAGTGTAAGCGCCGACGCTGTTCGGCCCGTCTACCCGTACCCCACCAATTTGGCTAAGCGCGGCGTCTATGTCTTTTTCTGTCAGATTCTTGGCAAACACCACGCGTAACTCACCGATCGGACCTGCGTCTGGCTTGGCTGCGGAAAGCGTGTGATAGTCGGTAGTATTGGCCGGCGATAGATATTGCACGGCAGCCGGCAGGGTGACCAATAACAAGGATGCGGCAATAGCTAGGCCTTTTCCGGTATTGCTGGCGATCCGCCAAAATCCGCGAGCAACGCTGAATGGTTTTACATTAGAGCCAGTCAGTTTGTCGTGGGGGCTATCGTCTTTTACGGTAAGCGGGAGTTGACTGGCTGTTTGCATTTTTGCTCTAAAACCGGCGAAAGAAGCTTCGGCCGCTACGTCCAGATCGGCTGCTTGTTGCACGGCCAATGCGAGTTTGCGCAATGTCTGCAATTCGCGCCGACAGACCAGGCAGTATTTTAAATGCAGGTCTACCTGCTGCCGTTCATCTGTTGACAGGCTTTGATTGACATACCAGGGCAATAACAAAACGATGTCGGAGTGGGGGTTAGTGGGTGAGGAAATCTGTGGGTTCATGGCCTTATTTCTCCTGTGCATCGGCAAAAACCTGCAGTTTCCTGCGGGCATGAAACATACGGGTTTTTACAGTATTTTCCGGGCAATCCAGAATTCTGGCGACATCCTGATAAGACAAGCCGTGGTAAAAGGTTAGTTCGATGACTGCACGTTGGTCCGGCGGTAAAGTGGCCAGTGCGTAGTTTAACCAGTCTTCGTTTTCCCAATTATTCGCAGGATTTGCGGTCGGGTCGCCGATGGTTTCGGTCAAGTCGTCGATATCGACATCGTTGTTACGCCGGGCACTTTTGGCCATGGCTTTCAGGGTTTTGTGATAGGCGATGCCGAATACCCAGGTGGAAATTTTGCTTTCATGATTAAAGCCCTGGGGTTTTTCCCAAACCACCAGCAAGGTTTCCTGTATTAGTTCCTCGACAGCTTCGGGTTGGCGCGTCATGCGCAAGATGAAACGAAACAGCCTTGGATAGTAGTTTTTGTAGAAAGCTTCAAACGCGGCGGTATCGCCTGCGCCGATACGTTGCAGCAAGGCGTACTCGTCCGGGCCGATTTGGGGCTGTTCGGGCATGGGTGGTCGATGTAGGTTAGGTACTAAACGCAGCATGGCTCAAACCTGGGTTCCTGATGATTTTAGCTTGGTGTGCGAGTGTATTCCGCCGCGAAGCCGGAAGGTTCAAAGGCGGTAAACTTTATTTAAAATCCGGCGGTCACGGAGATTAAAAATTTATTGTCCTGTAAGTGTGGATAAAACTCGTGGTGATGGGTGTCTTCGTGATGATCGTCCAGATGGACGTCAGTATAGCGTAAGTCTAGCGCCAGATTAGATGTGATGAACCAAGAAACTCCGGCATTCCAGTAAAAATAATCCTCATCTAATAGTTTGTTGGCTTGGTAATAGCCCAGTCCCGTTGAAAATTGCAGGTTGTCCAGGATGTCGCGGCGATACTTGAGTTCGTAATTCAGTACCGTTGCCTCACGCCGATAGGCGTTAGGTGCAAAGGATACGGTGCCACTGAGCCAGTTCTGATAGTGCAGGGATGCGTAAAATTCGGCGTAATCGGCATACTTTCCAAAAATCTTACCGTCGAACAGGTAGCCGGTTACCGATAATTCAGTGCGCCAGTCGTGATTTAACGGCAGGCTCCATCCCAGATAGGGTTTGATTTCGACATCGGCGTAATTTTTATAGCTGCGGTCGTCAAAACTGACTTGTGAAACGCCCACACCGCCGAACCAACCGATGGGATCTTGATAATCGATATGCGCTTGCGCCAGAGGATTGCCGCGATTCTTGGAGTAACCCCGGTGCAAGTAGTCGCTGAGAAAAGTGAGTTCGCCATGCCATTCCGCTTGGGCGTAAGGTAAAACCGAGGATACGCCGAAAACTCCTACGAAGAGTGCAAACAAGCCTTTGCGGAAGATTTTATCTGAGTCCATGGATGGGTAGTTTGAGATTTATGTGGGTATTGTCGGCGATTGGCTGTCAGTATAGAACTACCCTTTTGTGCATTATTTCCTAGTTGGGTTGAGCCTTCAACAAACTTGAGGGATGTGGGGGTTAATTTATCAAGTTATTTAAAAAACTGAGGATGGCGGCAGCCATACCAATTAGTAACATGCAAGTATTGGCGGATGGGTGTTTTAATTAATAATAGCAGCAGGCCTATCGAATATAGACACCACACGGCAGCCCATTCGTTCATGTTGTTGGTAGTTAAATAGGCCAACAGCGGACCGGTCGTAAGATGATAGAGCACCAGTTTCCATGAACCGTAAAGCAAGGGCATCAGAAAGGCGGCGTATACGTAACTGTTAGCCATTTGAATGCTGCCGCTGGCTGGTATGGCCCAGGCGATATGCCATTGTCCGGATGTTGAGCAAATTTCCGTGCCGCAAAATGGCATCAGGAATTTGAGCTTAGTGCCGGGTAAAAACTGATAGTAGTGGTCAAAGCAAAAACTGCTCCATTGAAACGGATAAATCCGCATCATGAATACAGTGGCCGCCGCAAAGCAGAGGGCGTAGACAAACGGCGCAATACGTTTTCGTAAGGATTCCGGGATAAAGTGCATGGTGACCGCGTTGACGAAAAACGGTTGAAACGCGATGTGCATATATCCCAAAAAAGTAGCAACCTGATTGTTCGGATTAAGGCATTGGTCTATCACCGAATAGGTATATGCCTGTAGTAATTCCATCAGCGAGAAATAGGCCAATGCCAGGCATAAGACCTTGGATTCGCCGCGTCGATAAAAAAAAGCAGTGCTCGCAAAGCCGGTTACGGCAAGCGCGGCGGATGCCTCGCCACTCCAACACATAATTCCTCCTGGGAACTAAAAATTTAGGATCGGGCAAACTGCGATCCAGTGTCGGAGTTTGAAAAGTCTATAAAGAGTAACGCCTGGCGGATGCCGAGGGGCTTTAAGGCTCTGTATTGCCGACTTTTGCCTAGTTTTAGGCTTGGTCGTGAAGAGACTGCCTTGGTGTGGGTAAACCTAAGGCGTGATCGCGAGAAGAAAATGACGCAAATTTTGCAGTCGATACCTTGTGATTCCGGGATAGCTTTGCAGAATCGGTGGCTATTTTAATAGCTTGTTGAGGTTTTATGACAAAAATTTTCCGGGAACTGATGATGCCGGCACGCACCGGAGTTTGCTTTGGGTGAATGAGTGCATATCGGTTGGTTCAGAATTTCCGAGCCGGACGTACTGCTCACTCGGCAGAGATGAGTAGCCGCATTAGCAATCAGACAAGCGGGTTTGGGAAACACCCAGTTTCGGCGTTTCCGCGCAGTTGGGCGTCCAGAAAATCAAAAGTTTGATCCCCGTGTTTTTCTGGGGTTGACATTATCTTTGCTTGAAAAAATTATGCTTCCTCGGTAGGTAATGCTTCGATTGCTTCGGGCTGTTTTCGTCGTTCTGCTTTTAATTTGCTGGCTTGTTCAGCATCTGCTTTTGTGACTTGGCCGGCTGGCATGCCTTGCAAATCAACTCTGACGGCATCTTCCGTCAGGCAATCCCAATAACGATGTCCCCAGCACCATGCCTTCAGTGCGTTGCGGAGTTGGTTTTTATCTGCGCCGAGTTGATCGGCATGCGCCAGGATGTCTTTGTGGATACCGATTTTTAAGGGCAGTTTGGCGGCGGGTTTTTTGGGAAATGCCAAAGGGAATTTCTTTTGCAGCAAGCCGATGATCGCGACTAAGGCATCAGCTTTGCCGGTCTTCTTGATAGGTGATTTCTCCGCTATCTTTTTTTGCCGTTGTACCGATTTATTGGCAGCCGCTTGCTTGACAAGTTCATCTCTGAGCGATGCTAGTTCTTCAAATCCCATAATGTATCCACACTGTTATCAAGGAATAAAAAACAGATTGTACATCGGGAAACATCAAGCCAAATAGTGCAATCGAAATTCGGTATCCCAAGCCAACAATTTCTGAGATAAGTAAATTAGCCGTACGCACATAATTTGGTGCTGTTTAGAGTTTTCAGGGTGCCGACGTAAGTGTCGGCGCACTGCTTATCCGAGTTTTAGTTTTATATTTTGTGATAATTTGCGCTAAATGGGCTGCGGCATAACGGTTGCTGATTAAAATTACTATCAACGGGACAACGCTTTATCATGATTGAGAACGATATATCCGCTGTAAAAACGTATTTGCTGAATTTGCAAGATCGAATTTGTACTGCTTTGGAGGCGGAAGAGCCCACCGCTCGCTTCATTGAAGATGCGTGGGAACGCGCCGAGGGTGGCGGCGGGCGTTCGCGGGTGTTGGCCAATGGTGAGGTGTTTGAGCAAGGCGGGGTTAATTTTTCGCATGTGTTTGGCAGTCATTTGCCGCCGTCGGCAACCGTCAAACGACCTGAGTTAGCCAACCGGCAATTTGAAGCGATGGGTGTGTCCTTAGTGATGCATCCTCGCAACCCTTATGTGCCGACCTCGCATGCCAATGTGCGGTTTTTTATCGCCAAAAAAGACGGTGAGCCGTCAATTTGGTGGTTTGGCGGCGGTTTCGATTTGACGCCGTTTTATCCTTTCCGCGAAGACGTATTGCATTGGCATCAAGTGGCGCGTGAAGCTTGCCTGCCGTTTGGCGAGGATGTGTATCCACGCTATAAAAAATGGTGCGACGAATATTTCTTTTTAAAGCACCGCAACGAAACCCGTGGCGTCGGTGGTTTGTTTTTTGACGATTTGAACGAGCCCGATTTTGCTCAAGCTTTTGCATTTATGCAGAGCGTAGGTGACCATTACCTGGATGCCTATTTGCCTATTGTGCAAAAACGTAAAGACACAGTCTATGGCGACCGGGAGCGTAATTTTCAGTTGTACCGGCGTGGGCGTTATGTCGAATTTAATCTGGTGTACGACCGCGGGACGTTATTCGGGCTGCAATCGGGCGGTCGGACCGAATCGATTTTGATGTCCATGCCACCCGTCGCGCACTGGCAATACAATTGGCAGCCTGAGCCGGGTAGTGCAGAGGCCGAGTTGTACGACACATTTTTACGCCCACAAAACTGGCTGGGAATTTAGCTGGAAATCGGTTAGTAACTTTGCGTCGGTATTTGTTAGCCAACTTTATTCGCGAGGTTTTGTTTTCAGTCAAGCGTGTTTGGTCTTTTTTTTGGATAGTTAGCTAAAGTTCACAAAATTTCTGCCGCTAAAAGAAACGGCATGGTTGTAACCGCCAATACAGGAACTGATTTGCGTATGTCTATCCTGCCCTTGGCTATTGACCATTTGTTTTTATGCAGCGTCAAGGTGAATCTAATGACTACGATCAATTCATTGACAACATCATTGTATGTATCGCAAACGACCATCAGCATATCCAGTACCAAAAGCACTCACAACGACGAGGACACAGAGCGTCCGGCGGTCAGTGGAAGAGGGGAGAAGCATGGGCATCATCATGGCGGTGGGGCGTTCATGCGCAATGTCATGCAAACATTGCAAAGTTTCGGGCTGAATATTCCTGGTGGTAATAGCGATTCTGCCGGCGATGACACCACTGAAAACAATGCTGGTGGCGGTCAAAATAACTCATCTAATCTCGGGCAGTTGTTGCAGACCTTTTTGCAGGATTTACGGCAGGTATTAAAGCAAAGTGGTGTGCAGCAAACTTCTACAGCGGCGCAAGGCGATGCAAGTGCCGTGCAAACACCGCCAAAGCAGGTTACGCCGACTACGACTACTTCGACGCCTGTAACAACAAGCGCTGCACAAGCGCCGGCCGCAACTCCTGCAACCAGCGTCCAGAATAACGCCGGTACGCCGGCAACTACGACAACTGTACCGGTAACGAATACATCAACGGCTACAACCACTACGTCCGCGCCACGCGCAACTGTCGCCGATGTTCGTCAGGCCTTACACAGCTTCTTGCACGATTTGCGTCAGGCTTTGAAATACAGTGCGGATCGGCGTCACGGCTCCGACGATGATGTTCAGCATGGTGATAGAGGGGTAGGTCGAAATGGCTACGGTAAATTCACCGATAATTTGCAAAATTTGATCACGGCTCTGAGTGACGCAAATGGTGCAACTGGCGGTAAATATAAGGAATTGCAAGATAGTTTTAACGAGCTAGTGAATTTGCTGGGTACTCCTGTGAATGGTAAAAAACCGACTTTGTTGGAGTTCTTAAACAAGTTGTCCGGTAATCGTGAGAGCAACTCGCCAACCCCTGGCGCTAAGGGTTCCATTTTAACTGCAACGGCTTGAACCAGCGGTCGTCGGAGAAAAAGCTTGCATAAGCTGTTTAGATCGTTATAATGCGCGGCTCGAACGATAGACTTTAGGCGCGTAGCTCAGCTGGTTAGAGCACCACCTTGACATGGTGGGGGTCGGTGGTTCGAGTCCACTCGCGCCTACCAAAACATAAAGCACCGCATGACGGTGCTTTTTTTATTGTGGAATCGAAAATGCCTGTAATCACTTTGCCCGACGGCTCTCAGCGTCAATTCGACCAAGCGGTGTCTGTAATGGATGTGGCCCTTTCTATCGGTACGGGTCTGGCGAAGGCCACGTTAGCTGGCAAGGTCAATGGCAAGTTGGTGGATGCCTCCACGCTAATCGATTCCGATGTCAGCTTGCAAATCGTCACTGCCAAGGACGAAGAGGGTGTTGATGTAATTCGCCACTCCACTGCGCATTTATTGGCCCAGGCAGTCAAGCAATTATTCCCCTCGGCGCAGGTAACCATAGGTCCGGTGATAGAAAACGGTTTCTATTACGACTTTGCCTTTGAGCGTTCTTTTACACCTGATGATTTGACAGCCATTGAAAAGAAAATGGCGGAACTGGTTGCGCAGGATATTGCAATTAGTCGGTCCCTGTTGTCGCGGGACGAAGCTGTAAAGTTTTTTGAAGGTTTGGGCGAGAAGTATAAAGCTGAAATTATTTCTTCGATTCCTGCCAACGAAGATTTGTCTTTGTATCAGCAAGGCGAATTCACCGATTTGTGCCGTGGCCCGCATGTGCCCAGCACCGGCAAATTAAAAGCCTTTAAGTTAATGAAAATTGCCGGCGCTTACTGGCGCGGCGATTCAAAAAACGAAATGCTGCAACGCATTTACGGTACCGCATGGGGCGACGCTAAGGAGCTAGCCGCTTATCTGCATCGTCTGGAAGAAGCCGAAAAGCGCGACCACCGCAAAATCGGCAAGGCGCTGGATTTGTTTCATACCCAGGAAGAAGCCCCGGGCATGGTGTTCTGGCACGACAAAGGCTGGACTATTTATCAGCAAATCGAGCAATACGTGCGCGAGAAATTGCGCGTGAACGGCTACGGCGAAGTCAAAACGCCGCAAATTGTTGATCGTACTTTGTGGGAAAAGTCAGGGCACTGGGATAAGTTCAGTGCAATGATGTTTACCACACATTCGGAAAGCCGCGATTATGCGGTGAAACCGATGAATTGCCCCTGTCATATTCAAATTTATAATCAAGGCATTAAGAGCTACCGAGATTTGCCTGTGCGCCTTGCCGAGTTTGGCTCCTGCCACCGCAATGAGCCATCCGGTACTTTGCACGGTTTGATGCGGGTTAGAAACTTCGTACAGGACGATGCACACATCTTCTGTACCGAAGATCAGATTCAATCCGAAGTGTCTACGTTTATCGATCTGTTGTTCGAGGTATATAAGGATTTTGGCTTCGAAGAAGTGATTATCAAACTGTCGACTCGTCCGGAAAATCGCGTTGGTGACGATGCGGTCTGGGATAAAGCTGAAAATGCTTTGGAATTGGCGCTGAATACTAAAGGTTTGGATTGGCAGTTACAGCCGGGTGAAGGCGCCTTTTATGGTCCTAAAATTGAGTTCTCCTTAAAAGATTGTATAGGTCGAGTCTGGCAATGCGGTACTATACAGGTTGATTTCTCGATGCCGGAAAGGCTGGATGCCTCGTATATAGGCGAAGATAGCGCTAGGCATGTGCCGGTAATGTTGCATCGGGCGATCCTGGGTTCCTTGGAGCGATTCATCGGGATTTTGATCGAGCAATTTGCCGGAACTTTTCCATTGTGGTTGGCGCCGGTGCAGTTGGTGGTGATGAATATCACTGATCGCCATGCCGATTATGCCGAGGAAGTTAGGCGACAACTTGAAAAACAAGGTCTTAGAGTCAAAATTGACTTGAGAAACGAGAAGATAGGCTTTAAAATCCGTGAGCATTCCATGCAGCGAGTGCCGTATCTTTTGATTATCGGCGACAAGGAATTAGAAACTCACACTGTCAGTGTACGCACGCAGCAGGGCGAGGATCTAGGAAGTCTGTCAATTGGCGAACTTGGCGAACGCTTGAGAAACCAGATTGCGGATCGAAAATAATAACAACTTGGAGGATTAGGGTATCAGCTCTAAAAAAGATGCAACGCGCTTAAATACCGAAATTACCGCCAGGCGGGTTCGGGTAGTAGGCGCTGAAGGTGAACAAGTCGGGGTTGTTTCAATAAACGAAGCGTTACAGCTCGCCTACGATGCAAACATGGATCTGGTCGAAATATCGCCCAATGCCGATCCTCCGGTTTGCAAAGTCATGGACTTCGGCAAATACCAGTTTGAGTTAAACAAAAAACTGCAAGCCGCCAAGAAAAAGCAAAAACAAATCCAGATCAAGGAAATCAAGTTTAGGCCCGGTACCGAAGAAGGTGATTACCAGGTCAAGCTGCGTAGCCTGATCAAGTTTCTAAACGAAGGCGACAAAACCAAGATCACTGTACGTTTTAAAGGCCGGGAGCTAACTCATCGCGAGTTGGGCATGGACTTGTTGAAACGTATCGAAACCGATCTGGAAGAAATGGCCATAGTCGAGCAATTTCCCAAGTTGGAAGGCCGGCAAATGGTCATGGTGATGGGCCCGAAGAAAAAGAAATAATTCGATCACACGGTTTTAGCCGTTTTTTAAAACGGCAACGCGATTCAGGAACGAATCGGCTAGCGGATACTTTTGTGTCCGGAAATTCAATGGGGCCAAGCATTTTGCCTCACTGGGTTTTATCTCAGGGACTTTACTTTTAATCATTGGAGAAAACAAATGCCAAAAATGAAAAGCCATAGTGGTGCCGGCAAGCGCTTCAAGAAAATCGGAAGCGGCGGTTTTAAATGCAAACAATCGCATAAGCGTCATATCCTGACCAAAAAAACCACCAAACGTAAAAGGCAACTGCGTAAAACAGCCATTCTTCATCCGTCGGATACGCCATTGGTTGCGCGTATGCTGCCGTACAGTTGATTTGTCACCGTTATTGAAGAGAGTAGAACATGGCTAGAGTTAAACGCGGCGTCACCGCTAGAGCAAGACATAAAAAGATTTTAAAACTGGCAAAAGGTTACTACGGTGCCCGTAGCCGGGTTTACCGCGTCGCCAAGCAGGCGGTCATTAAGGCCGGTCAATACGCTTATCGCGACCGTAAACAGAAAAAACGCCAATTCCGCGCTTTGTGGATCGTGCGTATCAACGCTGCCGCACGTTTGTACGGTATCTCCTATAGCCGTTTGATCAACGGTCTAAATAAAGCCAATGTTGCGATTGATCGCAAAGTATTGGCCGATTTGGCTGTACGCGATATCGACGCTTTCGGCGCGATTGCGAAAGTGGCTATAGCAAACCAAAGCAAACCGTAAGGAAAATATTAAGCCGCTCCGCAAGAGCGGCTTAATCGCTCGACTCCCCGTTTCTGGCGGGGAATTTTCCGCCGTATCTCGTTTGGCGGGAACCTATCGTTTTGGAATCTCCCTCAATTGCAGACAAAAGTGAGCTGAGTCGTGTCGGCTAGTATCGAAGATATTGTTACGCAGGCATTACAAGAGCTTGCACATGCAACAGACCTCAGTCAACTCGATCAGGTCAGAGTCAATTACTTAGGCAAAAAGGGCCTGTTTACTCAGCAGATGAAAGAGCTGGGTAGTCTGGACCCCGAGCAACGGCGCAGTGCCGGGCAAGTTATCAACGATGCTAAAAACAAATTTCAAGAAGCGTTAGAAACGCGGAAGTTGACTTTAGAAAATGCCGAATTGGCGGCGCGTTTGGCTAGCGAATGTATTGACGTTACCCTGCCGGGGCGTGGCCAGACCGTATCCGGATTGCATCCTGTCACGATCACCTTGCGGCGGATTGCCAAAATTTTTGCCGAGGCCGGCTTTAATATCGTCGAAGGCCCGGAAATCGAAGACGATTACCATAACTTCGGCGCCTTGAATATTCCCGAACATCATCCCGCGCGGGCGATGCACGATACCTTCTATTTCGATGCACATACCGTATTGAGAACCCACACGTCGCCGGTACAGATTCGGGTGATGGAATCCGAAAAGCCGCCCCTGAAAATTATCGCGCCGGGCCGTGTGTACCGTTGTGATTCGGACATGACTCACTCACCCATGTTTCATCAGGTCGAAGGCTTCTTGGTCGATACCGACGTTAGTTTCGGTGACCTGAAGGGCGTCATTTTTGAGTTTCTGCGCGCCTTCTTCGAAAAAGAAGTCAACGTGCGCTTTCGGCCTTCCTATTTTCCGTTCACAGAGCCGTCTGCCGAATTCGATGTGTCCTGCGTCATGTGCGACGGCAAAGGTTGTCGCGTCTGTAAACAAACGGGCTGGCTGGAGGTCGGCGGTTGCGGCATGATTCACCCGGAAGTATTCAAATCGGTCGGTATCGATAACCAAGTTTATTCGGGCTTTGCCTTCGGAACCGGTGTCGAACGTCTGGCGATGATGAAATACGGCATCAACGACCTGCGGATGTTTTTCGAAAACGATTTGAAATTTTTACAACAGTTTAGGTAACGGTGGAAAATAATCATGCAAGTCAGTGAAGCCTGGTTAAGAGAACTAGTCAATCCGCCTGTCGCCACTGCCGAATTAGTCGTGCAATTGACCATGGCCGGTCTAGAAGTCGATGCCGTGACGCCGGTGGCAGCTGAATTTTCCGGGGTGGTGGTCGGCGAAGTACTTTCCACTATTCAACATCCAAACGCCGATAAACTTAGGGTTTGTCAGGTCAATGTCGACCAAGCTGAACCCCTGCAAATCGTTTGTGGTGCCAGCAATGTCAGGCCCGGTTTGAAAATTCCGGCAGCATTGATCGGTGCGGTGTTGCCCGGCGATTTCAGAATAAAAGAATCCAAGCTGCGCGGCGAATTGTCGTTCGGTATGTTGTGTTCGGAAAAAGAATTAGGCTTAGCGGTCAGTTCCGATGGTTTGATGGAATTACCGGCTGATGCACCGGTCGGTGTCGATATTCGCGACTATTTGACGCTGAATGATAACGTGATCGAGTTGGGCTTAACACCTAACCGTGCCGATTGCTTGAGCGTCGAAGGCGTTGCCAGGGAAGTGGCGGTGCTAAACAATCTGCCGTTCCAGGCAACGGCGTTTGCTGTTATCGAGCCGCAGCACCAACAAACCTTGGAAGTTAAGGTTGAAGCGACAGAAGCGTGTCCGGTTTATCTCGGGCGTTTGATCAAAAATATCAATCCCGCTGCGGTCACGCCAATGTGGATGCAGGAGCGTCTGCGCCGCTGTGGTATTAGAAGTTTAAGTCCGGTTGTTGATGTTACCAACTACGTCTTGATTGAACTGGGTCAACCGCTACATGCTTTCGATGCCGATAAACTGAGCGCACCTATCGTGGTTAGACGCAGCCGGGCCGGCGAGTCCTTGGCTTTACTGAACGACCAAACCATAGAATTGGATGGTGACGCCTTAGTCATTGCCGATCAAAAACAAGCCTTGGCTTTGGCTGGGGTGATGGGTGGCAAGGATAGTGCGGTATTTGGTGAGACTCGGGACATATTTCTGGAATGCGCGTTTTTTACACCGATTAATGTAGCCGGCAAGGCTCGTCAATTTGGTTTGCACACTGATTCCTCACATCGCTTTGAAAGGGGTGTGGATTTTAATTTGCAGCGCCGTGCCATAGAACGCGCGACACAACTGATCATCGAGATTGCAGGCGGCAGCCCGGGGCCAGTTCAGGAAATTACTGCTGTTGCGGCGCTGCCACCCAGAGAGCCAGTCAAATTGCGTAGTCAGCGTATCGCCAAAGTATTGGGTATCCAGTTCGGCGACGATGAAGTGCATGCGCTATTTGAAGGATTGGGTATGCAGGTTCAAGTAGTCGAAAACGGTTGGGAAATTACCCCGCCAGGCTTTCGTTTCGATATTGCCATCGAAGAAGATTTGCTGGAAGAAATCGGCAGAATCTATGGATATAACAATCTACCTAGCAGTAGTTTGTTGATGCGCTCTGAGCTTGGCAAAGCACCTGAGGCACAGTTGCCATTGGCGAGATTGCAGGATTGCTTGGTAGATCGCGGTTATCAGGAAGCGATTACCTACAGCTTTGTTGATGAAGCGATGCAAAATGCCGTCGCGCCTGGCGAAGAATTTATCCGGATTCAAAACCCTATATCCTCCGAGCTGGCTGTCATGCGCACTACGCTGTGGTGCGGTCTATTGAATGCGGCTTTGTACAACACGAATCGTCAACAGAGTCGTGTGCGCCTTTTTGAAGCCGGGTTGCGGTTTTTCTATGAAGACGGGCACATTCAGCAACGGAAAATGTTATCCGGTGTGGCCTTGGGGACGGTTAACGCCGAGCAATGGGGCGAAAAAGCCAGAAAGCTGGATTTCTTCGATCTGAAAGCCGATGTCGAAGCGTTATTCGGTTTAACGGGTATTACAGCGGAGTTTGTTGTCTATCAACATCCAGCATTACATCCCGGTCAAACCGCGCAAATCAAAAATTCAAGCGGCGAAGCAATAGGCTTATTAGGTATGCTGCATCCGACGCTGGAAAAACAATTAGGTTTCGATAGCCCGGTATACTTGTTCGAGCTGGAGCAGGAAGCCGTATTGAAACGGAAGGTTCCGAAATTCAGAGCGCTATCTAAATTTCCTTCGGTACGCCGCGATATGGCTTTGTTAGTGGAGGAGGCCGTATCGGCTACCGCAATTACCAGGGTTATTCAAGAATGTCGCGAGACGGCGATACGCGAAATATCGATCTTCGATATTTATCGCGGACCTGGCGTAGCCGAAGGTTATAAGAGTGTCGCGTTAGCTTTAGTCTTGCAGGATTTTACACAAACGCTTACCGACACAGAAATTGATGCTATATTTCGCAAAGTGCTGGACACTTTAGCGGCTAAACTGAATGCAAAATTGAGGGAGTGATTGTGGCATTAACCAAAGCAGATATTGCAGAGAAATTGTTTGAAGACCTCGGTTTAAACAAACGCGAAGCTAAAGAAATCGTAGAGTTGTTTTTTGACGAAATTAAAAAAAGTCTGGAGAGCGGTGAGCAAGTAAAAATTTCCGGGTTCGGTAAGTTCGAATTGCGCGATAAAAGCGGTCGTCCGGGCAGAAATCCGAAAACGGGCGAAGAAATTCCTATCACTCCAAGACGTGTGGTGACTTTTAGAACAGGGCAAAAATTGAAAGCTCGAGTAGAAGCGTATGCTGGAACCCAGTAATAACAACGAATTACCGGTTATTCCGGCCAAGCGATATTTTACGATTGGCGAAGTTAGCGACCTCTGTGCGGTAAAACCCCACGTATTGCGTTATTGGGAGCAGGAGTTTACCGAACTGAGTCCGGTGAAGCGCCGAGGTAACCGTCGCTATTACCAGCGTCACGATGTGTTGTTGATTCGACAAATTCGCGCTTTGTTATACGAGCAAGGTTACACGATAGGTGGAGCGCGTGCTCATCTGGCGAGTGGCAGCGCCAAGGAAGATAGTCTTCGCACCAAGCAACTTATTCATCAAATGATAGGCGAGTTGGAAGATATTTTGGAGCTACTGAAATAGCCTTTCTCGAATAATGTGATATTATTACTAGCCCGCTCTGCTGGATGGGCATTGATATAACGATAAACTTCGGGGCGTAGCGCAGCCTGGTAGCGCACTTGTCTGGGGGACAAGGGGTCGTGGGTTCGAATCCCGCCGTCCCGACCAAGTTTTTTGAGATTGAATATTGCATAGCCCGCAAGTTACTTGACTTGGCGGGCTTTTTATTGCTTGAAAAACTATGGGAATACACAGGATTTTGATAATTAGTTAATTACTGTTTGATCGATGAAATTAAATTGAATGAATACGGCTGCTAATATTTCGATTTATCAAATATTTGAGACTGGCTTAATCCGATGTTGAACCGTTTTAGAAACCATATTGTCGTGCATCACCCGGATCAATTATCCCGACAATGGGCGCAACGTATTGTTAACCGATACGCAACCAGTGCCAAAGTCAGTGCAGTAGATATTCAATCCGTCAATATTGGCACATCGACGCGCTTGCGGCTTACGGTAAATCATGACGCCATCGGCGTCGTTCCAAGTCGATGGTTTGTAAAAACGCCGTCGCTGGCAATTAAGTCCAGAGCGATTACCACTATACCGCTTTTATTGCATAAGGAAGTTCATTTTTATAATTCGCTTTCTCAGGGTGTGCCGGTGAATTTGCCGCAAATATTAGCGGCTGAGAGTCAGTTAGGACGCGGTACTACATTGGTAATGACGGACCTGGACGAGCTGGGTTTTAGGCCCGGGCTTGCCGCCGACGCTCTGTCTTTGGAGCAAGCTCAGCGGGTGGTCGAAAAGTTAGCCGGTTTTCATGCTCACTATTGGGGTAATGCCAGGCTGCTGAAAACGCATCGCTGGTTAAACGGTTTTAGTCACAATGTCGAAAATCATATGGGTACCTTACTGGCTGTGCCGTTGATGAAGCGTGGCCTTGAGCGCGCAGGGCGCTTGGTGCCCAGCCAATTACATCGATCCGCACTGCACTATGCTGCGGATCGGCGGCGAATCACCAGGATCTTGGCAGCCGGCGTGCAGACCCTGGTGCATCATGACTGCCATCCAGGCAATCTATTTTGGAATCACTCTGAGCCGGGCTTTCTGGATTGGCAATTGGTACGGATGGGGGAGGGTGTTAGTGATCTTGCTTATTTTTTAGCGACATCGCTGAAGCCGGAGTCCCGGCGCGCTCATGAAAAACAATTGCTAAAGCTATATTTGACGTCGTTAGCTAGTCACGGGATTGGCGGCTTGGATGAAGAGACGTATTGCCAACGATATCGCGCTCATTTGGTATATCCGTTCGAAGCGATGATTGTTACCTTGGCTATAGGAGGTATGATGGAGCACAATAGCAATTTGGAGTTAATTGCGCGCGTTTCAGCGGCAGTTGACGATAACGATAGCTATGCTGCGTTAGCCCTATAAACTTTTTACCTGCGTTTCTGGCAGGTAGTTGTATGATGAATTTGATGTGGGAATAGGCTCGAGACTATTCGGAGGAAATTTTGAGAGTTAGAATCTCATCTCGATAAGGTGAGATATATTTTAGCTGGCTTATAAACCCACAATTATTTTAAATAACTATTGAACTTATAATTTAATGCTACAGAGTTTGTAGCTATGAGAAAGTCTACAAGGATTTTTAATCTCCATCTTGCTGCTTTTTTGCAAGAAGAAAATAAAAATGGTGCCGAGGAGAGGACTTGAACCTCCACAGGGTTACCCCTACTAGCACCTGAAGCTACAAGAATTTCTTTTCAACCAACTAGAAAGCCAGTTTTAAAGCCATTCACCAGCAGGAAGAGACTATATGTTGTTCCTTCCCTCTGTGCCAAGAGTGTGCCACGACGAACTAACTACTTCAAGCCTGTTTTTTCCGCATAAGATAGAAAGGTACTCCAGGTAAATAAAAAGTAAGTGTATAACTTAAGACATAGAACGCTTTTTATTCCCGATTTTTTTAAAAAAAGTATTTTCACATCTATAAATACTAAATATAAAAATAATTAATAATATTTATATATTTAAAAGCATTTTATTTATATTAAAAAGCCCGTAGCCATTAGTGTATACGGGCTTTTTTTTGCCTGAAATCGTGCTTATTTTTTATGAAAATATCTTGGTGAAAATATGGAAAATAATTTGAATGTCATTAGTGCCTTAATATTTATTTTAAAGCAAGTTGAATGTAAAAAAATAATAGCAGCGGAAAATGCAAATACATTTTCAGGTAGGAGAAAAGAGGATAGCGAGCGCAATGATAGGCATTATAATATGCTTAAAGACTGTGGCTTAAAAACACACATAGCAACCCGTAAAGACTTAGAAATGTTAATAAAAATTGTTTTAGAAACAGGTGTTTCAGGAAGAAAAGCTCTAAAATCTTATTCAGATGAGAAAAAGAAAGGTATGTTATGGAAAAAGACTGTAGCACGAAAAAAAATAGGCAAGGTATTTAAAGAAGTATTAAAGTCATATGAAGAAACATATTTAATTAAAAGCCTAAAAGAAAACCATATATATAACTTTAGAGCAATCATAAAGAACACTTTAACAGGTGCATTAACCGAGCTTTCAAAACAAATTTCATTATTACATAAAATAAATTCTAATAATGAAGAAAACCAAAGACTAAGGAATATGATTTCAATTCAAATTGAAGCTTTAGGTGAGCCAAATATTGACTGGGAAAAAGTTAAAGAACTTAGAAAGCAAAACTACACAACAAGAGATCTAGCTGCTATATTTGGCTGTTCGCCATCAAGCATAAGCAAGTATGCCAAGCTTTCTTAACTATTGATATAGTTATATTAACGCGTAAAAACGCGCTTTTTTGTACACTAGTGCACAAGGTTCGCACACATGTTAGCCTTACAATAGGCTATGTTTTAAGGCTCAAAAACACGGCAATGCGCTCTGGTTACAAAGCGCCCTCCCTCGCCTAACAGGGAGGGCCTTTTGGGGCGCATAGTCAATCAGAAGCAGGTATAAGGGCGCTGCCTGTGTTGCTGAAGAGGTTCGGCGATACTCGGTTAGCCATTCGGGTAGGAATGGCTAGGCAAATTATTAAAACTTTAATTCAATGGTGTTTCTAAATTATTTTCTATAATTGTAGTGTTATATTCATCTAAATATCTAATTAACTCATCCCTGTCAATAAGCTTGATTTTAGCGCTCAATGCAAGTTCTTTAGCGGATGGTGTAAAATATCTATTTGTAATAACTATGCCATCATTATAAGAATAAAATTGTTTGGCCGCAATAACTTCTTGGACTGCTTTATTTCCTATATTTCCTTGGTAGTTCTTTGCTTGAATAACTATTTTGCTTCCAAAAGACTCAATAAATAAATCTGCCCCTTGATCTCTTCCTTTTGGTGTACTTTTTACCTCGCAACCCCTCTTCCTAAATAAATCAACAAGAAATTCCTCAAATTGATAGCCATCCATGCCATCAATCGAGTAAATAGTTATGTATTGATTTGGGTTAAAACTTTCAAGTGTGTGCTGAAACCTATTTACTCTTGTTTTAAGATAAATTACCTCACAAATATCGTAGACATCTCTATGATTATTCAAAGCGTAATTAACATCCTTTTCCTCTCCATATGGATCTATTTTTCTGGTGTATAAAATACTATCAGTAAACAAGGAATTATCATATATATAATGAATAAGTAATGGCAACTCATACCTGAAAAGATCACCTTTTTCTTCAATCCATG